>JAQTPT010000095.1 GCA_028712795.1 Methylococcales bacterium
AAAGTTGTGGAGGGGTTTAAAGAATCCATGCGAATTGTATTTGATAAGCATCTGGGGCAATGGAATTATACTGCCATTCCTGAAGCGACAATTTCAGAAGTTGCATAAGTTATTTTATGCACGTTCCCAAAATCTTGTAAGTAGTTGCTAGCATCGTGTTCTTTCCTTCGGGTATCCCCAGCTTCGCAAAAGATGGAAAGGATACGATGCTTTCGATGATTTTTCAAGCCTTGCAAATCCGTGTCATATTATGGGAATGTACCAGGAGTGTTGTGTTATTGACATGAGTTTATTGGCTTATAAACAGTCAACAACGTGCAGGTTGAACCGGCTAAGTATGGCCCTTCAAAGGGTCTAAAACAGCTATGATTTTTTACCGGTTCCAAATTCCTGTAAAATCACGGCCTATCAGGCTGCACATTTGCCAAGTCAATGTCTTATTGCAAGGGCTGTTGATTGCCATAGTGATCTGCAGTACTTCTTTATTTATTTGATTCCATAATCAACAGTTCATGGTGATGTTTTTTAACAAACTACTCTGCCAAAACGTGATCCTGAAATCCAAACAGAGAATGATAGTTATATTGCGGTATTATTTTTAGCTTATTATGTAGCTACCGGTTAGCTTTACGATATTTTTTCGAATATAAATATTTGAACGTCGACTTTGTCGAAAGCAGAATGTCCCTATCGGCAGCTAATGGACATTTTATGTAGGGTAACGAATTAGAGGCCATATGATTGATAATCCTAAGCAAGTAACAACGTTAATGCAGAAATTGAAATCGCATCTGCCCATTCCGGCTAAGGCAACGGACGCGCTTATACGTAATCTGCGTACCAACTCAATAAACATTTCATCCAATACAGGTATAGAAATTAAGGATGTGATGTATATGGGTGATGAAGGCGGTATTTGTTGTGCCCTAAGGGTTATAGATCAAGAAGAAGTCGCTGTTGTGGTGTCAATAACCAATCTCCGTTTACTAAATACACACCCGCTTTCACCAGACGTACGTGCCTACCAAACCTTACGAACGAAGAAATTGGCCAGAATTCGTTGAGAATCAATTTTCCGGACGGCTGGTGCTTCCTGCTTTCGCCACTCCAGTTTTTAGCCTGAGCTTATAATCGGTCTAAAATTTAGATCAAAGGGCCGTCCACACTGTCAATTAGGTATTAGGTATGGTATTGAACTAACGTGAGCAATGGATGCGCCGACGAGAGAAGACATATCAAACTTGATATCGGTAAGCTGAATATAAATTGTACAAGTTAAAAAATCAACTTCAGAAAGTGGACACTGGAACATTTTAAGCCATTTTAGATTTATCATCATTCAAGTAATAACTAAAGTAAGACATGAGAAAAATAGCCACTAAAGTGTTAAAACAAATAAACAAGCACAATGCCAGAAAAGTTATTGACCTCAATGCCTATCGACAGCAGAAAAAAGCAACAGAAGACCTGTTCAATCAAATAATAACCACAGAAACAGCTATTAAAACCGGACATGATCCTTTACATGCTGTTTATATCCATACCCAAAACTTACTATCGATACTGGTAGAAGCCTTACAAGCCATTCCTGAACCGGCCTTGAGTCGTTTCTTTAATACCGTTGAAGCGGCTGATGATGCCTATGTTCCAAGCGGTCCTCCGATGAGTCCCCTCACGAAAAGTTATTTTAATTGCTGGCTATTGTTTGATATTACTGCCGGACTCCATAAAGAAACTTTCACGACAATTATCATCGATCTGGCAAATCAGTTGGGTTTACACAAAGATATGTTAGAAGTCATGCAGACGATGCAAGACTCTCGAATGGGCATATATGAATTTATGGGACGTCAAGGTGACAAAATTCTATTAAGGGAGTTAACAGGCAATGCTGTCATTCACTGTATCTGCCCAGCAGGTTACCGGGGAATTCATCAAGGTGAACTGTGGTTTGTAAGAATTCTGCCGCCTGTCTTAGCGCCATTTGATTACAGTGTTATCTTCACTACACCCTATGTATTGCTTAGCCCCGACAAGAATAGCTGGGAAGCGTATCTTAACCGCACCATTAGCGATAAGAAAACCAAGACAACGGCAAACTCCCTGGAAAATCTGATGAAACAGGGCTTGTCAGATAATTATTGGAATGAGTATATTTTCCAGGCCTATATGAATCACAAACCAGACGTTATTTATCTTAAAGGGATGCCTGATGTCAGTTCATCCAGACCCCATCACACCGATGTGTCAAAGTTTGCCTCACTGTTACCGGATATCCCTTTTTTATGAGCAAACAGCTTTGACCGGCCGTCAATGAACTCCATTACCGAAGTTTTGACTGGTATTGTCAGCAGGGTGACTTATCACAACCCCGCGACGGGATGGTCGGTACTGCGTGTTCAACTCTTTCAGTCGCCACAACATTCGGCTAATCTCAATCAGGTGATTCAAGCAATAGCCAACCCGCCCACTGAAAACAAGTGTCAATTGAAAGTGGGGGAACGGATATTTAGAGACGGGGATCGGGTGATTCATCGTCGTAATAATTACGATCTGAATGTCTTTAATGGCGATATTGGCAAAATAGTGACGATAGATAATGAGGAACTGACGGCTACGGTGACTTTTTATCCGGATCACAGAGCAGTGCACTACTATAAGAAAGAAGATATTATGGAGCTCGATCTGGATTATGCGATTACCATTCATAAGTCTCAGGGCAGCGAATTTAAAGCGGTTATTATCCTATCCTTAGCCAACACTTTAAAATGCTTTATCGCAATCTTGTTTATACGGGATTAACGAGGGCAAAGACGTTAGCAGTCTTTGTCGGCACCCGTAAAGCCTTGGCCATGGCGATACGACAACAGGATGTTAGCCAGAGACAGACGGCTTTAGAGGTCTTGATTAAGGGGGTCAGTCATTAGGCCAACAAGCAAGGAAAAATCAAGGTGCTGTTTTACACAACCCTTTTTCGCCATAAAAATATACAACTTGATCGTGTCTTATTCGATGTGTATGTTTATCAAAATGATAACCTTTTAACGATCATTAATTTTCTTTCAACTAATTAACTTTATTTATCAATAGGTTATAAATAACTACATTTCATTCGGAAATTTCGGCGGTTAGGGTGTAGAACCCCAATATCGGATCATTAACGGTTGGTTAATGAGAGGCGTTAATTTCCGTTATCGAGAGCCTGTAAAATTGCCCAAGCATCAAGAGCATGTAGTAGAGGCGTAGCCGATTTCTCTTTGCCATTACGCAGGAGTAATCCTTTTACCTGATCAGGTAAGAGGCTAGGCTTTGCTTCAAGTAATAAGGCAATAATACCGCTAACATGGGCGGCCGCCAGGGAACTGCCGGATACAAAATCGTAGCCATCGTTTGGTACGGTCGTCAATATTTCTACGCCGGGAGCCACCACAGTTCCCGGAAAATGCGGTAACCAAGCGGGTTGCGATATTTTTCCGTCCGGTCCAGTTGAGATCACTGGAATCGAGAACGAAAGGTTTGCAGGGAATCCAGGCTGCTGTTGTTTTTCGAGGGTTGCAGCGACAACGCTAATGCCGCGTTTGTGGGCGGTTTCCAGTAGTTTGCTCAATAATTCGTCTTGTGGCCCAGCCAGACTCAGATTGATGATGCGTGCCCTTTTTTTGATTGCAGCATCTAGCGCTTTCGCCAGCGACCAACTGCTGCATTGTGCCTTGGCATTTGAGGTTTCTGGATACCAACAAGCTTTTAAAACACTGACTTCGGCATTGGGTGCTATACCATAAATACCTTTCCCATCGTTAGCCTTTGCGACGATTACACCGGTTACAGCCGTACCATGACGATCATGCGTAAAAGCATAATTGCTACCATCAACAAAATTGTCAGTGTCCAGAAGCTGATCTTTGAAATCAGGATGACCCTTTTCCGCGCCCGTGTCCACCACCGCTATACGAACCCCTTTGCCAGTAGCAATCCTTTGCGCGGCATCTGCATGGATAAGTTTGGGTGCATAGCTGATTGCTTCATAAGACTTGCTATCGCTACTTTGCATGCCTTCGAACACTTGGTTTTCCTGAGCCAAGACCACGCGGTTATCAGCGCGTAGTTGCTGAAGGGCCTTTTCCAGACTTTCTTGCTCTGGCACTTTGTAAACAATACAATCCACGCCGATGGAAGCCAACGGGAATTCCCCGGATATCAGGATGTCATTCTGTTGCTCTAGCTCATCCCGTATTATCGCCCAATCTGATTTGAGGTTTTCAGGCAACGTCACCAATATTTGGCGGCTTATCATCTGTTTGGGCTGCTCGTTTATGCCTTCAAAGAAATGTGGCGATAATTCAGCGCAGCCGGGCAAGCACAACAATGTAACAACACACAAATAAAGACTCGGTCTTGTTGATATCATGGGGGGCAGATGGAAAGCTACTCTACTGGTTGCGCTAATTGTACTTTTGGATTTGAACGTAGCACCGAAAGTGATTGCTTTTCTTCTTTACGCGCTACTTCAACTGTAAAACTACCAACCTCGGAGGGCCCTTGCCGAACCTGCGCCTTGGCTTTTCTCAGTAAATCGGACAATTCCCGGGTTGTCATGTCCTCGGAGAACATCAGCCGTATAGATCTGCCTTTTATCATCGCTGGAGATTCAACTGTGGATAAAGCCTCAAATGTGCCGATTTGATTGGTAGAAATGTGCCCAGGCAACACTAAAAAGGCGGCAAGAGCGGCAAAAGCTAAAGATTCCGCCATCAAAGCCCAACGCACTGGCCTAGGGGTTTGGGCAAATAATTGCAGGATTCTCTGAAAAAAACCAGATTTCGAAACGATCTGTGAAGATTTCTCTAGTTTCCCATTCGCCTCAAGCTTGTCCAAACTGGCTAAAATCCCAGCAAAATGAGCTGCGGAGGGTTGCCATGATTCAATAGGTTTAGGTAAAAAATCTATCAATGCTTGACAGTTCAACACTTCTTGCCTGCAACTTTCACAATCAGACAGGTGCTGCTTAACCGCAGTTCTTTCATTGGCTGTCAGCTTATCTTTTACATACCAAGGAATTAGGTTAATAAATTCGTCATGATGGTAAGACGAAGCTTTGTCATCTTGATGTTTTATCATATTTCTATTTTAACCTGATTGGACAAGGCAAAGCCCTTTCGCGCCAAATCTTTGCTAACCGCTTGCGGGCATGGAATAAACGCTTTTTCACGGTGTTTAATGGGCAATCCATGATATCGGCTATTTCCTGACAGGTAAAATCCTCAGTAAAGCATAATTCGATAACCGCCTGACGATCAGGAGACAATTTTCCAAAAGCCCAACTCATTGCATCACCCAGCTCCCACCCCATTACCACACGTTCAGGTTCAAAATTCGAATTGATAGCAGATCCGTAAGGCCGTCCACCAACTCTTCGTTGTTGTTTACCTCAACATCATAGTCTTCAAGCGATTCATCCCGGTAACGTCCATTTCGTTCCAATATCTTGAGACCTTTATTTTGCGCAATACCAAACAACCAAGTGGATAACCGTCCTTTTTCAGGATCGTAACGATCTGCCATTTGCCAAATAGTCAACATTACATCACTCACCGCTTCATCGACCCATTCGTGTTGTTTCAGCATTTTCATCAAAAACCGGCCAAAACCTTCGGCGTATAAGTAATAAAACTCCTCAAATGCCTTATGGTCTTTTTCCGTAATGCGCTTAAGTAAGGTTGCCCCAACCGTTTCATCAACAAGATTACCCAAAGTGCCTCCCAAGCCTCTTTACACCCGTCGATCCGTATATCAAATTTGTTTGATTGTATCAGACTGAAATCGACATTATAGGGTTTATTGACTTTTTGAGAGCTACACTTGCCTATTATTCCCGCCAAATGGCTCAAAAGTTCAATTCGGATTGTCATTTTACTTTAATCAGATAGCCATGGCCGTATGCATTCTGCAAGTCCAACGAAGCGATCCAACGAACAACCCTGGAACCAGGGACTGCGTCCTATCATCGGCTATCACGGCAAGAATTGGCGTGTGGCATTCAATCCCGTTCCGGGCTTTAAGCTGCCTTTCCATTTATCTTTTAAATTTTTATTAAAATATTTTGAACAAAATCGATACATGACCGGAATCATGAGTCAGGGAAGGATAACCCCCTGACAACAAATCCATTAATTTTTTACAGAGGAACTACCATGAAAACTCAATTTCAATTTAAACAAAACCTGCTTTCCGTAGCATTGGCCGCAACAACCTGTTTAGCGGGCATCATGACTGGAGAAGCAAACGCCAACAATAACTTTTCTTTCAGAATGATACCTTCTTCCGCAACCTGTTTAGCTAAAGCCTATGGTTATGTAACCATCAGCCCTTTAGGGTCAGTGGAAAATATGCATGTGGAGGTCAACGGGTTACCGCCTAAAACGGACTTTGACTTTTTTGTTATCCAAGTGCCAGGTAAACCATTTGGTCTATCCTGGTATCAAGGGGATATTGAAACAGATGCGCATGGAAGAGGCGTGGCAGACTTTACCGGACGTTTCAATACTGAAACCTTTATAGTTGCTCCTGGAAGCGATGTAGCGCCTACCGTCCATGGTACTGGAACCTTCCCGGATGCCGCTACCAACCCTCCGACAGGGCCAGTCCATACTTTTCATCTGGGGTTATGGTTCAATTCACCATCAGATGCAGTTAAAGCGGGTTGCCCAGGCACATTAACGCCGTTTAATGGCGATCATAAGGCAGGCGTTCAAGTATTGAATACCCATCAATACCCAAAAGACAGTGGCCCATTAAGAAGGTTACATCCTTAAACCCGTAACCCGTAAGGCCACAGTCCCGCAGAAGCAGTTTTGCCAATAATCTCTGTATGAACCGATCCTTAACTATTACCTGTATGATTTAAGCCAAATCATAATCTGATGTGTTTGTTGACCCAATCAACATAATTGCCACTTAAACGCTTATATTCCGAGGAGCCTATCATGCTCATGTATTCATTCCACCGCGCTACCGCCGGCGCATTTCTGTTCCTGTCCTTGTCGTGCTTAGCCGCCACTCCGGCACAGGCGCTTTCGTTCGTAACCTTTGTCTCGGGCAAAGGCATTGATAGCGGGACTTGCGCATCACCCGCAACGGCCTGTCGCTCGTTCCAATTCGCAGTCAACCAAACCAGTCCTGCCGGCGAGCTCAAGGCACTCGATCCCGCCCATTACGGGGCGGTTGTCATCACTAAATCGCTCAGCATCACCGGGGTCGAGGGCGCGAGCAGGATCCTCAACCTCGCCAAAGATGCTATCACCATCAACGCCGGACCCAAAGATGTGGTCAACCTCTCTCGTTTGACCCTGGATGGGGTCAAAGTCGCGAGCAACGGCATCGTACTCAACTCGGCCGGTTCGTTGACGGTCACGGATTGTGTCGTAAGGAATTTTACGTCGACCGCAATTCTCCTTCAGCCGTCGGGCGCGGCCAAATTTCTGATCGACGACACGCAGGTTTCCAATAATTCGGGTTTTGCCGTTTCGGTCGTCCCGCAAGGCAAAGGCTCGGCCATAGGCACCCTCAACCATGTGTCGCTCACCAAGAATCTTGTCGGGATCACTATCGACGGCTTTACCGGTGGAGTGGATGTCACGGCCATCAATAGCATCGCCGCCAACAACGTTGGAAGTGGCTTTGCCACTCAGGGCAAGTTTGCGGTGCTCCGGCTGGCCCATTCGACTTCCACGAATAACGGCAACGGGGTCGGAATCGGGACCGGCTCCATGGCCGAAAGCTTCGGCGACAACAACATCCACGGCAACCAGTTCAACGATGTTCAGGGCACCCTGACCCCCGTCGCCACCCGATGAAAAACCGCTGCTCGATCAATCAACCCAACATGCGATTTTACAAGGATACTATCATGTACAAGCCATTCTCTCCGCAGGCGATCGCCATCGCTCTACTGTCCCTGTCCTGCCTGGTCGCCGCTCCGGCACGGGCGGCTTCCCTGGTGACCTTCGTCTCGGGCAAGGGCACCGACACCGGCATTTGCGCTACCGCTGCCACCGCCTGCCGATCATTCCAATTCGCGGTCAACCAGACCACGGCCGGTGGCCAGATCAATGCCCTCAATCCCGCGAATTATGGCGGCGTGACCATTGCCAAAGCGATCAGCATCAGCGGCGTTGACGGCACCGGCATCGACCGTAGCAGCGGCGATGCCATCACCATCAACGCCGGGCCCAATGACGCGGTCAACCTCCGTCACCTGACCATCGACGGGCTCCGGATCGCACAGAACGGCATCGTGCTCAACTCGGGCGGTGCATTGACGATCAACGATTGCGCAGTGCGGAATTTTGCAAATTCCGGAATCGTGCTGGTTCCGACTGGCCGGACAAAGTTCCTGATCGGCGACACGCGGGTTTTGGATAATTCCGGCACTGGCCTTGCGATCGCTCCGCAAGGGGCGGGCTCGGTCATCGGCACCCTCGACCATGTCGCCGCGAACAACAATAGCAATGGCATCAGTGTCACGGGTTTCGCGACGAGAGGGGCGCCGATCGACGTCACGGCTATCGACAGCACGGCCACCAACAATTTCTTTGGCTTTGGAGTTGGCCCCGCTGGGATCCTGCGGCTTGCCCATTCGGTCGCCACGGGGAACGACACCGGCGTCTTCATCAATACCGGCGCCGCGGTCGAAAGCTTTGGCGACAATGACATCCACGGCAACCGAACCAACGATGTTCAGGGCAGACTGACCCCCATCGCCACTCGATGAAAAACCAATGTTCGATGAAGCAACCCAATATGCGATTTTGCAAGGAGCCTATCATGTTCAAGCCACTCTCTCCGCTGGCGATCGCCAGCGCTCTACTGTCCCTGTCCTGCCTGGTCGCCGCTCCGGCACAGGTGGCTTCCCTCCTGACCTTCGTCTCGGGCAAGGGCACCGACACCGGCATTTGCGCGACCGCTTCCACCGCCTGCCGAACGTTCCAGTTCGCGCTCAACCAAACCAGTCCCGGGGGCAAGATCCAGGCCCTCGATCCTGCGAATTATGGCGGCGTGACTATCACCAAATCGATCAGCATCGACCGCAGCGCCGGCAATGCCATCACCGTCAACGCCGGGCCCAATGACGTTGTAAACCTGGGTCACCTGATCGTCGATGGGCGCGGCATCGAATTCAACTCGGGCGGGTCGTTGACGATCAACCATTGCACGGTGCGGAATTTTTTCAGCGTCGGAATCATTAGACATCTTTCCTAAATACAGTCATAACGCAAGTTAACAAGAGCCGCCACTAAACTCCATGTCAGCGAGTAATTTTTGTGCTTGCCCCGATAAACATCCTTAACAATCCTGAAGATTTTGCATCGGCGATTGACATGCTCAATGAAAATACGCTGCTTTGATAATGCCTTGTTATAGGCTTTGTCTTCTGCCGAAAGGGATTGGCCTTTTTTCTTTTTGACCGGCAGAGACGAGTTCGGATGGTGTTTGTCCAGCCCCTGGTATCCCGAATCCCCCAGCAGCAAGGCATCGGGGTGCAACAAGAGGCGGGTCTTTAAAGACCGAAAAATCATGCTGCTGGGCTTTGACTGTGTGACGTTTTTTTCCTGAGTAGTATGCTTTCTGGTTTTTGACAGGACGCTCAATGGGCTGCTCCGAAACATCAATGACCAAGGTGGCTACCGGATCTTCCAATAGTACTTTGCGGTTGGGGAGTTTTTCGACTTTGGC
>JAQTPT010000036.1 GCA_028712795.1 Methylococcales bacterium
TTGTGGAGGGGTTTAAAGAATCCATGCGAATTGTATTTGATAAGCATCTGGGGCAATGGAATTATACTGCCATTCCTGAAGCGACAATTTCAGAAGTTGCATAAGTTATTTTATGCACGTTCCTTAGGAAAATAAATCATGAATGGGCACGACCAGATTGTTATTGCCAATTTGCTGCTCGGTTTTGGGCGTTTTTATTATCTTGCTGAATATTTTGATGCCGATGGCAACCAGAGCGAGTGGGATTGTTGCCAGCGTTTGCTGATAGCGCTTTCGATTCAGGACAGGTCAGTAATTGGGCTTGTCAAACACATGCTTAATGAAGACCCCGCAACTAATCACAGTCATTTCAAAAAGCTATTGCAGGCGGCCGATTACTTTGCGGGTACTGAGCATGAGCAAGGTCTTGCTCAACCAACGCAACCATGCTTGCAATCGCTGTTAAGCAAAGTGCGCTTAAATTTCCAATGCAACACAGAAACGTATTTTTTACCTCTACAGGCACTCTCTTTAGACGCAGAGGCGATTTTCCCTTCAAAAAATACTGGTCAAGAAAATTCTGCTACGGATTATAAAAATCTCGCGGAAAATTTGTTGGGCGAACTTAAACAACTGCCTAAAATCAATGCCGCTGATTCAGGCACTTTATATTCCTGGGGCAGAAGCGTGTTAGCTCTGTCCGAAAAATACTTAAGCCAGATTCCAGCCGCCACCGATGTTGTTCATGCCGACATTTCCCTGTTTGACCATTTGCGCATTTCAACAGCCATTGCAGAAGGCTTGTACCACCATCACGAAGCAGGGCAAGATTGTGCGCAGGCGGATTTTAAGGATACCCAAACACCCAAATGGCTACTGGTCTGCGGCGATTTTTCCGGTATTCAAAACTTCATTTACAAAATCACCAGCAAAGGCGCGGCGAAAGGCTTACGCGGTCGGTCGGTCTATATTCAATTGCTGTGTGATGCCATTTCAGAACAGTTGGTTAGGGCATTGGGTTTATATGCAACGTCACGCATTTATTCATCGGGCGGCAAGTTTTATTTGCTGATTGCCGAATGTCAGCGCAAGGCCTTGGAGCAGGAGGCTGTCAAGATCAACGCTGACTTACTCAAGCAATTTCGTAGTGAGATATTTTTAGGCATTGGTTTTGCCGCTGTTAAAGCCGATGATTTTAGGGAAGGCAATATGGGGACGCGTTGGCAGGAAGCTAGTGACGATTTAATGAAAAACAGGCAGAAGGCTTTTGCTGCGAATTTAACAACACAAGCTGATTTTTTCCTCCCCGAGACTTTGCACTCCCAAGGGGCGTGTCAGGTTTGTGACCGGGATGACCGTTTTGCTGGCATAGAAACAGATAAAGACGAAGGATTTAAAATTTGCAGGCAGTGTAAAGACCTGCGTAAACTCGGACAGAAATTGGTTGATGCCCAATACTTGTTTTGGGTTTGGGGTAAAGACACCCGGCAGGCCCTTAAAAAATCCAAAAGCTCATTTTTGGATATTTCATTGCGCATTTCTATGTATGGTACGGATTGTACCTTGTATTTCCTTAACGACAAGCCAAAATTCACCCACTTAATCGGCCTGACCGATTGCCATTTGGAAAGCCTAAACAGTTTTGAGCCTCATCCTACCCACGCGTATTCCTCAGGATTCCGCTTGCTGGGCAAATGGGAAAAGGACAAGAAAAGCGGAGGGTATGATTTTGAGGACTTTGCCAACAAAGCCGAAGGCATTAAACGCATGGGCGTATTGCGCATGGATGTTGATAATCTGGGCGAGATTTTTTTCGGTGGGCTAAAAAAGGACGACAAGCACATGGGTTCATTATCAAGGGTAGCAACTTTATCAAGGCAACTGCATTTGTTTTTTGCTGGCTACTTGTCAACACTCTGCAAAGCGTTTCCAAATAGCCAGATCATATATGCGGGCGGTGATGATGTGTTTATTATCGGCAGCTGGCATGAACTGCCTGAGCTGGCCCATAAAATCCGCACTGAATTTAGAAAGTATTGTGCGGATAATGAGAGCTTTAGCTTGTCGGGCGGCATTGCACTGGCAACAGGCAAATATCCCATTTCAAAATCCGCCGGACTCGCAGGGCGGGCGGAAGAGCAGGCCAAGCATTTGCAGCGCGGCAACAAAAAAAAAGATGCCTTGTGTTTTTTGGATACGGTAATTGGCTGGGAAAGTTTTTATAAGGCTGATAAGTTGCAACGCCAAATTTCCGAACTCAGCAAAGACACCCAAAGCAACGCTCTTATCGACAGGCTGCGCCGCGTGGTCATCGCCACCCATGCAATCAAAAAACATTATTCAAACCCAACCCCTGACATTTTGTATTGGAACCGTTGGCGGTGGCGGCTTATTTATAACTTGAAACGCATGTCTGAGCGCTACACGGACAGCCAAAATGATCAATTGGCAGCCATACAAAAACAACTGCTGCATTATGACGACAAGGACGAACGTCAAGGTATTTTGGATTGGCTGCAAATTCCCGTGCGCTGGGCGGAATTTTTAAAGAGAGAGGAGAAATGAAATGGCATCAATATTTACGGGGGACTATAAAAATGATCCGGCTTTTGAATTTGGTGAGTTTTACTTTTTTTATGACAAGCTCAATCAGCAGTTGGAAAAAAAGGGTGTTTCAGACGACAAAAAAATAAGTGCGGCAATTTCGAATGCGGAAAGCTTTTTTAATAAATTTACCCTAGCAAAAAACAATTTGAAAAAACCCAATGTCAATGTCAAAGACACAATAGCTAATTGCAAAGATTTAGCAAAAAGTATATCAGTCCCTGATGAATACACCTTAATTAGTTTCTTAACTAAAGATAAAGAAGCGAGGCGATTGGTTGAGTTTGGCGAACGCTTAGGTGGGCACTGTGCCATGAACAAACTCTCCAGCTCCCAAATCCGCAATGTTTTTGGAGAGGTCAAAAAGCTTGAGATGACGCTTGCCCTAAAGGGGGAAAAAGACAAAGACGGCAAAGACATAGAAATTGATGCCTTATCAGTACGAAAGCTTATGCTGCTTATACCGCGATTGGCTTATGCGGCGCAACGTCAGGGTGGGACAATGAATGAGTTGCGTGATGCCTTAACTATGGCAATCAAACATATAAAAACAGTAGGTGACTTTAACCGCTTCGTTCAATACTTTGAAGCCATTCTTGCCTATCACAAAGCCTACGGCGGCAAATAACTAAGGATACGACCATGTCTGAAAACAACACAGCCCCAAAAATCAGCAAGAAAATATTTATTCGCGGCACGCTCAAAGCTATCACAGGTTTGCACATCGGCGGCAGCTCCGTCAGCATGTCCATAGGGGGCGCGGACAAAATTGTGGTGCGCAATCCTTTGACTAACGAGCCATATATTCCGGGTTCTTCACTGCGCGGCAAGATGCGCTCCTTGCTGGAGCGGGTTCGCGGCGTTGAGCAGGCCAGTGGAAAAGGTGAAGGTGGATTTTCATTCAGCATTGCCGATGATGGCAAGGGTAAAGCCGATGCGGGGAAAAATCCTGAAACACGTCTTGCCAAACTATTTGGCATCGCGGCAGACGACAGCGATAAAGAACGGATGCGCTTAAAACAATCCACCCGCTTGATAGTCAGGGATGCTCTTTTAACACCAGCCAGTAAAGAAGAACTCGAAAACGCCCCCAACACCGACATGCCCATGACTGAAGTCAAAACCGAGGTCAATATCGACCGTATAACTGCAGCCGCTAATCCACGGCAATTTGAACGCGTACCTGCGGGGGCTGAGTTTCATTTTGAATTCATCTTGACGCTGTTGGAAGGCGATGAAGACAACATTTATTTAGAACTGGTGCGGGAAGGCATGGAGCTGGTGCAAAATGACAGCCTCGGCGGGCATGGCTCACGGGGATATGGTCAGGTGGAATTTTTTCACCCCAAAGTAGAAGAGCGAACGGCTGATGACTATCGGGAAAACAAGAGAGCTTCTAAACTGGAAACGGAAATTTTTTCCCAATTCCGGCGTCAGGCTGCTGATGTTCAAGCGGCTTGAGGTTAACCATGCACTGCTACCGACTTTACTTTAGCTCGCCGTTCCACATCGACAGCCGTGGCGATGCTTTCCACGAGCGCACCGAAACCTTTATCCATTCCGACACCTTAAGTGCCGCGCTGCTGTCAGCCTGGGCTTTGTTGGAACCTTTGAACATCGAAGCACGGGCAAAAAATCCGCCTTTTAAAGTCAGCTCAGCGTTTCCATTTTTTAAACAGCACTATTTTTTACCCCGTGCGATCTGTACCCAGACGGTTAAGTTGCAAGAAAGCCAACGCCAACACGCCAAACTCATCCGAAAACTGCAATGGCTGGAGCTGCCTTTGTGGAAAAAGTCTTTCCAAGAAAACTGGCTCAAGGCGATTATTGCCGACACTAAAAGCCATAACGAACAACGCATTAAACAGAACTGCTTGGTTTTTGAACACCCCGTTCCTGAATTAAACCAGCTTTGGCTTGAAGAAGAACGCCCGCGTCTGGCAATGGACAGAATCACTAACAGCAGCAGTGAAGGTCAACTGTTTCATTTAAGCCGGGTTTGGTTTAATAGCGAGGGCGGCTTGTACTTTTTGGCAAAATTTGCCAATGAGCAAAAATCAGGGTTTGAAGCGGCCTTAAGCCTCTTAGGCGATAGCGGCATAGGCGCTGACCGCAGCAATGGCAATGGTTTTTTTAAAGTGAAAAAAGTAGAAAAAGCGGAAGAGATGCCCGCTTTAAGATTAGCTAATAGCGGCGAAATGGCGGTTGCCTTGTCTTTAGTCAGCCCCAGCCAAGCCGACCAAAACGGTAACTGGCTGGACAATGACAATGCTGCTTACAAACTCATTTCACGCGGCGGCTGGATAGGCGAAACAGGTGTGCGCAAACAACGCCTGCGCATGTTCGCCGAAGGCAGCGTGTTTTCAAGCCCCTTGCAAGGCCAAGTGCTGAATGTCAACCCATCCGGAAAACCCAACCCCGTTTATCGGGACGGTCGCGGTTTTTTTATTGCGACGAGGTGAGCCATGAAAATGCAGGGTAAAACGCGCAGCATCCGTTTAGGGATAGAAGTTTTAACCCCCGTGCTATGCGGTTCAGGGCAGGAATTAGTCAAAGATGTGGATTATCTTGAAAGAAAAAACAAGGTTTTTGTCGTCGATCAGGTAACAACCTTCAATGAACTTGCTTCTGGCACACAAAATTTGCAGGAGCTATTAAAAAATAGCGGCCCACTTGCGGATGTAGTGGCTTTGGTGGGCAATGACTATGGCTATTCCTTGTCCAAATTAAATCGCACAGATGAACTGCCGAATAAAATTCGTGAACATTTAAAAGATGCCAATTTTCAACCCTATATTGCAGGCAGCGCCTTAAAAGGTGCTGTAAGAACGGCCTTATTGGCTGAGTATTTGCGTGCATTACCCGAAGCTGACAAAGCAAACAAAAAACATCTGTTACCCAAAAGAAATGCTAAAAATGAGCCAACTGCAGAAGATAAGGATGCTTCGCAAGCTTTACTCAACGATATTTTAGGTCAAGAGCCTAAAGACAATCTGTTTCGCGCTTTACAGATTAAAGATGCCATGTTCAAAAAAGAACAATTATGTCTGGTTGATATTCGCTGGCTTATTTTAACGGGCATTGCCAATTCGTTAAAAGGGCAATGGCGGCGTATAAGCGGTGGAAACTACGATAATTGGCAACGGGCTAATGGTATTCATGCCGAAATGCTAAAACCTAGCAGTAAGGCAAGTTTTAACCTGCATTGGGATGATTTTTTACTCAATGATTTATCGCAATGGCAGAAAGGCTCAGGGACAGGCATTTTGCCACTTAATTTTGAAGACCTTAAAGCCAAACTCAACAAACATGCTGACTATCGATTAAGTCACGAAATTGATTTTTATCATCAAGCGGGCAATGTAAAGGCTGAGCAGGAATGTCAAAACTTGCTAAAACGGGTAAACAGTGACCAAAGCGGCATTTATTTACAATTATCCTGGGGCGTTGGCTGGAAAGCAATGACTGGCGAATGGATGGATGGGGATTGGTTTAAGGATATGCAGGAGCTATACGGTTTGGGCAAATCCGGTATGCCATTTCCCAAGAGCCGCCGACTTGCTGTTCTGGGCGAACCTAAACTGCCGATTGGCTGGGTGCGGCTTTATTTGGAAAATGAAGCAAAACTACAGGCCGAACAAATAATACCCGTAGTAAATACAATGGATGCCGAACCGACCACCGACATTCTGACAAAAGGCTATAGCGGGCTTGCGGCGAGAATTTATAGAAAACTTATTTTAGAAGATAGTAGCAGTTCGCCGGAATTCTATCAGTCCTTGCTGGATAATCTGAACGAGATAGAAAAAGAACCGGAGGCCAGAATCAAGCAAGACAGCATAAATATCATCAGCGACCTGCTGGAACACAAATACCCGCGTATTCTGGAAGACCCAGATAGAAAAAAAGGCAAAAAGAAAGAGCCAGCTTATAAACCCAAACAAATTGAAATCGCAAAAAGGTTGCTTTTTTTGAAAGCAACCATAACGGATACTGTGGTGAGTAATGTATCTGTTTAACCCTAGGGCTGAGCGGTGGCTGTTTTGAAATACTTGTACTAAACCCTGTAAAATCCTTATCCATGACTTATTAAGCTACGCTATGCCTTACGTCTCACTATTTTTCGGCATCATGATTCGCATGTTTCATAATGACCACAACCCGCCGCATTTTCATGCCGAATATCAAGGGCAGCGCGGACTGTTTGATTTTAACGGCGATATGATAAAAGGCAGCTTTAAATCGAAAACTGCGCTAAAGCTTATAAAAGAATGGGCACTGTTGCACAAACAGGAACTTAACGACAACTGGCTAAAAGCCGCGCAAGGCAAGCCCGTTGATAAAATTAAACCTCTCGATTAACTTTGGAGAAAAGCTATGGACTACCTGCCTGTTGTGATTGCCGCTGACTATCTCAATGACTATAAAATTCGCGTTACCTTTGATAATGGCGAAACCAAAACCGTGGATTGCCTGAAATGGCTAAACGGCGAAATCTTTGAACCGCTTAAAGACAAAAATTATTTCCAGCGTTTTTTTGTCGATGGCTGGTCTATTTCATGGCCTAATGGGGCGGACATTGCCCCTGAAACTTTATACGAAGAGAGTGAAGCATAAGCAATGGCAAAAATAGAAGGTTTTAAAAATTAAATATTTTCGGTCACTCAAAGATATAACGGCCGGTTGTCTATGGAATCAGCAGCAAACCGAACCGCTGATACCACTAACGTTGGTAATCCGCGCTGGCAAAAACAGTTCGTTTGACGCGGTTGGCTTCTTGGCGGATTGACTTAAGTTTGGCGTGGAATAGGCATGTAACGACAGGGGCGCGGTGGTTTTTCCAGAGTACGTTCACAAAACCAGAACGGGTCAATTGAATTTCAGGTGTATTACAAGGAAGACGGCAATGCCAGGCCTATTACCTATTAACTGGCGATAGACGTAGATGACTACCATTGTCCGGTTGTACAAAAAGAGCGGCTTCGATTTGAAATATTGGTTGAAAACCAATCAGGTCAAAAAGCACTAACCGCACTGGCTGTGGACGCAAACATATTAATCAATAAAACAACACAAAAGGGAGCCCCATGAGCACACAAAACCAATTACGTTATGCCTCAACCTTTCTATCACATTCCACTAATGATAAAGACTTGGTTAGGGCGGTGGCTAAACACCTTTGTCAACGTGGAGTCATAGTATGGCTCGATGAAATTGAGTTAAGCCACGGTTCACTTGATAAACAACTAAAACAGGCCGTGCATGAGCAGCCCGTTTTTACCCTGTTTCTCTCACAAGCATTTATTGATTCCAACTGGTGCAAGGATGAGGTACAGGCCGCCCTCCAGAGGGAAGGTCTTGAGCACCTGTTTCCTGTGTATCTGGGCGATCCGTTGACGCTGGTGAAACAGCATGAACTGTTAAGATCAAGGTTCCTCCATCCCGATGGCGACCGCGTCAACCAATTGGGCTGCTTTCATGATCCCAACAATCCCGAAAACCCTGCCCCCGATGCCGTTGCCAAAAAAATTGCCAAGGCCGTTTACGATCAAACAATCCCAGGTAAATGGACAGACATTGCTATCGTCATCGATCAGCGCGGTTCAGGTTCTATTAGCGGTGAACCAGACTTGCCTGCAAACATTGCAACCCTTGATATACCCGTGGTTACTTTTAGGAGCAATATTGAAGCACGCCAACAACGGGAAACGCTAACGGGTGATGATTGGCTTGATATGTCAAACAGCATGGCTTTTGCCATATCCGAAGCACTAGGCACACTCCGTAGTGAACCCTGCAAAGTGCGCATACTCGGCAATTCACAGGCCGGACTTATGTGGGCTATTGGCAGGCACTTTAACCGCACGACATCCGCTGAGCTTTTTGTTTACGGCAGAAACAACGCCGTAGTGACTAACAGAGGGCAAGACAGGCTTAGACCTCTTGTAAATGGTAAGTCTGATTGCGCACAGTTGCTAACAGGCAGCTTGCCTGCTGAAAAAGTCGCGCTTTTTATCGGTACTGCCGATAGTTACTTTATTAAAGACGCTCAAAAGGCTGCCGCGACTATTCCTTTTTTGCACATTGTGTCAAAAAACGAAATTAATGAAAGCGATGTGATGCCATTCGTTTCCGACATAGTTACCGCAGTCGGACATCTGCGTAATACTTACGGAATCAATGAAATCATGCTCTTCTGGGCTACCGCCAATCATGTTGCAGTCTTAGCTGCGGCTAACTTGACCTCGCACGTGATACCGAATATACAATTCATGGAGTGGGATCATGCCCACAGCCAATATGTGTATCTGCCGATGCCGAATTGTTAGTCCTGTAGTTTCTATTCATATGCAAGCTTCTACGAGCAGAACGCCAAACTGGCGTCATTGCCGGACTACGAACAACAGGCCAAAGCTTTGGCGGGCGAAGGGATGGACGTTGTGTTGACGGGGGCGGCTCCGGTTTGGTTGTATCTGAGAATCGCCCACGCCCTGCATGGCAAAGCAAAAAGCCTGGTTTATCGTTCCCCTGTGACCGGTGATGTGGTCATTTTTGATCACAATCCGCATTAATGCCGGTTTTTGCGAAGATACCCAAGCGTTAGCGGCGCATCAGCAAAAATTCTGGTGATTTTATGTGTTTGCTGGTAAATCAAGCGCTTGCGAAGAAATCGTGAGATGTCGCGCCGCATGTTGATTGATAAGGGAAAACAATATTTTTTCAGGATTTTTTGGAGTGACTGATGAAGAATTTACTCGCCGCGCCGCAAACCGCCGAAATTTCGCTTGCAAAGCAACAGGCTACAAGGGTACAGTTGTACCGCCCGGACTTTGATAACGGGATGAAAAATAAAACGTTTCACCGGCAAAGAAACTCGCATTGACAGTTGTACCGCCCGGACTTTGATAACGGGATGAAAACAGACATACAATGAATCGCACCATAGCCATGCGTAGTTGTACTGCCCGGACTTTGATAACGGGATGAAAATGAGTGAAAGGATTGTCCTTTATGTAATACGAGCCAACGTTGTACTGCCCAGACTTTGATAACGGGATGAAAACCCGTATAACGATATTCAAAGAACAATTTACTCATGTTGTACTGCCCGGACTTTGATAACGGGATGAAAACAAATGTTGGGAGATTACTCCACCATTCCTGAGCTTTGTTGTACTGCCCGGACTTTGATAACGGGATGAAAACGCGTTTGCCATGGTGAACTTGTAGAGGTCGTTAGTTGTAACGCCCGGACTTCGATAACGGGATGAAAACGAATGGTGCGAGTGATAACGCTCGTTGCTGAGATCGGTAGTACCGCCCGGACTTTGATAACGGGATGTGCTGAACAGGCCCTGGAACTCACCGATAACGTGCTGCGCCGATTACGGCTAAGTCTCAACAGCCGCAAGACGCGGATTGTGCATTTTGATCAGGGCTTTCGTTTTTTGGGCGTGCAGTTTATCCGCTCCCTGGCTTTTAAAACAGAGGCCGACGAGCCGGATTTGCTTGGCGTTTTGCCTGTTGACGGTGAAATAGCCGCACCGGCATCGACTGCGCAAGCGGTATCGCAACCCCTATCCATCATGAGGCTTGCCTTTTCCGAGGCCAATTTGCAGAGCAAGGATTTTCCCGTCCAAGAAGTGCCTCTTGAAATCCTGGAACGCCCCGATGAAGACGGCTTGCCAGCCGGCCATGAACTCCTGTTGCGAACTCTGTATTTGCTGCAACACGGACAGGTGTTAGGCAAGGAATCAGAGCGGCTTATCGTCCGGCAGGGACAAGTTTCTCGTAAAGCGCCATGTAGTCCTTAGCGCTTTTATGCCAGGAATGGTCTTGTTGCATCCCGGTGGCTTGCAATTGCTTCCAGGCTTCAGGCTGGCCATAGACAAGCAATGCGCGTTTAATTGCTTCCATTAGCGTTCCAGCCGTGGCTTCATTAAATACAAAGCCGGTTGCGGTCTTATTGCCAAGGTTTTCCGGCAAAGCATCCACAACGGTATCCGCCAGACCTCCGGTTTTTCTGACAATGGGAACGGTGCCATAGCGCTGGCTATACAGCTGGTTCAAGCCGCAAGGTTCAAACCGCGACGGCATCAGGAAAATATCCGCGCCCGCTTCAAGCTGATGAGCCAAAGTCTCATCATAACCCAAGGTAATGGCCATTTTATCAGGATGCGTTTTGGCAAAACGGGATAACTGCTGTTCAAATTCCTTGTCTCCCCTGCCAAGCAAGACAAATTGCAAAGGCAAAGCCAGCATTCCGGGGAGGCACTCCACTACCAGATCAATGCCTTTTTGTTCCACTAACCGGCTGATGAGAGCAAAAACAGGAATGTTAATGTCAACGGGTAGGGACAATTTTTTTTGCAGGGCTGATTTGTTAAGCTGTTTTTTGTTTAATGTTGAAATATCATAGTGTTCACTGATAGCAGGGTCAGTCCGGGGATTCCACTGACCCAGGTCTATGCCATTGAGAATACCGGTCAGCGCGTCATTCCGGTGACTTAACAAACCCTCAAGGCCATAGCCGTAATCAGCCGTCTGAATTTCCACGGCATAAGTCGGGCTTACCGTGGTGATACGGTCTGCATAGGCCAGGCCGCCTTTTATAAAGGACAGCATGCCGTTAAATTCGATACCCGCTGGATTCCAAAGCGGCTTGGGCAGGTTCAGCGCAGTCAAGGTTGATTTTGGAAACAGGCCTTGATAGGCCATGTTGTGTATCGTGAACACAGTAGCGGGACGGCTGGCTTCCAGCGACAGCAATGCAGGCACCAGTCCGCTTTGCCAGTCATTGCAGTGGATTATACCGGGCGTCCAGTCCAAATAGCTCCGGTTCATGGCCACTTCAACAGCGACACGGCAAAACAGGGCAAAGCGTCCGGCGCTATTGGCCCAGGCATTGCCCTGCTCATCCACGTAGGGATTGCCCGGAAAATCAAAAAATTCCGGGCAATCCACCAGCCACACAAGCACTTGAGTGCCTGGCAGGCGGGTTTCCAGGATATTCGCATCGATATGGTTCACCCGCACCGTGCTTTTGTAGAAAATTTCTTCAGTGGTTTTTATGGCTTGATAGTTAGGCATTATCAGGCGCACATCAACACCCAGTCCCGATAAAGCTTTAGGCAAGCTGCCGGAAACATCTGCGAGCCCGCCGGTTTTTATCAGGGGGTGCGCTTCGCTGGTAACAAACAGTATTTTTTTAATCATCCTTTTTCCGCCGGTTATCGTTTTAAACAAGGAACAACGCCAAGGCGTTATTGCAAGATGAACTTAAGGCCAACCAACAACAAAATAGTCGCCAAAACCGGGCGTAAAAACCGTTCGGGGATCTTTGCGCTCAGGTGGCTGCCTATCCAAATGCCCGGTAAAGAACCCACCAGCAAGCTGCCTAACAGAACCACATCCACATTACCCAAACCAAGATGGCCAACCCCGGCAACCGCAGTGAGCGGAATAGCGTGGGCCAAATCAGTGCCCACAATTTTGAGCGTCGTCATCCTGGGGTAAAGGAATAACAGCGCAACCGTACCCAGAGCGCCCGCGCCCACGGACGAAAGGGTTACCAATACGCCAAGCACCGCGCCGATAAGAACCGTGGCGGGTATTTGCAAGTGCTTGAAGCGGGCGGCATTCTCGGGATTGCTATGCTCATCGTCAATAGGCTTGAGCTTCGCCGATCTGTTCATTAACACGCTCCGCACAATCAATGAACAACCTGTCAATATCAGAGCGATACCGAGCGTAAACGTGATGGCCCCCGTTGTTTCCTTCCCTACCGCCATATAATGTTTAAGCACGAATAAAGTAATGAGGGCAAAAGGTATGCTCCCCATCGCCAACCAGCCCACGATTTTCCAATCAACCGAGCCATGTTTTCCGTGATGCACCCATACGCCGCTGGTCTTGGTGATGGCTGCAAATAAAAGGTCGGTGCCCACCGCGACAGCCGGTTTAAATCCAAACAAAAAAACCAGCAAAGGCGTCATAAGCGAACCTCCGCCTACTCCCGTAAGACCGACTAAAATACCTACCATAAAACCCGATAACGTATATCCCAAATTCATTAAAACTAGCCTTAGTGTTTTATTGTGTTTAAAAAGTCCTGCACTATAACAGCTAACCCATACTTCTTTAATATAAAATTACTTCATATTAGTTGGTTATGCTCATAAAAGCCCCTCTTAAGGGGCGATAAAAGAGAACGCTATTCTTCCCGGATAATAACGCTCATGCCATGCATTCAATGCGGAAAAATGCGCCTGATATAGTTTTGTCAAGCTCAAAAATGGAGTGGAGATATGTTACAAATGATTTGAATCGGCCCTACAACGAAATAAACCGGTATTCTATTCAGTCTATTGCAATAATGGACAACCTAAATTACGCAGGATTTTTACCCATTTTCAGCAAATGCATGGACAGATATTTGCTCCTGCAATATCTGCATTCACCACATCCATGTGGATTATGCAGAAGGTAGAGCTATGCAGGAGTAATTGCCGAGGCGAAAAACAGGTGCAAAGTGGGCTATGAAATTTTTTTACAGCTCAGAAAATGGACAAACAGACCCGCCAGTTGGGTCTATTCATTTTTGGAAATCGCCTTAGCAACCGTCATCATGAGTAAATCTGACCCGTTCCTCGGCTGAACGCCCCAGCGCTTTGGCAAACCAAGGCGGCGGCGCGTCAAATACTTTTTGAAATTCCTTCAATTGATCCACTGCCTCGGTCACCTCCGGAACCTTGATCGGGTAAATATCTGCGCGTATCACTTTAGCCGCCGCTGGCCCCCCGATAGATTGCACGAACATGACATGACAGTCTTTAATCAAGCTGGCGCGAAACAGGTTTCTATCATCGCTGCTATCGGCTTCAATCGTTGAGCGTATATCAACCAGCTTGTATTCATTCCGTGATAGCTGGTAAACCAGAAAACGTATACACGAACCAAAATGCCCATTAATCAATGCGCCGCTGTTTGAACCGATGGCGACGCGGATAGAGTCCGGCATCTCGCCGTCTTTATAAGGTAATATTTCCGGCAGGTCTTCATCTTCGGCCTCGTCCCCCCAAAGATAACGCACCGCCAGTTTGATATTGGCCAGACCGATACCGATATCTTCGCCATCTTCTTCGCCATCCAGGCTGCCCAAACCGGTTTTAAGATTGGTGACGGTAATGGATTTTAATTTTTCATCATCCAAAGGAGAGCCTACGCGTTCATGTAATATTCCCAACAGCCTGGGGACGTCGATACCCGGCAGGATGCGTGACGCCAGGGCAATTCGCAGGGCAAGTTCACGGGGCAATGCTTCCATTTCAATCTCCTGATTTAACAAGCTTGGACAATAAGTTAAGTATTTTTCGGGTGGAGGCTAAGTCCAGCGCGGTGAAATCATCATCTGTTTTAAGTGTTGGATCGGCGCCAGCCGCCAAGAGCTGTTCAACAACCGTCTCTCTGCCGCTGGATGCCGCGAAAATCAGGGCAGTCGCGCCCGAAGCGGAATTTTGATGGTTCACATTTATTCCCGCGAGGATCAGCGCTTTAATGCAGTCAATGCTTTCAGCATAACAAGCTGCCCATAATGCGTTGTTACCATAATGGTCAACAACATCCAGCACGGCATGCTGTTCGATCAAAAAATTGACCACATCGCTGCGGCCTTGCTGACTAGCCAAAATTAAAGGGTAAATGCCGGAAGTGTTCATTAAAACCGGCTCGGCTACAGAAAAATAGTTATTTTGCAGCCAATCCCAGATTTCATGCTCCACTGATTATTTCCTGTTGTTTATCTTTCCAGGTGGAATAACCGCCTTCAAGACTGTAAACATCCTTAAATCCGAAATCACTAAAAAATTCGGCAAGATGTTCACTGGCATGGCCGTAATAACAATAAATCAACAAACTGCGCTGCTTATCTCCGCGTTTGACTAAAGAATCTTTTAAACCTTCATGAACATGCAGGGCATCCTCTAAATGCCCCGCCCGGTAATCTTTCAAATCCCGGCAATCGAGAATCATAGGTTTTGATTCTTTGATCAGTTTTTCAGAATCGGCAATGGAAAGCGTTTTATATTTCATCGTATAGTTAATGACTCTGGAAAGTCATCCCTCAAGAATGGAAAGAGTGTTATAAAACTGACAATAAATCCCTCTTTGTTACACCTTGTGTAATTTTTATCCGGTTATTCGCCCCCTGTAGGCGTTAACTTGGCACACTGGATGTATAAAGCAATTTATTTGCCAAAATCTTGAATGACCGGTATTTAAAGGATTGGCAAGATCGGCGGGCAAAAAAAAGGCACCCTAACCGAGAAAAGGGTGCCAAAGTCACATGCCCAGGAGAGAGCAACACAAAAGAGGGGGATGTACATAATTGATAAAGCATTTTCAGTGCCAACAATAAATATTCACGGTTTTCAGCTTTTTTATTAGCGCTTTTCGCTTAAAACACGAAATTTTCGCACCAAAGCCAAGCACCATTGCGTTTTAAACGTCCTAACTTTGTGCGTTTTCCATGGATTTTTCCAAATCCATTCCCCGGAATATCGAGCAACGCCTGAAAACATCCAGAGTCGGAGTTACTTTTTTGTGCTGACAAAACTTTGCGACCAGTTTGGAAAGCCCTTTAATATCCCGCCCTGTAGCGTCGGGAAAGCACTCCACTAAATGATTGATCAAACCAGTATCAACATCCAGAGCGAATTGATCAATCATTACCCGCCAAATCCGGCGGCGCGCATCGCTATCTGGCGGATAATACTTAATCATGGCGATACATCTGGAAACAATCGCTTCGTCAATGTCATCAACACGGTTAGTGGTCAAAAACAGCAAGCCGTTAAAATATTCCAGCACCCTTAAAAAAACCCCGACGACGGCATTCATGGCGATGTTGTTATCGCGGCGCTTGATGTAAACATCGGCCTCGTCAATCAACATTACAGCCCCCCAGCGCTGCGCGCGGGTCAAAACTTCCTTCAAGGCCTTTTCCATTTCGCCGACATTGAGCCCAAGTTGTCCTGAATGCACGCGGTATAACGGACGTTTGATGATTTCGGAATAAACCTCAGCCGTCAGCGTCTTGCCAACACCGGCAGGTCCTGCGCACAACACCGTGGTTCCGCCTGATTTTCCTTCCACGATATCATCCATCAAGACATCCATTTCGGCGGTCAGAATGTCAATCAAATCGATCTGTTCTTCGCGCAGAATGAGCTTTTGTTTTAATTCGGGCTGATAGCGATAAGGCTTCATGTCATTTACATGCACCCATATATGATGATGCAGTTCCAGATGAAACATCAGCAGGTAGCAATGAACCGGCAATTCGGTAAACAAGCCTTTGGGTATTTCTGTTTGCGATGCCTCGACCTCATTCTCGACCTTGCAGTCATAGCGATTACTTTTGGCCGCTTTGCGTAAATACTTGGCAAGAATGTCGCCTTTGGCATCCACCGTTAACGCACGCTCGCTGAGGATGCTTTCATCACATACCAGGCGGGCAGTGCCGCCTTCCGTGGACAAAACCACAACATCTTTACGCGCCCAGTCGGTGCTGCGATGCGAAGCCGTGGGATCTTCGGCATAAAAGCCGGTGCCTTTGCCGGAAAACTGTGCGCCGGACTGGCCGCACCATTCGAAATAACGTCCGGCGGCATCATCATAAGTGCTGATAAGCTCAGGCGTTTCTTTAAGAAAACCTTTTGCGGCAAAAATTTCGGTGACTGTTTTATTGGCAATATCACGGGCACGGATAGTAATGGTTGATACCGCCACTTTGCCTTTGGCATTGGCTTTGAGCTCAAGCGTGACGCGTCCGGTTTCTTCCTCGCCCGAAGGCGTAAAGTCCAGCCGGGTGACCAGGTAAGCCATGGGTTTACCTGCGACATTAGCCTGGAACAGCCAGCCGCGTATGGCGTTATTGATAAAATAACGGGCACAAGCCGGCAGCAGCATTTCCAGATCATCTTCTTCAAACTTGACCGTATCATCATTCATCGCTTTTTGTAGCGTTGACAGTTGCGCGGCACGGCCTTCCATTTCAGTTCCGGCCTTTTGGTAAAGCACCTGCAAAAAACTGAGCTCGGAATTGGACAGTTGCTTGAAAGGCACTTCGGCTTTGTTACCAAAACGCAGTTGATCTTTCAGTGCGGATAATCCCGGGAACTCATCAACCATTGCTTCTACATACTTGCGCTCAATCTGGAGTTTCATGGGTTCTCGAAAAAAATGAGTGGACAATAATGAGGATTAGGCCGTTGCATAACACTGTCAGAATGTTAAACTCCGGCAGTGTTGTTTGTTTGAGTGAAAGCAGCTGCAAACTAGATAGCTTTGTATGAGCGTGCCAAACTGCGATCAATAATTTTTAACTGCCTCGACGTGTTGACGCAGTGCTGCCGCCAGAAAGCGCTCCTACGAGATCCTTCCTGTTAACAACGGGCAGTGAAGGTTTGAAGCGTATTCAGTTTTAAAAATACACCGGGATAAATCATCGGTGCTTAAATCGCGCCTACAGCCGCTTCTTTAACCACCACAAAGGTATTTTCTTCAGCTTCTGCAAATGATACCAACGGCGCTTTTGAGTTAAACGATTTGGCTGCTGCGTAGGCGATAGCGACTTTATCTTCAGCAGATTGACCTTTCAGTTCGCTCTTTTCGATATACAGCTCTTCGAGCAATTCATTCCAAACCAATCCCTGTTTGAAGGGGAGCAATGTGTAGGTCACGCCTTCAAGTTCAACCTTCAAACTTTTACTGATATTTTCCACATATATCAGCGCGATGCAGTCCGGGGCTATATCATCTTTATATTTTTCAACAAGAACAGGCAGTAACTCCAGCTTAGGCAACAGCCCGTTAATAAACTTGATCTTGTCGTTTTCAATAATCAAAGCGGAATGGATCAACAGGGCTTCAGGGGGTTTCCGGTCAGTTGTTGAGCCTTCACGCAGTGAACCTTCTTTTAAAACGAGGTCACCGCGATAGGCATAAACTCCGGCATCGCTGGTTTCGCCGTTAACCAAAGTCACTGTCAGCAAGCCTTTTTCTTCATAAGTTTTTAGTAGCATTATTTGTTTCTCCAGATGAGTTAAAGTAAAAAAATCGTTGATTAGTTAAGGGCGCGCTGTTCTTTTGGAATGACCAGATCCACCAATGCGAAATGTTCATGCAGATCGTACAAAATATGCTGCTCTTTAAAAAACTCGCCAGCCGCATCGATGGCATCCTGCATGATGGCTATGACGAAACGCCGGGCATGGATCGAGGCCACCATTTTTTCCGGTACGGCGCATTCGATTCTTAGAATCTGCCCTTTTCGGTCAAAAGAACACAAACGTAATCCTGTAAAGTCAGCTTTCTCTTGCTGGCTAGGCAATAAAAAGATAACGTCCAGGACTGGCTTTTTCTTTTGTACGGGTTTATCACGCAATCCAGCCAAATCTGTAGCAACTTTAGTTATAGCCTGAATTAAAGCGCTCTCGTCAAGAGAGCGGTCCGGCATCATTGCCCCAATGTGTAATGTCATAATCACCTCTTTTTTAAAGGTTTAAGCAAAACACTTGCCAATCAATTATTTTTGATTAAAAGCGGGCGCGATTTGGCGTAAATATCAATTTTTTGTAACTTTATCGTATGAATTTAAAGCTATTTTCCAATTAACAATAGCTTCGCCGAGAAAAGCGCATATTGTGCTTTTTGGAGAGGGACTATAGCTGTGAGTGTTGCAAACCTTACAAAAGAGTAAAAATGGACTGTGCCATAGGCAACAAATAAATGGATTAATGCAGCTTAGGTGATGGCGAGGAGCGGGGAGCTGACAAACACCCTCGCCGTCTATAGGTATAATATGATCGTATGGCAGGATAACTGAAGCAGATTTTTAGTCTGCCCGGTTAAAAAAACTAACTTCAAGCCACGTCGTAATACCAGTCCAAAAGCTCCTCCCCGCCCCAGTTTTCGGCATCGGCGGGAATGGTTTCAGCCGTTTCGTATAGCGTCATTTGTCCGGGTTTTGGCGATGTCACCAGCAAGCTTTCTGCATAATCAATCGGACAGCCTTCTTTGCCTGTTTCATCTTTCAACCATTGCGCGGCCATTGCAATCGCATCTTGCCTGGTTTCGCCAAAGCCAAAGACGGCATAATCGTGTTGCACATATAAGATAGTCATCGCTGCTCCAATTTCTTTAAATTTGCTTCATGGTGATATCCAGGGTCAAAATGCGATAAGCAATTTGCCTGGGCGTCATGTTCAACAGGCGGGCTGCTTTAGCTTGAACCCAGCCACTTTGCTCCAGTGCTGCAATCACGCGTTCACGGTCATCCATGTTTTCATCATTAAAATCAATCGCAGGCGTCTTGGGAATTTTATGATTGATACCGGAGCCGATTTCGTCTTCCAGCCCGGTACTTACGATCACATCGCGATCTATGATGCCGTTGGGGCTCATGATGGCCGCGCGTTCCAAGCGGTTTGCCAGTTCGCGTACATTCCCCGGCCAGTCGTGTTTCATTAATATCCTGATGGCGCTTTCCTTAATTTCCAAGGGGCGCCCGCCTTGCTGCTGCGATATTCTGCCCAGCAGGAATTCAGATAACTGTGGAATATCCTCAGTCCTATCCCGTAAGGGGGGCATCTGAATAGGCATCACATTGAGCCGATAATACAAGTCTTCCCTGAACGTCCCATCGGTGACGCCTTCTTCAAGGTTGCGGTTAGTTGCTGCAATAATGCGCACATTGACTTTTATGGTATGCGTTCCACCGACCCGCTCAAATTCGCCTTCTTGTAGTACGCGTAACAATTTGGCCTGGAAGGAAGGGGAAATATCACCGATTTCATCAAGGAAAAGGGTGCCGTTATCGGCTAATTCAAAACGGCCTTTACGCTGACTGATGGCACCGCTGAATGCCCCTTTTTCATGGCCGAACAATTCAGACTCCAGCAAGGTATCCGGCAGGGCCGCGCAATTCAGTCTTAAAAAAGGGCCACTTGCACAGCCTGAGTTAAAATGAATGGCATTAGCCACGACTTCTTTTCCGGTACCTGATTCGCCTCGAATTAAAACGGTTGTATTCCATTTTGCAACCTGGCGAATTAAATCAAACACCCTTAACATGGGCGAAGAGTGTCCGACGATGTTTTCAAAACTGTAGTTCTTGATTAACGTCAACTTGAGAAAGTCCCTTTCGCTTTGGAGGTTGAGTTGTTTGCGCTCGATTACCCGCAACATTTTGACGCTTTGCGCAATCAAATTGGCAATCATCTCCATAAACCGGGCTCGCTCTCCCAGAAAAAGACTGCTATCGGGCTGAGCGGCCAGCACGCCGATAGTGTCGCCTTCTTCTACGTAAATAGGAGAGCCAATAAAAGGCAGTTCGGGATCATACAATCCTAAACGGCCCAAAAACCGGGGTTCTTCGGACACTTTTTCAACGACAATAGTGCAGTTTTCATCCAGTATGGCCCCCATCAATCCCTCGCCAGGATTGTATCTGACTGGCTCGGTAAATTTGCCGGTACCGTTGGTATGGACAACGCTGACAATCATGCTGTTATTTTCTATTTCCTTTAGCGTGATCATCCCGGAACGCATGCCGGACCGTTTATGGAGCATCTCCAGAATGACCTGCAATTTTTCATGCAGATCATGCGCGCTGTTTAATACCTGACTGATAAGATACAAGGTATCAAGTTCGGCTTCGATCAGTTGTAGACGCGCCGGCATTACGTTAAACCCCTCGGCTCCTGTCCGTGCAGAGGAAAACTGATTTTAAACCTGCACCCCTGATCATAAGCTGCATCTATATCAATAAACCCTTGATGCTGATTGACAATCTCCTTTGCTATAACCAGCCCCATTCCGGCCTGATTACTGCCCATAGGGCGGGTGGTATAAAAAGGTTCAAACACTTTGGTGCGTTTTTCAAATGGGATACCCGGACCACTGTCTTCAATGGAAACATAAATCAAATCAGCGTCAGCATTTGAAGTGATTTTAAGCCGCTGCTCCCCAGTCTGGGTTGCGCCGATTGCATCAATCGCATTGTCTATTAATTGCTTGAATAATATGCGCAGGCGATTTTCAGAGCCCAGCATGTTTGGCAGTTCGGAAAATGGCTGCCATTGCACATCAATGCCCTTGCTCAAAATCTGTTGATCGCAGAGCAACAGCACCTCATGCAAAATCTTATTCAGATTAACCGGAATAACAGCAGCTTGCAGAATTTCAGGAATACACTTTTGCATCGTTGAAATGGCTTCTTTGCCGGATTTCTGGATCTGCTGCAAACTCTGTAACAAGCCAATGTGCTGGTCATTTCCTTTGTGCCTTAAAAGCTGTTCGGCCGCCCTGATTTGGTTCATTGGCATTTGAATTTGGTGCATCGCGCCCAGTAATGTCTCCCTGATGCTTCTCACCCTTTCGTCTTCAGCCATGATGGTTTTTAAGGTTTGGAGATGTAATTCTTCCATCTGCCGCCGCTGCCTGGTGATATCGGTTATTGTCAGTATCAGATACTGCTTTGAAGCATTCTCAAAAAACGCATCTGCATTAACCGAATTTTCCATAAACCAGTTTCCGGCACAGGAAAACCAGCTAGTCCTTCGATTTCCTTTTCCTTCTACCCGAAATTCACGATTATTGAAGCCCTTTTCATTGCGTTGTGTTTGCTGCCATAAGTCGCCCATGTCATCCCGCAACAATTGTAAAAAAAATGTGGCGGGCTCGCCTCTGTCCAGATCAGTCACTAACGCTTTATACATGTGGTTATCTAAAATCACCCGATCCTGATCATCGATAACCACCATCGCAATGGGCGATGAATTAATGACCGATTCAACCAACATTTTGTTGTTATTAATTTTTTTTTCAGACTCATAGGACTGGGTAATATCCCGATGCATGCCTATGTAGTGGGTGATTGCCCCCTGCTCATTCAACATGGGCGCTATAGTCAGATCCGCTAAATAGCGATGGCCGGATTTATGCCGGTTACACAAGGTCCCGTGCCATATTTTTTTACTGCTAATGGTATGCCATAAATCATAATACACTTCCCTAGGCGTTGATTTATCCGATAACAACGACTCGTTTTTCCCTAGAATATCAGTCGATTGGTAGCCAGTAACCTTAGAAAAAGCTTCATTGACATAAAGTATGTTGGATTTTTTGTCGGTGATTGAAATGGCTATCGGCGCTTGTTCAACCGCCTCAACAAATAAACCATAAGGCACCCTGTCATCGATACCTATTGGATACCCTTCCCTAAAATTGGGTGCAAGCTCATCAATAACGCTTTCCATGTTGGTATGCATCCGTAAATATTGTAAGGACTTTTTTTTCATCAGTTATGACCTGGCCTAAAAACTTTAAATTATATCAGCAAAATTTACGCCATAAATAATGCCAAGACGGAGCGCTTAACTTAACAACCCGCTGAAGATCGAGCTTGACAAGCTCTTATTTTTTAAAGGGCATGGCCGGCTCAGGTCTGGAAATGTTGTAGATCAACGCCCGCCTTCGTCAGGCTACCCTGTGGCGGACGACCCGCTGGAATGGACTCATCCGGCCTAATTGTGGTGCGTTGTGATAAAGCAAGACGGTGAATAGAACATCGGTTTTTGTAAGATTTACGACATAATCCTTTTAACAGGTATTGTGTTGTATCACATATAACAGGGTTTTCATGCCTTTTCCGGCTATTTTTTCACGGCACCTGTCCAATAATCTGGCTGTATCAGAATAATTATCAATTTGGCATAATTGATGCTGTACTAATTAAAAACGTCTACAAACAGCCTCCACAGCTTGGAAAAACAGTGAGTGAATATCTATTACTTTTGTTAGGCACGGCCTTAGTCAATAACGTGGTTCTGGTAAAATTTTTGGGGCTATGCCCATTCATGGGGGTATCCAAAAAATTGGATTCCGCGTTAAGCATGGGTTTGGCGACCACTTTCGTTCTAACCCTGGCGGCAATGACCAGCTGGATACTGGAGCATTTTGTGCTCGCGCCTTTCAATATCCAGTTTTTGCGCATTCTCGCTTTTATATTGGTGATTGCCGCAGTGGTGCAGTTTACCGAAATGGTGGTGCATAAAACAAGTCCTGTGCTATATCAAATACTGGGAATTTTCCTGCCCTTAATCACGACCAATTGCGCAGTTTTGGGCGTAGCGCTATTAAACGTGCAAGAACATTACGGTTTTATGCAAAGTATGATTTTTGGTTTTGGTTCAGCAGTTGGCTTTACGCTGGTGATGGTGCTTTTTGCGGGTTTGCGTGAACGGTTGACATTGATGGCAGTCCCTGCCTTATTTGCCGGGACGCCGATTGCGTTTATCACCGCAGGTATTTTATCACTGGCATTTATGGGTTTCGCGGGTCTTAATACTAAAATGTGACAGGAATTCAGCCATGTATGTAATATTAGCGATTGTCAGTTTAACCTCGTTGGGGCTATTTTTAGGCTTGTTACTCGGCATAGCCGCCAAGTACCTAAAAGTTGAAAGCAGTCCGGTTGTCGATGAACTGGAATCCTTGTTGCCCGGCTCACAATGCGGCCAATGCGGTTTTCCAGGATGCAGGCCGGCAGCGGAAGCGTTGGCCGAGGGCAAAGCACCGGCTACGATATGTCCGCCTGGCGGCAGCGCTCTGGCGGAACAAATTGCCGCTTTATTAGGCATGGATTTGGACTTAAGCGCCGTAAAAGAACCTGAATTGCTGGTAGCCAAAGTCAGTGAAGCCACCTGTACCGGCTGCACCCGCTGCTTTAAAGTCTGCCCTACTGACGCCATAGTTGGCGCGCCAAAACAAATTCACGCAGTAGTGGCCGATGCCTGTATTGGCTGTAAAAAATGCATTGAGGTATGCCCTACCGAATGCTTGCAAATGCACCCTGTTGAGGTCACTTTGCGGAACTGGCGGTGGTCTAAACCTGCCCTTCCCTTGCCTGAAGCGAGTGGCGCGGTATGTTAAGTTTATTTTCAAAAAAGCGTATCCGGGGCGGTGTCCACGCGGAACAACACAAAGCCTTGACCGCCACGCAAGCCATAGTCAGCAACTTTCCCTTGCCGGAGAAGCTGTATATTCCCTTGCAACAACATGTCGGCAAGCCAGCAGAACCGCTGATTAGAGTCGGTGATAAAGTGCTTAAAGGCCAGTTATTGGCCTATAGCCAAGGCATGATCTCCGCGCCTGTCCATGCGCCCAGCTCGGGCATAATCCTTGATGTTAACGATTACCCCGCGCCCCATCCGTCGGCTTTACCAATCCGCATGATCGTACTGGAGACCGATGGCAAAGATGAATGGTTACCGGCACCGATTGTTGCCGATCCGTTCCAGTTAACACCGGAAGATATCAGTTTACGAGTGGGCGCAGCAGGCATAGTCGGCCTGGGCGGCGCAACATTTCCTACAGCGGTTAAGCTCAATATGGGGCGTGAGAACCGTATTGACACGCTTATCATTAATGGCGCGGAATGTGAGCCCTATTTGAGTTGTGATGACCGTTTAATGCAGGAACGCGCCGGACAGATTATCGACGGCGTGCGTTTGATGCTGCATGGCATGGAATCCGACAATGCCGTGATAGCGATTGAGGACAACAAACAGGAGGCTTTTCTTGCCATGCAAGCCGCTGCCCTGCCCTACCCTTTAATTAAGGTAATACAAATCCCAACCCGTTACCCAATGGGTTGGGATAGACAATTGATCCGATATGTGACGGGCAAGGAAGTTCCGGTAGGGTGCCGCTCATCGGAAATTGGCGTGACTATTCATAATGTCGGCACGGCATACGCAACCCATAAGGCCATCCGCCTGGGACAACCGCTGGTAAACCGAGTGATCACCGTATCAGGCGGCGCGGTGGCACGCCCAATGAACGTAGAAGTGCCATTGGGTACCTTAATCTCTGAACTGTTTAATTTTTGCAATGTAAATTCTGACCTGACCGCGCGTATTATCATGGGCGGCCCAATGATGGGCGATTCCTTGCCGCACACCGGTTTACCCACAGTAAAAGCCACGAGCGGGATTCTGGCATTAACGCAAAGCGAACTGAAAAATACCGATGAACAGCCCTGCATCCGCTGCGCCAGTTGCGTAACCGTTTGTCCGGCGGGACTGCGGCCCCTGGACATGGCTAACAATATCCGCATCAATCAATTGGATGTTGCCGTTGATATAGGCTTAAAAGACTGTATCAGTTGCGGCTGCTGTTCTTATATTTGTCCCTCCAATATTCCCCTGGTGCAATATTTTAAATATGCTTCGGGTGAAGTTGCGGCCAGGCAGCAGGCACAACATAAATCAGAACAGACCAAACGCTTGATTGATGCACGCAATGCCCGCATGGAACGCATAGCCCGCCAGCAGGAAGAAGAAGAACGAGTCTGGATAGCCGCGAAAAAAGAGCGGGAACGGCTAAAAGCCGAACAGGAGGCATTAGTATGATCCCGCACATGAAACCCAGCAGTGGCGCTCATGTCGGCGTTAACGCCAGTGTCAGCCAAATCATGTGGCAAGTCATGCTGGCCATATCGCCCGCGACCGCATTCGGGCTGTTGCTTTTTGGCTGGCCGGCGTTGAATCTGTTTATTATTACCGTGGCATCAGCGGTTTTTTTTGAAGCCTTTTACTTGCGGTTGTCAGGGAGAATTGCCAAGCCTGTCCTTATGGATGGCTCTGCTGTATTGACCGGCTGGTTACTGGCGATGACTCTACCGCCTTGGGCTCCATGGTGGATAGGCGTAGTCGGATCCGGAATGGCGATTATTTTAGGTAAACAGGTTTATGGCGGCCTGGGGCAAAACCTGTTTAACCCCGCCATGTTGGCCAGAGTCGCCTTGCTAATTTCGTTTCCTGTTGAAATGACCACCTGGGCGAATGTGTCACCGTTGTTTTTTTCACATTCCCCGGGTCTGGTCGAAAGCTGGCATATCACTTTTTCAGGACTGGAAAATCTGGACGCGACCACCGGCGCAACCACGCTGGGCTTTATCAAAACCGAATTTTCACAAAATCATGTTTTAGATGAAATATTGAAAGACTATTCAGGTTTTCTAAGTATTATCGGCTGGCGAGGCGGGAGTCTGGCTGAAACCTCAACGCTGCTGGCGGCCCTGGGCGGCGCTTGGTTAATCCGGCAGGGCGTTATTCAATGGCATATTCCTGTTTCTTTGTTATTGACTGTAACGGTGTTAGCCAGTGTTTTTCATGTAATGGACGATCAACATTATGTCAGTCCGTTTCTGCATTTGAATTCAGGAGCTATGATGTTAGTGGCTTTTTTCATAGCCACCGATTATGTCACCTCGCCAAATACAAAGGCAGGCCAGCTGGTTTTCGGCGCGGGATGCGGACTTTTGATTTTCGTGATTCGTACGTGGGGAGCATACCCTGAAGGTGCTGCGTTTGCCATATTGCTGATGAACGCGGCGACACCCCTTATAGACCATTACATTCGCCCCCGGATTTACGGTCGCGACCGCAAAGGGAAACCGCTCGAAATCCCGAAATCGTAGGCTGGCTTAACCGGACAATTGTATCTCGAAAGCCAATACAAACGCCACGGATTCACAGATTAAACTTATGAAATATTCAGAAGTAACAAACAAGTCATTTTATAATCCGTGAATCTGTGGCAACAAAACACCCGTTGAGTAGTTACCAATGTTTGAACAGAGCGTGAACCATGAAGCTTGACCCCGCAACTATCCAACGTCTGAAAGAAAAAATTGCCTTTTACCGGGAATTTTTAAAGGACTGGCTGGAACCGTCTAATTTGGCTCGGCTTAGACCCAAACTGGAATTTCAAACGGGCATTTTGGCCGGTTTTGCTTTGCTTGCCAGCATATTGCTGGGTATCACCAATTGCAGCACGGAAGACACTATTCAACAACGGCTTAATGAAGATTTGATCAAATCGCTGGAGGAAGTCGTCCCTGCCGCCTTGCATGACAACGACATGCTGCAAGACACGCTGACAGTCCATTCCGCCGATTTTAATATCGGCGCCAATGAAACCACGGTGTATCTGGCTAAAAAGTCTGGCAAAGTCACTGCCGTATGTTATAAATTTATTGCGCCTGACGGTTATTCGGGCCCAATCAATATGATAATGGGCGTAGACCGCGACGGCAATATTTTGGGCGTACGCGTGCTTAGCCACAAGGAAACCCCCGGCCTGGGCGACAAAATTGAAGTGGCCAAATCAGACTGGATATTGAACTTTGTTGGCCGCTCCCTGGACAATCTGACGCCGGCACAATGGGCAGTTAAAAAAGATGGGGGTATCTTCGACCAGTTTGCCGGCGCGACCATCACGCCACGCAAGTCTGTGCAAGCCACTTATCGCGGCTTGCAATTGTTCAAAGCGCACCAAGCACAACTCATTAATCCATGAGGAAATGACCATGTTCATACCAGAAACCTATCGCAAAATTGCCGCTGACGGCATTTGGAACAATAACATCGTCTTTGGTCAAAACCTCGCGCTGTGCCCTTTGTTGGCAGTGACGGGAACCGCAACCAATGGCTTGGGGATGGGACTGGCTACACTGGTGGTCATCATTGGTTCCAACGGGCTCATTTCACTCACGCGGCATTTAATCCCCAATGAAATCCGCATCCCTATTTTCGTGCTGCTCATCGCCGCGCTGGTGACTTTAGTGGATATTTTAATGAACGCTTGGGCGCATGAACTCTACAAAGTGCTGGGCTTGTTCATTGCCCTGATCGTCACCAATTGCGCCCTATTAGGCCGTGCCGAGGCTTTTGCCTCCAAACAGCCGGTAAAAGAAGCCTTATGGGATGGCCTGATGATGGGCTTGGGCTTCACCCTTGTCCTGGTCGCCCTTGGCGCGGCGCGGGAAATAAGCTCTGCCGGCACGCTGTTCGCTAATGCCTCGTTGTTGCTGGGCGAATCATTCAAGTTTCTGGAAATCACCGTTATTCCCAATTACAAAGGCTTTTTATTGATGGCGCTGCCGCCGGGTGGCTTCATTATGCTGGCCTTTATCATTGTCGTTAAGCGTCTGATAGACCAAAAACTTGTGCAAAGAAAAGAACAACCCGTGGTATTAAGCGAAGCGGTAACTGAATAAACGATGAGGACTTGTTATGAACGTTGGTGTTTGTTACGCAGAGGTCGATAGACAATTATGGATGCGCATTGAAGTGCCTGATAGTAGTACAATAGAAGACACGATCACGCTGTCCGGTGTATTAAAACTCTACCCTGAAATAAACCTGGATAACCAAAAGGTCGGCATATTCGGCAAAATAGCCGCCTTGGACACTCCTGTAAAAGAGGGTGACCGTGTGGAGATTTACCGGCAGATCACAGTCGATCCGCAAACCGTGCAGCGGCGTAGACGCTAAACCATCTGAAAAAAACTAAAGGAGGCTCAATGTATGTATGCGTTTGTAAAGCCGTTACCGACTCACAAATTTTAACGGCCATTGAAAATGGGGTTTGCACGCGTAAACAGCTGATTCATTGTTTCGGAGTGGGCAAGGATTGTGGAAAATGTAATAAAGAAGTGACCGATCTACTTAAACGGGGAACGGAATTAACCGTTGCAACAAATTACCCCAACCTTTAACAATCATAAAAGAGATACTCCCATGAAAGGCGACGCAAAAGTCATTGGCTTCCTGAACAAAGCGCTTGAAAACGAACTAACCGCAATTAACCAGTATTTTCTTCATGCCAGAATGTACAAGCATTGGGGATTCCAAAAACTTAACGAAAAGGAGTATCACGAATCGATCGATGAAATGAAACATGCCGATCGAATTATTGAACGGATTCTTTTCCTCGAAGGACTCCCCAACCTGCAAAATCTGGGCAAATTATTAATCGGTGAAAATCCACTGGAAATGCTGACCTGTGATTTAAAACTCGAACATATTGCCGTGCCCTTGCTCAGGGAAGCCGTTGCCTATTGCGAGAAGATCAGTGATTTTGTATCCCGTGACCTGTTTTCCCATATCCTTGAAAGCGAAGAAGAGCACATCGACTGGCTGGAAACACAACTTGAGCTGATTGAAAAAGTGGGCTTGCAAAATTATTTGCAATCGCAAATGTAAAAAAACATTCTCAAGCAAGACAGCTTGGACATGCTTTTTGCTCACCATTTTTCTCTCGCATCCATTGAGTATACAGGCATCCACCGCGCGGGCGCGGAAAGGAAGCGCCCGCCCTTAGCTGTTTAGGACTCGATTATATCGTGCCCGGCAAATCCAGGAAATATCGGACAACACAAATACGTTTCCCGGACTACCAACTCGCGCCGACGTTTTATTTTTGTCCATGGCATGATTGTACCCTTACCGTAGAATGGGTTGCATAGACTTCTGTTAACCTTCGGGTGGGATTATGAACCCGCAACGCGTGAAGTCATTGGCATTTTTTATCGTATAAAGGTTGGGCACGAAAAGCTGTGCCCGACTTCGCTAAACCAGTGGTCTTCAAAGTATTGGTGGGCAAAAGCATTGCCCACTCAACATGGCTCCAATGGCCTCAATCTTCGCGATCTTTTATCTCACCATTGCTCCTTCAAGGGATGATGACGGGAGTGATGACCCTCACGGCGTTATTGGACGGCGCGTTGTCCTTCGGCGTAGCGCTGACACTGAGCTGTTGCGTCAGAGAGCAGGCTTCAGCCCTGATGTTGACAGCGACACTGGCACTCGCCCCCGCAGCCAGGCTACCCAAGCGGCAGACGCTGATTGCAGCCTTGCTGCAGGAGGCGCCCTGACTGGGTATAATGCTGAGCACTGTGCCGTTGGAGACAATATCGGTCAACGCCACGTTGCCGGCACTATCCGGGCCATTGTTCTTGACTGTCAATTTGAAGCTCGCGGTTTGGCCTTTTTTTACCGATGCGGGTTTGGCGGTCACGGTGGCTTGCAGATCGGCGACATAGCTGGTGTTCAGCAGACGGTCACGGACAAAGATATCCGGAGCGTTGTTCGTGTCCCCGGCGACCAGGTTGGTGGCATACGAATCAAATACCACGAAGCGACCATCGACACTGATCGCCAAACCCCAAATCCCACTACCAAGATAACCATAGTTCCCCTGCACGCCCGCCGAACTGACGCTGACACGCGAGGTCGTGTTGGTCGTGCGGTCACGGACGAAGACATCGGCAGTACCATTCGTGTCCCCGGCGACCAGGTTGTTGGCATCCGACGAAAACGCCACGTAGCGCCCATCGGCGCTAATCGCACTTGTCGAGCTTCCATAGTTCGAGTTCGCCTGCGTCCCTACCGAACTGACGCTGACGCGCGTGGTCGTATTGAGCGTGCGGTCACGAACAAAGACATCCCAAGTACGATTCGTGTCCCCTACTATCAGGTTGTTGGCAGCCGATTCAAAAGCTACGTAGCGTCCATCGGCGCTGATCGCGGGTTCACGGCTATAAGAGTTCCCCTGCACCCCTGCCAAACCGACGCTGACGCGCGTGGTCGTATGGTTCACGCAGTCACGGACAAAGACATCGTCAATACCGTTCGTGTCCCCGGTGACCAGGTTGTTGGCATTCGTCGAAAAAGCCACGTAGCGCCCGTCGGCACTAATCGCGATGCGAGAGCGGAAGTCATTAAAATAATCGCCTTCATCGTTCCCGTAACCCTGCACGCCCGTCGAGCTCACATTGACGCGTGTGGTCTTGCCGGTCATGCGATCACGGACAAAGACATCGGTATTACCATTCGTGTCCCCGTCGACCAGGTTGTCGGCCCACGACCTAAACGCCACGTAGCGCCCATCGGCGCTGATCGCGGGTTTAAAGCTATAGTCATTCCCCTGCTCGCCCTTCGAACTTACGCTAACGCGCGAGGTCGTGCCGGTCACGAGGTCACGGACAAAGATATCCAACGCATCATTCGTGTCACCTGGGACCAGGTTGTTGACTTTCGACGAAAACACTATGTAGCGCCCGTTGGCGCTAATCGCGCTGGTATCAAATATTTCAAATGCATTATTAGAAACGCCATTGACGCGTGTGGTTTTGCCGGTCACGCGGTCACGGACATAGAGACTGCCGTACCCGGCGACCAAACCCCCAGCATAAGACGAAAACACTACGTAGCGCCCGTCGGCGCTGATTGCGTCGGTAAAGCTGCAACCATACTCAGTGATATACGAACAGTCCGCCTGCGTCCCTGCCGAACTGACGCTGACGCGTGTGGTTTGCCCCGCATGCACGCCTGTCGTGGCGAGAAGCAGGGCGGTGGTGAATCCAATCATAAGGCGATTGAATGTGTTTTTATTTTTTTTCATTGTAGCTATCTCCTTAAATGCGTGTACAAAAACAATAACTTCATTCGATTGATTCTGAAGCCTTCTTCCAATAATACGATCTCTATCTCTGCATGTGTGGCTAAGTGCCTGTTAACAAATCGCCCTAGCAACCCCGTAAGTTCTATTGTAAGCCTTATTCATTAAGCCTTACTGCCTGTTTCCAACTTCCCAAATGCAGGCTGTTATGACGTTGTGCGGCACTGGCTTTGCATTTAAGGCCATGGTAGCGTTAATCTCAGCGTGACTCACTCTAGCGATGGGATATAAAGCTTATGGACATTAAGTGGCGTTGGTTAAGCGCTACCGTTCTTTTCTAAAATAGCTCGTCGTTTAGGGTGATGCATGGATGGTTGGCTACTGCCGATCAGTGGCTCATTGATCTCATTGTTAAGCAACGATGAGAAAAAACCAATCGTGAGATATTAAACCAGAAAAAATAAAAATACTATTCGTATAAATACCTAGTAGTAGGACGCAATAGCTGTTTTATCGCGTATTGTGCCGCGTAGAATCATCGCATTCGGCGGAATACGCTGATCGGTCCAGTGGAGATCCCAAGGTCACCATCTGACCACGGATCCGTGAGCATGAGCTTTATACGGCTCCTCACGCAAGGGTTATCCGCAAAGAAACATTAAGCAAAAATGCTCTGTTTCAATTGGACTGTATTTCCTGCCCTTTCAAGTTAACAAACCAAGAGTCCGGAAACGCCTTCGTTACTGCCCGTAACTCTGACAGTGCCAAACGCCTGTTATTCGAAAAACGGCCTTAGCCGGTTTCGTGGATCTTCCCCACTTGACCAATGGTTGATAAAGGGGTTTCTTGCGTTTTTGCTGATGGGCCAATCTTGAAATAAACGCTAAAAAATAATTGATAATAAAAAACCCGCTAAGCCACTCTGTGGCTTAGCGGGTTTTTGTATTTAGTCCAATCTTTTTAAACCGCTGTCAGGCCAACTGGACAGGAATGGAAGAGGCGGAACGTAACACTTCGTTTTTTTCGTTAAAATAAACCAGCGTCGGTTTATGCTTTTCAGCTTCATGCTGATCCAATAGCGTGTAGGCACACACAATTATCAGGTCACCAGGGCAGGCCAAACGCGCCGCAGCCCCGTTTACCGAAAACACCCCGGAACCGTTCTCCGCACGGATGGCATACGTGGTAAAACGCGCGCCGTTGTTGATATTGTAAATCTGAATCTGCTCGTATTCTCTGATGCCTGATAGATCAAGAATAGTGCCGTCAATTGCGCAAGAGCCCTCGTAGCCTAATTCCGAACGAGTCACTGTTGCCCGGTGTAACTTCGCTTTAAGCATCGTAATTTGCATAATAAAACACTATAAATACGTTTGAAAACTTGTCATTATCCATTAATTACAACAGTCCATCAACTTTTTAAGATACACTATGCCAATCCGCGACTTGAAACCGGCACTGAATTAGTTTATGATGCTAGAATACCATAAGACTATCTACCCGATAATTTTTAATGGTGGTTTGCACGGAAAGTTTTTCAACCTCAAAATTTTCGCTGTTCTAGACGTAGAGCCCCTATTTATCTAGTTTTTATTGTGGAGTAATACATGGGTATACAATATGCAGATGTCAAAAATTTAGTTCAACACTTTCGACCAAAATCCGAAGGTAAACTGGTCATAACGCTTGGTCGACTTTCAGTTGCTCTCCACAATAATGAAATTGCTCTTTTGAAAAAACTGTTTATCGGCGATAAGGTTGCCATAGATTATTTAGAGAGTTATCAATGGGGAGATTACTCAGAACGATTTTTTAAAGACTTATTTAAATGTTCTGAAGTCGATAGTCTAGACTTTTCAGCCTACCAAGACGCTACAATCATACATGATCTGCAAAAACCGATTTCTAAAACATTATATGGCAAGTATGATTTAGTCTACGATGGCGGAACGCTGGAACATATATTCAATTTCCCGATAGCGATAGCGAATACCATCCATCTTGCTCGGATCGACGGCTTGGTTTACACCAGTTCGCCCAGCAACAACCTCAGTGGCCATGGTTTTTACCAATTCAGTCCTGAGCTTATGTTTCGGGTCATGAATCATGACAACGGAATGGAGGTGATCATGAATAGGATTGGCGTTGCCCGTTTTCCATCGACTGAAAGAACTTCCCGCCATCTTGTCTATGATGTGGTGGATCCAGATTCGGTTAATTGTCGAGTTGGTTTACTTTCTTCACGACCTGTCTATATGATGGTCATTTCTCGTAAGATTAATGAGGTAGAGTTGTTTACACAACCCATACTGCAAAGCGACTACGTTAAAACGTGGGATAACGGCTTCGCAAAACCGGCTATCAAGTCCGTTATGAGGAGCACAGCGAAAAGAATTTTTGACAGATTGCCAACCATGCTACGTCGTTATATCATCGGATGCTATGAAATATACATATATTCCAGATTTAATCGCCAATTTTATCGTCGGGTATGGTAGAGAAACCCAATCGTTTCTTGGCGCGTAATTTTCAAGGCAACCTGTTGTGCGTGAGGATGTAAAACTTTCCATGTAAACCGACAGTTCAAAAATATCAGATAGTCGGTCTTGAGAAGGATCATAAACTGATTCAGTGCCAGTTTCAAGTCGCGGATTGGCATAGTTTTAAGATACCTCACCTAGTTGATTTATCAACAAATTCGGAGCGCATGCATTGTGCTTCCTGCCCTCTGAAGCCAATAACCATACCGCAAACAACGTTCACCTGGAAAAATAAATATTATCAATTAACCTCGTTTTGCCCATCTTTGCCGCTGCCAATATAACCAATTCCACATCTTCCGCGCCAGCCTTTTTTAAATCACTGCTACGGCAGACTGAAAAATAATCCGGCTGAAATCCCGCCTGCTGTAGAAATTGCGACGCCTGCTGCTCCAGGTCCGCATAAGCCAGATTGCCGGCTAAAATTGCATCTCGCGCTACACACAAAGAATGATAGAGTTTGGGGGCAACCTGTTTTTCAGCATCGGTCAAATAGCCGTTTCTTGAACTCATTGCCAAACCGCTAAGCTCCCGTACCGTATCGACGCCTACTATTTCAACCGGGATATTCAAATCCCTGACCATCGTTTTAATTATCGTCAATTGTTGAAAATCTTTTAAGCCAAATAATGCGATATCCGGTTGCGCCATATTAAATAATTTACAGACAACGATGGCAACCCCACTAAAATGCCCCGGCCGTGAAGCGCCGCAATACAAATCAGATAATCCGGTTACTGTGACTTCCGTTCTTGCGTCTGGCGCATATATTTCGGCAACCGAGGGCAGGAATAATAAGTCCGCGCCCTCGGCTTGCAGCTTTCTTTGGTCTTCCTGTTCTGTGCGTGGATAAGTCTCATAATCTTCCCCGGCTCCAAACTGGGTAGGGTTAACAAAGATACTGACAACGACGCGATCCGCTTTTTTTTTGGCCGTATTGACCAGTTGGAGATGGCCTGCGTGCAAATTGCCCATGGTTGGGACAAACGCGATGCTTTTGCCAATTGACCGCCAAGTTTTAACATACTCACGTAATTCACAGACTGTGCTGACTATTCTCATAGGACTTAGAAACTATGTTCGGCGGTTGGAAAGCGTGACTGCTTTACAGCCTGATGATAGGCATCAATGGCGCCTTCAATAGTCGGCGCATCCTGCATGAAGTTTTTGGAAAAACGGGGCCGCTTGCCAATCCCGATATTCAGCATGTCATAAAGCACCAGCACCTGTCCGTCGCAATCAACACCCGCGCCAATACCGATAACAGGAATGCTCAACTGGGCGCTTATATCTCTGGCAAGCACCGCGGGCACGCACTCTAGCACTAATAAGCCTGCTCCCGCCTGTTGGAGTTGATGGGCATCGGCAATAATTTTTGCTGCATCTACAGGCTCTTTGCCCTGAACTTTATAACTTCCCAATTGATTGATCAACTGTGGCAACAGACCTAAATGCCCGCAGACAGGAATTCCCTGATCGACTAAAAAACGGACGACGTCAATGCGAGGGCCTTCCAGTTTTACCATTTGCACGCCGCCAACCTGCATTAATTTGGCGGCATTTTTGGCTGCAACAACAGGCGTGTTATAGCTCATAAACGGCAAATCAGCGATGACAAACGCCCGTCTTCTCGCAGTGCTGACGCTACGGGCATGATAAACCATGTCATTAATAGTGACCGGAAGCGTCGTGTCGTGCCCCTGAATTACCATCCCCAGTGAATCCCCAACCAGCATCATGTCAATACCCACCTTGTCGATTAACGCGCTGAAGCTGGCATCGTAAGCGGTTAAACAAGTGATTTTTTCGCCGCGCTGTTTCATCGCAATCAGCTCATTAACCGTCAAAGGCTTTGGCGTGGAGCCGTAGGTCGTCTGCCGCATGTTAATCCATCCTTCTCAGTCCGGACAAAGGACACTTTGCAACCAGCTCTGCTATGGGACCTTTTCCAGGCACGAATAATTGCGGAGCGATTTCAAACAAGGGATACAACACAAATGACCTTTCATCCAAGCCTATATGGGGTACTGTTAAATCAGGCAAGTCAATTTCCTGATCGCCATAAATCAAAATATCCAAATCCAATGTTCTCGCGCCCCATCGCTCGCCTTTTCTTACCCGGCCCTGGTTATTTTCGATGTGTTGCAGGGAATGCAGCAAATCCAGTGGCGATAAGTCTGTGGAGATAGACATAACGGCATTGACATAATCCGGCTGATCCTGGGGCCCCATGGGCAGGCTATGGTACAAGCTGGAAAACGCCAATTCCCGCACGCCCGTTATCGAGGCAATTGCAGTTCGCGCGGCTTTAATTTGCGCAACGGGTTCGGCAAGGTTGCTGCCCAAGCCGATATAAGCAATGACCGTGGCACAGGATGAATATTTCATAGTTAATCCAATAAGATCAAGGTTCTAAGCAAAAGGCAAAAACAGCCCTTTTTACCAGACAACCTAGATCTCATTCCCCGCTGCGCTATCTTTAACTTTTCCCCGGTAGCTTCTTTTTCGCCCTGATTTACTGCCTTGAGCTTTGCGCGAAGGCTGGGTCATTTTTCTTTGTTCGTTCTCACTGGCATCCTGATATTTAGTCCACCACTGTGCCAACTCGGGCTCAGCCCCACCTGTCCCGGCACGCAACAGCAGAAAATCATAGGCTGCCCTAAATCGGGGGTGAGTGATCAAACGGCTCGGTTTAGAGCCAATACAGGCATTAAATTTTGGCTGCAAACTCCAGACTTCACGCATGGCCAGGGTGATATGGCGTGGTAGCGCAGTGCTTTTGATCTGCATGGAAATAACTTCATTGGCGGCGTCCTGATAAGCCATGAATTCAACCATACCCCGCGCCATTTTTTCTTTAGCCCGCATCTGGACGGGTTCCCACAAGAAAGCGGCAAATAAGAAATAGGCGGTGACGGTTTTACCATCGGCTATCCTGTTGTCGGAATTCTCCAGCGCTTTAATCAACAACAATCGAGGAAAACCATTTTCCTCCATAGACAAGCAGTTTTCTGTAGCCGGAAACAACACTTGGAAAAGCCCATAATGCCGCAACATTTCAAATGTTTGCAGCGCGTAACCGGACAGGAACAATTTTAGCGCTTCATCATAAAGCCTGGCGGACGGAATGCTGGACAACAATTCTGCTGCCTTATGCATGGCTTTTTCACAATCAGGATGCAGCTTGAAACCGAGCTTAACGGCAAAGCGCACAGCACGGAGCATACGCACGGGGTCTTCACGAAAACGCGTTTCAGGATCGCCTATCAGCCTTAGCGTTGCCGCTTTATGGTCAGCCATGCCGCCCACAAAATCCACTACCGAAAAGTCTTTTATATTGTAATACAGCGCATTGACCGTAAAATCCCTGCGCCAAACATCTTCTTCGATGGAGCCGTAGACATTATCCCGCAACAAACGTCCTTCCTTATTGAGCACCTGTTTGTCATTTTGCTCTTCCCCGGCGCCCCGAAAAGTCGCGACTTCAATAACTTCCCTGCCAAAATGCACATGCGCCAGGCGAAACCTGCGGCCAATCAAGCGGCTATTGCGAAACACTTTTCTTATTTGCTCAGGATCGGCATTGGTTACCACGTCAAAATCCTTGGGTTCGCGTCCCAACAATAAATCGCGCACACAACCGCCAACAAGATAGGCGTCAAAGCCCTCCTTTTGCAGTTTATATAAAACCTTCAGCGCGTTTTCACTGATCTGGGAGCGTGAAATATTATGTTCCGGGCGAGAATATACCCTGACTTTCGTCGCGACTGGCTCAGCTTCATGTCTGGCTGAATTGATCAATTTTTTGAAGAAATTTAAAATGGCCTTTAACCTTTTTTATTTTTATTTGTGGCAATCATATCATTGTGAAACATTCTATCCCACAATCCATGTTCTTTTTTTTACATTACCCTTTTAAATAGAGTAAAATTGACGCACTGGTTTTTACAAGTACCCATTTTGCAATAAATAGATATTAAAGATCAGACAACCATTTTTTAAATATTCGCACCAAACATTTGCGTAATTGACGGGATTGTTATGTTCAAAAAGATTATTAATGGCTTCATTGACCATCCATTCTTAACCAGCCTTTTTGTAGCGGATTTCGGCATTCTTCTGTTCCATAGACCGCCCTTTTTATTTTCCATTGTAATGTTGGGAGGCCTAATGGCAATGTGCATGTATTTTGGCCAAAAATTAGCTTTATTTAAAGTTTAATTGTCCTCGAAACCGAAAAAACTGTTAAAACCAGGTGCTGAAGCGCCGTCCGCGCCTGGTTTTTTACGCCGTTTAGCGGCACTAACTTACGATCTCTTCCTTCTGATTGCGGTTTTGTTCCTGGCAACCGCGCTGCTGCTTCCATTTAATACCGGCGAAGCCATTAGTCCCCAACAGTTATTAATTTACCGCATTTACCTGGCGGCCATCAGCTTCTCTTTTTACGGATGGTTCTGGACGCATGGCGGCCAGACATTGGGCTTGCGTGCCTGGCACCTAAAAGTTTTGACTCTTGATCAAAAACCGGTAAGCTGGATTCAGGCGCTTTTTCGCTTTGCAGCGGCCATTGTCTCCTGGGGCTTTTTTGGACTGGGCTTCTTATGGATACTTATTGATAAGAATCGGCTTGGCTGGCACGATCATCTGTCCAAAACAGCTGTTTTTTTGACCCCCCAAAAAAATAAATCCTGATTACCATGAAACGTAATCCATCCCCATAAAACCATTCGTTTGTGTTACAAAATACAGCCACCGATAAAGAACACACTATGACCAACCCATTATTAAGCAACTCCACCCTCCCCTTGTTTTCCCGGATAAAACCGGAGCACATTGAACCCGCCATAACCGAGCTATTAGATGAAGCGCGGAGCGTTGTCGACCAGCATCTTCAGGCAACCACGCATTACACCTGGGAAAATCTGATTGAACCGCTGGAAAATGCAGAAGACCGGCTCAATAAAGCCTGGTCGCCGGTCAGCCACATGAATTCTGTTGTCAACACGGATGCATTGCGCGAGGCTTATAACGCCTGCCTGCCTAAGCTCAGCGCATACTCCACTGAAATGGGGCAAAACGAAAAACTCTTTAATGCCTATCAGGTTATTGCCAAAAGCGATGAATTTGCAGCATTGGATATCGCCCAACAAAAAATTATCCATAATGCGTTAAGGGATTTCAAATTATCCGGTGTTGATCTGGATAGCGAAAAGAAGCAACGTTACAAGGAAATCAGCCAGGAATTATCCCGCCTTGCCAGCAACTTTGAAGAAAACGTGCTGGATGCGACCAATGCCTGGAGCAAACACATCAGAGATGAACAGGATTTGGCAGGATTGCCTGACTCGGCGATGGCTCAAGCTAAACAAACGGCAGAAAGCCAAAATCTGGAAGGCTGGGTGATCACCCTGCAATTTCCCTCCTATAATGCCGTCATGACTTACGCCGATGACAGGGAATTGCGACGTGAACATTACGAAGCCTTCTCAACCCGCGCTTCAGACCAAGGCCCGCAGGCCGGACAATGGGATAACAGTCTCGTTATGGAGCAAATACTGGCACTGCGCCATGAAAAGGCCCAACTGTTGGACTTCAACAATTACGCTGAGCTGTCTCTTGCCACCAAAATGGCCAAGAGTCCGGATGAAGTCATGCATTTTCTGGAAGATTTAGCGGACAGATCCTGGCGGCAGGCGCGCAAGGATCTGGTCGAGTTACGGGAATTTGCCGAACAACACCACGGCATTAAAGATCTTCAATCCTGGGATTTTGGTTATTTTTCAGAAAAAATGCGCCAGCATTATTACCAGCTTTCACAGGAAGAAGTGAAAGCATACTTTCCCATTACCCGAGTTTTGCCTGGCCTGTTTGCCGTCGTAGAAAAACTGTACGGATTACAAATATCGGAAATTACCGGCGTTGACACCTGGCATCCCGATGTGCAATTTTTTCAGATACAAGACGATGTCGGCCAACTTCGCGGCCAATTTTACGTTGATCTGTATGCCCGCGCCAAAAAGCGTGGCGGCGCCTGGATGGACGATTGCGCAGGCCGTAAAAAAACCGATGGACACATTCAAACCCCGGTCGCTTACCTGACCTGTAATTTCACGCCGCCAACGGCTGACGTGCCCGCCCTGCTAACCCATGATGACGTCATCACCTTATTCCATGAGTTTGGGCACGGCTTGCACCACATGCTCACTCAGGTCGACCATCTGGGCGTTTCCGGCATTAACGGCGTCGAGTGGGATGCGGTTGAACTGCCCAGTCAATTCATGGAAAACTGGTGCTGGGAACAAGAAGCGCTGGCGCTGATTTCAGGGCATTATCAAACCGGCGAACCCTTGCCCGATGCCTTATTTAACAAAATGCTGGCTGCGAAAAACTTTCAGGCCGGCATGGTCATGTTAAGACAACTGGAATTCAGCCTGTTTGATTTTCGAATCCACAAAGATTATGACCCTGAAAAAGGCGGTCGAATCTATGAGATTCTGGAGCAAGTCCGAGACCAGGTTGCCGTTATTAAGCCGCCTAAATTCAACCGCTTCCCGCATGGCTTCTCTCATATTTTTGCCGGTGGTTATGCCGCCGGTTATTACAGCTACAAATGGGCTGAAGTCTTATCCAGCGATGCTTTTTCCTTATTTGAAGAAAATGGCATTTTTGACCAAAAAACCGGCAAAGCCTTTTTGGCGAACGTTCTCGAACAAGGCGGCAGTCAGGATGCGATGGACTTATTCATCAAATTCCGGGGCCGGAAACCGGCCATTGACGCCTTGCTCAGACATAATGGCATAGCTGCATAAACCAAACAGGAGTAATTAATGGAATGGTCTGAAGTAATTGAAAATCCCCTTTTCGAAAATCTGCCTTTTAAAATTGAACTGAACCGTTTTGGACAGATACTGATGAGTCCGGCCAGCAATAGTCACGGCAACATGGAATATCGGGTCGGACGAGCTTTGGAACGAAGTTGTCCGCCGGGTGAAATTATCATCGAATGTTCGATACAAACCAGCGACGGCGTTAAGGTCGCTGATGTTGCTTGGGCCAGCACTGAGTTTATAAACAAATACGGTTACAGCACACCTTACCTGCAAGCACCTGAAATATGTGTCGAAATTATTTCGCCATCTAACAGTGACGAAGAAATGAGTATTAAAACCGATTTATATCTGGCTCGTGGTGCCCAGGAAGTTTGGCTGGTCAATGCGCAAGGCAAACTACGTTTTTTTAGCCATTCCGGCGAACTAACCAGCTCAGCTAGAGCCGGCTCAATCCAGCTCTAATTATGCACTACAAGGATCTGCGTGACTTTATCAAGCAACTGGAAAAACAAGGCGAGCTAAAGCGCGTTACCCTCCCCGTTGATCCCTATCTGGAAATGACTGAAATTTGTGACCGCACCTTAAAACAAGGCGGCCCTGCGCTGCTGTTTGAAAACCCCACCGGCTACAACATTCCGGTATTAGGCAACCTGTTCGGCACGCCCCGCCGTGTTGCGATGGGCATGGGCGCGGAATCGGTGACTGAATTGCGCGGCATTGGCGAATTGCTGGCGACGTTAAAGGAACCGGAACCGCCCAAAGGCATGAAAGACGCCTGGGAAAAGTTCCCGCTCTACAAGCAAGTGCTGAACATGTCGCCCAAACTGGTTTCATCCCCGCCTTGCCAGGAACTCGTGCGTGAAGGCGATGAGATTGATCTGAGTGTATACCCAATTCAGACCTGTTGGCCGGAAGATGCCGCGCCTTTGATCACCTGGCCTCTGGTGATCACCAAAGGCCCCAACAAGCACCGGCAGAATCTGGGTATTTACCGGATGCAAGTCATTGCAAAAAACAAGGTTATCATGCGCTGGCTTGCGCATCGGGGCGGCGCATTGGATTTTAAAGACTTCCAGGCCGCGAATCCCGGCCAGCCATTCCCTGTATCCGTTGCCTTGGGCGCAGATCCTGCCACCATACTGGCTGCCGTCACGCCGGTGCCGGACTCCCTGTCTGAATACGCCTTTGCCGGTTTATTGCGCGGCAGCAAAACCGAAGTTGCCAAATCACTGCTTAATGATTTGCAAGTGCCCGCCAGCGCAGAAATTGTCCTGGAAGGTTTTATCTACCCCGACGAATTCGCAGCGGAAGGCCCGTACGGCGACCATACCGGCTATTACAATGAAGTCGCCGATTTTCCGGTGTTCACTATCGAAAGAATCACCCAGCGCCAGGCACCCATCTATCACAGCACCTATACCGGAAGACCGCCTGATGAACCCGCCATTCTGGGCGTTGCGTTAAACGAAGTGTTCATCCCCATTTTACAAAAACAATTCCCGGAAATTGTCGATTTTTACCTGCCCCCCGAAGGCTGCTCTTACCGCATGGCCGTGATCAGCATGAAAAAGCAATATCAGGGACACGCCAAACGCGTCATGTTCGGCACCTGGTCATTCCTGCGGCAATTCATGTACACCAAGTTTGTCATTGTCGTGGATGACGATGTCGATGTCCGCAACTGGCAGGATGTCATCTGGGCAATCACCACGCGCATGGATCCAGCCCGGGATTTGACGATACTCGAAAACACGCCGATTGATTATCTTGATTTTGCTTCGCCGGTGTCCGGCTTAGGCTCCAAAGTAGGCTTTGACGCCACCAATAAATGGCCGGGCGAAACCAACAGGGAATGGGGCAGAACAATTGTTATGTCGCCGGAGGTGATCAAGAAAGTGGACGCTATGTGGGATACCTTATTTTAGACCGGTGGCAATCGGCTGGATGTCAATAAAACCGCTTTATATTTGCGTCCACCACCTATAAAATGCATACTAAATAGCTTAAGCAGGGTTATTTCTATTATTTTAGGAATATTATGAGCTTAGGGCCTGTCCAAAAATAAGTGGAACAAGTTGTAGGAATAAGAGATGATGTCTGCATGGGCACAGAAGAGATCATTGAAACCCTCCGTAAGAAATTTGAACGCGTTTCCGAGGTTCTGGATGAG
>JAQTPT010000096.1 GCA_028712795.1 Methylococcales bacterium
TGAACACCAATTCTGGAAAATCCAGAAAAGTGTTCAGCTTGAAACCAGAATCGGTGTTCAACTTAAATCAGAATAGGTGTTCAGATTGGTTCAGAATGGGTGTTCAGGTTGAGCCAGAATATGCACGCAACGCACTTGAAGTATTTTAAAACGTTTGAAGACCTTCATGATTCAGTCGTAAAAGCGTTCAAATCTTATATGCAGGATGCGAGTAAAATCATCTGCGTTATGCAGAAAATGCGTGAGGATTTTTCCATAGCCTGCTGATATGTTTCGCTAAGCGGCTTGGAAATTATTTATCTGAAAAACTATATCACTCAACTGAGAGCCGGACGACTGGGGTTTACACAGCAATTTAAACCTGTCGCGGTTTTTTAGGGTTTCTATGCTGAGAGCAAGGGTTCCGGCTTACAACCCTATTTTGATGTCAGGATACCGGTATTATTGTCCGCTTCGCCAAATGGAAAGCAGTAACCAGACGCCGCCAACCGTAGCAAACATATAGCCTAGAAAACCGAATGCGGGTAAGCCGAACAGTTCAGGCCCGCCTTTCACCGTCATGATAATGGAGGAGCCGATAATAAGCGCGGCTGTTACAATGCCCATGGTTAACCGGCTGATAGCATTATCAATATTATTTACATAGTGATCTAAACGGCTGATGGTTATGTTAACCTGAATGGCTCCTTTCCTGGAAGCGCGCAACAGTTTGCGCAGGTCTTTTGGAAGGCTTGATAGCAGGTCGGCGACACTCATCAGATTACGCCATCCCCGTTTTGCGATAGCGTCCGGTCTGTAACGCTCCAGCATAATTTTCTGGATATAGGGAGCGGCAAAAACCAGCGTATTAAAATCCGGATTAAGGTGTCTGCCAAGACCATCTAGAGTAATATACGCTTTTACTAACAAGGCGAGATCGGCAGGCAGTACCAGCTTATGGTCTCTTAATAACGCCATCAGATCACTCATCATTGCTGTAAGGCTTAAATCCTTTAGCGCCAGCGAGCTGTATTGGTCAACAAACGCTTCTATTTCAATGGTAAGCACTTGTTCATCGGTATAAATGTTGTCTGACCAATCTTCAAGTATTTCAGCTACTTGGGTTGGCAGGTGATTGATCATGCCATACAGCAAGCTGACAACCTGCTCTCTGCGCTCTTCAGTTAAACGGCCGACCATGCCGAAATCAATAAATGCCAATTTATTATCCGGCAGATAAAACACATTTCCGGCATGTGGATCGGCATGAAAAAAACCGTCTTCCATAATCATCTGAATGATGGCTCGGGTACCGCGATCCGCCAGCAGCTTTCTATCAAGACCCGCATTCTCAAGAGACGCAAGATCACGACCCTGAATACCTTGAATATACTCCTGCACATTGAGTCTTTCCCCTGTCCATTGCCAATAGACGTTAGGAATTTTGATATTGGGGTCATCGGCTAAATTGGCGGCCACTCGCTCTGCATTTCTACTCTCGGTGGCGAGATCGAGTTCCCTGCGTAATGATTGGTTAAATTGACGCAGGATTTCCTTTGGATGAAATCGACGGATTTCGGATGATTCAGATTCTGCAATGTCTGCGAGGCGTTGTAAAAGACGTAAATCAGCTTCGATGATTTTGCGGAGGCCGGGTCTGCGTATCTTTAAAATAACCGGTGTTCCGTCCTTTAGTAACGCTTTATGAACCTGGGCAATGGAAGCCGCTGCCAAAGGTTGTCTTTCAACGTCAGAAAAAAAATCATCAATACTCCCACCCAGATCGTCTTCAAGCTGGGGTAGTAAATCGTCAAAAGGTACGGGAGGCGCCTGATCCTGGAGCTTTTCAAACTCGGCTATATATTGAGGCGGAAATAAATCAACACGTGTCGCCAGGATTTGTCCGAGCTTTATGAAGGTAGGCCCCAAATCTTCCAGTACGCGCCTTATCCGTTGCGGCGTGTCGAGTTTTGCATCGTCTTCCACTTGCTGCCAATGCAGCACTTTGCCAGCGCGCTCTAAGGCCTTGCCCATCCCCAAACTTCGAACAAAGCCACCAAATCCATAATGGATCAATACGGATGCAATTGCATGAACCCGGCCCAGATCCCTTGCTGCATTTAACATTTCCCATAACATGTAACGCCTCTGACCTTTATTTTTTGGAATGGGAAGATTGTAGGCTTTCTGCGATACCCAACAAAACACCACTCGCTATCTGCGCAAAAGAAGAGGCAGTGGTAACCGCACTGGATACAATTATGTTTCTACTGATATGTGGTAAGTCTTTTAGTGCTTCCAGAGCAGTTAATGTTCGTTTGCCAACAGCCGTACCGCTTTGCCCGCTATGAGCAATAAAATCACCCACAATATCTGCAGCAACCTGATTACTGCCTTTGGCCACTTTTGCCAGGGTATCAAGGAACGACCCCTCCATTTCCTGTAAATCTTTGATTGCATTATTAAGATCATTCTGAGAATACTCAGTAACACGAGAGGCTGCCTCTTCAATTGCCAGTTTTGATGCTTCTGCCGCCATCGCCAACGCTTCATCCAAGGCCGTAGCTGCCTGTAAAAAAACCTCTTTGGCAGCCTCACCTTGGGTAGCGATGCCCTCATTAATGCCTTTGCTGACCTCTTCGGTAACACGATTGATATTGTCCATATCTAATTGCCGTAATGTCAGCGCTTTTAGGGTAATTGATTTGACTTGTTGATGGACATCAATTCCTGATTTTACAGCTGCCTGGACGGCGTCTTTAACCTCTTGTTGTTGGTTTATTTCAGCCATAATTGTTCTCCCAGTTAATTTTAAAAAAAATACTTATTAGGAAGCTAATCGACAATTGAACGTTTCCAGCCGATGCGTCCTTTCCGAGTAATTTGTTACATAGCATAACCATTCACCTCAATGATCCAAAAATGTTCTGTCGAAAAGCCTGTCTGTTTTAGCGATAATTTACCAAGTTTAACTCATTGAAAATCCAATGATTAGCTTTAAAGGCGCGCATTTTCCGAAAGATGTTATTTTCTGTGCTGTTTTCTTCTACGTCAGTCATGGTGTTTCTTATCGTGATTTTGAAGCCATTATTGAAGAAAAAGGTGTTAAAGTTGATCTTGCGACCCTTAATCGCTGGATTGTCGACTTTTCTCCTTTTATAGCGGTTGAAGCCAAAAAAAGCAAACATAACTGTGTCAGCAGATAAGTGCGGCCTTGCACTGCAGATAAACATAATCTATATCAGTGAATACCGACTGCAGCGCATTTTTGTAAGCTGCCAGCTTGTCAGTCGTGACCTTTAGGAACGAGCATGAAATAACCTGATCAAGTTCATGCTTCGATAAGCCCGGCATTATTGGTATGTGAGTTCCAAGTTGCTCAACTTATTTCATGCTCGTTCCTTAATGGATTTATCCGGGACACCTTGCCGATGTAGTGTTTTATCTGGGTCACCAACTTGGCTGCGGTATGCGTGGTGCGGCTGCCTAACTCAAAGTTTATCCAAAAACGGGAATCAACTTCGAAGCCAACAAACACCCACAACGGGTTATTTTTGTTTCTCAAAAACGACCACAACTCATCCATTTGTATGAACAGAACAGTCAATGTTATCGATAAACAGATAACATCATGAAATAGATTGGCTTTCTTGCTCACGCCCCGTTGCCATGTTGCAATGCTTCGAGGATCTTTGAGCAACACATCCGCTATTGCGTCAGCCGATAAGCCAGCAGGTTAACTTACTCGTTTGTTCATATTCCTTGAAGCTGCCGTGCTTACCAAATAAATCACAGAACCCCGTTTCAGAAAAGCGGTGCTTTCCTTTTCCGCAGTTAAACATTTGCCGAACAACCCCCATCATTTTTGGTCGTGTAGACACCATCCTTGGTTATATTGTTATCCAATGATTGGTAGCAAGGACAGTCGCGTCTTGGGCAAAATAATTTTGACTCAGTATTAGGTTTGGCGGGGGCGTGGTTCATGCCATAAGTTCTGCGAAGTTTGGCACTACACTATGTCAAAATTCGATAAATATTACCACCTGCATTGATTTGTAGGGACTACCGGAATTCGCACCGATTGAAGTCACATTGTCCCAACTCATAGCCAATATAGATGGTCAATTAGAAAGTTAGCCGAATTACATTGTATTTTTCATTATTGGCCACATGATTTATAGTTAGCCAATTTCAGTATACCCAATTTGGACGTAAAGACGATTATTTTAGCCGTTAACTCAACTTTCCGTTCCATTTCACCTTAAACCCCAATAAGCATTCTTTGTTCCTTAAATCGCAGTAATGGTTCATGGTATTAGAATGACAATTCGTTACTACCCCTCAACTAGGGCCTTAATAAGTCGATTTATGGGCATATTTTGGTGACCTGACTGGGGGGCATGACTTTTATGCAGATCATCCATCGTTCGGCTCAAATGGCTCAAACCTACGCTCCAGCTGCCGTCTGCGCTGACGGCCTTCCGACGGAGGCTCCTTCGCCACCTTGGCCCGGACGGTCGTCAACCTCGAGCTCCGCTTCGAAGGTGGCGTCCACTATGAGCGAGAGCGGATCGATCTTGGTACGCAGCCTACGCCCCGGACTGCCCATTTCGGGTCCACGCAATTGCAGATCTATCGCCGCGCGATCTCCCACGGCTCGGACAACATGCAGCATTGACAGTCCAGGCGTCTCGACCAACTCGTTGTGGCCCAGCACCTTGCGGCTACGTAACCGGTAGGTGTGCGCATCGATCTGGTCGAACGTGAGCTCTTCAAGTATGCCTTCGATGGCCTTGCCTAGCAGGCGATGAGGATGTGCGTGGATAGGCGTGATCGCGCCCGGCTCGCGACAAATCGCGACGAGGGCCCAGCCACTCGTGCCCTCCCAATATGTTATCCAGCGGCAGCCCTCACCGTGAGGCAAGGGACTGTCCCGTATGGGGATGAGCTCACCGATAGCTGGGTGCAGCTGGTTGATGATCTTGCAGAGCGCTTCGTCGTCGAGTGCATTGTCGGCCTCTAGGCCGTCGAGTATTCGCGTGGCCTCTGCGAGCGCGAGCGGAGAGCCTCGCAGGAAGCGCTGGCGCAACGCAAAATCTTCCTTGGACTTGGAGGTCGCCATGCGATGCGCGAGCATGGACACTAGCAAACTCGTGCCACCCACGAGCCCTGCGGCCGCGTACATCCCGCGCGAGGCCAGCGTAATCATCGCAAGCGAGAGTCCAGCGATGGTGAAAGCGGCACCGCCACCGACGGCCACGGCGGGTGCCCCCGATGCCAACAGCATGCGCAGACCGAGGTGTAAGCCGATGCCCGCCGATACCGTGCTCATCGTGAGGTCAACCAGGAGATTGTCGAATGTGAGCAGCGACGCCCATGCAGCCGACTGACCAAGAATATGGTCACCGACACTGCGCAACACGGCAAGCGCGAGATACCCGAGCACAAACTTCGGCAGGTGCTCGCGTACGCTCGGCAGCCCATCCTTCGGGCGGCCGTCGCGGCGGATTAGCGAAAACATGATTAGCATGGGTGCTAGCATAAGGATGCGTGCGGACTTGGCGGCTGATGCCATCACATCCCCCGAGCCTCCCATCTGCGTACCGACAGCGATGGCACTCGAGAGGTCGTTCACTGCAAGCCCGCTCCAGATGCCAGCGAACGATGGGGCAAGCCCAATCCACACGGCGATGGGATGAAAACAGAACAGCGCGACGACGCTGAACAGGAACATTACAGCGATGGCGATGCCTTGCTCATGACGGTGTGCTCCAGAGATTGGCGCGATGGCGTTCACCGCCGAAGCGCCGCAGATCATAGTGCCGCCCGCGAGCAGATCAGCGAGAGGTCGGCGGATGCCGACGAGCGCGCTCAAAGTCTGCGCAACAAAAAACGCGCTCGGCAGCGTGAAGCAGCAGACGCCTGCGATAAGGGCCAGCTCCACGCTACCGAAGAACGACGTCTGTACCTTGAGACCCATGGCGATGATGCCAAGGCGCAACACCCACTTGCCGCAGAACCGCAAGCCCGGCGCGTAGACGTCAGGCTCGCGATCAGCGCCGGGCATATCGAGCCTGAAAATGCGGCGCAGCGGCGAGTTAAGCACGACCGCACCGAGTCCTAGCGCGAGCAAGATGGCGGAGACATAGGGGGAGGACGGCAGCACGCGCACGAGCGCGAGGGATGCAGCTCCGAGAATCGTGGCGAGCGTAAGGCCAGCAGCGTCGGCGCGGCGCGGGATCCACTGGGGTACATTCATCGAGCGCCTCATGTTACGCGACACCGTCAGGAAGCCCGAGCGAGCGCCAGGCCACCATTCCGCCCGCGAGGTTCGCAACGCGCGGGACGTCAGCATGGGCGAGGAGTTGGGTCGCGAGAGCGGAGCGCCGACCGGTCTGACAAACGACTACCACGGGCTTGTCGATGGGCACTTCTTTCACGCGCGTCCGCAGTTCGTCGAGCGGGATGTTCTGTGCGCCTACGAGATGGCCGAACTCGCCGGTGAGTAGTTCAGGCGGCTGCCGCACGTCAAGCACGTGCACTTCGGACCGGTGCAGCGCAACCCATTCGGGAGCGATGTCGGGTTGTCCCGCGTAAGTGATCACGATCGGCCCCCTGGAGGGCGGTGTGCTCGCCTTACCGTCTTCGGGCTCGCCTCCGCGCATGTTTGCTGGCACCGCAATGGCCATCTGTTTGGGATGAGGCAGGCTGAGGTTGGTCATGTAACCGACGAAATCCTCTTCGCGAGCCGCGCCGCCGATACGGGGGTTGTGTTGCTTTTCTTCGCCGATGGTGCTCGGTGTGCGCCCTAAGTAGTCATGTCCGGGATAGACGATGCAGTCGTCGGGGAGCGTGAAGAGCTGCTCTCGAATCGAGCGGAACAACAGGTGTGCGTTGACTTGCTGAAAGTCGGTGCGTCCTGCGCCGCGCACGAGCAGCGCGTCTCCGGTGAACACCATCTTTCGATCTGCCATGACGAAGGATACGCAGCCATCCGTATGCCCAGGGGTCGCGCGCACCTCAATGTACTGGGTGCCGAAGCGAATGATCGTGCCGTGTACGAGCGGCAGGTCCACGTTCTTCGCACCGTAGACTGGTGAGAGGCCACTCTTACAGCCGAATGCCGCCTTCATAAGCCACGCGCCGGTCACGTGATCGGCGTGGCAGTGCGTATCGAACGCGTATTCGAGCTTCAGTCCGAGCTCACGGATGAGCGCGGCATCGCGCGCATGCTGTTCGAACACGCAGTCTATGATGACCGCCTCGCGCGTATTCTCGTCTGCGAGGAGGTAGGTATACGTTCCGGAATTCTGGTCGAAAAGCTGTTGAAAGATCATATGAACGTCTCGCAATAAGGATACAGGATAAGTAATTCAATCTGCGTTGTCGCTCTTAACGCTTGCGGGCTGATGCTATTAGCTCTTAATTGGCGTTTAAGTTTAACTACCAAAAAATCTACCCTGCACCCAAGCTCCAGCAAATATTGCTAGGACAACTAAAAACCTGATTAGCAAGATGCTTCAGCCGAGCGGAGCCAAACCGCTGGGCGAGGTCCGGCGGCGATGCTGGCAGCGAGCAGGCGTGTCGGCAACTGGTCGAGTTTGAAGCGGCGGTTGAAGCGATAAGCGAACGCTCCCAGGTAGCGCGAGGCGTATTTGGCAAAGCCGAACGCATGGTAAGCCCCGCCCAGGCTGGTCTTGAGGTTGCCCAGCACCGTGTTGAGCCAGAGGAATTCAAGCATTTCCTTGGGTTTGCGGCCACCGACAACGATCGCCGTGTGCTGGCAACCCGCCTCGGTCACGGCGGCAAAGCAAGGCAAGCCATCCGACAGGACGATGCAATCGGGCGCCAGGTTGTCTTTAGCAAAGGCGCCTATAGCCTCGCTGGTGAAGCCAGGCACCGGGGTCATCTTGACGTATAGGGGATGTCCGTCCTCATCGAATGACAGCGCCGCGACAAACGGCACTTTGTTCTCGGATCCACGTCCCGCCTTGCCGCCGCTCAGTTCGCCGCCGAGGTAGGCATCGTCAATGTCGACCCTGCCGTCGAGAAGATAGGTGGTATCGCGTTCGAACATGACTTCCATGAGCTTGTGTTGGAGCAGCCAGGCGGTGGGGTAGCTAACGCCTAACAGCCGTTTCAGGGCCAAGGCGGACAAGCCCGTCTTGGCTTGACTGATCAGGTAAATCGCCAGGAACCACAGGGTCAGCGGCAGCTTGGTGCTTTCGAACAGCGTTCCGGCGGTCAGCGAGGTTTGGTGTCGGCAGGCTTTGCACTGGAAGGTCGGGTGCGAGCCGACCCTGAACACGCTGGCAGCCGTGTGGCCGCAACAAGGGCACACAAAGCTTTGTGGCCAGCGGGCTTGCTCCAGCTCGGCCTCGCATTGGGCCTCAGTACCAAACTGGTTGAGAAAGTCGGGCAGCGACAAGCCCGATTGAAATTGGATGCGATTCATGGGCATGGTGGAGTCCTCAGTGAATGAAATTACTTGGATTATACGCCTTCCGTCTGTGTAATGCCTGGCTTGGCTGAAGCATCTTGCTAATCAGGACTAAAAATAACGGCCAGTTGCCGCTTCCGAGTCCTGCTATTGCAGGTCCGGGGCAAACACCGGATATTCCCCATCCAATGCCAAAAATTGCAGCACCGCCAATGGTGCGCATATTTAACTCAGAAGGATATTTACCCCAAACCTGGCCAAATAGTGGCTTAGCAAGCAGTCGTGGTGCGAGCTGGTAACAAAGAGTAGCCACAATCACAGCCCCGCCCAAGACCATCAATAAACCAAAATCAGCGAATCTAAGAAAGCTCAACACAACCTCAGGATGGGTCATTGTCGATAAAGATAAACCAAAGCCAAATAGCGCCCCTGAAATCAGCGCCCAGACCAATTGAATTGGATTCATTACATAACCCCGATTCGAGCAACTAATTGCGCGGTTACTATGCCTGTAACCAAGAAAGTCAATACAGCCAGTAGTGAAGACATTTGAAAAGAAGCCAAACCACAAATACCGTGTCCTGAAGTACAGCCGTTGCTCAATCGAGCACCGAAGCCGACCAAAAAGCCACCCACTATCAATCGCCACCATGGTATATCTGTCTGCCAAGTTCCCGACCCAGAAAATAACATCCCGGCTAAACCACCAATAATCAGTCCGGCAGCAACCGCTAGTCGCCATAAGCGACTTTCTGTAAAACGCGCCTGTTGAAAAAATGGGATTTTCGAGACAAATGACCACGTCGAACTAAATACGGTACTCATTCCACCTTTCAAGCCTGTGGTAATGAATAACAACCCAACGGCCGCGCCAATCATTAAACCACCTGTCAGGTAGTGGCCTATACCATTTGGAAAATATTGCTCTATCATCTTATCCCCTTGGTAGTCACTATAAGCATGCAGAGTTGCATTAATCCACTCGAAAAACTGTATTTTTATTACCCTTTATGGTCCGTATGTTGGGATTAGCCAATCGAACTATGGAATGGAATATAGGCCAGATGCGGGTTACAGTGCACTATTACCCATTGTCGGGTAGGGACAGCGTATTACTACGCCATCCCCCCCTAAGAACCGTACATACTAGTTTCCCAGTATACGGCTCAAGCCTCTATAAACCCTATTTTACCAGAGCCGGTAGCTACTTTCTTTT
>JAQTPT010000037.1 GCA_028712795.1 Methylococcales bacterium
TGCTGAAAATGGATTGGCTTCATGACATGAGTTCGGCTAGTTGGTTTGGCGATGTCAAAAAAGATATTGATGAGCTTGCCAAGTACTTCCATGACCGGATAGTCAAGGATTTTCAAGATGACCCCAATCGCCGCTTTCAAGTTATCGAGTCGCCTGCACAACATAAGCAACCGGCGTTGCGCTTGGAAATCGCGTTGATCGAGATTGATCCATCAATGCCCGTATTACATGCGGCTGGCTGGGCCGTCATTGGCGGAGGCACTGCCGCGGGTGTTATCAACCAGCGCCGGGCCGCTTTCGAAGGCCGTCTGCGCGATTTGCAAACTGGGAAGATCGTTGCAACTTTCGCCGATCGCAATATGCAGGATGTCGGCCCCCTTGACTTGACCCGCCTGACCTGGTATGGCCCAGCGAAAGGTATCATGGATATGTGGGCGACGCAGTTTGTGCAAATCGCCAACCGGAAGCCGGGTGAGGCAATATCAGATCCTACTGCGTTTACATTGAGACCTTTCTAGCTTGATTGTGAACGTTTTCCTGAACAACACTTGAAAAAAACCGTTCTCTGGCATGAAATGATTGACACCATAGGGGCAATCTTTTGCGGTTGCCCCTATCTTAGAAAACCCTTTAATATTATTCCAAATAGGCTCGCTTAACCGGCGGTTTTGTAAAGAAAATAATGGTGGTATGCTGAAATTTATCAAAGTGTTATTGCTGATTTTGACGCTTATTGGAACTACGGCTTGGGCTGTTTTGGCCGTCTATTTTGGTGACTCCCATACCAGCCCGGTGCAAACATGCATGGCGTCTTTATTTGGATTGTTTGGCCTGGCGACGGTAGCCGCTTTAGGCTTTGCCGGTTGGGGCAAGCGTTTTTTGGTTGCCTATTTAATTTTGTTTATATCAGCTCTGGGTTGGTGGCTGTTTGCTATCCAGCCATCAAATGAACGCCAATGGCAACCTGATCTTGCCAAATTGCCTTATGCCACTGTGAATGGTGATTTGGTCACTGTGCATAATATCCGCAATGTTGATTACCGGAGTGAATTTGACTTTTTGCCTTCCTATTACACCAAAACCTATGATTTAAATAAGCTTGAGGGTGGCGATCTATTTGCTGTTTATTGGATGGGTCCTGCCATCGCACATACGATTATCAGTTTTAATTTCGGCGATAAGGATTATCTGGCTGTTTCCATAGAAGCCCGCAAAGAGCTGAATGAAGGTTATTCCACGATCAAGGGTTTTTTCCGGCAGTATGAGCTCATGTATATCGTGGCAGACGAGCGCGATGTGATTCGTCTGCGTACCAACTATCGCAAGAATCCTCCTGAAGAGGTTTATCTCTATCGTATAAAAGGACGAAAAGAAAATGCTCGCCGCTTGTTTCTGGAATACGTGCGAAAAATTAACGAATTGCACGAAAAACCGGCGTTTTATAATACTTTGCTGGACAATTGCACCACGGCTATCTGGTTTAATACGCTGGTCAATCCCGAACATCTGCCGTTTTCCTGGAAGATTCTGCTGAGCGGTTATGTGCCTGAATATCTCTATGAATCTAAAGTGCTGGCGACTCAGCTACCTTTTGAGCAATTGCAGCGGCACGCCCATATCAATCCGGTGGCTCAGGCCGCGGATCAGTCGCCCGATTTTTCCCGGCGCATTCGGGCTGCTATTGAAAATCCCCAGTGACAGTGATTTGATGCTAGGAGTGTTGGAAATTTGTACGGATGATAGAATCCAAAAATTATTGTTCAGAAAATTCTGCTTTTATGGCAACCGGAAAAGATGCACATTCGGTTATTTCTTTGTCCATTGTTTAATAACGATGTAGTATTTTTATAGTAACTTTTAATGAACGCCTTTCCAAATACAACACACTGGCATAATAAATCATGAATAAACGCACTGACAAATTCACCGTAAATCCGGGATGGCTGTTGCCATTGCTTGCAATCGCCATGCTGTTGTCTGGTTGCGCGAGTCTTGGTAAAGGTGCGGCGGAAGCTGTTCTGGAAAAATCCGAAAATGAAGATACCCGGCAATGCCAGGTATGGGGCGAACCTTTTACCGGCATTGAAACCGAGTTGACCCAGAAGAACAAAAAAACCAAGGTGCTGTTTGTGCATGGCGTAGGTGACCATATACCTGGGTATACCACAGAGTTTTTGGAGAAACTGGCCAAAGAGTTAAACCTGAATGCGCGTTCGGAAGGCCAGAAAAATATTGGACTAGGCACGCCTTTATTTCCAGGCAAAAATCTCGGCAATTTGAGGGTAACGCATCTACTCAATGAGCAAAATGGCCACGAACTGACCTTTTACGAGCTGACCTGGTCGGAAATTACCCGTCAAGAAAAAGCGCTGCTGGACTTTGATACGTCTGGGGAATACGATTTTCGCAGAGCCAGAATTAACGGACTATTGAAGAAATTTAGCAATGACACTGGCCCCGATCCCATTATTTATCTGGGAGAAAGCAGAGTGCCCATTCTGGCGGCATACGCACAGTCGTTCTGTTGGATGGTCACGCGAAATTGGGAAGATCTTCCGGACAGTGGTAAACAGGCATGCTTGGGCCTGGACGATTCCAGTGCCGACCGGATTGCCAGGGATAATTATGTCATTATTTCCCATAGCCTGGGTAGCCGTATCGTCATGGATGGCACGCAACGTATTGCTTCCATGCTGGCAACGCCTGAAAAACATTTTTCTTCAAAGCAAAAAATGACTGTTTCAACAAAAGCCATTCAGGCTTTACAAAACAAGCGTATTCCCTTTTTTATGCTATCCAACCAACTCCCCATGCTGCAACTGGGCCGGGAGCTTCCCGAAGTGGCGGGGCAGGAAGCCAGTTACTGCGAACCGAATGGCGCTAATTATAACAAGCGCATGCTCAGGGAAGCCGATGTTATCGCCTTTAGTGATCCGAATGACCTGTTAAGTTATGGCATACCGCCCGGATTTTCAGAAAAATATATTGATTCCCGGCTCTGTGCCAAAATCACCAATGTCAATATCAACATCGCCAAAGTGATGGATGCCTTCGGTCTGGCCGATCTTGCCAACCCGATGCAAGCGCACGTGGGTTATGATCAGGATGACCGTGTTGTAGCCATGATTGCCAGAGGTATTGGCAACCCTGGCGCATCGCCGCTGATCAATAAACGCTGTGAGTTTGTAAAGGAAGTTAAGTGAAATACAGGATAGTCAGCACAGGCCCATAAAATTAATAAGTTGGAATAGTACATGTTGCTTGTTATCCACCGCCTGCATAAGCTGGTAGGGACTATTCCTTTTCGGATCGCTAGACTAGCCGTGCTGGCGATACCGGGATTGATGATCTCATCCGTGAGTAAGGCCGATATAGAACCAAGATCCTATTCCAATATACCTACGGGGGTCAATTTTCTTCTAGCCGGCTACAGCTACATGAAAGGCAATGTAGCGTTTGCACCGACGATACCCATCAACAACGCTAAGCTGGAAACTCAAAGTTCTGTCTTTGCCTACGTCCGTTCACTGGACTTATGGGGAAAGTCCGGCAAGGTTGACATTATCCTCCCGGAGGCTTGGTTAACCGGCCAAGCGGAGGTCTCCGGGCAACAAAAGGACAGGGATGTCGTCGGTTTTGCCGATCCGATGGTTCGTTTATATGTTAATCTTTTCGGAGCCCCTGCCATGTCGATGAAAGAGTTTGCCAACTATAAGCAGGATACGATTTTCGGTGTTAGTATTGCGGTAACCGCGCCAGGTGGGCAATACGACCCGAATAAGCTAGTAAATATCGGAACCAATCGCTGGTCTTTCAAGCCTGAAATTGGTGTTTCCAAGGCCTGGGGGGCATTGACTGCCGAGGGCGCCGCTGGCGTGTATGTCTTTACTGATAATAATCAGCCCTTTCAGGGTCATACCTTCGGGCAAACGCCGATCTATAACCTGCAGGGGCACCTGATTTACAATTTTACCCCTGGCATTTGGGGCGCTCTCGATGCCAATTATTACGCCGGTGGCAGTACCTTAACGGACAACAAGATGGCTGATAATTCGCAGGCGAATTGGCGTCTGGGAGGTACGTTGGCATTTCCCATCACCCGGCAGCACTCTATTAAGTTGTACGGCAATACTGGCGTTTACTCACGGACGGGAACCAACTACGACATCGTCGGAGTTGCTTGGCAGTACCGCTGGGGAGAAGGGTTATAGACGGTTAGAAAATTGCAGGAAAACAGTGAATCTACCAAATAAATTAAGTAAGAACACGTCAAAAATGGAGAATATTGCTTATGTCATATCAACTTATCAAAGAGTTTAATCGCGAAGTGTGGGTCAAGCTTATCGGCAAGCTGACGGTGTCTGATTTTCAGGAACTTCAAGCGCTTGCCCGGTCGAGTCTTGAAAAATCCGGTCAATTTCGTGCCTTGATTGAGCTGGAAGACTTCCAGGGTTGGAGCAAAGAAACCGGATGGGAGAATTCGGTATTTTTGGAAGATCATGAGGGAAATCTTTCCAAGCTTGCATTTGTCGGCGACGAGAAATGGAAAGTTGAAGTCTTTATGTTCACCGGAAAACCTATGCGTGAGATAGCCATTGAGTTTTTCCCAAAAGATCAATTTGATCAGGCGAAGGCTTGGTTATCGGGTGAAAATCTCCCCGTCCGTTAGTAAGCAAAAAATACAACGCCCATTACCTCAGCCACGGATCCAGAATGGCCCGCCGCAAAACGACCAAACCCACAAAAACTGTGACCCAATACGGGTCTGAAATTAACCCAATGGAAAGTGGCAAGGGTAAACCAAGCGTTGTACTGTTGTTGTCAATTGTTATACTGATGGGGTTGATCATAGGAGCCGTTTACTTGGCTCAAACATTTCCCGTGGCTGTGACTTTGCCTGCCGCGCAAGTAGCAGAACCAGAACCGGTACTGCCGGCTGCGGTTAAAGAATTTGTTGGCGCAAACGCGTGCAAGGACTGTCATCAAGCCGAATTCGAGGCGTGGCATGGCTCGGATCATGATCTCGCGATGCAGGAAGCCAATTCGCAAACCATGCTCGGCGATTTCGACAGCGCTAAATTCAAACATGATAATGTTGAATCGACCTTCTTCAAGCGCGACGGCAAGTTCATGGTGCGCACCAACGGCCCTGACGGACAATTGACGGACTACCCGATTGCTTATACGTTCGGCGTGAAACCCCTGCAACAGTATTTGATCGAATTCCCCGGAGGCCGCTATCAAGCGCTCAGCATTGCCTGGGACAGCCGGCCGGAAACCGAAGGCGGGCAGCGCTGGTTTCATCTTTATCCGAAAGAAAAGATGGATCATACCGATCAGTTGCATTGGACCGGACGTTACCAGAACTGGAACATGGAATGCGCCGAATGCCACTCGACTAACCTGAAGAAAGGCTACGATGCGGCAACGGACAGTTACAAGACAACTTTCAGCGAGATCAATGTCGCTTGCGAATCCTGCCATGGCCCCGCGTCACAACATGTCAAGTGGGCAAAACAGGCGCAGCCACCTTATTCAAAGGATGACAAGGGTTTGGCGGTCAAACTGCATAGCGACTGGCAAGGTGCGTGGAAGCAAGTCGAGGGGAACGTCACTGCGCATCGAGACCAGCATGCCGGAGATGGCCTGATGGATACCTGCTGGACTTGCCATGCACGCCGCTCGACACTTGTTGAAGGCGGCTTGCCCGGATTGCCTCTGGAAGATACGCATCATCCGTCATTACTGACGCAACCGGCTTATTATGCGGATGGGCAACAGCGCGATGAAGATTACACCTGGGGTTCTTTCCGCCAAAGCAAGATGTTCCAGAATGGCGTAACCTGCATGGATTGTCACGAGCCGCATTCGCTTAAACTCCGCGCCGAAGGCAATGCGCTTTGTACCCGTTGCCACAAGGCGGCTGAATTTGACACTGAGCAGCATCATTTCCATAAACAGGATTCCAAAGGCGCAAAGTGTATGGACTGTCATGCGCCTGAGCAGAATTATATGGTGATTGATGGACGGCACGACCATAGTTTCCGATTGCCGCGCCCGGATTTGTCAAGTTCCTTGAAAAGCCCTAATGCCTGTACGCAATGCCATGAGAAGCGTAAGCCGGAATGGGCTGCGGCAACGTTGGATAAATGGTATGGAAAAACCTGGCGTAACCGTCCGCATTACGGTACGGTCTTACAAGCAGGCGCCACACAGGGCATCAAGACCTTGCCGGCACTACTTGAACTTGCCCAGGATTCAACCAGCCCCGGCATTGTGCGTGCAACAGCGTTAACCTTGGTTGCGCCACTGATGGGGCCAGAACTTTTGACCTTTGCGCGTCAACAGCTAAAAGATCCCGATCCGTCGGTTCGAATCGCCGCTCTGGGGCTGATTGAGTCGGCCGATCCGCTCAACCGGGCGCTTTCGGCCTCCCCTTTACTGGCCGATCCGATACGCGGCGTGCGCATTGAGGCCGCGCGTATCCTTGCCGATGTGCCGGATAGTCAAATGGCAGCCAGCCGGTTAAGCGCCCGCAACAGCGCGATGACGGAATACCTGGATTACTTAAGGCACAATGCCGACTGGCCGGCGGAGAATGTCAATCTGGGTAACCTTTACCTGCGCCAGCACAACGTCGATGCGGCTATAGCAGCGTATCAACGTGCAATCGAACTCGACCCGCGTTTTGTCGGCGCTTACGTCAATCTCGCCGATGCCTACCGTCAACAAGGGCGCGATGACGAAGGTGAAAAACTGTTGCGCCGGGGCTTATCGTTATCACCCAAAGCAGCTGATTTACACCACGCGCTGGGTTTGCTGCTGGTGCGCCTTACCGGTAAAACGGCGGCGTTGCAGGAACTCGCGCTAGCCGCCAAACTTGCCCCGGACAATGCCCGCTATGCGTATGTCTATGCCATAGGACTCAATTCAGCCGGGAAACATCGCGAAGCGTTGGCGGTATTAAAAGCCGCCAATGCGAGTCAACCGTATAATCTGGATGTACTCAGCGCAGTCATATCAATGCAGCGCGAGTCGGGCGACAGCAAAGCGGCGCTTGTTTATGCAAGGAAAGCCGCCGAAGTATTGCCGGAGAATAATGAAATTAAGCAATTGATAGTGGAGTTGGAGGGCATGAGGTGAGATCGTTTGGGACCCGGTGGTGGGTTGTGCTAATGTTTCAACCATCGTCCTGGATGAAAATGGGGGCGCTATTGGATATAATCCAAGCAAAGACTATTGCGGGTTATAATAAAAATACCGGTGATAGCACTGTAAATACAGATAACTCCCCAAGAGGAGAAACGAATCAAAAGGGTGTGGCGACGTAACACCAGCTATAAATTATCAGGCAAAAAAATGGCACACTGTTTTACATCTATAAAGGCAGGAAAGGCGGGTAAATGATGTCAGCTCCATTAATTGCGTTAATTATTCTTGTCTTTATGCTCAGTGGAATGGTGCTGGGTTCCTATTTACGCATGATCCTGCCTGATTATCATACGCAAACTGATTCCAAAGATATTCTGATGACGTCGGCCGGAATGATGGCTACGTTGGTCGCCTTGATTGTTGGCCTGCTGGTCACATCGGCGAAAGACACATACGATGTTACAAACTCAAGCATTACGCAAGGGAGCGCGAAAGTCATCACGGTCGACTATTACTTGTCCCACTACGGACCGGAGGCAAAAAAGGTTAGGGAACTTCTGCGTCAGGCCGTCGCCACCGGAATCGACCGCATTTGGCCTGACGAAAGCAGGAAAGGAGCTGATTTGGCGAAGATGGAGAAGGCCACCGGGATGGCTGACGTTTACACCGGGATTCGTGAGCTCTCGCCGAAGAATGACTCCCAAAAATATCTACAATCCCAGGCGCTGCAAATTAGCGCCGATATGATGCAATCACGATGGATGTTTATCGAACAGTCGCAGACTAACCTGCCGAGGATATTTCTTGTTGTGCTCACATTCTGGCTCACCGTCCTGTTCGTCCAATTTGGCTTGTTGGCTCCCAGAAATCGTACAGCACTATCGGCATTGTTCATTTGCGCCATCTCGATGTCGGGCGCGATATTTCTTATCCTGGAATTAAATCACCCGCTGGAGGGAACCATCAAGATTTCGAGCGCCCCGATGCACAAAGCCCTTTCTTTAATCGGGGGATAATGCCTTTTGATAACTCGGCTTATTTCACATCAAACAAGTCTCAGCGCCTTACTGACGCTGCCAATAGGCGATAATTACCAGATCACTTTTCGCTGCTAAAGCCGGATGGTTTAACGTGCAGCATTAAAATACAGATACATGGAAGCGTGATTTTTAGATTTGAGGCGATTTGATAATCTGTTATCCCGTTCAAGGATAATACGCCGCTTTTTATATATTATTTGGCAGGGTAAGCAAAAGCGATAGCCTATAGAACGAGAAAAATAAGGGATTATGTCTGGTGACAACTTATACTCTCCGAATTCTTCAGGGTATCTCGAATAATTTCCTCCCATTTTTGGAGAGGATTAGGGCGTGGAGAATAGCCAACTAATTTAAATTTCATAATATCGACCTTCATCCACTCAAAAACTGCGGCAGGCGACGCGGGGAATCCAATCCTTGAGAAGATGAGAATGCAAAATTGGGAGTTAATCTGTTAGACTATATTCCCTAAATAAGGAAAAAACAAAGCGCATTAAATTGAATAATTCATAGTATCGATTAAAAGTGTGGTGCGGTTTTCCGTTGCAGGGTCTGTGTATGTTGTTATTTAACGCTTGTTCGACTACACAGAAGGTAGCTTTGATCAGGCTGCCTAAAGTGGCTGAATTGCTTATTCACTCACGCTATGCCGACGGTAACTCAAGTTCGCAGCTAGATGATATAGCCTCCGCAATCCAACATAACCAAAGGAAAAACCATGCATCGCAAATTACTCCGATATGCGCTGATTCTTTTATCGCTGGTTACCTGCGCCGTTTTTGCGCCTCAGGTACTTGCGGAAAAGACTCAAAATAAATTCAGCAAGCCGTCTGCCAACAATGGCGCCACTCATCCGGGCCAATTGCAGACCACTGGCACGCCGGGCTCGCCCAGCGCCACAACCACTATCAGCGGCAAGCAACTTCCGGCGCCCGATCCTAAATTTGGCGGCGTGATTAAGGACGATGCCCTGCAATCAAAGCCTTGGTGGGCGCCGCGCATCGTTCCGCCCAAACAGGCTCCGAACATCCTGCTCATTATGACGGATGATGCCGGGTTTGGCGTGCCAAGCACCTTCGGCGGCGTCATTCCAACGCCTACGATGGATCGCATCGCGAATAACGGTCTGCGCTACAACAATATCCATTCCACCGCGCTCTGTTCGCCAACGCGCGCGGCGTTGATTACCGGGCGCAACCATCACTCCGTGGGTTTTGGCGTGATTTCCGAGCAGTCCACGGGCTTCCCCGGCTACAACAGCATCATTTCCAAGGACAAGGCGACCATCGGCCGCACCCTGCTGGATAACGGCTATGCAACCTCGTGGTTCGGCAAGGATCACAACACCCCCGCGTTTGCCGCCAGCCAGGCCGGTCCCTTTGACCAATGGCCGATCGGGATGGGCTTCGAGTATTTCTACGGCTTCGTCGGCGGCGACGCTAACCAGTGGCAGCCGAATCTGTTCCGCAACACCACCCAGATCTATCCCTTCGAAGGCAAACCGGAATGGAATCTGATCACCGGAATGGCCGACGACGCCATCGATTACCTGAATCGCATCAACCAGACAATGCCCGGCAAGCCGTTTTTCCTTCAATATGTGCCAGGCGCCACGCATGCACCGCATCACCCAGCCAAGGAATGGGTGAAGAAGATCAGCGATATGCACCTCTTCGACCAGGGTTGGAACAAGCTGCGCGAGCAGATTTTCGAGAACCAGAAGAAGCTCGGCGTAATCCCGCAAGACACCCAGCTCGAGCCGTGGCCCACGAATGTCCTCAAGAACTGGGATGATTTGACAGCCGAGGAGAAGAAACTCTACATCAAGCAAGTGGAAGTTTTTGCCGCCTATGCCGCCTACAACGACAGCCAGATCGGGCGCGTCATCCAGGCCATTGAAGACATGGGCAAGCTCGACAATACGCTCATCGTCTACATCAACGGCGACAACGGCACCAGCGCCGAAGGCGGTCCGCTTGGCACACCCAACGAAGTCGCGTTCTTTAACGGCGTCAGCGTGCCGGTTGCTGAGCAGATGAAATGGTATGACGTCTGGGGCACCGAGCAGACCTACAACCACATGTCGGCGGGCTGGTCCTGGGCATTTGATACACCTTTCACCTGGTTCAAGCAGAACGCCTCGAAGCTTGGCGGTATCCGCCAGAACATGGCGGTATCCTGGCCCGGCCACATCAAGGACAAAGGCGGCCTCCGCGAGCAGTTCATGCACGTCATCGACGTGGTGCCCACGCTCCTTGAGGTCACTGGCATCCCGGCGCCTGAAACCGTGGACGGCATAAAACAGGCGCCGATCGAGGGCACCAGTTTTGCTTACACGTTCGACGCGAAAAATGCCAAGGCGCCGTCGCGGCACAAGACCCAGTATTTCGAGATGATGGGCCAGTGGGCGCTGTACCACGAGGGCTGGCTGCTCAGCACCCAGGTGAATCGCGCGCCTTGGGAAGCCTTTGGCACCGCGAATCCCGACCCGCTCAACAATCAGATACTCGAACTCTACGACCTGAACAGCGACTTCAGCCAGTCCCGGAATATCGCGGACAAGCATCCGGACAAGGTGAAGCAGATGAAACAGATGTTCATCGCGGAGGCTAGGAAGCATCAGGTTTTCCCGATGGACGCCTCGGTCGCTGCGCGTATAGTCGCCCCGCGTCCCAACATCACCGCCGGCCGCACCGAGTTTGTTTATACCCACCCGATGGTCGGTTTGCCGCAGGGCGATTCCCCGTTTCTGCTCGACAGTTCCTACACCATCACGGCAGACATCGATGTGCCGCAAGGCGGTGCGGAAGGCATCATCCTGACCTCGGGCGGCCGCTTCGCCGGCTATGGCTTTTACTTGCTCAAGGGCAAGCCGGTGTTCCTCTGGAACCTGCTTGACCTGAAACGCATCAAGTGGGAAGGCCCGGACATGCTCACGCCCGGCAGACACACCGTCGAGTTCGACTTCAAGTACGATGGCCTCGGCATCGGCACGCTCGCGTTCAACAACTTTAGCGGCCTGGGCCGGCCCGGCACCGGCACGCTCAGTGTGGATGGAAAAGCCGTCGCCACCGAAACCATGCCGCACTCACTGCCCATGATCCTGCAATGGGACGAGAGCTTCGACATCGGCTCCGACACGCTGACCGGCGTGAACGATGCCGACTACCAGCCGCCGTTCGCGCTGACCGCCAAGCTCAACAAGCTGACGATCAAGGTGGACAGGCCGAAGCTGACGCCCGAAGAGATCAAGACGCTTGAGAAGGCGGAATCTACCGCAGTCGATGGTGCGCCGCTAAAACGTGTGCAATCGGCGCCGCAGTAATCCTGTATGAGCAGTTGAGCCACGCGGGCCGCTTTGCAAGGAGCGGCCCGCGACTTCACCGGTGAAACAAAACCAAATCTAAAGCGGGTAAAGATATGACTCAGCCTTGCAGTCCGGAATAAGTCTTTTCGAGTGCAAGCGAGAACAAGCGTTTCCGGCACACATCTGCACGACAAGCCGGACACGCCGCCACCCACCACGCGCTACGCTTGGTAGGTAAAAAAGGTTGGGGAACTGCTGCGTTAGGCCGTCTCCTCCGGAATCAACAGCCTTTGGACTGACGAAAGCTGGGAAGGAGATGATTTGGCAAAGATGGAAACTGCCACCGGACTGGATGATGTTGACAACATAATTCGTGAGCTCCCACTGCGGAACGACATCCAAAAATATCTTCAAACTCAGGCCCTGCAAATCGGCGCTGACATGATGCAATCACGATGGATGTTGGTCGAACAGTCGCAGACTAACCTTCCGAGGATATTTCTTGTTATGCTCGCATTTTGGCTTACCTTCCTGTTCGCCCAATTTGGCATGTTGGCTCCCAGAAAACGGACATCACTATCGGCATGTTAATTTGCGCCATCTCAATGCCGGGCGCGATTTTTCTTATCCTGGAATTAAATCACCCACTGGAGGGAACCATTAAAATTTAGAGCGCCCCGCTTCACAAAGCTCTTTTTTTAATCGAGAATAATGGGGCAAGTTAAACGAGTTTAACTTAAAATACAGGATGAATACGCACAGCGCAGCCTACCAAACATATTGCTCCAAGGAGAGATTATATGATCGTTAGTCCCCGTTTTTTCCCGGTTTTTAAACCCCTCGCTTTTGCGGCGGAATTGGTGGCAGCATCAGGCGCCCACGGCGCCAAAACCACGGAAGGCGCTGCTGCCTATGATCCCTGGGCGTTCGATCTCACGCTCTACATGTGGTTTCCAGGCATTGACGGTAACTTTTCCGCCGGGCCGCTAGGCGATTCATTGAGTTTGAGCTTTATCGATATCGCCGGCAAAATGAGCAGTTTTCCCATGGCTTTCAATGGGCATTTCGAAGCCCATTATGAGCGGCTGGGCTTCTACCTGGATGGCAATTACATGGGGATGGATTTCAAGCCCCACTTCGACAAAGTCAGCAAGGCCACGTCAATGGAGCTGGGTGTCATGGATTACGGCGTGTCGTACCGCCTGTTCGGCTCGCTAGCTTCGGAACAGGCCGCCCAATGGGAAGAGAGATCGCGTTCCAACATCCTCGACATCTATGCCGGCGGGCGTACCATTTGGTTGGGGACCCAGGTCGATGTTAAGGGCATCGGTAGTTCTTCGGGCAGCAAATCGTTCACTGCTCCGGTAATAGGCAGCCGGATCGTGGCGGAATTCTTGCCAAAGTGGTTCCTGTTATTGGACGGTAATGCCGGCGGTTTCTGCGCGGATAATGTGAAGTTTACCGCTGCCGGGCTCGGGGCTATCGGTTACCACACCACCCTGTTCGGCATACCCTCTAGCGTGGAAGCGGGTTACAAGGCCTTGAAAATTGACGTTAACAGCGGCGGCGCCGTGGCAGCCAATGTGACCTTGAACGGGCCGTTCGTCGGGCAGACGGGGTATCGGTAAGAAATGGCAGTTAATAACGATTTTTAAATCCAGGTTTTCAGGATGTTAACGCAGCAGAATCGTATCGGACGGACATAAAAAAAGCCCAGTTCGAGCCCTTTTTTCAAAGGCTGTTCGTTTAAATGTTGCAACAAAATCTGTTGCCTGGTTTCTTCCCATCGACGACAAATAATTAAGGAACAACAAACAATGCCTACCTTCCTGCAAAGTAAATCATTTATTTATAGTGTGCTTCTAGCAGCGTCCTTAGCCGCCGTGCTATTCCCAGTCTCTGCCCGGCCTGAAAAAACCTTAACGGCTCTATCCCCAGAAAAACCCGCCAGCGCCAGCCCGTGGGGCTTCAACCTGTCTACCTATACGTGGCTACCCGGCGTCGACGGTGATTTCACGGCGGGTTCGAACACTGGCTCTATCGATGTTAATTTCATTGACATCGTCGGCAAGTCCAGGCGCTTTCCCCTCGGCTTCTCGGGTCACTTCGAGGCGCATTATGACCGCTTCGCCTTGTTTCTGGACGGCAATTACTTTGATATGCAACTGAAACCCGTCGCCAGCCGGATTAGCCAGGGTATCGATATGGAAATGGGCATCATGGACTACGGTTTGATGTACCGCATTTTGGGCATCAAAGCCTCGGAAATACGGGACTATCAAGGGAAAAAACATCCCATCATGCTTGATGTTTACGCCGGCGCGCGAACTATCTGGCTCGGCGCCAGCGCTGCGCTTTCAGGTCCATTCGGCTTGATCCAGCGCACCCCAACGGCTAGTTCGTCATCCACTAGCCCAATCATCGGCGGACGAGCCATGTTCGACTTCACGCCCCACTGGTTTGTGATGGCGGATGGCAATGTTGGCGGCTTCGGTGCCCAGAGCGTGGAATTAACGGGAGGCATCCTGGGGATGCTTGGCTACCGGACGGATTTCTTTGGCATCCCTGCGTCAGTGGAAGCCGGCTATAAACTCCTTCACTATAATGTTGACAAGAGTGGCCCCACCAAAGCCAAAGTGACTATGAACGGTCCATTTATCGGTTTAACAGGGTACTGGTGAGCATTTTGTTCATTAGCAAATTTGGACTGCCAATGAAGAATCGGATATAGTGAAAGTCTTCGAAATGATGGAGTTACGCTATCGCTAATCCAATCTGCACAATAATTTTTTGATTTATCAGCTGCGCATCGGTCAACGATGCCGCCGCCGGGGTTTAGGGACGTTCCATTACATCGTAGTCATTAACCGCCGCCAGATGTTTGATGTCGAGAGTGGCGGTTTTCTTACAAACTGGGAGAAACAAACCATGAAAAATTCAGAAAAAATCAATAGAGTTAGCAATCATGTGTCAACACAGTCTTGCATGATCTACTTCATCCGTACCAGCTTGGCTATGCTGGCACTACCGCTGATTATAAGCGGCTGCGCGACCGAGGCGCAGTTTCTCGCCCAGAATGCCCCATCAGCTCTGAACACTGCGCTAGCCAGAGGCCGGTTTGAACTGAATTGCCCACAAGCAACAGGAACGGTACTTTCCCAGAAGGTCACGTATATTAATGGGTTGGGTATGGGGATGTATGGCGGGGGAGGTTATGAATGGACAGAATATACCATCGGCGTCAGAGGTTGCGGAAAACAGGCGGTTTATGAAACGATGTGCCGTGATCAGGACAATTGCAATGCCTTTGCAAACACCGGCCAAATTTTGAATGCTGTGCAATAAAAGTTAGGTCAATAAATAACTGGTGTTATGCAATAATCAGAAAATTTCTCATCGAAGTATAGAAAGAACATGAATTGATGTATTTGTAGGAATAAATTCTCAAACAAAATTCAGCAGTTCTCTCAAAAAACACAGATTCTTTATGGTGATTATATAAAGCCAGGATAATATTCAGTTAAATCATTTGTAGAGGTATGCGTTATGATTATTCGAAATAAAAGTTATAGCCTTCTGGCCACGGCAATCTGTATGGCCGCTGTGTCATTTCCAACGCATGCCTGGAGATCCTATGGTGGCGGATCTTGGTCGGGAAGATTTGGCGGCTCCGGCAGTTGGAGCCATAGTTCCGCTGGTGGTGCTTTCGGTGGCTGGGGGCATGGCTCTGGTACCTATACAGGCCCACACGGCAATACGGCTAACTGGAGTCATACTAGTTATGGCGGTTATCACCCCCCTGCTTACGGCGGTTATCACGGCTGGGGCTATCACCCACCTTATTATAGCAGCGGTTACAGCGGCGGCGATGTCGCGGCGGCAGGCATCGCTGGCCTGGCCGTTGGCGCTATGGCGGGCGCAGCCGCTGCATCTCAACCGCCTCCCGCACCCACTACCGTCGTTGTAGAACAGCCTATGGCGCCTCCGACTATGGCTATGGCGCTTGGCACGACCCTGTCCTACCTGCCCGGTAATTGCGTTAATATCAATATTAGTTCGGGCCAATATTATGAATGCGGTATAAACTGGTTTAAACCCTACTTCGGAAGCAACGGCGCCTATTACCAGGTGGTGCCATCGCCGTACTAACTTCGCTAGATGCCAGGTACAAGCCTAACAATAGTCTTTTGATCCAAAATGGACATCACATAACACTGTTATCTTCCATAGAGAGAACTGATCATGAAAAATGAACAAAAAAAATCCAGAAAAATTTCATCAGCATTTAACCTGTTACCCGTGATCGTCTTTGGGCTTTTGGTAAGTGGTTGTGCACATGACGAAAAGACGCCTGTGAATGTGCTGTCTCAGGCTGCAACAAAGGCGGCAGAACAACATCCCCCGGCACAGCCTGAAAACCCTGCGCCGCCGCCAGCGCCGATCATTGAACAGCCTGCTCTGGACCGTCTAAAGCAGATGAGTGAAAAACTGGCCTCTGCCAAGGCGTTCACTTATCGTTCAAACAGCTTTATAGAACTGCAGGCGATTACCGGCCAGTTTTTAACTTTCTTTACTGACGCCGAAGTCGCCCTAAAGCGGCCTAATAAATTGCGCGTCAATGTTTCAGGCGACGTGCCAAACTTTCAGCTTTATTTCGATGGAGGAAAAATCTCGGCTTACGATCCTCAGAAGAACTTCCATGCCGTTTCCGGCCCAATCGCGACTATTGACGAAATGTTGGAATTCGTGACAACCAAAGCACACATTAATTTTCCTTCTGCGGATTTTATGTATAGCGATCCTTACGCAGTGATGACCAAAAATTTAACCCATGCCATCGTGGTGGGGCCATCCATGGTGAATGGGGTGCCTTGTGAGCATTTCGCCTATATGGAACCCACTATTAATTGGGAAATCTGGATCGAAAGCGGCAAAAACGCGCTCCCGCTCCGTTTAGCCATGACTTACAAGCAAGTTCCAAACTTTCCCCGATTCCTGGTCGAATTCTCGGACTGGAATCTAAATCCCAAGCTGAGCGCGGATACCTTTGTGTTTAAAATACCCTCCGATTCCAAACTCATTGAGTTTGGTTCCTATACGGCTGAGCAAAAAGCAAAGTAAATGAATGAGGATAAGGCAATGAATCGAATGAAAATAACACTGTTGTTGGCGAGCTTTGCCTCGGTGATGTTGACATCGCCCCCTGCCGGCGCTTGGGTGGCCGCCGGTTACCGAGGTGTCGCGGTTGGGGGCGGAGGATCAGGAGCCGCTTATGGCCGTTACGGCGGCTCCGCAGCCTGGAATTATGGTTCTGGCTACGCTCATAGCGCTTATGGCGGCACTGCAGCCTGGAATCATGGTACAGGCTACGCTCATGGAGCCTACGGCGGTTCAGCAGCCTGGAATCATGGTTCCGGCTACGCACATGGAGCCTATGGCGGCTCGGCTGTATGGAATCGTGGTTCAGGAGGGGCCGCCACGGGTCCACACGGCAATACGGCTGTTTGGCACAGGTGAGTATTTCATAACATTATGGCATCAGGGAGCCTGGTTTTGGCTATAAACCGTAAGCGAAGTACCATGGAGTGTATTGTCCAAATTGGGCATTAATTTTAAACCGTGTGAGGCAATAGCTGCATTGATTTTGCCTCGTTTCTAGCATTTCACTTCAAATCATGAGGAATAGTTATGCGATTAAAAAACTTATTGAAATTATCTGGAACCGGCCTGTTTTTTTTGCTGATTGCCGGTTGTGCCAAAACGAATGTTCAGGAGACCTATGAAGTTGCCAATGCCGGAATGCCGACACCGAATCCCGTGTTAATTTATAACTTCGCCGTTAGCCCTCAAGATGTTCAACAAAATTCCAGTATTTTTGCCAAAATACAGCGGCGTATTGAGAACAACAGTCAGACAGCGGAAGAAATCCAGTTGGGGCACCAAGTCTCTGATGCCATGGCAACCGAACTTTGGCAAAAAATAAATAATTTGGGCTTGAATGCGATACGTGCGGACCAAAGCTTACAGGTTACTCCAGGATCGATCCTGATCACCGGCTATTTCGTCGATATCGATGAAGGCAATCGATTACGAAGAAATGTGATTGGTTTTGGCATGGGGCAGTCCCGATTGGACAGTAAGGTACGGGTATTGGCGCCTTCACCTTCGGGATATAAGGAATTGATCGCTTTTGACGCCCAGGCGGACAGCGGCGACATGCCGGGTGCCGCGGTGATGGGGCCGGCTGGAGCAGCGGCTGGCGCAGGAGCTGCAGCGGTAGTCGCAACCAACGCGGTAGCTGGCGGTGTCAAAAGTTATAAGTCGGCTTCCGCAGAACAGGCAAAGAAAATGGCCGACAAGATTGCTGCTCAACTGGCTACGTATTTTGCCCAGCAGGGCTGGATAAATCCTGGCCTGGCTCAATAAACAGACGATTCTTGTTTCATGCGCTTATAGCTGATTACCAAGAATAAATAGACTCCGTAGAGGGGCTATAAGCCATTTCATGACTGTAAATCTCTTTAGCTGCGCGTGGCAGTGAGTATTTCGTACTGAAGACGGAGTTTGCAGCGCCGTCCCTAAGGTTTTAAAACACGTTCAGTTTCATTAATAAAACTTAAGCGCAGCAGATTTTCTAAAATATTTTATAACGGGACTACTCGCCCAAGTCAGCTCTAATCGACCGGCTAAAATAAATTTTTTGAGTCCGGATTATAACTTGTTCTGCTGGAAAGAGGCATACTATGGAATGGGGACTAATGATACGCAGTAGAAGCATCACAAATCGAACGCAGCCCAAGGCGTTTGACTTGTCCGGTATAAGCAGTCCACGGCCTGTAATAACGGCGTCGTCAGCAGAATGCAGCGGTGCACGGGGACGCTGCATGCCAAGGCCGCGGCTGTCAAAACCATAGCGAAAAGTAGGAGCATAGCATGAAGACTGTCAAACGGTTCGTCGCCCTAGCGGTTTCAGGTGTCGTTTTTGCATGTTATTCCGCATGCGGCATCGCGCAACAGGTTACCGGTGTGTTGGGCTCGGCCAGCGCCACCACCACCCTCAGCGGCAACCGGTTGCCGCCGCCCGACCCAGCCTTTGGCGGCGTGATCAATGAAGCGGCCTCGGAGTCGACGTCCTGGTGGCCGCCGCGTGTCGTGCCGCCGAAGGGCGCGCCCAACGTTCTGCTGATCATGTCCGATGACGACGGCTTCGGTGCGCCGAGTACCTTCGGCGGTGTCATCCCTACCCCGGCACTGGACCGCATTGCCAAGACCGGCTTGCGTTATACCAACTTTCACTCGACTTCGCTGTGCTCGCCAACGCGCGCGGCGATCATCACCGGGCGCAACCATCACTCGGTAGGTTTTGGCGTGGTCGGTGAAATCGCGACCGGGTTCCCCGGCTACGACTCGATCATTCCGATCGAGAAGGGCACCATCGGCACGATCCTGAAGGAAAACGGCTACGCCACCTCGTGGTTCGGCAAGGACCACAACACGCCGTTCTTTGCCAACAGCCAGGCCGGCCCGTTCGAACAATGGCCGAATGGCATGGGCTTCGAGTACTTCTATGGCTTCGTCGGCGGCGACGCCAGCCAGTGGCAGCCGAACCTGTTCCGCAACACCACGCCCATTTATCCGTTCCAGGGCAATCCCGGCTGGAATCTGACCACGGCGATGGCGGATGAGGCGATCCAGTACATGAAGCAGTTGAAGGAACTGGCGCCGAATAAGCCATTTTTCATCTACTACGTGCCGGGCGGCACGCACGCGCCGCACCACCCGACAAAGGAATGGATCGACAAGATCAGCGTCATGCACCTGTTTGATGATGGCTGGGAGATTCTGCGCAAGACCATCTTCGCCAACCAGAAGCGCTTGGGCATCATGCCCGAGAACGCGCAATTGACCCCGTGGCCTGATGGACAAGAGATTTACGGCGGCGCGAAGCTGCCGCGCTGGGACACGCTTAGCTTCGAACAGAAGAAGCTCTTCATCAAGCAGGCGGACGTTTATGGGGCGTACCAGGCGTATACCGACCACGAGATCGGCCGCGTCATCCAGGCTGTCGAGGACATGGGCCAGCTCGACAACACGCTGATCATTTACATCAGTGGCGACAACGGCGCCAGCGCCGAAGGCATGATCAACGGCACCCCGAACGAGTTCACCACTTTCAACGGCGTCGAAGTGCCGGTCAAGGACCAGTTCCTGTGGTACCCATTCTGGGGCTCCGAACGGACCTTCCCGCACTTTTCGGCCGCCTGGGCCTGGGCAATGGACACGCCGTTCAAGTGGATGAAGCAGGTGCCATCTCACTTCGGCGGCACTGCTCAGGGCATGGCCATCTCCTGGCCTGGCCATATTAACGACACCGGTGGCATCCGCCGGCAGTTTCACCACGTCATCGACATCGTGCCCACCATCCTGGAAGCGGCCGGCATTCCGGCGCCGGACACGATCAACGGTATCCAGCAAAAGCCGATCGAAGGCGTGAGCATGGCTTACACATGGGACAAGGCCAACGCCAATGCGCCGACACGGCACACCACGCAGTACTTCGAGATGCTCGGCAACCGCGCCATCTATCACGATGGCTGGGTGGCGGCGACAACCCCGGTAACGCTGCCCTGGGAGCTGAGCTCCAAGACCGCGCCGAACGTGATCACCGGCTACCGCTGGGAGCTTTACAACGTGATGGACGATCCCAAGCAGAACAACGATCTGGCCGCGCAGATGCCGGACAAGCTCAAGCAATTGCAGGATATCTTCTACGTCGAGGCGAAGAAATATAACGTGCTGCCGCTCGACAACACGACGCTCGCCCGCTGGAATTCGCCGAAACCGAGCCTGACGGCGGGGCGCGCGGAGTTCACCTATTCGGGCACCCTGGCCAGCGTGCCGGGCAGCACGGCGCCGAATATCCTGAACAAGTCTTACGCCATCACCGCCGAGATCACAATTCCCCAAAGCGGCGCGGAGGGCATGATCGTCACGGAGGGCGGGCGCTTCGGCGGCTATGGTCTATTCCTGACCAGGAGTTACAACTATTGGCTAGAAAACCCGTGGGTTAGGGCAGGAGGCTTGGTGATGCTGCTTGCCGGACTCCTTCTGGCCTGGGAAGGCAAACAACGCGCATGGTCGGGCGGAAAGCTGCGGGTTGGCCATGTAATGCTGTTGCTTGGATCGGTTTGGGTAGTTGCTGCGCTTGCCACGCGAACGATGGATTTTGGCAAAGGGAAGCCCGTGTTCCTCTACAACCTGCTCGATCTCAAGCGCACGGCGTGGGAAGGACCGGCCCTGGGTGCCGGCAAGCACACCATCGTTTTCGACTTCAAGTCCGATGGCGCGGCTCTCGGCCAAGGCGGGACCGGCGCGCTCTCCGTGGACGGGAAGGAAGTGGCCAGGAATTCAATGGAACACGCTACTCCGATAACCTTCCCGGAGGACGAAACCTTTGACATAGGCAGCGATACCCGCACTGGCATAGCATTGCTAGAGTATCGTTACGCTGTGCCGTTCAAGTTCACCGGCACGATCAACAAGCTGACCTTCAAACTCGATCCCTTCACGCCGGAGGAGAAAGCGGCGGCAGAGGCAGCCCAGTTGAAGGCCAAAGAAGCGGAGAAACGCTAGTGGCTTACCCAAGTGACGGTAAGAGCAACGCCATGAAACGAGTGCTGATTTTCGCGGCCGTCGGGGAGGCCGGGACAGGCTTGGCATTGCTTTTTTTGCCGTCGCACGTCGGGTTGTTGCTGCTAGGCAAGGAACTGACCGGCATCGCCAGTCCCGTTGCGCGCGTGGCCGGCATCGCCCTGATCGGCCTTGGGGTTGCCTGCTGGCCGGGCCCGCCGCAGGCCGGCATGCTGACCTATAGCGCGGCCGTCACTCTGTATCTCGCCTACCTGGGCTTCGCGGGTGGTTTGAGCGGCATACTCCTATGGCCGATGGTTGTACTGCACCTGATCCTGACGGCGCTTTTGATTTGGGCATCAACAAGCGAGAAGCAGCAATTCTCATTATGACCAAAACCTATCCGATTCCAGGCTTGGGGGGCGAACGATTTGGCTTTCCGGCGTATAAAACCAACCGTCCAGCATGAAATTAAGCAGGTGCTCCCAACTATCAAAGCACAAGTAGGTCGTAAGCGCTTTCATATCATCGAACAAACGCTTGCGCGAAGGAAGTATTTGACGAAGCAGGCAGAACGTGTCGTCCATTAAATCCAGCAGCGTATGCAACAAGCAGGCGAGCATGATGAGCGTCGCCAGCAAAGAAGACAAGCACTGTTGGCCATGACCGAAGTTATGCTCGAAGCGATAGCCCTTGGTCTTGACCGTATTATTGTTTTCATTTTTAATCTTCCACCTGGCGCGTCCTGAAGCAATGATCTCAGCGACGTTGGCATCGTCAACCGTCAAGGACGTGGCGAACGCATTTCGGTATAGTACCTTGCCGTCTGCCGCGCGGGTGATGGTGATCTCGCATCAGTTCACGGCCAAGGACTTATCGGCATCGCGCAAGGGCGCGGCGATGACATAACGATAGGTGACTGTTTCGTGTTGCTTGCCGGTCCAGCGTGTGCGCGCCACTGTTTTATCAATCCCGTTGCGTTCCAGATCATCAACCCATTCGTACAAGGTCTTGTGAGAGCCGGGTTTGCAGACCAGGATGAACTCAAGGCCCTTGGGCGGCAAAGTCCGGTAAAAGGGTTCGTGACAGTACAAATAATCGCCGGGCACCGTAGCGCCCAACGCAGCGTACTGGCTACCCCGGCTTTCCAGCCAGCGCAGGGAGGCGTTGATCCCGCAATCCTGTTTGTCATGGACATCATGCGGGCGCACAAATTCCGGAGTTAGTGGCATGGCCTTGTCATTGCCGGGCTTCACCAGCACGGGTGTGACTACCGTGTGCGAATAACTGACTTTGCCGTTGCTGTGGGTTTTGCATGAACAGCATGGACCCTGGAGCTTTTGTGAGGAAAAGTATTGGGTTCCATACAATACCGGCAGCAATCGATTATCTGTTGAGCGAAAAGAATCTATCACCTCCGCACGAGAAAACCAGCAAAGACAAAATCAAACAGCGGATACAATGCAGCCGGTTCGACCGCATCAAGCAGCGCGCGGATGTGGTTAGCTGTCGGAATGAAAGAAAACACCGAACAGAGTTTGTGCGTTGTTCTTACCTTGCGTCTCCTGCATCGTCCGCTGAAAATCCAAAAAAGAGGGGCTTTGCATAAAAAATACCGAAAACGCACTCAGTCCTGCATCAGTCATCGTATAGTGGGTATTTTTTCCGGTTCGTCGATCGCAAAAAGCTTCAAAAGTTGTGCGCAATTGCTTGACTACATCGCTAAAGGTCAAGGCATTTTTTCCAAAGGGGGCGCTCATATTCTGGTCTCATGGGGGAATCGATCTATCATTTTAGGCGATAGCTGTCATAATGGGTATTGCTTAATCAAGCCAATATTTTACCAATCTTCTCACCCAATTTTACCACCTTGTCCGCTGTAAAATCGCTATCCCATTGCGCTTTGTCTTTGGCAAACAAAATAATAATGGTCGATCCCATGTTAAAGCGCCCCATTTCTTCGCCAATTTTTAGCGTAGGCGCATTATCCTGATACTGCCAGCTTCGCACTGAGGTAACGCTCGGCGGTGTAACGACACCATGCCAGACGGTTTCTATGCTGGAAACAAAGATGGCGCCGACCAGCACCAACGCCATCGGGCCGGCATCGGTATCAAATATCGCGGCGACGCGCTCATTTCTGGCAAATAGACCGGGGACGGAGTTAGTGGTTGCCGTATTCACGCTGAATAATCGACCGGGAATATGTACCATTTCTCTTAACGTACCGGTTAGCGGCATGTGCAGGCGGTGATAATCTTTGGGTGACAGGTAAATGGTGGTAAACACACCGTTATTAAAAGGTTCGGCACGTTCTGCGCTGCCTCCCAACAAGTCGAGCGTGGTAAAGCTTTTACCTTTGGCTTGAAAGATTTTACCGCCGGTAATGTTACCCGCTTGACTGACTGACCCGTCAGCAGGGCAGGCGATGGCATTAAGCTCGGTAGTTAATGGTCTGACGCCGGGTTTAAGTGTACGGGTAAAAAAATCGTTAAAACTAAGGAAGGCATTGATGTCTGGCTCTTGCGCCTCATCCATATTGACGCCGAAGTGCCGGATAATCAGTTTGATAAACAGGTTTTTCCAAATCTTGTTTTCGCAGTGTGTCAGTTTGCTCATCATCCTGGATAAGGCATGATGAGGCAAAATGTATTGGGGCAAGGTGGTCAGTGTTTCTTTGATCGTCATGAATGGTCTGTTATTTGGTAAGCTAATTGCCGGGTTACGCAATCGTTCGGCGCAACGCTACGCTGCCCCTGCATCCATGCAGACGCAATCCGGCTTAGAAATTATAAAGGGATTGGTTACTGGTTAAGGTAAATTGACTAATTCCGGTGCCTGCCAATCAACGTTTCTGTGTTCTACGACAACCGTTGTATAGATGCCACCGCGTACATTAAATTCGGCGCGAATACGCATAAAATAAGGCGCTATGGCTTTAACAATATCATTAAGAATTTCATTGGTGACTGCTTCATGGAATGCGCCCAGGTCTCGGTAAGCCCACATGTATAATTTGAGGCTCTTTAATTCAACACAAAGTGCGGCGGGCACATATTCAATTTGGATGGTTGCGAAATCTGGCTGACCTGTCTTCGGGCAAAGACAAGTGAATTCGGGAATATCAATGCGGATGGTATAATCGCGGCCTGGTTGGGGGTTATCGAAAGTTTCCAGGTCTTTAGTCGGCTTTGTTGTCATCGTAAGCGTTGGCTGTGTTAAGGTAATTTCAAAATCCTATAAAGAAAAGGCTTTAGCAGCGACTATGGCAACTAAAGCCCCTTCGACAAGATTAACATTATTGTGGTGTCTTAATAATTTATTATTTTACCAGTTTTAAAACGGTACGTGGCAACCTTTGCTAAATGAAGTTCGTATCAAGATGGCCGAATTTAATAGCCAGCCGGGTTAACTGAACGTCATTTTTTATGTTAAGTTTATCGTAAAGGCGATAGCGGTAAGTGTTGACCGTCTTGTCGCTCAATATCAGCATTTGGGACATTTCTTTAATGGATTTACCCTGAAGAATTAAATTTACAACTTCAGACTCTCTGCGGGAAAGTTTTGAAAAGGGTGATTCGTGATAACCGGGCAGACCTAGGGTAGCGAGATTCTTGGCGACATCTGAACTCAGATAGCGATCACCTGCCATTACTTTGCGGATGGCATTAATCAACTCGTTGACTGACGATTCTTTAGAAATAAAGCCTAATACGCCAAGTTTTAATAATTGCGGGGGAATGGGGCCGGCGTTATTGACAGATAAGATAATGATTTTTACCTCGGGATTATATTGCAAAATCCTACGACAGGCCTCTGTGCCGCTGATCCCGGCCATATTAACTTCTATCAAAACAATATCTACCGGCAGAGCAGCTATTGTATCAACAGCTTCCTCGCCTGACTTAACGATGCCCACAACGTTAATATCTTCGGCTACATTCAGTAATCCTTCAATTACGGTACAGTCAAGTTCATTATTATCAACAATCAGCACATTTATCATAATTATTCACTATTAATTAGTCAGTTACAAAACAATGTATTTAACTTAAGGTATTGTCACAGTATCAGTTATTGCAACAATATAAATACACAGCCTATGTTTTTGATTTAAAATGTTAATATTATTTTTCTCCCTTGCTGCTGACTGTCAGGTTTGGTAGATATGCTGATATCATTGATGCCTATGAGGGCTCCCCGGAAGGTTCATTAAGAAATTTTCGATAATTAATGGAAACCTTAAGGCCAGCAAAACGACCGCTCATTCTAATCAGCTCTTGTGTCTTTTTATCGAAACTGATCTTCACCTCGCTTAGCGCACGATCTTCATAACCTTTTTCTATAAGGTGAGTTTCCAGAAGAAAATGATATAGATACACTTCTATTCCGCCTTCATCCTTAATTTCTAAAGGTTTGCCTAATTGAGCAAGAACGGCTGGTTTCTTGGGTAAATCTTCAGTAATTTTGTCAATGAGCTTACTATTACCCCGCAGTTGTTTCTTTTCCGTATCAATTTCAGCGCCGCCTAATGAACGCAAAGAAACCTCTAAAAATTTTGGCGGGGCGATTTGCAAAAATAACGATGAAAATGACCAGGCAATTATTTTTCCTTCTTTATTAAAATTTAAATCAGAATAAAATTTTATCTCCGGAACAATCAGTTTATTGTTTGCGTCAACTTTACGGAACCAGTAACGCCAACGCCTCCCTTCCAGGGTAAGATCGTCCTCACTGGCATGCAACTTGGATAAAGAAACAAAATCTTTGCTAAACAGAATAGGTTCTTTAAATTGCAGGGTAAACTCATCAGTGGTGACAGTATTAAAGTAACGGTCAAATTCACTCATCTGCAGGTAGGTCTGATAAGCCCTTATCCAGTAAATACATCCGGATAAAGAACCAGCCATCGCAAGCAGACAAAGAACACGAAAAAATCGCTTAAATGTTCCTGTTTTCATCCAATGCCTTAGCTAATATTTGTTTTGGAAACGTTTATGTTGCCAATAAAAACTTGCTAGTTTACATCTTTACAACTCAATTGCTTACCTTCTTACGGTATACCTGGCCCGCAAGCAGGTAAGCAAAGCTTTATTCGGAATGTTTAAGCGGATTACAGGATAAATAAAAAAAATCAGCAAAACAATTAGTATAAATACCTATAAAGCACGATTAATTTGCAAATATTTTAAAAAATAAGTGTGACTTCAAATAACCCGATCTCCATCCTCAAACGATTTTTTATTTGGCGCTAATAAAACATCATAAAAAGCAAACGGGGACACCATTAAAAATCCCAAAAAAAAAACAGCGCTGCATGCTAAGGTAACTCGCAATAAATAATCCCCCAATTAACCCCCTTAAGCTTGAGGTTGGATGGTCACATGGTTTTTTGGCAATGCGGTGTTCCGGTCTATTCTCTTGGCAAGTGCGTTAAATGCTTTCTTCCCCAACCGTACGCCTTTTTGGTAGGCGGTTTCCACCAGTTTAGTGACCGGACTAATTTCTTTCCAGGTCATGGTTTTTGCCCACTCCAAGGTTGTTTCCATAGTATCTGACAGTGTCGCGTGTTGGCGCCGATTGAAAACTGACCATCTGTGCCGATTGAAAATTGACCAGGGGATTTAGCGGTGTAGCGTATTACACCGCATCAGATTAGTCGACCAAACTAAAATGGTTTTGAACTCCTTTTTTGGTTGAGCTGCAGACGGCTATGGATAAAGTCAGAGCATTGACACCGCGAGGCACCCATAAAGCTCTGGAACCGGCCCTGGACAAGATCAATCAATGGTATTTGGGTGGTCGAACTATTACAGTTTAACCAACTACCCGTCCCAATTGCATAAGATCGAAGCCCATATCCGGCGGCGATTACGATCAAGACTGGTGAGTCAACAAAAGAGAAAACAGCATCTTTACCGAAATCTGGTCAAGCGGGGCGTACCGCGAAAACAAGCATCAAAAACGGTCTTTTCCAACAACAAACGGTGGTTGCTCTCAAACGCTCGAGCGGTGACGAGAGCCTATCCCAACAGTTGGTTTATTAACCTGAAAGGACAGGCAATACGATCCAACCGAAAGCTGGCGCATTGGTTTGAAGTTTCTCAATGGATACGCCTTGCATGAAGAGCCGTGTACGGACCCGTACGCACGGTTCTGTGGTTAGACGGAGGCTGCGGCCTCCTCCGGCCCGATAAAGAACGGAAAGCCCCGGAATCAGACTCTAATGAAATGGATAACAACCGTTCATTACAACCTGACCAAAGCTATGCTTAAAGAGAATGCGCAATAGGGGGAACTAACTCAGAGCTTATAGATATCGCTTTAAATGCCCGGGAAACCGGGCATTTTTCACAATCTGCGCTAAATCAAAATACTTAACCTTCCCGGTGTATGTTGGCAATTTAAAGAATGCACTCCACACGAACGGATTAGCCTAAAATTTCAAGATAAAAGTACTAATTCAAGTATTGCTACTTTTTAATAAAATAGTAATAGCCGCCATACTTTCCTTTCAGGGTCATATTTTTGTCGTCTTTATCCACAACTGTAAACATGTCAAATCGGCTACTGCCTATAATCGCAACTTTTAATTTACCATCCTCTACTTCATAAGCTACGGGTGGTTGATCATAATAAGTTCCTTCGCGAGGAATATGTAAGATTGTAACTTTGCCATCTTTAAATACCCACGTATCTTCACGATCAATGGCTTGTTTATCGGTTAAAGAATTTTTGGTGGATTGCAATTTCCAGGTGCCTTCAACTTCTTCTTTGGATTTCAATGTTACATCAGCGTACACAACGCTTCCAAATATGCACAAACCCAATAATACTGCGGTTAGATTTATTTTTTTCATTATCATTTTCCTATATCAACAACTAATAACATATTCATTTTACTCACTGGTAGGGTAGAACTAAAGCATTATTAATTTATCGGTCACCAGCCCAGTTGAAACTTGGCGAATTCAACTCATAAGTGCAATCGGATATTCTTCTTTGGCAACTGCAGCAGGAAGCGGGGTCGATTATTCGTATGTTTTGTTCAAGAACATAGACAGTAACAGTCCGAGCACGCCGACCGTGGTCAATGCCGTCGTTGTAAAATGCCCAACTGCAGGCAATCTCATCTCGACAGCCAGTGCGCAAATCACAATCGGAACCTTCAATGGGCAAGCGGGGGAAGCAGATGTAGAGTTCGGAATATTGAATAACTCGGTAGCAGCACCAATAAACCATCACCATTTGCTCAGACAATACACCGGCGCAAGCAGCGGCCCTACCTACGGCACAGCCAGCTTTCAACGCACGGATACTTGTGCCGCCGGGCAAACCGTGACAATGCGATTTGTGGTTCATAGATTGAGCGCGGCGTTCGCTTCAGCCGAACAATCTAGTTTGGTGGTCACTTTTATAGGCGACCCAAAAATTTAAGCTCGCACCATCATTAGACTGGCAATGCCTTCGGCTGGCAACCTCGTGGGCGGTGACGCCGGACACGACAACCGGGTTGAGGGCTTGGCGGCGCTCGATGCCGGTAATCCAGCGCATGGCGGCGATGCCAAAGCCGCTTTGCGCCGACAGTGCGGCGAGGAAGACCCGGAGGGCTAAAGAAAAACCCGCCGCAGCTTTCGCCGGGGCGGGTTTCTATCATTAGAAGGTTCTACTTATTAATTCCCAGATACAGATTGTTATTCTTGGCATCCAAGCCCCCAACACATTGATCGTAGTAGTTCCCAATAGAACCCCAAAACGCGTTCGAACAACTAATCAATCTAAGAGGAGGAGGGTTGTCGCCAGTTGTATCGGGGTTGACGCAGCCGAGAATATCTATCGTCCTGACGGTGTTGAGCGAAATTCCCAAGTCCGTCAAAACATCGGCCTTCGCCCGGTAGCCCGGTTGGCCTTGGTTGAAACTCGTGCAATTGCCATAGAGCGCATACGGGTCGCCAGCCCCGTTTGCCCCGATCGCACCGAGTAGGACGGCGTTGCCGTGCCCATCGTTTGAAGTCTTCACACAGTATTTGAAGGGGCTGTTTGACGGGCAAGCAACTTGTTTTGGGTTCACGCTCACCCCCGTCGCCACACCACATTGCAGTGTGACAATGCCGTTGATCATGAGCGGGTCGCCGCCAGCACGTTGGTATAGCGCCAGCTTAGAGTGAGGCGTCCCTCCGCCAGTGCATCCTGAGTATGTGGCGTTAGGGTTTGTCACCGCATTCCGCTTCAGGACACCCAGCAGAATATTATGTCCAGCGCCATCATTGTCATTGCCCACACAGTAAGTGTATGGGCTTCCGCTGGGACAGGGCGCGATGACGCTAGGGCCCATACCTGAAAAAGTCTTACACGAAAGTAATTTAATGGCGAGCACATCCTTCATCGTCTCCGGTTGCCCAGCATTTTTTAGCGCCTGTAAAACATAATTCGCTTTATTCCCATAAAGCCCGGTTTCTGAGCCGCCACAATTTCCATAAACATCAAAAGGATCTAACGACGTATTGACACTCCACGCCCGCGATTCTGTCATGAACGACAGCAGTGCCACGCCTAGAAACAAACTTAAAAAACCAATTCTTGTAATTCGTTTAATACGTTTCATGATACTTCTCCCAATAAGTGGTCTGAAGTCCAATGATACAAAGGTAGTACTCATTTACTTTATGATGTGACTGGTAAAATTAGCGATAGATGCCAATAGTTGCCTATGAAATACCCGATAAAATAAGTACTAGGGGTTGTATTTGACTTTATGACCTGGATAATTATAAAGTTCTTTTTTCAGTCTCGGTTTTAACAATAGGTTTGGCTTTTTAAACAAAACCCGAAGCCTATATATCATAATATTTCTAACATTTCTACTGAGTATTTTTGTCGGCTTTCCGATGCTTCGAACATTGGAGCCGGGTAAATTTGATCCGCACGAGGGCGAGACATCGCAATCAAAAAGAACACCCGTGATAGATTAAAAGCGTGCAATTCTAATCTGTGTTGAGCTGACATCCACCTGTACACAGGTGGCCACAGCATGCTTCCACAAAACCCTATCACCCTTCATCGCCCATTAAACAGCTGTCGATTGAAAGGATGCTGGCTGCACAAATGATGCCGCCCGACAGGAGGCCGGTAGCATTGGAAAGATCGGGTTATTTTTAGCGCCTGCCCCGCACTAAAACAGCACCCTAAAACCTGTGTACAGGGTCACCCTATACCGACACAAGCCCCAAACCACTTTCGTTCGTTTTATGTTTTATACATAGAGGTGTTTTAAGCGCACAATGCAGCATAACGACACTGTGGTTACCACAAAAACAGCGTACCAGTGCGATTTTTAGCATCATCCAAGCGCGTAGCTTATCAATGCCTTTCAATACAAGATATTTTTACAGTTACTTCTACAGTATTTATTTCAACCATACCTCTACATCCTGCCGCTAGCTCACTTTTTAAATTTCACAACCTTGTTTAAAGGACTCATGTTGATTTCATCGATCACAATCTGCTCTCGTGAACCTAATATGTAAGATACTGCTGCCGCCACGTCTTCCGGTAAAATAGCGTTACTATCATGGTCACCCGGTTCAAAAGCCAGATGGTCAAAAAACGCCGTTTTCACCATGCCTGGATTGATCAAACAAACCCGCACATTACTTTTACCGCACTCTTCCCGTAACGCCTGAGTAAAACCCCGGACTGCAAACTTACTGGCACAATAAACCGCGCCTTTGCGATTACCTTTCAACGCCGCTTCAGAACCAATATAAATTAAATCACTGCTAGCCTTACGCTTTAAGGCAGGCAGCAATGCCTTGGTTAAAAAAACCTGGCTGGTAAAATTCAGGGTCATCAAGGCTTCTATTTGCGAATAGGAAAACTCTTCCACCGAACCGAACTGGCCCAACCCTGCAGAAAAAACCACAGCATCGATATTGGGGAACTTTTGCTGTAATTGAAAAATCTTTTTCGGCAATTCACTTAATTGACTTAAATCCAGTTGTACCGGACTGAAATTCTCCATTTGCCGGGTAAATTTTCGACAATCGCGTGACACGCCAATGACAATATGCCCTTGCTTCAATAAGTTTTGAGCGATGGACCGGCCTATCCCTGAACTTGCTCCCGTCACCAGAACAGTGCGTTTTACAGGTTGCATGGGAAAAATTTAGTCTCGGGAATAAACGTTAATAATTGTTCAGTACAGAATTGCATCATTTCCTGCTCAAGCTCCTGTTTGTAGGAAATCATTCCCTGCTGATTTTCTAAGGGACTGGCAAACAATTTTTCATCGGGATAAAGTTTATGCACTTTTTTAAAGTATTTCTCAGGTAATCTGAATGCCCCAAGACTGACAGAATGCAGTTGATCCGTATTAATTATCGAAAATACCTGTTCAAATAATTGCCGGTACTGCTGCTGGTAGCCAGTCTGATAAATCATCGGATCAAAACGCAGGCCAATTTGCCAGCCATGCACCTGTAATTTATTCAGCGCATCAAGACGACGCCGCAACGGGGGCGCTTTAGCCTCAACTTTTGAGGCTATTTCATGAGGGTTCAGGCTGAAAGCGACAATACAGCGGGAAAAGGGTTCGCGATTTAAGAGGCTTCTAATCTGAGTGCTTTTAGTTCTTAATTCCAGCCAGGCATTGGGAATTTTCTCAAAACAGGGTAAAAATTGCTCGGCAAATCGGGTTACCGGCTCCAAAGCCAGACTGTCGCAATCATAACCGGAGAAAAAATGAATAGCCTCGGCCGGCGTTGAGGCACACAACTGTCTGATTTCATCCTGAAAGTCTTCATAATTGACAAACAGCACATAATTGGCGGATTGATACATGCCTTGTAAAAAACAGTACCTGCAGTCGTACAAACAATTGAGCATGTGGGAAAAATAAAAGTTTCTGTTTGCCCCAATGCCATAACCAGAGGGAGCCGCCATCGTAAAATGTTTGTACTTTTCCGCCAGGATTAACGCGGGCTTTAGTTTTTGCAGCCGAAAATTTTGTGACTTAGGATTGAAAACCTCGCCATATCGTTCACAGGTAATTTTTCTGGCTTGCGGAAAACGCGTAACAATCTCGACAACACGCGGGTGCTGCAAGATAGCCTCTTCAATATAAATGGTTTCAATCATCAGCGTTGTTTGTCATTTTACACGAGTGAAAAAGATTAACGTAGTAGCGTATTTTATAGGATAAGTCTTGTGATTGTTTGCACTGCCCTCATATAGGTTAAAATACCTTTAACATCACTAACACATGACAAAAATGAATATACAAAAAATTGGTTTTATCGGCGGCGGCAATATGGCATCCAGTTTGATGAGTGGATTGATTGCCAGCGGTCATTCCTCTCAGCATCTCTGGGTATCTGACATCAACCCGGATACGCTAAAAGCGCTGGCTACAAATCTTAAAGTTAATACTTCGGCAAGCAATGATGAGCTCATTAATGCAGTTGATGTCGTGGTGTTGGCGGTTAAGCCCCAGATACTAAGTTCCGTGGCAAAAACCGTAGCCGCGTTAATCCAGCAAAAAAAATTACTGGTCGTCTCCATTGCCGCAGGCATAAGCCAACACAGCCTAAGCCAATGGTTAGGCACCGATACTGCCATTGTCCGTTGTATGCCCAACACGCCAGCGCTGGTCTTGACAGGAGCAACGGCACTCCACGCCAATGTAAATGTAAGCGCCGAACAACGAAACCTGGCGGAAAATATTATGCGTTCGGTAGGCATTGCGCTTTGGGTTAACGATGAAAGCGAGTTAGATGCAGTCACCGCAGTTTCCGGCAGTGGGCCTGCGTATTATTTTCTACTTATGGAAGCGATGGAAAAAGCCGCCTTAGAATTGGGTTTATGTGAAGAGACTGCCCGTTTACTGGTCCAGCAAACCGCGCTGGGCGCAGCTAAAATTGCACTGGAATCGTCTGAATCGCCTGAACAATTACGAAAACGCGTCACGTCACTGGGCGGAACCACGCAGTGCGCGATAGAAATTTTTGAGCAAGGCGGGTTTACTGAACTGGTTTCAAAAGCATTACATGCCGCACGAGACCGATCAATTGAAATGTCCAAGCAATCGGAGAATAGCTAATGGGCTCCACTTACATGACTGACCCGATTATTTTTTTAATCGACACTCTGTTTTCCCTCTATATCCTGGCCGTGTTGCTACGTTTTTTATTGCAATGGTGCGGCGCAGACTTTTACAACCCCATTTCGCAGTTTCTGGTCAAGGTGACCCATCCGCCGTTAAAAATACTGCGGCGATTTGTACCGTCAATAGGAAAAATAGACACCTCGTCGCTGGTTCTTGTGCTCACTTTGCAAATGCTTTCGGATTTCTCCATATTGCTGTTGAAAGGTGTCACCATCAACATCGGGGCATTGACTATTTTATCAATTACCCAGCTGATCTCTTTGCTGATTAATGTATTGGTGTTTGCAGTGTTTGCCAGAGCGTTGCTCAGCTGGGTGAATCCCGGAACTTTTAATGCAGCAGCCTCTATTTTAGAAACCCTGACAGAACCTTTACTTGATATTATTCGAAAATTTATTCCAAGCCTGGGCGGTATAGACTTATCACCCCTGGCTGCACTGTTACTGTTACAACTGGCAAAAATGGTCATTTTGCCGCCATTGCACGAACTGGCCGGTTTAATTGGTTAAGTCTGCATTCGGCAGTTGTAGAAATTGGATTGTTGTTATCGAAACTCGCCATTAACGAAGACGACTATCCGCTTTCTATCGATATCCTCCGCTTGGACTCATTGGCTGGCAAAGAGTCAAGCCCAGCCAATGAGTCGAAAATGCCCGATCTTCATGCAGACCTTATGTGAATGATGCTTTATCGCGCAACGCTCGTATCAGTAAAGTGCCTACGCCCTGATTGGTAAATAGCTCAAGCAACACGGCGTGCTCGACGCGCCCATCAATAATATGCACGCTGTTTACCCCACCGTTTAGCGCATCAGTGGCGCAACGGGTTTTAGGAATCATGCCGCCCGAGATAGTGCCGTCTTCGATTAAATCATCAATGTCCCTGATTGATAAGCCGGTCAGCAGGTTTTCCTGTTTATCCAGAATACCGGCGGTATTGGTCAATAATATCAACTTTTCAGCTTTTAGCACTTCAGCAACCTTGCCCGCAACCAGGTCGGCATTAATGTTATAGGATCGTCCATCTTCGCCAACACCGATGGGTGCAATAACCGGGATAAAATCACTGCGCCCCAGCATATCAACTACAGCCGGATCAATGCTGCTAACTTCACCGACATGACCCAGATCAATTATTTCCGGAGCATGAACTTCATGCGCTGACTTTTTCAGGTGAATCTTTTTAGCCCGGATAAAATCACCGTCTTTACCGGTTAAGCCCACGGCCTTACCGCCATTCCTGTTTATCAAATTAACAATTTCCTTGTTCACAAGACCACCTAGCACCATTTCAACCACATCCATGGTTTCGCTGTCTGTGATGCGCATACCATCAATAAAGCCCGTTGTTTTCCCTAGCTTAGTCAGTAGTTGACCAATTTGAGGGCCGCCGCCATGGACGACAATCGGATTCATGCCAACCAGCTTCATCAAGACAATATCCCGCGCAAAGCTGTGCTTGAGCGCTTCGTCAACCATCGCATGGCCGCCAAATTTAACCACCACGGTTTTGCCTTTAAAGCGTTGAATATAGGGTAACGCTTCAATAAGCACATCGGCTATTTGGTGAGCCGTTCTTTCTTGTATCATTTTCTGACTTTCCATTATTAAAAAGAGAATACTTGTCTCATTATTACAATTTCGTTTGATATAGACTTAATGACGGCCCGTATGGCCAAAGCCGCCCTCGCCTCGATCGGTGATAGTCGTAAAATCCGCGACCAGTTTAAAAGCGACTTGAACCACCGGCATAAACAGTAACTGTGCAATTCTTTCGCCGGGCTGGACAACATAATCATTTATGCCATCATTGTGCAGAATCACGCCTATTTCACCATGATAATCAGAATCGATAATGCCTAAACCTTGCCCTACGCGAATCTGGCTGTTCAGGCAAAGCCCGCTTCTACTGGCAATAACTGCAACTAATCCCGGATCTTGGATATTGACAGCCAAGCCTGTCCCGATCAGTTTATTTTCGCCCCCGGCTATCACTATTGAATTTTCAATGCAGGCGACAAGATCAACGCCCGCAGAACCTTTGGTTTTGTAGGCTGGTATCCCGTATTTCTCAAGCAATGGATTTACTATTCTGGTCTCGATTAGTCTTTTCATCTTTTAAACGCCATTATAAAAACTGATATTATAACTTGGCCTGTGCTCAACATTGTCAGGGTAGCAACTATTTAAAACAGAATAATTTTTGTAGCGTCTGCTTACGGATTTTTATGAAATCCTGCATCAACGATATTAACTGTCAGTAAAGTCTTCTGTCCCATTACTTTAGTCAAGCAATTGGGTGAAAACTGTAATAAGATAGCACCAGTTTCTACTATGAAAGAGCCACTACCATGCGTCGATTTATTCTACTAAGTGTTCTTGCCTTCCCGGTATTTGCTGTTGATGAGAAACCGCCCAGACTTGAAGCAGTACCCGAAGCACCGGAGCCGCCTTTGCCGGTGCAAAGCGGAGAAACCCTGGAACCTGATATTACCATCATCCGTAAAGGTAAAAGCACCGTGCAAGAATATCGCAGAGGCGGGAGACTCTATATGATTAAAGTAATTCCGGATATTGGCCCCGCTTATTATTTCATTGATAATAATGGCGACGGCAAAATGGATGTCCTCAAAAATGAAGCTGATAAAGGCAGCAACATCAATATGTGGAAAATATTGGAATGGAAGTAGCCTGTTGACCTTGTTTTCCACTTAAGGGACGAATTTTGTCGGATTCAAACATGATCAATGAACCTCAGCCAAGAGCTTGGTCATCATACTTTCCGCCTGCCGCAAATAGCCGCCGCCAAATAAATTCAGATGGTTCAAAATATGATACAGATTGTAAAATGTCTTTCTGACATTATAACCGATGTCTAAAGGCCACACTGCCTGATAAGCGGCATAAAAATCCTGGCTAAATCCGCCAAACAATTCTGTCATCGCCAAATCAGCTTCCCTGTCGCCATAATAACAGGCAGGATCAAAAATAACCGGACTCCCCTGCTTATCGCTAGCCGCATTACCCGCCCATAAATCGCCATGTAATAATGAGGGTTGCGGCAGGTAATTATCAAACAACGCGGCCATATCGCTGTAAAGACGTTCACCCTTGGCTTGCAGACTACCGCCATAGCCTTTATTTGCCGCCAGCTTTAATTGAAACCCCAAACGTTGCTCACGCCAGAAAGTCAGCCAGTCATGGCTTGGGCTATTAAGTTGTAAGGTACTGCCAATCGTATTGTCCCGATGCCAGCCAAAATACGGCTGTTTTTGTTGGTGCAAAAGCGCGAGTTGCCGACCCAATAAACGATCAGAGGCTTGATTTGGACGGCCCAATTCAAGCTGTTCCAGCACCAAAAACGAATGCCCGGCTGTCTTTCCGTAAACAACAGGGGATGGAACACGCACCATCCGGGTTTGTGCTATTTCCTGCAATCCTGCAAATTCAGCCTCAAACATAGCCGCTAAATCAGCGCGGTTTAGCTTAACAAAATACGCTTTATCAGCACTTCTCAACCGAAAAGCGGAGTTTATGTCACCTCCGGCAATGGCGTCGGAAGAAACCATTTTAAATGGCAGTCCGGTTACTGCTTCAATCCGTTCTGTAATAGATTGCCAATTCATAAAAGATGGATGAACAAACCCATTTATTCCGCGTGCTTTCTTCTATAAAAAATGGATGATAACACTGATAACCCGATCAACACTGCTCCAACCAGACCGGTGACCACTTCAGAAATATGATGAACCATGCTGATCAGCATAATAGCCGCCAGCGAACCGATGGCGTAATGGGCGCCGTGTTCCAGAAAAACATATTCATCCAATGTGCCTTTGCGCACCAGATACACGGTCAGACTTCTGACAAACATCGCGCCTATTGCCAAACCCAGCATAATAATGATCACGTCCTGGGTAATCGCAAACGCGCCGATAACACCATCAAATGAAAATGAGGCATCCAAAACTTCAAGATACAAAAAGCTCATAACGCTGCCTTTTTTAATGATTTCAGAAACTTCTTCCCCTTCTTCTTCATCTTCAAATAAAGCCCCTAAACTGTCCACGATGACGAATAAGATAACACCTGAGATGCCGGCAACCAGCACATTTAAACGAATCGCATCGGGCAACCAATTTTGACTAATCAACAGAAGACCTAATGCCAGGATGATTTCAATCGACTCCAGTTTTCCGAATGACGCCATTTTTTTTTCTATGTACCCCAGCCAATGCAATTCCCTGGCCTCATCAAAAATAAACGAGAAAAATACCATCAACAAAAACATCCCCCCGAAAGCAGCAATTTGCACATGCGATTCGTTTAAATGCTGGGCATAAGTGGCAGGGTCATGCAATGCCATTTCGGTTACCCCCACAAAACCGATACCCGTGGCGACCGTAACGATTAAAATAGGGAACAGTAAACGCATGCCAAATACTGCGATTAAAATCCCCCAGGTCAAAAAGTATTGTTGCCAACGTTCGTCCATGCGCTTTAATATGGAGGCGTTCACAACAGCGTTATCAAATGATAAACTTACCTCAAGAACCCCCAGAATCAGGGCGATAAACGCGCCCATTATGCCACCCCAAAAAACGGCCACGCCCAGGCAAACCACTGTTACGATAAAAGAAAGACGAAAATGCTGCATAAAATACCTTACTGATTAATGTTTTTGTTGTGCAACTATAAGACTATTTAACTGAAAATCAACAAAATGAATGATAACGACGCTTATATTAACGCCGCGCAGCAATTAATTGAAGCCGGTCATTTTATAGACAGCAAAGGTTGGGTGCCGGCAACGAGCGGCAATTTTTCCGCGCGGTTGCCTGATAGGACTGTTGCAATCACCGTTTCCGGCAAACACAAAGGAAGATTAACGCCAGACGATATTATGCTGATTGATGCCACCGGCATTTCTTTGGATGGAAAAAAACCGTCCGCTGAAACGCTGCTGCATGTCTCCTTATACAAACATTTTCCAGATATTCAGTGCATCTTGCATCCCCATTCGCTTAACGCCACGTTGATTTCAAGGCTATTTAAATCTGAAGTTGTGCTGGAAAATTATGAACTGTTAAAAGCGCTGCGGGGTATTACTACTCATGAAAGCCGGGTTGTGGTGCCTGTTTTTGCCAATGACCAAAATATCCCACGTTTAGCGGAGCTTGTCGAGCAGTACCTGGATTGTCACGCAGACTGCCATGCCTACATTATTGCCGGACACGGACTTTATACCTGGGGCGGCTCGGTACAGGAAGCCCTGCGTCATCTTGAAGCTCTGGACTTTTTATTTGAATGCGAACTACGACTGCATGGAGTCAGTAACCAATGAGTGCATTAACTATTTATCTTGATAATGAGCCCCAATACGGTGAACGTTACACCGATTTCACGCTTATCCAGAAGCAGCTCAATAGCATAGGTGTTCAGTTTGAACGCTGGACGGCCAACGTAAAACTATCCGTCGATGCTGATCAGGCCGCGGTTCTTGCGGCTTATGCCGATTCCATTGACAAGTTAAAGCAACAATACAGCTTTCAGTCCATTGATGTGATTAAATTAACCCCGGATCACCCGGACAATGCCGTTTTCCGGCAAAAATTTCTGGCTGAACATATCCATCATGATTTTGAGGTCCGCTTTTTTGTTGAAGGTAGTGGACTGTTTTATCTGCATGTGGAGGATAATGTCTACGCCGTATTGTGTGAGCAAGGTGATTTAATCAGTGTACCCGCCAACACTCCGCACTGGTTTGATATGGGCGAAAACCCGCAATTTACCTGTATTCGCCTGTTTACCACGCCCGATGGCTGGGTAGCCGATTTTACCGGCAGTGAAATTGCCAAAACGTTCCCAACCTTTGATGAATACGTTGCCGAATTGTGAAAATCAAAGCCATCGTCACCGATATTGAAGGCACGACATCATCACTATCATTTGTTAAAGACGTCTTGTTCCCATACTCACGGGCAAATCTGGCTGATTATGTGCGCCTTCATGCAGAGGAGCCACCGGTTAAAATAGTGTTGGAAGAGACCTGCAAAGCAGCGGGCGCAGAACTTGATACTGAACAGTCAATCACACAGCTCATCCAGTGGCTGGATGAAGATAAAAAAGTCACGCCGTTAAAGTCATTGCAGGGTTTGATATGGGAAGCAGGCTATCAAAAAGGCGATTTCAAAGGCCACGTTTACCCGGATGCCGCAGCTTCCCTTAAAGCATGGAAAGCTAAGGGACTGGATTTATACGTCTATTCATCCGGCTCAGTACACGCGCAAAAACTATTATTCGCGCATACGGAATACGGCGACTTGACGCCACACTTTTCCGGCTACTTTGACACCCATATCGGCGGCAAGAAAGAACAGGAATCCTATATCAAAATAGCCAAACAGCTAGGCATTCCAGCCGGTCAGCTATTGTTTTTATCGGACATAAAAGAAGAGCTGGATGCCGCCAAAGCCGCCGGTTTTCAAACTTTATGGTTAGTCAGGGATAGCACGCCTGATCCGCAAGCAGAACACCGGCAGGTAAGCAGTTTCGATCATATAGATTGGCTACCCCTTTAAGACGGGACAAATGCCAGACTTAATTTCAAACTGTCCCGCCTTAAGTTGGATGTGAAGAGTGACGGGGTTTGCAACCCCGTCACTCACGTTTTGAAAGCTTTTGAAGCCTTCAAACGTTTCGGTCGGGGTTGCAAACCCCGACCAGAATCGTGGCAGTATTTCTAACAAACAGGGATTTAAAACATGACAGAACTATTAACACAGTACTTCAAGCGGTGGCAACGTTCTGATCCCCGCTATTTTTAAGAGTTTGCCACCATTCAAAGGGCAAAAAGTCATTTACGCCACGGCGCGGGAAAAGGGTGATACGTGGCTCAAAAAAGAGCAAATCATCTTCAAACAAACCGCCCTATGCACTAGAGCTTTAATACTCCACAAACCATAAAGGAGAAATGAACATGAACCAACGGCAACATTTATACTCTGTGGATGATTTGCAGACCTTACTTAAACAGCGAAAGCTGTTACAACAATTTGCCATTTCCCGCTTGGGGGTGTTTGGTTCCTTTGCACGCAATGAGCCAGCGCGTGATATTGATTTGTTGATTGAAGATGATTTGACTTTGGAAGCCGCTTTGCAGTTTAAACAGTGTCTGGAGGAAGTTGTTGATAATAGCCTGGACGTGATGTTAAAAAGCTGGGCGAATCCTATTGTGTTACATCGCGCCATGAAAGATATACGTTATGTTGAAGGATAAAAATAATGACTTGCTGTATTTGCTTTCCATTATTGAGTCGGTGGAAAAAGTGATGCTTTATAGCAAAGACAGTGAAACGGCGATAAGTTTTTTTGACACAAACGATCAGATTAATTTTAACGCAACACTGACCCTGCTAATACACATTGGCGAAACGGTTGGAAAACTGAGTGATGATTTGTTAGAAAAAAGTCCTGAAATTCACTGGAAAAAAATTCGCGGATTAAGGCATCGAATAGCACATGATTATATTGCCTTGGACATTGTGATTATTTTTGACGTGGTTAAAAATAAACTGCCTGATTTTTTAAATGCTGTTTATGCGCTAACTGTAAAACGCTTGCATGAGGGTATTTTGAGTGCTGAAGAATTAAATTTAGCCGTTGGTAGTCGTTATTATCGACATATTGATTTTAAACGGTTTAAAGGAGATTAAGCCAATCATGCTTTATTTTGAACCTAAAAAATATCAATTACAGGTACTGGATAGCGTTGAAAAATACTTTAAGGCCTGTTATGAGCAACAAAACCCGTCATTGGCATTTTATAGCATGACGGGGGTGGCTTACCTGCCATTAAAAGGTTTTGCCGAAGACATGCCTTATTTTTGCCTGAGAGTTCCAACCGGCGGCGGTAAAACCTGGTTGGCGGCAACCAGTGTTGAGTTTATTAACAAAGAACTGTTAAGCACAGAACACAGCGTTATTTTGTGGTTAGTCCCGTCCAATCAAATTAAAGAACAAACCCTGCGAGGTTTAACCAATCGAAAGCATCCGCTGTATGCAGCGTTAGCCGCTGCAGGAGCAATGACTGTGCTCAGTTTGGATGAAGCCAAAAGCGTTACACCCTCTACGTTAAACACCTCGACCACAGTGATTGTGGCGACGCGCCAAGCTTTTCAAGTTGAAAATGAGGAAAACCGCAAGGTATACGAATCCAATGGTGGGTTAATGGCGCATTTTGACACGATCAGCCACGCGCAACGGAGCGATTTACTCAAAGACGGCGAAACAACGCCGTATTCATTGGCTAACGTATTACGCCTGCGCCGTCCGTTTATTATCGTCGACGAAGCCCATAATAACCGCACTGAATTGGGTTTTGATACCTTAGCTAAATTCAATCCCAGTGGCATTATGGAATTAACCGCCACGCCTGATATGGAAAGAACGCCATCTAATGTGTTGCATAGCGTGTCAGCAGTGGAGTTGAAAATAGAGGAAATGATAAAGTTGCCGATTCTTTTAGAAATTCAACCGAATTGGCAACAATGTTTAGCGGATGCGCTTGCTGAAGAGTGACGGGGTTTGCAATCGCGTCACTCACCCCCCTGCGTCAGAATAGTTGTCGCCTCAAATTTTAAGAAAAAAAATTTGAGATTAGAAATGAAAAAATATAAAAGGTATTCAGCAGGCTTCAAAGAGCAAGCCCTGGTAAAAGTTTACAGTCGTG
>JAQTPT010000097.1 GCA_028712795.1 Methylococcales bacterium
CTCGATAGGTAAATGCAAGACGATAATTGATAACAAAAAATCTGTAGTGCCAACTGAGAAAAAATAAAAATTTCAACTTGTTGAAATAATAAGTAATTGTCAGCTTAAGTGACGAAGATGGGTTAAGGCCCTCAAATTGTGTTAAAAATTCTAAATTTTTAAGTATGAGTGTTTTATCCTGAATATACTCTTTAAGAGTTGTCAATCGTTGCAAGCCATCGACAACTATCCAGTTATCATCTTTATCAGCGGCTACATAGAATACAGGCAAAGGAATGTTTAATAGTAAGGATTCAATTAAACGGCTTTTCTCTTTAATTTGCCAAATTCCACCTTTACGCTGAAAATCAGGATTAAGTTCAATTTCTTTATGTTCAACTCGCTTAATAACACTGTCTATGCTGGGATTTTTAGTGACAATAGCTATATCGTTAGGATCAAACGGATTACTAATTTCGCTGTTGTCATCATCAACCTCACGTTCAATACCGCTTTTATGTAATCCATCAGAAGTGAGTTCTTCTTCAATTTCAGTATTAGAGTTTAATGTTTCCTGATCCATTACTTTGTTTCTTTGCATTAGTCGGAGGATGAAGTATGCGATTGGTATGAGTATTCGAAGTGGATGTTTTTTTTTAGTTAGGGTTTGGTTAAAAATAACTTCCAAAAATCTGTAGATGGCTTGAAACACAACAAAACGACTCCGCTTTTCTAAAAAAGTTGCTAAACAGATAACATCCCTGAAAGGGATGTTATCTGTTTCTAGTCGTTTCAGGCAACTTATTGTTTGCCATATCCTTATCACTATGAATTCATAGGGCGATTTAATAAATTATCCGTAATCATTCATCGTAATTTAAGCATTGAAATCAGACCAAAGCAAATTAAAGGATAGAATCCGGTAACGTGCCAGACAATATGCAATACCAGCGTTGTTCACAATCGCGGTAAAGTTTTATGCTTTTTCTTGGCGTTTTTATGGTAAATTCCCACGTTCTTTTTGATCAATAAGATTCCCATCTTGGTAAAAAACTTTTGCTTGTCCACATTTTTATGCGGCGTTTTATTGTGGTGCTTGCCCTTTTCAGGTTACGCCGATGAGTTTGCCGCAGAAGTTAAGCAAGCCGAAGTAACGTTGCATGGGGACTATTATCTGTTGTCCGCAGACATCGTTTATCAACTCAGTGAAAAAGCCATGGAGGCGCTGCAAAACGGCGTGCCTTTATTTTGGGATATTCAATTCAAGGTGCTGGAACAACGCGATGTTCTTTGGGATAAGACGCTGGTTGATACGGCAATACGTTATCGCCTTCAATATCATGCATTATTGAACATGTACCGGGTCAGGGACGAGGGTGACGGTACGGTTTATAATTTTTCCACGCTGTTTGCGGCATTGGACTTGATGTCTACAGTGCGGGATTTTCGCCTGATCGGTGGTCTGTCTGAACTGGCTCCTGAAAAACAGTATCTGCTCGCGATGAAGGTCAATTTTGATCGTGATGCCTTGCCTTTGCCGTTGCGCCCGATTGCTTATGTTGATCGGCAATGGTATTTATCCAGTGACTGGACATTATGGCCTTTGAAAAAATAAAACTCCCTTTCAATCTATCCGTGGTAATCCTGTTTGGTCTTATTATGCTGTCATTGCAGCTAATGAGTTCAGCCATGCAGGAATCATCACAGTTGAGCGCGATGTATTCATGGCTGCTGTTGTTCAATGCCCTGGGTTCTGTCGTGCTGTTGATTCTGGTCGGGGCCAATATCTATTCCTTAATCCAGCACACCAAAAGACGCGAGGCGGGTTCGCGGCTAACAACCCGAATGGTGTCGCTGTTTGTGGTGTTGGCTTTAGCGCCCGCCGTTATTGTGTTTTATTTTTCCATGCAGTTTTTACATCAGGGCATTGATAGCTGGTTTAATGTGGAAATTGACCGTGCCATGGAAGACGCGCTGGAACTGAGCCAAGCCTCGCTGGATCAACGAATGCGCTGGCATTTGAAGCAAACGCAGCAATTGACGGACAGGTTGGAGGACTCCTCGGAAAGTTTGGTGACAATGGAAATAGAAAATTTGCGTGAGCTTTCCGGGGCCTCGGAGATGACCCTGTTTTCTCGCCAGGGTCGAATTATTGCCTCAAGCAGCATTAACCCCAGCGATATATTGCCGAGTCTGCCGGATGAGCATATCTGGTTGCAGTTGCGCCAGAATTCAGAGTATGTCGCTGTTGCGCCTTTTCATGAAGAAGAATTGATGATCCGTGTTATTGTCACTGTTAAAGCCCGTGAGCCGCAGTATTTACAGGCTTTATATCCGGTGCCGGTAAGAATTGCCGATTTGGCGGATTCGGTAGAGTTTGCCTTTGTGCGTTATCAGGAAATGAATTTTTTAAGGAATTCATTAAAAATGAGTTTCTCGCTGGCGCTGTCGCTTGTGTTATTAATGAGTCTGTCGGCGGCGATATGGGTCGCTTTTATCAATATCCGGAATATTATCGCGCCTGTAAAAGAACTGGTTAAGGGTACACAAGCCGTTGCTTCCGGACAGTATGACCAGCAGTTGCCGGTTATTGCTCAGGATGACCTTGGTTTTTTGGTTGAGTCATTTAATGATATGACCCATCGTATTGCGGTTGCCCGCGATGAAACCCGGCAGGCTGGTGTTGAGGTGGAAAACCAGCGGGCTTATCTGGAAACGATTCTGGCGAATTTAACGGCGGGGGTTATCAGTGTTGATGCGTTATATAAAATTCGTACGGCGAACCAGGCGGCCTACCGGATTTTTCATATTCATGTTAATCAATTTATAGGCCGGACCTTAGTGGAGCTTGTTGAGGGTTATGCCGAGCTGGCTGAGCCGCTAAAATCAATTCAGCGATTATTGGAGCAAGCCGATGATATTTGGCAGCAGCGGATTGCCTTTTTAGGGCCAAATGGCCGGCAGGAATTGCTGTGCAGGGGAACGCCGCTGTTTTCTCAGGACGGTCAGCGCGTTGGCGCCGTTGTGGTTTTTGATGATGTGACTGATTTGATACAGGCTCAGAAGAATGCGGCTTGGGGCGAAGTGGCGCGAAGGCTGGCACATGAGATCAAGAACCCGTTGACCCCCATACAACTATCGGCGGAACGGTTGCAGCACAAGCTGGCCGATAAACTGGGGCCCACTGATGCCAATATTTTAAAGCGTTCAACCCAAACCATTGTGCAGCAGGTAGAGGCAATGAAGGAAATGGTGGATGATTTTTCAGAATACGCCAAACCTTCCAAAAAGCAGACGGTGAATATTGATTTACCGAAGATGGTTCAGGAGGTGTTGGCGCTTTATGCGTTAAAATCGGGGGTGAAATTCAAAGCAGATTACGAAACGGGCTTGCTGATAATTAACGGTGACCCTGTCAGTATCAGGCAGGTGCTGCATAATCTGATAAAAAATGCGCTGGAAGCGATTGACGCTCATGGATTAATTGAAATAAGCCTGCACAGGGTGCAGAAAAATAACACGGATTTTATAGAAATCGCGCTTTATGATGACGGGCCGGGTATTAAGGATGAGCAAATTGAGAAAATTTTTGAACCTTACGTGACGACTAAAGCTAAAGGTACGGGGCTGGGATTGGCGATTGTTAAAAAAATAATTGAAGAACATGGCGGTGCAATATGGATCGACACTAGCCGTAAGGTGGGGGCAGGTTTTATAATCCAGCTCCCGGCAAGTAACTCTGAACAGCTGTAAAAAATTATGAATGAAAACACACCGCGTATTTTAGTCGTAGATGATGAGCCGGATATCCGCAGATTGGTCTGCGAAATTCTTGAGGATGAGGGTTATCAAGTCGCTATGGCGGAAAATGCAAGCGCTGCAAGGGAGTTAAAAAAATCCCAACAACCCAATCTCATCCTGCTTGATATCTGGATGCCGGATATGGATGGCATTACCTTGTTGAAAGAATGGGTTGCCGAAGATGTTATTCTGTGTCCAGTGGTCATGATGTCAGGTCATGGTTCTGTCGAAGCGGCTGTTGAAGCCACTCGGCTAGGTGCTTATGATTTTCTTGAGAAACCCTTGTCGCTGGCAAAATTATTGTTGATTGTTGAAAGGGCATTGGAGGCGGGTAATCTTCTCTTGGAAAATGCCGGTCTCAGGAAGCAATTGGTTGTTGATATTGAACCGGTCGGCAAGAGCGCAACGGTTGCCAGAATCAAGGATCAATTAAAGCGCTTGGCTCAACATGACACCCGGATATTATTTTTTGGCGATGCAGGCGTTGGTAAAGAGCTGTATGCGCGTTTTCTGCATAACAATAGCGCGCATCGGGATGGCCCTTTTGTTGATGTCGCGGTTGGTAGCATATCGCCGGAAAATTCGGCGGTGGAGTTTTTTGGTAAGGAAAGCCAGGGCAAAATTTACCCCGGCTTATTGGAGCGGGCGCATAAGGGCACCTTGTTTTTGAGCGAAATAGGCGGCATGGATGATGAAACCCAGTTGAGGCTGCTTAGTGCGCTGGAATCAAGTTCTTTTTTACGCGTGGGAGGGAGTGAGGCTGTTCAGGTTGATGTCAGAGTGGTTGCGTCAACCCGGATTTCCTTGGACGAGGAGGTCAAGTCCGGCCGATTCAGGCAGGATCTCTATTATTTGCTTAATGAGGTTGCCCTCAATATTCCTCCATTGAGGGAGCATAGTGAGGATGTGCCAGGATTGCTAAGTTTTTATGTCGATTATTTTGTCAATCAGGATAAGCTGGCTTTCCGGAAATTTTCTATGGCGGCGCAGAATTTTTTACGTAATTACAGTTGGCGGGGCAATGTGCGGGAACTGAAAAATCTCGTGCAGCGCTTAATGATTCTGGGCGTCGGCGAAGATATAGAGCTGGATGAAGTGAAGTCTGCACTCGGATCGGTCGTTGGAGATGTGATGTCATCGTCATCAGTCCCTGAGTTTTTTAATATGCCATTGAAAGAGGCCAGGGATCATTTTGAAAAAGCCTATCTTGAATATCACTTTGAACGGACAGGAGGTAGTGTTGCAAAATTGTCAACCGCAGTGGGTATGGAGCGGACTCATTTGTATCGTAAATTGCATTCGTTAAATATTAAATTTTGACATCCTCGCTGACCTAAGACGGTCGCCCCGGATTGCCAATGAGTAGAAAAAAAATTCCCTTCCTTGAGCGGGGATGACTTTATTTAATTCTGGCTAAACTTGGAAATTTTTTAACCGAACTAATCGAAATTGGTTTTTGAAACTTGTCTTGTATGAGCCGTTAGTCTTAACGGCGTGTTCGGATTCATGTGGTGACTGATTAATAAGGGGGATTAAGTACTATTTACTTGAATCGGGACTTGCAGCGCAAGTTGATAAATTGGATAAAAGGATTTTACACCTTGATCGGATAGGAAGTAGTGTTGTAAAATGATCAGTTAAGGCATGTAGGGCAAAATCTTTTTGTAATAAGCTGGCATTCGCTAAAAAGTTATAAATTGGGTGTAGGCGTAATTGTACCTTTTGCCGTATTAGCTATTTGATAAATAAACATTGAAAAAAATGGCAATGTTTAGTAGAATTCTCGCTCTTTTATTGAGCCTTTACAGAAAGACTAAGTAACGATGAAAACATTTAGTGCAAAAGCAGCAGAAGTTAAGCGCGATTGGTACGTAGTTGATGCAGATGGGAAGACGCTGGGCCGCCTTGCTTCTGAAATTGCACTTCGTCTACGTGGCAAACACAAACCAGAATATACACCGCATGTTGATACCGGTGATTACATTATTGTCGTAAACGCAGAGAAAATCGGCGTTACCGGCAATAAGGAAAAAGATAAATTATATCAGCACCACACGGGTTATATTGGTAATCTGAAAACCGTTTCCCTGGGTAAATTAAGGGCAACGTTCCCTGACCGTATTCTTAATAATGCGGTTAAAGGTATGTTACCTAACAATCCACTTGGTCGTGCAATGTTCAAGAAATTGAAAGTGTATGCAGGATCTGAACATGATCATCAGGCCCAACAGCCAAAAGTTTTAGAATTATAAGCGAGTAGACCATGGCAACAGCTCAGTATTATGGAACAGGTCGTCGTAAAAGTGCCATAGCGCGCGTTTACGCAACATCAGGCACTGGAAAAATCACTATTAACAAAAAAACAATCGAAGAATACTTTGGTCGTAAAACTGACCAGATGGTTTCGCGTCAACCGCTGGAATGCGTTGACATGGAAAGTAAATTCGATATTAATGTGATTGTTAAAGGCGGCGGGCCGTCCGGCCAGGCAGGTGCTATTCGTCACGGTTTGACCCGTGCATTAATGGTTTATGATGAAGCCTTACGCCCAGCCCTTAGAAAAGCTGGTTTTGTGACGCGTGACTCCCGTATAGTCGAACGTAAAAAAGTTGGCTTACACAAGGCCAGAAAACGTCCTCAATACTCAAAACGTTAAGCAATTATTTCGTTACAGGTAACCCCAAAGTTAGTTGCCCATAATGAAACCAGTAGGGTCGCATTCGCAAGAATGCGACCCTTTTTTATGGGCTAAGTCAATTGGACGTGCTTGATTTAGGACAGCATGTCTTGTTGATATTAATCCCCCGGGTCGATGAGCCAGTGATTTAATGGCTTTGGATTGCTTAACGCGTCTGATTTTTTATAGCACGGAAAATTAATTATTAGCAATTGAAAAATGATTTTTTTTATCAGCAATGCTAAAATCCAATTTACATCATTTAATAGATCAGACGGATGTCGTTAGACTCTCATAAAACGCCTACTATGCCGCATGCACTAGAATTTAAGAGCAGTACTTTTTCTGTACCCGTTTTAGTCCTGTCCAGCGTTGATTTGGGTATTATCGAGCAACAGCTTCAAGAAAAAATTAAATTGGCGCCCGAGTTTTTTAGAAATTCACCTTTAGTGCTGGACTTGCAGGAGATAAACAAACAGGGCCTCGGAATTAATATTGAGGAACTTACAGGCATTATCCGTAAAGCGGGTTTATTCCCGGTAGGGGTGCGGGGTGGCAACGTACAGCAGAATAAGCAGGCGTTAGAATTGCTGATTCCCGTTTATTCTGTCCATAAAGGTGGTGTAACGGCTGAAAACAAAAAACAAAAAACAATCACGCCTGCTCCAGTTCCAGAACAGAAAACTGATACAGACATAGGTATCGGAGAAACGACACTGATTACCCAGCCTATCCGTTCCGGGCAGCGTATTTATGCTGCGGGTGATTTAATCATTTTGGCGCAGGTCAGTGCGGGCGCCGAAATTATGGCCGAGGGTAATATCCATGTTTACAATACCTTAAGAGGCAGGGCGTTAGCAGGTGTGCGGGGCAATACTGAAGCGCGTATTTTCTGTATTGATTTACAGGCTGAGCTTATCTCTATTGCCGGAAATTATAAAGTGAGCGAAGACTTGGATGATACTGTTCGCAACAAACCCGTTCAGATCTATTTGCAAGACCAAGCATTAATTATCAAAGATATTGTGCAACCCCATTAACGTAGAGGAAAATTTTGTGGCAAGAATCATAGTCGTAACATCTGGTAAAGGCGGTGTTGGCAAAACAACAACAAGTGCCGCAATTGCCATGGGACTTGCAAAAAAGGGTCATAAAACGGCAGTCATAGACTTTGATGTAGGCTTACGTAATCTGGACTTAATCATGGGTTGTGAAAGGCGCGTGGTTTATGATTTTGTCAATGTCATTAATCAGGAAGCATCGCTTAACCAGGCCTTGATCCGTGACAAAAACTGCAATTTACTATACATTTTGCCCGCTTCACAAACACGTGATAAAGAGGCTTTAAGCCAGGAAGGCGTGGGCAGAGTTTTAGATGAGCTAAAAAAAGACTTTAAATACATAGTTTGCGATTCTCCGGCCGGCATTGAAAAAGGCGCTCATCTCGCGATGTATTTTGCCGATGATGCCTTTGTGGTGACCAATCCGGAAGTTTCTTCGGTGCGTGATTCAGATCGCATGCTTGGAATCTTGGCCAGTAAATCACGCCGGGCAGAACAAAACGAAGAGCCCATTAAAGAATATTTGCTGTTAACCCGTTATTCTCCAGAACGGGTAAAATTAGGCGAAATGCTTAGCGTAGATGATGTACAGGATATTTTGTCATTGCATTTGTTGGGCGTTATTCCAGAATCAAAATCGGTGTTAAACTCATCAAATTCAGGCATTCCTGTTATTCTTGACGAGAAAAGTGATGCGGGTCAAGCCTATGCGGATATTGTCGCACGCTATCTAGGTGAGAATAGACCTCATCGTTTTATCGATGATAAAAAAGGCTTTTTTAGTAAACTATTCGGGAGTAAGTAATGAGTTTACTGGATTATTTTAAGATATCTAAAGTTGGTAGTGCATCCCTTGCCAAGGAAAGATTGCAAATTTTGGTTGCTCATGAACGATCCTCCCGTAATCAGCCTTCTTACCTTCCGCAATTACAAAAAGAGTTGTTGGAAGTTATACGGAAATATATCAACGTAGGACAGGATGCCATTTCCGTGAATTTTGAACAGGATGAAAATCAGGAAACGCTCGAAGTCAATATCGTGCTGCCTGACCTTAACGCTAAAAATACTTAACAACTTCAATTAACTCTTAATACAGGTGACTTAAAATGCTTAACATTATCGGTGATGCAGCGGGAAAGGTTTGGGAATATCTGGATCAGAATGGATCGGCCAGCGTAACTAAAATTACTAATGAAACTGGAATCAGTAAAAATGATATTCAACGTGCGATAGGTTGGCTGCTTAAAGAGGATAAGCTCTCAATTGAGGTGGTTGGCCGAACGGAAACAGTGTCGTTGAAATAAAACCAGTATGTGGTGCAAGGAGAAGAATGGGCAGCCATCTTTTGCCTTTGCTTTTTTCAGATTAGGAGTCTTGCCCACGTGGTTGGGTATGTAAATTGAAAGTTAGCCATCATTTTCCTGATTGATGGTTAACTTTTAATTGTTTAATTGTTTAATTGTTTTTGCCTATTCTTTTTTGCCGATGTATTAAATTCAGACACATTTTGTAAGCCTTTCCCAGAAGCTTGTCTTGTCCTAATATAAGGGACATATTCTTTAGCTTTGTACGCCAGCAACCGAATACGCATAAAGGTTGGTTTATCGTGCCAGGTGATGATAATATTCGCGGCGATCGGGGCATTTCTAACGTTCATGAACCGAGACGTTTGGGGTGTGTGCGGTGTGAACCTAACCCATATTCGTCGTCCTTAGCCTTCTAAGTTATTGATTTTTAGTCACCGCCGTTTTTTTATGAAAAAATCCCTTTAAAATCAATCGTATTTTTTACGATCTCGCTGTAGTGCCATCTATTTCAT
>JAQTPT010000098.1 GCA_028712795.1 Methylococcales bacterium
ATGCCGGCCCCACCATGCCCGTGGTCTGCGCCTCAACCAGTGAAATACGCACGGCGCAAATTTTTGTGGCGGTGTTAGGCGCCTCCAACTACACCTTTGCGGAAGCTACGTGGAGCCAGAGCCTACCTGTAGTTTCTTGATTTCATAATCGCCAATTCTTGCACTTATCCTACATTTTCATCTCAGATTAACTGGTTTTATAAAATCACTTTTTCTCACATTAATTGCACCTGGCGTTTTGCCTTCTCACATTAAGTGATTTTATCGATTAGAGTTTCTCACTTTATTTGATTTTATCCTGCGCCCAAAACTGGCGGTATACCAAGTTTGTGAATCTCTTTATTGAACCCTTCTGCCCTGGCCGCTGGCAACTGCCCATTGAAATACGCCTTAATTTCGCCTTTCCTGGCATTCAAGTGTTCACATAGCGCAGCGGTGTTATAGCCATGCCGCGCTAATTCCGGCTCCAGGGTGTTTAAGTCTGGTAACAGCACGGCTTCAATAATCTCTGTATTGACCGGTTTTGTGCCTGTGGTAGCTCCCTTTATCAAAGCGAGTGTTAGGTAATGGCAGATTTGTAATGGCGTGATTAAACGTTCCGCCAAGAGATTGATGGCGTCGGGCGTAACAATGTCATGGATGGACGTTTTAGGCTTACTACAATGTGTCAATACCCACTCGATATACCGTTGTTTCTGTTGTCCCCAACTGTCCAGACTAAACAATTTAGCCCGTGCGCCGATTTCTTCCATGGCCGGCCTGTTAAGGTCGTTGCCCAGTTTCGGATGCCCCACCATAATAATAGTCAGTGTTCCTTTGGCGTCCTCAATCGTCTCTAGCAATTGCTTTAAGCCAATTAACGTGCGCCAATGGAGGTCGTGGGCGCCATCGATAAAGAAGGCAATCGGCTTGTTGATTTTCCGGATCAACTCCTGAAGTTTCCGTTCCCTGATTTCTGCTTGGGTTGGCACCTTAAAGTCTTTCGCGGTCGGCAAGTCGGCGAACAGGGCGGTATATAAGGTGTTGATGTTGACGCGGCGCTTATCGGTTGCCAAGGATTTGGCGACGATCACTTGGTTTTTCTTTTTAAGGTCATCCTGGAAATGCCTGATGATAGTTGTTTTACCGACACCGACAATGCCGGTCAAGGTGATGATCCCGCCTGACAAGACCGCGATTTCAAGGCTGCCCAATATCCTTTTAAAAGCTTCCGTCTCAAAGTAATCCGTTTTGTCGAAGTCCTTCACCAAGCCATAGTATTGCATCATTTCACCATACATTAGTCATCTCCTGAATGCTCTACCGAGCTTAAAGTAAAATACGCGCGAATTTTTTCCAGCACTGTCTTCTTATCCAGCGATTCATCAAGGATGGTATTGATATTAACCAGTTGCAGATCAGTTAAACGGGATAACGGCTTGCCCAAATAGTCGGCAATCGCCGTCTTGGCATCCAGTTTGTTTTTAAATGTGGCCGATTGCAGGAAAGGGCTGTCATCAAACGGCATGGATTTTGGTTTTTCCATCTGAACGATATTGGCTTGGTGTTAACAGGGCTTGGTCACTGCTGTTGACACCGGATAATGCCGAACGCGGTAGGCTGATAGTTTTGGCCAATTGCCCAATCCGATCCGCCTTAATTTCGACGCTGCTCTTTTTGTGTTTACGGAATTTACCAAACGGGATAGGCCCTTCTTCAGGATAAAAAGGCCCCTGTTTTTCGTTATTGAACTCGACATAGAGCTCGTTATCGAAGACTCCCCATAACAAGGTGATATCTTGCCCCGCCATTTCATGGCTTAATTGATAACGGATGCCGTCAATACCGACACAGGCGTTGCTGTCCGCTTTGCGCTGTTCTGGCTCGCGGGCAAACGTGCGGAATCGATCCCAAGAGCACATTTCCTTGAACCCGTGGGGTGGCAGATTCTGTAACCAATCCTCCATGCGGGAATGCTCTTCATGCCGGTGATCCATCGCGTTATATTCCTGTAAATACTTGTGTAACCAAGTATTGGCTTCTTCCAGTGTTTCCGGCTGCTGGAGATGGTACAGGGTTTCCAAGGAGGATTTGATGGTCAGGAATGAGCGTTCAACCTTGCCTTTGGATCGGGCGGTGGTGCGGCGGCCATCACTGCCCCCTTGGCATATGCACCCGCACTTCAACGCCCAGTTGCTTCATGACCCACAAGAATACCCGGCTTTTGGACACCGGGCCGGCATCCATGTAAATAACCGAAGGGATACCTTGGAACGGACAGGGCTTATCTTTCTTGGGGGACATTGCATTAAACAGGAACAATAGTGCGGTCATCACGTCTTCGCCTTTGACCACATGGTATTCTTGGTAACAAACGCCACTCCGGTCATCGGTGACACCGGCCAAGGCCAGGTATTCCGAACCCTCTTTTAGCGCTTTGCCGAAAAATGCCGGTTTTTTCAAGTCTGACGGCGAGAAATTCAAATTGCCAACATTCATTGCTATGGGTGGCCTGAAAGGGCGTCCAGGGCGGCTCGATGGTTAGGGTGCGGTTGTCATAACCCCATTGTTTCAAATAGCGGCTGACCGTGCTGAGTTTGAGCAGGCCGGGTTCAACTTTAACCAATCCTTCCGTCGTTTCAATGCCGGACTTTTCGAGGAGTTCAATACAAGCCTTGGTGGATAAGTGCCGCCCCTTTTTGCTGGTTGTCCGAAGTTTTAGCGCGGCAATCAATTCGCAATAATGGCGCATATCCGCTTCGGGCAGGGTTCGCGGTTTGTTGTAATCGCTGCGGAAAGCCAAATAAGGCAGTTGATGTTTCCGTAATAAGCGCCGGAGAGAGGATGCCGAAATCCCAAACGATTCGCAGGTGTTCTCAATAAGCTGTTTCCGTTGGGCGTTTCTGGGCGAAAGGTCATCCAGTTGGTTTTGAAGCACCACCAGCACTTCAAAAGGGATGCGTTTACGCGGCACGAACCCTGCCCTGTTTAGGTCGGGTGATACCGTGTTTGCCCATCCAGTTGCGCAAATTAGCGGATGTGGTGCCATAGCGTCCGGCGATAAAAAACAGGGTCGAGCCATTGGCCAGTAAAGCTTCGATTTCGGGGCGGAACGTATCAAGCTTGCTCTTGCCCGGACCTTTGGGACGGCCAAGCGACATTCCAGCAGCTTTCTTTGCGCGTAAGGCTTCCTTGGTGCGCTGCAAAATCAAATCCCGTTCGATTTCAGCGGCCATCGAAAAAGCCATCGCTATGATCTTGCTCTGGATGCTTTGGTCAAGCCGCCAATTGCCTTTTACCGAATAGACATGGATACCGCGTTCCATCGCAATCGACAGAATTTCTATACATTCCAGCATACTCCGTCCCAACCGGGACATTTCGCTAACGACCAGGCTATCGCCTTTCTTGAGTTCTTCAATAACCTGGGCAATCCGGCGTTTATGCCAGGTGATTTTACCAGACACTTTTTCTTCGATGAATTTAACCTGCTCCAGGTTATGGTGATTCGCCAACGTCAAAATATCCGCCTTGTTTTTCTCCAAGTCCTGGTCTGCGGTCGATACCCGCAAATAACCGATAGTTTGTGCCATCATCTTGCCAAAAATACCTATAAAATAATCAAGGGTAATGAAAACCCCAAAAACAGGTTTTATAATAACCAAATTGTGATTGAAAACACAGTGCTTTTCTTTACCGAAAGAAGACAGCAAAAACGATCGTTTTTAATGGTATTTGTTATCATCAAAAAGGCTACAAAAAATTATTTGAAATCCGCCAATGTGATATTTTGCTCGAAGTAAATAGTCAAAAGCGTTTCTTTTCGGATACGTTTGATCTTCAGTTTCTTTATGAGTTAATTGCAAAATGTTGTCATATGTGACTACAATATCAAGAACAAGGTAGATGTATGACAGAAAAGACACGACCGATTTCATGGATCAAGGCGGCACGGAAGGATTTTGAAGATTTTCCCATGCCGGTGCAAACAGAGGCCAACCGCGCGCTTACTGTCGCGGCGGAAGGTCGCAAGGCTGATAATGTGAAGCCCTTAAAGGGTTTTGATAGCGGTATTATGGAAATTGTTCTGCGTCACCGTGGGGATGCTTTCCGAGTCATTTATGCTGTCCAGCTTGGAGAAGACTTATGGGTGATCCATGCTTTTCAGAAAAAATCGAAGGAAGGCATCAAAACGCCAAAACATGAAATAGACCTTATGCATGAGCGACTAAAACGATTGAAGGAGATACTACGATGAATGACGAACCTTTTGAAATAGTCCGTGGTAGCGGAAACGTCTTTGCTGACTTCGGCCACCCCAATGCAGAAGTTGAGCAATTGAAAGCGTTACTGGCTGCCGAGATAATTGGTGTCCTTGATGACCGCGCGCTTACGGTGCGTAAAGCTGAAGAACAGACTGGCATTGCAGCCGCCGACTTTTCGCGCATCCGTAAGGTGAAGCTCGACCGCTTCACTATTGACCGCCTGATGACAATTCTTAAACGTCTCGATCAGGATGTTGACGTTCGGGTTACTGTTCGCCCGCATCATGCAAATGTGATCAATCCACATCTATATAATGGGTAATTACCACAAAGCTGCCAAAAGAGCCATCTTCGGCAGACAGGGAACGCCACCATGAAAATTTTTGCCCCCTTTTGCCAAGAAGCGGAATGCTAAACCGCTGTCACTTTAAAAGCGGCCACTCGAAACAGGCAAATATTTTGTTTTTTGATCGCCTCCACCCGACCCATTCCGGACAGTCAAATTTAATTTTTGAAACAAGGTAGGATTTTAAAGTACGGGCCGATCAAAACATTAGACAGACCATACCTAATGTTAGAAATTCAACATCATTTTTAACATAGAACTGCGCCTTGTCCGTTGATCAAGCTACAAACCGCACACATTGCCAAAGCTGCCCCTGGTGGATTGAACCACTAAACCGATGTGAAGTTGTCGGCTTATACCGTCCAACACCGTGGCGCATGGAGTACAGTTAGTATTGAACTTACTCGACACCGCTGGGGAGTTCTGGAAGTTCACGATGCTCTGCAACTCCTTCACAGCATGGGCGCGCCAGTCACAGTGCTCGATGTTCAGTCTGGTGATATGTATTGGGGCGTCGCCCCACTTGTAGCCGTTACCAATTCCGTGGATGCTGTCGCCGTGTGCAATTTCGCCGCCATACTTGCTAAAGCACATGGGAAAATCCCCTGTCTTTTTCAATGCCAAAATAAAATTTTGAACAAACTCACTTTGCCCATCAGAACTTTGGCCGTGTTCGACTGACCACGTGAAATACTCCCGCGGTCGCCAAGCCACAGGCCGCGACCAGCGCAACACAAAACGAGTTGGAGAATTCGCGTTGCCAAATCGGGTGGATGAGGAGCCAAAAGGCAGCCTCGGCACTCGCAACACCCACACAGAGAGCAACACCGAGGCTTGCATTCACAAGCCTCGGGATGGCGCGCACGAGTAACCAGCATACAACAACGGCAACCGGATAGCCGACAGCCGTTATCATCAGCGCCGAGAAAGGGGCGGCAATGAGTTCACGCAGGTCGCCTATAAGAAGTGACCGCACCATAACGAAAACAAGGGCGACCGGAAAGATCGCAAGGGGTGCGATAACCAGCACTCGTCGTTCACCCATGTATATTTCCTGCGGTTTTATTTGATACCCAACGAATTGATCCCGCTTCCGCTGTCTGGCGCTGATATCCGGTTGTCGTGTGGCACTTCAACCTTGACGCTACCAGAGCACTGTCCCCCTTTGCCATCTACTGCATCGAAGGCAATGCGGTAGACTCGGCCATCACCTAGTCCGGAACGTTCCGCGCGAACTTGGGCAGAACTGGTGCCGACGCCAATGGCATCGAATGAGGTATTTCCGGAACCTTTTCCTGTGACTGGTTCATCCTGGGTGATAGCGACGATCCGAATCTGAACCGGGTCATTGTCGGCGTCGGTTACGCCGACAATGGCAACCGGAACCATCTTGTGGTTCACTCGGTGGATGATGTCTGGGCTGGCACTGGCGGCGCTGCAAATTGGATCTCGATTGCTGGGGGCGACAGCCAGGAGAATGGACGCTGAGTTGCTGGTGTCATCGGTGCCGGCTGTTGCCGTGAGTGTCACAGCAAATTCTGTGGCTGGAACCGTGGTCAAAGGTGGACTCACGTTCACCGTTACGGTGAGCGATTCGTCGGTATCCAGCTTAATCGGACTCGGGGCTGCTGTAGTCAGGAATTTGAGGCTGTCGATCGCCGTCAGGGTGAAAAACGCCGGGACGCCGTAATTCGTGATACTAAACGCCACAGCCGTGGTGCGGCCGGCAGGAACTGAGGTGAGGTCGGATGCCGATCGCACTTCAACGTTCGAGGCAATTAGCTGCCCTGGCACCGCTCGCTGGAAGGGCTGGCCGCCTGGGGTGGTACCGCTCACGTAGACGAGAAAAGGCTCTATGGGTGGGACGACTTCGCCCACGAAATCGTCATCGGTAGCACCGAGCGGGTTGTTGCTGGCCAACGAGAACCGTGAGATGACCGTGCCGTCAGGGCGTCGGAACGAAAACTCCCCAATGTTGACCATACCAAACATCACGGCGCGCACCATCTGGGTCTTTCCGGCGATAGGGTTACCGTCGATCGGGAATAGACCCTGGTGCTCCGTGCGTCCTGCCATGTTGACGAATTCAAACTTGTGCAAAAAGGAGGGGGTAGCCGCTATGGCGGTAACTAGTGTGGTGCCTGTTCCGGTGAGTTCGATCTTCCAGTCCCCGGGTTCTGGTGCGTTGACCTCGATCGTTTTCGAACCGATGGTATCGGTAATCGTGATGCCGGTATCAGTGCCTTGAACCAAGGCTCCGTTCGGTCGCCGCAGAGCTATCGTTCCTTTGGTAATCATGCCTACCGAGAAGATAGCCTGCTTGACGGTATCGTCGATCGGCGCCGACAGATTGACTTGGTTGCCGGTGAGATTAAGGCTGGCCTGCAAAATCAAATGCACGTCGTTTCGCACGAGAGGCCTCATCAGGTTGGCCAGCGTAGTTCCCGACTCCGTCCGCGTTGTGATGAAGACTTGGCCCCCGGTCCGACGCGCGAGTTCGAAGTAAGTAGGATCGTAGGGTGAGCAATTACCGGACAGTGCTGTCGTCAGCTGTATGCGCTTTTTTGTGGCGAGGTTGGCGACGGCGCTCAATTTCCCAGCGTCCTTGGCGCTTGCGTCGGTATAGGTGAAGAGTCGACTGTCATTTTCTGCGGCAACAACGGCATTGTAAGTCCCTTCCATCGAAAGCTCAGGACAGTCACCCCCACCACTGGGCACAATAGAGTTCACGGCGGAGAGGAAACTACCTGAGTCGGTAAAAGAACTCGGCGTGCCGACGTTGGGATCGCCGAAACGCTCGAGCAGGTATTTGTCAGGTTCATCCTGGGTTCCCTTGACGGAGTTGACGATGCCAGACACCGCCGCGCTCACGCCACTGATCACCCCACCCATGCTGCCTGTGTCATCGATCACCGCACTGATCATGGGACGGATGTCCATCAACTTCTTAACAGCTTTCGGGTCTGAAGTCATGCGCGCATCGTCGAGGATCGACATGATGTACACGTTCGATGCGGTAACAGCGTTGCTGTACGCAGCGTTGTGGAGTGGGTGACTATCGGAGTCCTTGGCGATGCCCGGGCAGATACCCAAGCCATTCTTGCACTTGCCTGCCGGCGGATTGCACAACGGGATTTTGAAATAGCCTGTTGTGAGGCCGGCACTCGGAAGCAGGGTGGAGCCTGGATTGAGGATACTGCCATCGCACGTGGCCACATTAGAGGGTAGCGCGTTCAAAATGTCGACACCAAAGTTCGGAATGACCAGCCCTTGGTCGGCTTGGTTAGAGTGTGCAAAGAAATCCTGTATTGTATGCAAGGCGCCGCCGAGTGACTTACGCGCAGACTTGCCGTTTCCGGCCTTCGCTTCTTGGATCACCTGCTCTTTAAGCGTGTTGATTCGCGTCATTCCTTCGTTCAAGGATTCATCGTCAAAGTGGAACGAGGCCGTCAATTGGTGGTGATCAACTTCGAAGTTCGCGTCTTTAATTTCTTCCTTGGCTTTGTCCGTGAACTTCAGTGTTTCGCCATCGATCGTGATGGATAGCACCAAGGCATCCCGTGTGATGCCACCGTGCCCCGTGTCATTCAAACTGAAGCCATGGACAGGTATGCACTGTGCGCACAGCCAAAATACTGCTATGCAAGTAGGCCCGTTTCAATATTCGCCTATTCATAACATCCTCGCTTGATTTATTATTATTTATTTAGAAGTTCTGAACAAATAAAAAGCCGAACTGCTAAATATGACTTTAACAAAGTCATATTTAGCAGTTCGGCTTTCCTAAATTTAGGGCCCGTAACTTTCTGTCTCTATCTTACGATAGATTTAGCTTTGACGAATTGAATCATAAATCATAAAAAATATCTACTGAAGATTTGTCAGGATACAGATGACTAGCTGTTGCGCCTGCAAATATAACCAGCAGGGGCTGCAAACTTTGTTTTTTCGGCACATATTATCTTCAAATAACTGATGACTTCGATCCGAATTAATTGCGAATAAGCCCGCATCATTTACAAACTATCTGCAAACATCGCTATGGATCGCACATTAACTGCAAATAAGAAAATACTACGCCATATTTTACTTAAAGAAGTCACTAGAAATGACCGATTTTCAGGTTAGCAAATATGCAGTGACCGGCTGGTCATGGCCGAAATTTACCAGCCCAAACTCAAACGAAATTAAAAATTTCGAGTGGCCGCTTCCGATAAATTATCGGCGGGCTTATCCCTAAATTTTAGATGGCTACTTTAGCGGATAATACTCATTAATGGGCGTTGTACTCACAACGCCTCATTTTTATGCACTGGATAGAATCAAATAAAGTGAGAAACTCTAATCGATAAAATCACTTAATGTGAGAAGACAAAACACCAGGTGCAATTAATGTGAGAAAAAGTGAATTTATAAAATCAGTTAATCCGAGATAAAAAAGACTGATAAGTGCAAGAAATGGCGATTATGAAATCAAGAAACTACACCTACCGGATTGGTTAGGCAGCCATGTGCGAGCCTTTGAATTTTTCGGTGGCACACCCGTGCTGCTGGTGCCGGATTATGTTCCCGGGAACATAATCCGGCTTATGTGGCGCAAACCGTTATGTGCCCCCACACTGCCAAACCCTTGCCAGACATGGCGAGTCGAGCAATGTGGGTAACATAATTTTTAAAGCGA
>JAQTPT010000038.1 GCA_028712795.1 Methylococcales bacterium
GACGTACACATAGAGTGCTTGTTTGTGCAAGTCCTGCAACTTGACGCCAGGACGCTAAGGCTTGAAGCCTTGGAAATCAACGATGAGTAACGGCTATGGTGGTAAAAACGAACTCCGAAACTTTAGTCTGTAAATTTGTGTGGTTTATTTATTTCTTGTTACCTAAGGGCATTCTCTTCACGGCTATTACGTTGCTTGGGGACTTCGATAAAGGTGGCATCAATCATCTAACCATCTCGCGCCACTTGGCATTGCTCCGCCAGTTGTTCATGAAACCGGGTAAACAACACTTCAATCAAGTCTGGATCCTTGAGTCTTTCACGAAACTTCCACACCAGAATTCGAATCCGGCATTCGATTTTCTAATTGCAAACCCAGAAAACGCATGAAGCTAAATCGATCCCGAATCTGATACTCGATGCCATCATTCGATAAATTATGCAGTTGTTGGGGCACCAAAATCTTGAACATCAGCCTCACATAGCAGGGCTTAGAGCCCGCCTGACTTTTTTGTCCTTTTCATGCACTCGTTTGAGCTCAGTTCGAAATGCTTCCCAGTCTATCCGGGCTTTCAGTCCCACCAAGGGGTCACCCATTTTGGACAGTTGCGCGGATCTTTCTTCTGCTTCGAATAACTCAGGTTGGCGGTGTTTCATGGGTCGATTCTCTATCTGTGAGCTCACTGTTATTATCTCATTTCAGCGCCATTGCTTCTCGCCCAAAATCGCAGGGGGAGAAGATATTTTTAGAGATGCCCTTCATGATATATGAATGAATGATGAATCTAATGCGTCCAATATGGAAACAATCTATATATTCCAAGTATTATTGTCAACAATAAATATATTATGTATAGTTAAGCTGTAGTTTAAAAACCTTTCAACTTTACATGAGAACTTACCCATGAACGACCTACAAAAAGATATTTTAACCGCAGCGGTGTTTATCTCCGGCCTAGTTGGCTTTATTTCCGGCGAATTCATCATTTCATCCACACTCTTCGCATCCGCGGCCATTGCCAATAACGTCAACCTGAACTGTAAACGGGTCTAATCTGGACAATTTTCATGCGAATGATGCGCTCACCTCAAATACTTAACCAAGCATCCTTAAAACTTCCAAGGCTTAGTCGTCTTGGGAGTTTTTTTCTTTTATGTTGCCCACTTGCTTAACAATCCGTTTAAAAGCCTCGCACTGAAACACTATTGGCGGTTCTTGAAAAAATCTTTTTTATACCCTCAAATACCCTACCGTAACCAAGACCACCCCACCAAATCGCCATTTCAAAATGCCGATCTCTGTCTTGAAATTACAATAGTTAAAGGGCGTGATTAAAAGTAGGGTTTTTCATCAATTTTGTTCCCCCCCTGTTAAAAAATGAAAATTCTCACATAAACTTGGTTATCTTAGAAACGTTCACAAAATAACTATGGAAAGTGGAGTCAAGACATTGTATTTTATGATAAAAAAACCTTGTTCACAATTGTCAAAGCCAATCACGCTTACGCGCTCAACGGATCAGAAATCCGAGTATCCACTTCTGAATCTTCCGGCCATACGGAGGGTATATGAACTTCATGGAGTTCAGCTGATGCTTAATCAGTACTGATTTGGCCTTGGACATCGTCAGAAACCCTTCATGTCCATGATACTGACCCATACCGGAAGAGCCAATACCACCAAACGGCAAATCGTCGATGCCGACCTGCATCACCGCTTCGTTGATGGCCATCGACCCGGCATGGGTTCGAGTCATCACACGCTCCTGTAAGGCTTTGTCGTAAGTAAAAAGGTACAATGACAATGGTCGCGGTCGGCTGGCGATAAAGGCGAGCGCGTCTTCAAGCGAGTCATAAGGAAGCACTGGCAAGATTGGACCGAACATCTCCTCCTGCATGATTTTCATGTCATCCGTCACCTCAGTAACCAGATGGGGAGTCATGCGATAAGTGCCATCGTCAATTATCTCCTCGCTTACCTTTTCAATGAGGGCGCCTTTCTTTCCTGCATCCAGCAGCCAGTCCTGTAATCGTTGGTAGTTACGCTGGTCGATCACGCTGGTGTAATCGGGATTAGCGTTCACGGTTGGATACATTTGCTTGAACGTGCTCTTAAATGCATCCAGGAAAGGCTTAACCTTGGCACGCGGAATCAAAACATAATCCGGCGCGAGGCAGGTTTGTCCGGCGTTGAGCGACTTGGCGAACACGATCCGGTCAATGATGTCATCCAGGGGGATGTCGTCGGCGATGATGACAGGCGATTTGCCGCCCAACTCCAAAGTAACAGGCGTGAGATTATCGGATGCAGCGCGCATCACGAGCTTTCCAACCTGAACAGACCCCGTGAAAAGCAAATGGTCGAAAGGCACTTCGGAAAAGGCTTTGGCGACCTCCACTTCCCCTGTAATTACGGCAACACGATCTTCATCGAAACCCTTGAGCAGAATTTCACCGAGCAGTCCGGCGATATGCGGCGTACATTCGGACATTTTTATCATCGCCCGGTTGCCTGCAGCCAACGCCGCAATGAGCGGTTCGATTGCAAGATTCAGGGGATAATTGAACGGTACCATAATTCCCACGACGCCAAGCGGTTGGTAGACGACCTTGGCACGCGCAGGCATAAACTGTAGTTCGACGTGGCGGGAACTCGGCTTTATCCATCGATTGAGGCGTTTAAGTACGTAATCAATGTGCGAAATGCAGGGCATGATTTCTGCGAACAGTGTCTCGTTGGCGGAACGCGAGGTGAAGTCGGCGCTTATCGCTTGCGTAATTTCATCACGGTGTTGCAACAGCATCGTCCTGAGCGTCTTCAGATGAAGTTTACGTTCTTCCAGTGTAGGCATAGGATCATTGACGAATGCCTGCTGTTGCCGACCGAATATCTGCTTGAGCCTGGCGAGCTCATCGCTGGACTCTTTGGATGGATTGGTTGTGTTTGTCATTGCGATCTCCTTAATTCGGTTGCTCCAAATGAACGAGGCTTAACCGTTCGCCTACCGACACGTAGAGACGCAAAATATTGCGTCTCTACCACAAACGGCTGGACATTAAGTTGAAAGCCTCAATTGCCTGGCGATTCTCGTAAGCAAAAACCCGCTTCTTCTAATCCTTCTTCATATCCGCTACCGTCCTGCCTTTTTTGGAGCCTGGTCGAGCGCCTTATCAAGACGGCCAAAGTTTGAGTCACGGTCGCCCACTGAAGCATTTCAAAATCACCGTCGGAGTTGCCGAACGCAGCAATGGGTCAGCGACCGGTAAATTTTTGTATGCCTGCCGGTTTGCCGGCCTTGTCATCAACAAAATCGATTTCAGGCAAACGTATCAATACTGGCTTGCCGTCAACCAGTTCATATTTCGTTTTAATACTGCTGCCGATCACCTGCTCGGCAGGAACGCCAAAGGCTTTTTCTGTCCATGGACGCATAAACCCAAAGCCGCCGCCAGAATCGACGTAGGCCTTGAAGCCATTGGCCCGAAGAAAGTGAAGCGTTGGGTGGAGATTTGATTCATGTTGTCCTCTATAGTTTTTTTGATTTTCCGTTGCGAGATCTTGCAAAGTTCATTGCCGAACATCTGAAATGCGCTAAAGGCTTAATAACAAGGCATGAACATTTTGGCAGAAAAGGAGGGGAGTGTGTCGTTGTGTAAAAACTGGAACAGGAAGATTATAGAGGTGTATTCTTTGCCTTCAAGTGAAATACCATGAAACGATTGATTAGTTTATAGCGCCATTGTATTTGAATATTCAAGAAACAAGGTTATCAGATGCAATAGTTAGAACATTTAAAATGTTTCAGTGGTCTTGAACCCAACATTTCCAAGTCAGGAGGCTCCATGAACATCCCTTTTTCGCCGCCATCCGATAATCACAGTCCACAGATTCGTGTAACGAAAATACGGCGTGTCGGTATAGTCGCTTACCCAGGCATTGAGATTCTTGATGTTACCGGCCCTATGGAGGTGTTTGCGTTTGCCAATGTTTTACTGCAACTTTACGATTCTACTACTGAGCCCGCCTACGCAATAGAATTGTTTGCGGCAAAGCCGGGGCCACTGACTGCTTCATGCGGTCTGCAGATCATCGCCACCAGGGCATATAGCGATGTACAAGAAGAGATAGATACCTTGCTGATATCAGGCACGACTAATATTGACAATTTACTATGCGACCCTGAATTACAGGACTGGGTTCGAGCAATGGCACCCAAAGTCAGACGAATGGCTTCAGTGTGTACCGGGGCTTTTCTGCTTGCCGAAAGCGGCCTATTGGATGGCCTTCGGGCGACTAGCCATTGGATGTTTTGCAACCGCTTGGCACGGGATTATCCTGCTGTTATTGTTGAGCCCGATCGGATTTTTGTGCGCGATGGCACTATTTCAACATCCGGCGGCGTCACCTCCGGTATTGATTTGGCATTATCAATGGTCGAAGAAGATTTGGGTAGTGAGTTGGCTTTGGAGGTTGCGCGCACTCTGGTGGTGTTTCTTAAGCGCCCCGGAGGACAAAGCCAGTTTAGCGCCTATCTAACCAGTAAGGCCAGCCGTCCTGAACTGAGAGATTTACAGGCCTGGATCATGGTTAATCTGACTAAAGATTTACGGGTAGAAACACTGGCGGGGCGTTTGTGTATGAGTCCCCGGAATTTTGCACGGTTTTTCCTGGCGGAAGCCGGCATGACGCCGGCCAAATTTGTGGAATTGGCGCGTATCGATGCGGCTCGCCATTATCTTGGCAGTACCCCTCTATCGATTGAACTTGTGGCTGACAAATCGGGTTTTGGAGACCCGGAACGGATGCGCCGCGCTTTTATTCGCCAGTTGGGTGTTAATCCGCAAGGCTATCGTGACCGTTTCAGTGGCGCTAACCCACATTCAACAATCAAAGCTGCCTAGATTTAAAGGTAGACTGAGCAACACGCCTTTACGGTAATGGGGTGCCAAGAAAAATAATTCAGGAGATCACCATGCGAATATTATTAATTTCAACTGCATTTTCCGGACTAACACAGCGGTTTTATACCGAGCTTGAAGATGCGGGCTATACCGTCTCAATGGAATTACATTCAGGCGACATAGAACAGTTACTTGAAGGCGTATCTCTGTTCAAACCGGATTTGATACTGTGCCCATTCTTAACCAGGCGCCTCCCCAAAGAAATTTATGAAAACACTAAGTGCCTCATCGTCCATCCAGGCATCAAGGGTGACAGAGGCCCGTCTTCTTTGGATTGGGCCATTCAGAATGGCGAGGCGGAATGGGGTGTTTCCTTGCTGGAAGCCGCTGAAGAAATGGATGCCGGTCCTATTTGGTCCAATAAAACCTTTCTCATGCGCCAGACAACTAAAAGCAGTATTTTCTACCGTGAAGTGACGCAAGCCGCAATAGACTGTTTGTGGGAGGTTTTAACTTATTTTGACGCCCCGGATTTCAAGCCCGAAGCACAGGACACCAGTAGGGCAGATTATACGGGTAAGTTACTGCCACCAATGAAGCAAGCCGATCGTGCAATCAACTGGAAAAAACATAAAACGGATGAGATTTTAAACCGGATTAACGCCGCTGATGGCAGCCCTGGCGTACTGGATGAAATTTACGGAAAGCCCGTTTTTCTTTTTAACGCCCATAAGGAAACCCGTTTAACCGGTAAAGCGGGAGAAATCATTGCAACAGCCAATCACGCCATTTGCCGGGCGACCATAGACGGCGCCATCTGGATAGGACATTTAAAACCAAAACTGGCATCCGGCGCCAAAGGCATAAAATTACCCGCCGCTTTTGTGTTAAAAGACCTGTTGCCCAAGGCAAGCACCGGCGCTTCGACGTTGAAAAGCCTGTTATCCAAAACCATCAAACATATCGAAATCGATTATACAAAGCCGGGACGGCAGTTTCCCTGTCAGGAGGTTTGGTACGAACAGGATGGCGATGTCGTCTATATCTATTCGCCTTTTCACAATGGCGGTATGAGTACGGAACAATGCCAGCTTCTATTGTCGGTTTATCAGCGTGTAGCGACTTTACCGGTAAAAGTGATCGTCCTGATGGGGGGTGAAGAATGCTGGTCCAATGGTATTCATCTCAATCATATTGAGGCAGCAGCGAGTCCAGCTGATGAGTCCTGGTTAAATATCAATGCGATTGATGATCTAATCTACCAGATCATCACCACCCTGGATAAATTAACCATTTCCGCGGTTGCGGGCAGTGCCGGTGCCGGCGGGGCCATTATGGCTTTGGCTGCCGACAGGGTTTTTGTCAGGGAAGGCGTTATTTTTAATCCGCATTATAAAAATATGGGCGATCTTTACGGTTCCGAGTACTGGACCTATTTATTGCCCAAGCGTGTCGGACTGGAAATGGCGACGTCATTGACTGAACAGCGCTTGCCCATCAGTGCCAAGAAGGCGTGGCGCATAGGTCTTTGCGATAAAGTGCTCGATAAAAATCATAGGATTTTTGCAGCCCAAATTAGACATCTGGCAAATTCCTGCGCTGCGGATAGCGAAGCGCTGCACTTATGTTTAAATGAAAAAGCCAAAGCGCGCTGTTATGACGAATCGCTAAAAGCGCTGGCTTCTTACAGAAAATTCGAATTAACGCAAATGTATGCCAATTTTTATGGTAACGAGGATTACCACAACGCACGGAAACATTTTGTTTATAAAATAAACGAGGACAAAACAACACCTGAGAATATTGCCAGCCATCGCCGGAAAGAGGGATTAGCCAAACCCTCGTCAGGAAGTATGGTCCACTTCGTCTGGCAAGATTATTACCAAACGGGTGATGACCTGGTTGATAGTCAGCATAAAGATTTATTCGTTTTAGCTGATCAGTTAGTTTCTTCCATTAGCAGGGAAGAGCTGATTAAAAATAGCCGGCTGATATATGAGCATGTCAAGGAGCATTTTATAGTTGAAGAAAAACTAATGAAAAAGTCAGGCTTTAGAAACTATAAAGGCCATATAAGGGAACACAATATTATGCTAAAAAAACTGGCCGATATCGATCAGAAAATAGCAAATGATGAATGGAAGCAAAGTGAAATCGAGGAGTTTATGGATAAATGGGGCAAGCATATTATTCATTCCGATATGGCCTTTGATGTTTACCAGAAAGAACAAAAAGTTGAAGCGATTTAATAATCAATAAAGCAGTCAACTCTATCTGTTTTGAATAAATTTTATTTACAACCCGAGGAGATAAGCCATGAAAACAACAGATGAATACAGTCAAAAGCTTGTCGAGCTTATTGAACGCAGCGCCATGATAGATAGACTGGTGCAAAAATCACGGCAAGCAGCGGCAGATGTGAAGCAAGAACTCGACGAGTTACGAGCCAAACAGCGGGAAACCACTCATATTTTGCATAAATTAGAAAACCCAAGCGGCAATGCCTGGGAAAATATCGGCGGCGGTGGTTAAATCTTTGCGATATTCCAAGCAACACGATATGTTGAGTTTATGTTATGGATGGTTTAGGCTATTTCCAAGAATGATCACGGTCAGGACATAAACCGATGGCTACAAAATATATCTATGTTATGGGTTCAGAGTCCGGCGTGGGAAAAAGCACGGTATGTATGGGCATGCTGGCGCAATTATTAGAGTCAGGCCTGGCGCCCAAGCAATTGGCCTACATCAAGCCAGTCACGCAATGTATCGCAAAACAGACTGTAGCCCTGTTTTGCGAACAAAATAAAATACCCTTTCTAGGCATAGGCAATCTGGTTTTCAGAAAGGGTTTTAGCCGGGATTTCATAGACGGTTTAACCAAATCCACGGATGAACTTAAAACAGACGTAATGGCTTCAATACTGGGGATAAGCGAGGACAAAGAGGTGGTCATTATCGACGGCGTTGGCGATCCTTCAGTTGGCAGCGTAGTGGGTGTATCCAATGTAGACGTGGCGCTAGCTTTATCTTGCCATGTTGTATTTGTCGGTAAGCCCGGTATTGGCGCGGCCTTGGACAATACCGTTCTGTGCGTCTCCTTTATGCAACACAAAGGTCTTACAAACATTGGCATTATCTACAATAAAATTCCCCTTCCAGCTTTTGCTGATGTAAAAAAATATGTTGCCAAAAGATTGCCTGAGCTATTGCGCGAAGTCACTTTGCTGGGTTTTATAGGCAACGATCAAATCGTTGAATCCTGCCCGAAAGATAATTCCAGCACGAAAATAGCACAATGGTTCGGATCCTATGTGGATGAAAGAACTCTGGTCCGCGATTGGCTTGGCTTAAAAACCGAAAAGCAAAACCTCATGCACACTAAGCTGCCTCTCCAATAACAATCCCCATTTTTGCCAGTTGTAAAACAAAAATTGCCGCCCTAAACGGCTTTAACCTCGCACTTCCCCTTTAAAAACGCTCCCAAGACGATGAAAATTCTCAAGTGTTTTAATGTCATCGCGTAAATATTTAAGCAAGGGCAGGAGCGGTTAACTGCCCCTTCCCACAAAGTTTTCTGGTGATGATAAATTTTCAAGCAAATCTCAACGCGATTTTGTGTTATTCTACTCGGCTAAATTTTATCCTATAAAATCTCATATCACTTTATGCGAACTCGCGTTAAAATTTGTGGTTTTACCCGTGTTGAAGATGCTGTTTACGCGGCAAAATTGGGGGTGGATGCAATTGGCTTGGTGTTTTATCCACCCAGCCCGCGACATGTTGAGATCGAACAAGCGATCAAGATTGTCAATGTCCTGCCCGCTTTCACCTCGGTTGTGGCGCTGTTTGTCGACGAGAGGGAGGCACGGATACGCGAGGTTTTGGCGCGAGTCCCGATCGACTGTATACAGTTTCATGGCGATGAGCACGCTAAAGATTGCAGAATTTATGGTAAACGGTACATTAAAGCGGTAAGAATGCAGGACGGAATTGATATAGCCGCGTTGGCACTGCGCTATCATGATGCAGCGGGATTATTGCTGGATGCGTTCCATCCAGGCGCAAAAGGCGGGACAGGGAGTCAATTTGATTGGAGGTTAGTTCCAAAACAGTGTAGCTTGCCTGTCATACTGGCGGGTGGTTTGGATGAAACTAATTCTAAACAGGCCATAGAGGCCGTAAGGCCTTATGCGCTTGATGTCAGTAGCGGCGTGGAGGCAGGAAAAGGCATAAAAGATTCGCTTAAAATGGCGGCATTTATACAACAAGTTAATGAGGGTGACAGAGTAACAACATGACCGAAAAATATAATATGCCCGATGAGCGGGGACATTTTGGCCCTTACGGTGGAATTTTCGTCGCTGAAACATTAATCCCACCCATTCAAGAATTAAATGCCGCCTATCAGCAATATTTAAACGATCCGGAGTTTATAGCCGAACTGGATGCCGACTTAAAATATTATGTGGGCCGGCCTTCTCCTTTGTACCATGCCGAACGTTGGAGCCGGGAACTGGGCGGCGCACAAATTTATTTAAAGCGTGAAGACCTTAATCATACGGGCTCCCATAAAATCAACAATACGGTAGGGCAGGCGTTGTTGGCCAAACGTATGGGCAAGACCCGGATTATTGCTGAAACCGGCGCTGGCCAGCATGGCGTCGCAACAGCCACGGTTGCGGCAAGACTAGGTCTTGAATGCGTCGTCTACATGGGCGCTGTTGATGTTGCCCGGCAGTCTTTAAATGTCTATCGTATGAAATTGCTGGGTGCAACCGTGGTCGCGGTTGAGTCAGGGTCTAAAACCCTGAAAGATGCCTTGAACGAAGCACTACGGGATTGGGTGACTAATGTTGACAATACTTTTTACATTATTGGCACGGTTGCTGGCCCCCATCCTTATCCGGCAATGGTGCGGGATTTTCAGGCAATTATTGGCCGTGAATCCAAGCAACAATGTCTGGAGGCTACGGGTCGTTTACCTGATGCGCTGGTGGCTTGTGTAGGCGGCGGATCAAATGCTATCGGTTTGTTTTACCCTTTTATTGACGACTCATCGGTCAAAATGTACGGCGTTGAAGCAGCAGGTGATGGAGTAGCGACAGGCAGGCATTCAGCGCCCTTATGTGCAGGACGTCCGGGGGTATTGCATGGTAACCGTACCTATTTGATGGCTGATGATGACGGCGAAATTATCGAAACGCACTCTATTTCTGCTGGCCTGGATTATCCCGGCGTAGGCCCCGAACATGCCTGGTTAAAAGATACGGGACGGGCAATTTACGTCAACATAACCGACACCGAAGCGCTGGAAGGCTTTTATGCCTTAACGCGAATGGAAGGGATTATTCCTGCGCTGGAATCCAGCCATGCGATGGCTTACGCGATGAAGCTTGCACCGACGATGAACAAGGACGAAACTATCATTATCAACCTGTCCGGTCGTGGCGATAAAGATATGCAGACAATGGCTAAACATGAAGGGATAGAACTATGAGCCGATTAGCTGCCACATTTGAAGAGCTTGCCAAAACGGGCCGAAAAGCGTTAATTCCCTTTATTACCGCCGGTGACCCAAGTCCCATCTTTACGGTCTCAATGATGCATGCCATGGTGAAAGCAGGCGTTGATATTATTGAGTTGGGCGTGCCGTTTTCTGACCCAATGGCAGATGGCCCTGTCATTCAACGAGCCAGTGAACGCGCCTTGGCTCATAAAATGAGTTTAAGGCGCACGCTTGAAATTGCCGCCGAATTCAGAAAAACCAATCAGGAAACTCCGGTTGTACTGATGGGTTATTTAAATCCGATTGAAACAATGGGTTATGAAGATTTTGCCAATGCCGCGCAACGCGCCGGCATTGATGGTGTTTTAACAGTTGATTTACCCCCCGAAGAAGGGTTTGGATGCAGTGCTTTGTTAAAGGCACGCGGCGTTGATCCTATTTTTCTGTTAGCGCCTAACAGCACTGATGAACGTGTGAAAAAAATGGATGCCGTGGGCAGTGGTTACCTTTATTATGTTTCGCTTAAAGGCGTAACCGGCGCCGGCCATTTAAACACGGCGGATGTCGAAAACAAACTGCAACAGATCAGGGTCAACACGCGACTGCCTGTGGCTATTGGTTTTGGCGTTAAAGATGCGGAAACAGCAAATACGGTTGCCAACATAGGCGACGGCGTGGTTATCGGCAGCGCCCTGATCAGTAAAATTGAAGCCAATCTGGGTAACCCGGAACAAGCTAAAACCGAAATTATTGAATTGTTAGTATCCATACGTCAGGCTCTGGATAGTTAAAAAGTATAATGATAAAGCACCATGGAGCATACGAATGAGTTGGTTTGAAATATTACTGCCCAAGACAATCAGAACAGAAGGATCCAATAAAAAAGGTGCTGTGCCTGAAGGACTGTGGACTAAATGTCCTGGCTGTAATGCGATTCTTTACAACACGGAACTGGAAAGAAACCTGAGTGTCTGCCCCAAATGCGAGCATCACATGCGCATTTCGGCCAGAACGCGACTTGATATGTTTCTGGATGTGGAAGGGCGCGAAGAAATAGGCAAAAACATTAAGCCTGTTGATCCATTAAAATTCAAGGATACAAAAAAATATAAAGACCGGATCACCCAGGCGCAGAAACAAACCAAAGAAAGTGACGCCTTGGTAGTCATGAAAGGACAGCTTGAAGGCAGTGATATTGTTGTTGCCGCCTTTGACTTTAAATTTATGGGCGGCTCCATGGGCTCAGTGGTGGGAGAACGTTTTGTCCGTGGCGTTAACAGGAGTGTTGAGTCAGGTATACCGTTTATTGTATTTACGGCAAGCGGTGGCGCCAGAATGCAGGAATCTCTGTTTTCCTTATTTCAAATGGCGAAAACCAGCGCTGCATTAACCAAACTTTCAGATGCAGGAATTCCGTATATTTCCTTCATGACCGATCCGACCATGGGCGGTGTTTCAGCCAGCTTAGCCATGCTGGGGGACATTAATGTAGCCGAGCCGAATGCCTTGATTGGTTTTGCAGGGCCCCGAGTGATAGAGCAGACCGTCCGTGAAAAATTGCCTGAAGGTTTTCAGCGTAGCGAGTTTTTACAGGAGCATGGCGCAATTGATATGATTATTGACCGGCGTGAAATGCGCAATAAAATTTCCAGCATTCTCTCACTGTTAATGTCAGGTAGAGCAAAAATACCTGTAACATTTGCACCCGCTCCAGTGGCCTTTAAAGCTGAAGAAGTTGTCAAGCACCTTTCTGATCAGGAATAACTCACGGCCAAAGCTCGGATAATGATGCGTTTTGATACGCTAAAGGGTTGGCTGGATTGGCAAGAAAGCTTACATCCCTTAGCAATTGACTTGGGATTAGAGCGGGTGGCAAAGGTTTATCATGGCCTTAATCCCGAATGCCACAAGCCGCTTACCATCACTGTTGCAGGAACCAATGGAAAAGGGTCATGTATCGCTTATCTTGAGGCGATATACAGGGCACAGGGCTACCGCGTGGGCGCTTACTCTTCCCCCCACATTTTGAAATATAACGAAAGAATAAAAATAAACGGCAAGCCGGTATCCGATGAAGTGATTTGCGAAGCATTTTCAAGAGTAGAATCGGTTCGGGGCAATACCTCATTAAGTTACTTTGAATTCGGCACACTAGCCGCGCTTGATATATTCTGCCGTTCAAGGTTGGATATCCAATTGCTCGAAGTGGGGTTGGGCGGCCGGCTTGATGCCGTTAATATTATCAACCCCGATGTGGCGTTGATAAGCAGTATCGGTATTGATCATATTGATTGGCTGGGGGCCACGCGCGAAGCGATAGGGCGGGAAAAAGCCGGCATATTCCGGGCGGAAACTCCGGCTATCGTGGGAGATTGCGATCCCCCCAAATCTTTGGTGCAATGCGCAATTGACAAAGATGCCCGGCTCTATTGCATAAGCAAGGATTTTTATTATAAAAAGCAAGCTGAAACTTGGGATTGGTTTTCAGGTGACCGGCACATTTGCGAATTGCCTGAGCCGGGTTTAAAAGGCGAGCATCAATACCGAAACGCCTCAGCAGTTATTTCAGCTGTTCAAACATTGGCAAAAATTCTGCCGGTTAGCGACGAGTCCATTCGTATTGGACTTAAAAACAGCCATTTACTAGGCCGCTTTCAACTAATTAATGATAAAATTCCGACGCTATTAGATGTTGGACATAATCCGGAAGCTGTCAAAACCTTGGTTGATTATCTGGCAATGGCTTTTCCGGGAAAAAGGATACACGCAATTTTTTCAATGATGAAAGACAAGGACATAGCAGGCGTGCTCGAGATCATGAATCCGGTGGTCTACGACTGGTTTTTTGCACCGTTAACCAACCCAAGGGCGGCTTCGGAACCCATTATGCGTGAAATTTTTTCACAAAGTCCGGTTGCCCGGGTATCCTTTGGCTTCACCGGTTTTGCGCAAGCTTATAACGCAGCTAAAAGCCAGTCGTTAGAAGATGATTTACTGCTGGTTTTTGGATCCTTCTTTTTAGTGTCTGATTGTTTGAATGAATTTGAAAAAGGTGGACTGACAATATGAATCAAGAATTAAAACAACGGTTGATTGGCGCTGTAGTTGTTACGGCTCTGGCGGCTATTTTTATTCCTATGCTGTTCGATGACCCCGTCGATAATAGTGGCCAATCAATCAGTGAACTGAGCATTCCTGCAACACCGGTTAACACGGGTGAAGTGTCTGCCAATAAATTACCGACCAGTGCTGACCATGTGTTAAAAGCCCCTGATTCAGGTTCTGAAACGGTAGTGAACACTGAAGAAGAGGCCGAACTGTCAGCAAACAATCAGCTTAGCTCTGATGTGTCCTTGGATGATGAACCCCCGGCCGATTCCGAAGACGGGGACGAACAAGCCGTTGACGAACCCGTAAAAAAGGGTTCATCTCCGTCTTTGGACACCGGTGTTGTAGAAGAAACGATTAAACCAATAAAATCAAAAAAAGCCCCTTCCGAATCTGAATTAGCCAAGCAAAAATCAACCAAGCCCCAGGCTTTTGAGGCAAATACTGATGTTGAGGCATCTAAGAAACCGCTGAAAAAAACTGACGCGAGTGCCGCTAAACCAGCCTCAAAAGTAAAACCATCGACTACGTCACCGGTTAACAGCACAGAAAAGTCCGCTGTTAAAACAACAAAATCAAGCTCTGAATTTAGTCGCTGGTCTATTCAGGCCGGCACTTTTAGTAAAAAGGAAAATGCCACGGCACTCATGGAAACCTTGCGTAAACAAGGGATGCCGGTGACACTGGATACGACCAAAGGCTTATATCGCCTTAAAGTGGGCCCTGTGCTTGAAAAGAAACGCGCTATCGAGATGAAAGCAAAATTGGACAGCCAAAAAATACCCTCAATTTTGATCGCTGAATAATGTGCTATGCGTCAATGAAAATAGTGAACCCTGCAACTCGGAAATAATAATGATCTGGATAGACTATGTCATCATCGGATTGATTTCCATTGGGTTGATTAAAGGGATGTTGCGCGGCTTTAGCCTGGAACTTTATTCATTGCTGCTCTGGATTCTGGCAACCGGGGTTGGTTTAATCTTAAGCCGGGGATTTTCTGTTTTTCTTGAGGCGTCAATTAATGATTCCGTGCCTAAGATTGCCGCATCTTTTGCATTGTTGTTTTTGTTAACCCTGATTGTTGGTGTTGTAATTCGCATGATTTTGGGTGAGTCAATTAAAACAGACAACCTGACGTTTTCGGATTACTTGGGCGGGATGATTTTTGGCATCGCACATGGCATGCTCCTGGTTGTGATTCTGGTCATGCTGGCTGGGTTGACTGCTTTACCGGATGATCTTTGGTGGAAAGACTCAAAATTGCTGCCCCCTTATCAAACAGGCGCCATTTGGTTACGAGACCATATTCCGTCAGGGCTGGCTGAATATATTCATTATCGTTAACAACTTTTAGAGCCGGGTAAAATAATGTGTGGTATTGCTGCAATCGTTTCACATCATGCTGTTAATCAGGAGCTCTATGACGCGCTGACAGTCTTGCAACACCGGGGCCAGGATGCGGCAGGCATTGTCACCTGTGAATACGGGCGCTTACACTTGCGCAAAGACAATGGCTTGACGCGCGATGTGTTCACCAACGCCCAAATGCTAAAGTTAAAGGGCAACATGGGCATAGCCCACGTCCGCTATCCAACAGCGGGCTGCACAAGTTCCGCGGAAGCCCAACCCTTCTATGTTAATTCCCCTTTTGGCCTAACGCTCGCGCATAACGGTAATTTAACCAATACCGAGGAGTTGAAAAAAGCCCTGTTCGTAGAAGATCAACGGCATATCAATACCGATTCTGATTCTGAAGTCCTGTTAAATGTTTTTGCCCATGAGCTACAAACTCTGGGCAAACTTCATTTAAGTGTCGATGATGTTTTTCAGGCAGTATCCGGTGTTCACCGGCGCTGCCGTGGCGCTTACGCGGTTGTTATTATGATCGCAGGCTTTGGGATTTTGGGTTTTAGAGACCCCCACGGGATAAGGCCCGTGGTGTTTGGGTCAAGGGAAACCGAGTTGGGGCCAGACGTTATGATTGCCTCCGAAAGTGTTGCGCTCGATGTGCTGGGCTTTAACCTTATCCGGGACATAGATCCGGGTGAAGCCGTTTTTATTGAAGAATCCGGAGTGTTGCATACTAAGCAGTGTTCTGAAGTAATAGACCATTGCCCCTGCATTTTTGAATATGTCTATTTTGCCCGGCCGGACTCTTTTATTGACGATATTTCGGTTTACAAAGCACGCCTGCGCATGGGCGACAAACTGGCAGCAAAAGTGCTTAGAGAATGGCCTGACTATGATATCGATGTCGTTATTCCAATACCCGACACCAGTAGGACGGCTGCCTTGCAAATGGCGAACAAGCTGGGCGTGAAATACAGCGAAGGGTTTATGAAGAACCGTTATATCGGCCGGACTTTCATCATGCCCGGGCAGAAAATGCGCGAAAAATCAGTCCGGCAAAAACTTAATGCCATTGGCCTTGAATTTGATGGCAAAAATGTTTTGCTGGTTGACGATTCGGTGGTGAGAGGAACAACTTCCGCGCAAATTATCCAGATGGCCAGGGATGCGGGCGCCAAAAAAGTGTACTTTGCGTCTGCCGCGCCACCCGTCCGCTATCCCAATGTTTACGGTATAGATATGCCAGCCGCGCACGAACTGATCGCCCATGATCGCACCGAGGATGAGGTTTGCGAGGCAATAGGCGCGGATCGCTTAATATATCAGGATCTGGAGGACCTTATTGAGGCAGTCCGTAAAGGCAACCCCAGTATCCGTCATTTTGATACCTCATGCTTCAGCAAGGAATATATTACCGGCGATATTGATGACGCCTATCTGGAGCGGACCGAGGCGCTGCGAAATGACAACGCCCAGGCCGAACGCAACTCCGAAAAATCAATTATTGAAATGTTATGACAGGTGCAAGGCAAAAGGTGAAAGGAACACATACCTGACACTCAATGCAATACCAGCTAGCCTTGCACCCTTCACCTTTTAACTTGAACCTCATATATGAAAGACATTAACTGGAATGACTATTCTCTCGAAACTCAGGCAATAAGAGCCGGGCATAAGCGCACTCATGAAGATGAGCACAGCATACCGATTTTTGCGACTTCCAGTTATGTCTTTAAAAGTGCCGAAGAAGCCGCTTTGCGCTTTACCGGGCAAAAACCGGGCAATATTTATTCCCGCTTCACCAATCCAACGGTAAATGCCTTTCAGGAACGATTGGCCTATATGGAAAATGGCGAACGCTGTCTGGCATTCGCATCGGGCATGGCTGCGGTTATGGCCGTTGGCATGGGTCTGCTTAAATCGGGAGACCATGTCGTATGTTCTCGCGGCGTTTTTGGCAACACTGTATTGGTGTTCCAGAATTATTTCGCAAAATTTGGCGTTGAAACCGATTTTGTTGATTTGATAGATACCGCCGCCTGGGAGTCGGCCATCAAACCGAACACCCGGTTTTTATTTCTGGAGACACCCTCCAATCCATTAATTGAAATCGCCGATATTTCCGCACTGGCCACGATCGCCCGTGCGCATAATTGCTTACTGATCGTTGACAATTGTTTTTGTACGCCTGTGCTGCAAAAACCTTTTGATTTGGGTGCCGATATTGTCATCCATTCAGCAACCAAATACATAGACGGCCAAGGGCGTTGCGTAGGCGGCGCGGTTATCGCCAGTGATGAAATCATTGAAAAGGCGATTTATCCCTATCTGCGTACCGGCGGCGCAACGATGAGTCCGTTTAATGCCTGGATATTTTTATCGGGATTGGAAACCTTGGCCATCCGAATGAAAGCGCACTGCGACAATGCCTTTGAGTTGGCAAAGTGGCTGGAACAACAGCCCGGTATTGCCAAAGTACACTATCCCGGGTTGCCCTCCCATGCACAGCATGCATTGGCAAAACGTCAACAAAGCCAATTCGGCGGCATTGTCAGCTTTGAGTTAAGCGGAGGCAAGGAACAGGCCTGGAAATTGATCGATGCGACTGAAATGATATCAATTACTGCCAATCTGGGCGATGTCAAAACCACCATAACGCACCCGGCGACGACCACGCATGGCCGATTGACTCCTGAAGCCAGGGCTGCCGCAGGTATTAAAGATGGCTTGGTCAGGGTTTCAGTGGGTCTGGAACAAATTGATGATGTTAAAAAGGATCTGTTAAAAGGGCTATAAAATTCGCATGCAGAGAAAAGGAGAGCGTCATGATATTGACGATTGTCTCAGATTAATTTGCCGTCTAAAGATTTACATGATCCTGAATTCCCCGATCTTATCGCCGACGTAGCGACTCCCGCACATATTAAACCCGAATGGATTATGTCGGCAGTTACTGAAGGATCGATTATGAAAGATCCTGATAGCGCGCTGGAAATAATGATTCGGTTGCATGGCATGGGCTAACAGTTTTTAATTGATGATTTTTGGACAGGTTATTTATCATTTTCTTATCTCTGCAAAATGTCACTGAAAGAGCTCAAAATAGACAAGCCGTTTGTTAAATATCATGAACAACGAAACTGACGCGAGCCTTGTTAAAACAGCTATTAATCTGGCACATAGCCTCGGTTTGCAGTTACTGCAGAAGGCGTTGAAAGCAAGGAGATACTGGCTAGACTTAGGGATTACGGCTGAGATATGGCGCAAGGTTATTTTCTGAACAAGCCATCATCTGTTATTAATTCCACTCAATGGATGAATGTCTTTCAATTGCAGAACTATCCGCGCGACAAATCAAGACGGATGCCTGCGATTAGTTTTTTGTGGCCACTCAGTCTGTTATGAGAACACAGACAGCGCTACATGATGGATTGGAACGAATTTAATGCTCTTTTTTATCCGTATTTTTCAGCCAAATCCGTAGTCTCTGCTTTCTATTGCCCAACTTTTGAGCAGTTACGATTTTTTAACCATCTAAATTTTGTCTTATTTTTTCATGACTAATTCCCCGGTTCACATTGACGTCCTTTGCGTGGGTCACGCTTCATACGACCTCGTGTTTTCGGTTGACCACCATCCCGCCGAGGATGAAAAAATTGTTGCCGGAGGATTTGTCAGCTGCGGAGGGGGTCCCGCTGCCAATGCCGCCGTGACCGTTGCAAAACTAGGCTTTAAATCCGCATTTTCCGGCTATCTTGGACAGGATCTTTACGGCGAAAAGCATTATCAGGAACTCGTTGGATTGGGTGTTAATGCAGACCTCATTAGTCGCGGCACCTCCCCTACCCCGCTGTCCACGGTATTAGTCAAACCGGACGGAAAACGGGCACTGATCAATTACAAAGGAGATACAAGAGCGCTAGCTTCGGGGACTATTGATTTTTCTTCTATCATGCCCAAAGCCGTTTTGTTCGATGGTCACGAACCTTTTTTATCCCTATCCCTGCTTGAACGCGCACAAAAAGAAGGGATTGCCACTATACTGGATGCCGGTTCCGTGCACAGCGGAACACTCGCTTTAATGGAAAAAGTGGATTATCTGGTGTGTTCCGAAAAATTTGCCTGCCAATTGACGGGGGATGAAGAAACTGCCTTGACCCGATTAGCGGAAGTTTCACCAACTGTCGTCATCACCCTGGGCGAAAGAGGCCTGATTTGGCAACGCGGGTCAGAACGAGGCGCGTTATCGGCTTTTCCTGTCAATGCCATTGATACGACGGGTGCAGGCGATGCTTTTCATGGCGCGTTTGCAGCTGCGGTTTCCTCACGCATTAATTGGCTTGATAGTTTGCGATACGCAAGCGCCGCCGGAGCGCTGTGCTGCACAAAAATAGGGGCCCGTTCAGGGCTACCTTCAAAAGAAGAGCTCCTGGCGCTGTTGGGGACTTGAAAAATAGCCGTTCACCGGTCAATTAGGATCTACCCAGACACAATGCTTAGGACAAACGGTTAAGTCTGCCTCATTGCCCAGTAGCCATATTCTATAACTTCAACCATGAGCAACCTTATTGTTTGGATTTTAAATACAAAAGCAAAAGCCCGCTTGAAAAGCGTCCGCTCCGGCCTCATATTGTCAATAACTTAAAAACTTTTTAAAAGGTAAGAACCATGCGGATGGACAAATTAACCAGCAAGTTTCAATCAGCATTGGCTGATGCACAAAGTCTGGCCTTGGGAAAAGACCACCAGTTTATTGAACCCGTCCATCTTATGATCGCCTTACTCGATCAGGAAGGCGGCAGCATCAAGCCTTTGCTTGCCCAGATTAGCGTTAATACGCAAATGCTCCGCACGGAACTACTTATGGAGCTAGCGCGTATCGCCACCGTCAGCGGCTCGGGCGGCGATGTCCAAATCTCGAACGAACTGTCCAGGCTGCTGAACTTAACCGATAAACTGGCCCAAAAGCGGAATGACACCTTCATCTCCAGCGAGCTGTTTCTATTAGCCGCTTGTGAGGAAAAAGGTGTTTTAAATGATCTGCTCAAAAAAGCCGGCGTCATCAAGAAGAATGTCGAAATAGCGATAGAAAAAATGCGCGGTGGTCAGGTGGTCGATGACGCGAATGCTGAAGACCAACGTCAAGCCTTGAATAAATACACTATCAACATGACAGAGCGCGCGGCGCAAGGCAAACTTGATCCCGTTATCGGCAGGGATGATGAAATTCGCCGCACTATTCAAGTGTTGCAACGGCGCACTAAAAACAACCCCGTGCTGATCGGCGAACCCGGCGTAGGCAAAACAGCCATTGTTGAAGGCCTGTCGCAACGCATTGTTAATGGCGAAGTGCCGGAAGGCATTAAAGGCAAACAAGTGTTGGCTTTGGATATGGCGGCATTAATCGCCGGCGCCAAATTTCGCGGTGAGTTTGAAGAACGCCTGAAAGCCGTTTTAAATGATCTTGCCAAACAGGAAGGTCAGGTAATCCTGTTTATTGATGAACTGCATACCATGGTGGGCGCAGGCAAGGCAGAAGGCGCAATGGATGCGGGCAACATGTTAAAGCCCGCCCTGGCGCGTGGCGAATTGCATTGCGTAGGCGCGACCACGCTGGACGAGTATCGTAAATATGTTGAAAAAGATGCCGCCCTGGAACGCCGCTTTCAAAAGGTATTGGTCGATGAACCTTCCGTTGAAGACACCATTGCTATTCTGCGTGGCTTGAAAGAAAAATACGAAGTGCATCACGGTGTCGATATTACCGACCCAGCCATTGTTGCAGCGGCGACTTTATCTTACCGTTACATTGCTGACCGGCAGTTGCCGGATAAAGCCATTGATTTGATAGATGAAGCGGCCAGCCGCATCCGTATGGAAATTGATTCCAAGCCGGAAGAGATGGATAGGTTATACAGGCGGTTGATCCAACTGAAAATTGAACAGGTGGCGCTGAAAAAAGAACAGGATCCCGCTTCCAAAAAACGCCTGGAAATTCTGGAAGAGGAAATTGCCGAACTGGAAAAAGAGTATTCTGAGCTGGAAGAAATCTGGAAAGCGGAAAAAGCCTCATTGCAAGGCTCAGCATCCATTAAGGAAAAACTGGAGCATGCCAGAACGGAACTGGAAGTTGCAAGCCGATCCAATGATTTGGCGCGCATGTCAGAGTTGCAGTACGGCATTATTCCCGCGCTGGAAAAACAACTGACCATGGCGGCACCGACTGAAACCCAAAAAATGACCTTATTGCGTAATAAAGTCACCGAAGAAGAAATTGCCGAAGTCGTCTCAAAATGGACGGGAATACCCGTTTCTAAAATGATGGAGGGCGAACGCGACAAATTATTGCGCATGGAAGAATACTTAGGTAATCGGGTCGTCGGCCAGAATGAAGCGCTTAGAGCCGTCAGCAATGCTATACGCCGGTCCAGGGCCGGATTATCGGACCCCAATCGCCCCAATGGTTCATTTTTATTCCTGGGCCCTACCGGCGTGGGTAAAACTGAATTGTGCAAAGCCCTGGCGGAATTTTTGTTTGATACAGTCGATGCGATGGTGCGTATTGATATGTCCGAGTTTATGGAAAAGCATTCTGTCGCCCGTCTGATTGGCGCGCCTCCAGGATATGTCGGTTATGAAGAAGGCGGATATTTAACCGAGCTGGTCAGGCGTAAACCTTATTCGGTTATTTTGATGGATGAAATCGAAAAAGCGCATCCTGATGTCTTCAATGTTTTGCTGCAAGTTTTGGACGATGGCCGCTTGACCGATGGACAAGGCAGAACTGTTGATTTTAGAAATACGGTTATCGTGATGACTTCAAACCTGGGGTCGGACATCATTCAGGAGCTGGCAGGCGAAGCGCTTTATCCTGTCATGAAAGCGGCTGTGATGGAAAAAGTCAGCCAGAATTTTAGACCGGAATTTATCAATCGTATCGACGAGGCCGTGGTCTTTCATCCATTAGGACGCGAACAAATCAGAGCCATCTCTGCAATTCAAATTGGGCTACTCCGTAAACGGCTCCTGGACAGGGAAATCGGTTTTGAAATCACCGACGAGGCGCTGGATTTGTTAGGCGAGGCAGGATTTGATCCTGTTTACGGCGCCAGACCGATGAAACGAGCCATACAGCAGCAACTGGAAAATCCGTTGGCGCAAGAAATACTGACAGGTAATTTTGCAGCGGGCGACACTATCAAAGTGGATATTGATAAAGAGGGGTTACGGTTTTTAAAAGATTGAGGCTGTAAATAAATGTTATATACGATGCAGTGGGTTGCTTTTTAGATGTTTTTATTTCATGCGTCAGGGCGAGGACAATTATGCCTTCCATGCGGCGCAATACACGGCTATCGCCTATTGCGCCTTACCGGGTTACCGTGTATCTTACAGGTTACGGGTTTTCGTAGGGTACGCATTGCGTACCTTTAATCAAAGCGTTCCTATAAATCAAGCCCTCAAAAGGTACGCGGTGCGTACCCTATCTGGCTAACATTGTTTGAGATGGCGGCCTAATGGTGCATACGTAAGGTGGAACCGAGATGCGTTCCACCTTACGTAGGGCGGGTTGAGTATCCGCCGTACGGCCGTGAAATTATGCATGACGGCTTAACCAACACTAAACGGGAATATTAATTTTTAGCATATGAAATTAAGTGCGTTACTTATTTTTAGTCAATACAAAAGCCTTAATCAACGCCGCCGTAGGAATAGCGGCTATACCGGCGGCAAGCCAATCATGTCCGTTAAGCCCAAGATAAACTGCTGCCCCGATACAGCACAAACAAACCAAAAATCCGGCAATCTGACCTATCATATCGCTTCGAAAGATTGCCTTTGTCTGTCGCTCGTTTATTTGCGCCTGTGCTACTTGCGAAGCAATATTTGCTTCGATGGCCTTGACTTCAAGACTTCTGCGATGATTGGATTCTTGCTCGGCTAATGCAATAAGCCTTGCAGCAGCACCGGGAACAATTTCGTCAATGCCACGCAATATTTCTGGTGGAGGAACTGCACCTTGATAATGGGTAACTGTTTGTGTTGCAGCAACAGCCTGATGATTAGCTTGTCGTTTTTGAGGTGTATTCTTCGCCATGATGCTCGATTACATTACGCAAATCAGTTCCGATTGCCTTCCAATCATTTTCCATTGCCTCTCCTATCTCGATAGACTGAATGGTAACTTGAGGGATCGGGTCTATATTTGGCGCTTGAAAATGACCAAACAACATGACAGGAGCAGCAAGTCCTTTTTCAAATCCACGCAAGAAAGCCTCTCTTTTAGTGTTTGAAAAATTGATGATTACCATATTTGATGTTCTCTTGATGCTTTGTGCTTAGATACTTAGGAATATCTTTTTCGAATTGAACTTTAACAAAAAGTTAAGTTTAAAGCAAAAAAATATCAATTTATCGCCAGCTAATTTTGCCATTACAGCCTAACCAAAAGCAGACACCTTTAAGGTGTCTATTAATTTTCAAGTGCCGGTGTATAACGCCACACCGGCAATCTGTTGAGTTGGAGACTAACCTGTTTTAATTTTGATAGCAACCTTATATATGCAAATTAACAATACCCCCCAAACCCCTATTCCGTCAGGCGGATTCACATTAGGCAATCCGCCATGAACAAAGCTTTGAACTTGAACCCCTTGCCCCTCGCCAGGACTTTTTCAACTCAATAAGTTGCAATACATAGGGCGCAATTGGCGATAGCCGTATTGCGCCGCATGAGTTCAACGACGTTCCCCTTCAACATCAAGCAAGAGTATTGAAGTTGCCCAGTCAATCGAATAAAGCCCTCTTGCCACATCCCGGTGAAATGTCGAATAAGGTCAATCCGCCACCTGTTTAACCAAGCCATGTTTTAGCGGGTTGATATGGCAATAATCGACATGCGCCGCATAATCGGCATCATCAACAATCGTATGCTCACAAAATCGCCGTTGCCAAATTCCTCGCTCGCCTCGGGCAACACGGACGACGGAGGGCCGTTCGATCATGGGCATTGCCTTGGAGAACGTTTGTTTAATGACTCGCCAGCGGTTGGAATTATCATCATCGGCACCAGGTAGTGTCCAAATACAATGCAAGTGGTCAGGAAGAACCACCCAAGAATCAATGTAAAAAGGCCAGCATTTACGGGTTTCTTTGACTGCTTGCCGAAGGACATCAATATGGCGGATCAGTAGGTCATTAGGATACCTCTCCAACAGATTGACGGTAAAAAAATAAGTGCCGCCTGGAATGCGGTAACGGCGATAGTCAGGCATTGTTAATCCTCATTACCCCCAAATTGTAACAAAGAAACAAAGTAGAGGAGGAGAATTATGCCTTTCATGCGGCGCAATACGGCTATCGCCTATTGCGCCTTACGGGTTGATTTGCAACTATCCGACTGAGATTGTTCGGTTTTTTTTATTTTGGTAATTGTTGGCCACAGCGCTGAAAATTTACGGTTTATTGCCGCCCATTTTTCTGCCCTTTGTTTTCCCGCATTGTCCGAGGCTAATTCTCCAACCGTAAATATAGCACCCACTGGACACTCCGGTATGCATGCAGTACACCGGACGCACTCGTCTGGATTTATCACCAGCATAGTTTTGCCTTCCCGGAAAGCATCAGCCGGGCACACATCGACACAATCGGTATATTTGCATTTGCCGCAATTTTCCGTGACGATAACCATTGAATCTATTGGCCTGGGCTTTGGATTGAAGATTTGTCTTTTTAGCAGCGTAGGTTGGGTTGCGCTTTTTGCAACCCAACATTTCACGCGCCAATGTGTTGGGTTAACGATAAAGCTGTTAACCCAACCTACTCAAATCCGGTTGTATCGTTTTTTCCCGCATACGCCAGACTGGATAAATGGCCAATAAGAATACGCCTGCCAGCACGGTAAAACCGTTGCTGAACGCCGCATCATGAGCCTTTAACGTTGTCTGCCCCAGTTGAATTCCACGTAAACTCAGCCAATCAAGCAGGATCGACAGCACGTTGACGCCGATTGCGCCACCCAACTGGCGGAAAAAATTTACGGCCCCGGACGCCTGTGAGAGATGCTCAGATGCCACCGCTTTAAGCGCCCCCATATTCAGGGAAGGAATTGTCAACCCCAGGCCAATACGGTCATTCACGATCCACGTTGCCATGGCAAGAAAGGATGCATGACTTCCTGTGGAAGCCAGGAGCAGAAAGGAGGTGGCAAAACATACCAGGCCAATGAGCACCAGCCAATGCGCCGGAAAGCGATCCATCAAATAGCCTGCCAGGGAAATGCTCAAAGCCAGTGAGATGCCTCCCGGCAGCAGCAACATGCCGGATTGTCCGGCATCGTAATGGATTACCGTCTGGACAAACAATGGGATAAGGTAGGTCGAGCCATACAACCCGATACCATAGATAAAAGCCACAACCGTCGCTGCGGCAAAGCGGGTAGTCATCAACAGCTTGAGATTCAGCAACGGGTGCGTCAGTTTCGATTCGAGCACGACAAAACCAACCGCGAGGCTCAATGTCACGGCCAGACGCACAAGAAAACCAATGGACAGCCAGCCCTGTTTATGGCCGGCCGCGAAACCCATTAACAGACTGGCCAGAAACAGGGCGAGCAGAAGACAGCCGAACCAGTCAAAAGGCCGGCGTTGATGCGAAGCCTCCCGGCCCGGCAAATAACGCGAACTTAACAGCGCACTCAACGTGCAGACAGGCACTGTTACGAAAAAAATGGCTCGCCAGCTAAACACATCAACCAGATAACCGCCGACCGCTGGACCCAAAGCAGGAGCCAGCACTACGCCCAAGCCGAAAATAGACATCGCCTTGCCGCGCTCGGATTCCGGAAAAACACGATAAATGGCGACCATGCCGAGCGGCTGAATAAGTCCGGCAATCGCTCCCTGAAGAATTCGGGCAACAATGAGCAGGGCGCTGTTATCGGCGAGACCGCCCAGCAGGGAAGAAAAAACAAACAGGGTAAGGGCAATCATATAAGTGCGGCGGTGACCGAAGGCCTCTTCAAACCAGGAAGCCAGCAACATGGTCGCCGCCATCGCGCCGAGAAAACCGGTCGATAACCATTGCGCCGTATCCTGGCTCATTGCGAAGTGGCGCATAATCGAAGGAATGGCGACATTGATGATAGTCGCTTCAACCACCATGGCCGACGTTGCCAAAATAACCGTCAGGGTGACGAACCAGCGATAGCGTTTACTTAGGCGATTTCCGGCAAAGAATATACCCAACTTGCTAGTCTTTTTGCCCATTGTCTGCGTTGTAAAAAGGATTACATAGCCAGCTATGCGCACCTTTTTACGCCTTGAAAATGAACAAAAATCCTGCACAATTTGGGTATATTCATTCTTGGAAATCGCCTTAAGGGGGGCGATTCTTCGGGCTGCAGCATCTCGTCGGCCTGTCTCTGTGTGTGAGATATTATAACCCGGTCAAGTATTATCGAATCCGGGGCAATTCTAAAAGGCGTTGCAGGGCAAAACCGCCCGTCCGGGTTGAGTTTATTTGCAGGTCGACAAAATAGCTTGATTAAAAATATCCGCGCGGCTTTCCAGCAAGGTGAAATTTTCTTTTGCCCGGGTGACTGCGGTATAGACCAGTTCCCGTGTGAGCACCTGGCTTTTGGTTTCAGGCAGGATCAACGCCACATGATTAAACTCGGAGCCTTGGGACTTATGCACCGTTATGGCAAACGCGGTTTCCACATCCGGCAACCGCATGGGTGATATCCATAAAATCTTCACCTCATCGCCTGAGTTTTCGCACGGAAAAGCCACCCGCAGTTTCCCTGTGCTGTCTTTAAGCGTGATGCCCACATCGCCGTTCATCAATCCCAGGTTGTAGTCGTTGCGCGTGATCATAACCGGGCGGCCTTCATACCAAAGGCTTGGCTTTTGCCTGGGAAACAACCACTGTTCGATGCGCTGATTCAAGCCCTCAACGCCCCAGACGCCCCGGCGCAGGGCGCAGAGAACCTGAAACGTATCAAAAGCAGCCAGTACTTGCTGTGCCCATTGAGAATAGTGAGCACTAACCGCCGGGCGTTTTTTATCGATAACATCAAGATAATATCCGTAGCCCTGTCGGCTCTCAGGTTTACCTTCGTCCGGCAAACCGGGATTTGCCGACACTAATTGCTTTAAACGCTTATCTGCTGGGTCAGTCAGCACTATCCGGTGAATATCCCGATAATGTTCAGAGTCATTCAGGATGACTTGAGCCTGTGCAGAATTTCCTGAATTGACGGCCTTGGCTAATTGCCCGATTCCGCTGTGCTCGCCAAAACGGTAACTATAGCGAAGCACAACGGTTTGCTGGTTAATTGCAGAACCCACGGTCATGGGTTCACCGAGCGGTTCGTCAATGTAGGGCCTGATCCATTTTCTGGTTTGTTCATCGTAAGCTACGTTTTCTGAGCCGCGACATAGATCCCCCATCACGGAACCCGCTTCAACGGAAGCCAATTGATCCTTATCTCCCAGCAGTATTAATTGGGTGGAGTCCGGCAGCGCATCCAGCAGTGAAGCCATCATTTCCAAATCAATCATGGAGGCTTCATCAACGATGACAATGTCTGCCACCAAGGGATTGTTCCGGTGATGGACATAGCGCCGGGAGTCGTGACGACTGCCCAGCAACCGGTGCAGCGTGCTCGCTTTCTTGGGGATGCCCGCCTTAATGCCGTCAGGAATCTCCAGATGCTCCAAAGCCTTGCGGATCGATTCGCTGACCCGCGCTGCGGCCTTTCCGGTCGGGGCGGCCAGCAAGATGTTAAGTTTACGGGTATTATTGGGCTCGCCATTAGCCAGCATAATCAACAAAGCCAACAGCTTGGTTAATGTCGTGGTTTTACCAGTACCGGGACCGCCGGTAATAATGGCGAAGCGGGCACGCAGCGCTAAAACGCAGGCCATTTTTTGCCAGTCGGGATTTTCCGGGCTGACAGGGAACAAAGCCGTTAATTGCGCTTGCAACGCCTTGGGCAAATGGGCCCTGACCGGCTGCAAACGTTGTTGAATGGATTTATCCAGTATTTGCTGATACTGCCAATAACGCCTTAAATATAAACGGTTACCGTCCAACACCAATGGCGTGTTGCCCTGACCCAACCCGACCAGCAATGACCGGCTCAGAGCTGTTTTCCACTGCTCCAGATTATATGCGTTGATTACCGGCAATTCGGCAATGGCTTCCGCATCATTATCAATCTCGGGCTGCCAGGCGTCATCATTGGGAACAGCCAGCGTCAAACCGGGTTGCTGACAAAGTTTTTCCAGATCCAGATACACTTCCCCCCTGCCCAGTTGATGGCTGACCAGCGCGCCAGCCCAGAGCACCGGATCACTCGCCGCAGTTTCCTGATCCAGGAGAAAGCGCGCAAAAGCCCTATCCAAATGACTCAACCAGCCAAGGCTAATCCATTTGTCGATATTTTTAAGTACGGATAGCCCATTGGTCATGCCATTTCTCCGTTGATGGCTGAGCTTGAAAACAGGCTATCCAAACCCTCAATCAATAGCCGGGACGGTTTGTCAAACATCCTGCCGCCAGAGGGGTTTTTTGAGCCCCGCAAAAAAAGATACAGGCCGCCGCCTACATGGGTGTCGTAATCATAACGGACGCCCAGCCTTGCTTTCAGCAATCGATGCAGGGCCAACAAGTACAGCGCATACTGCAAATCATAGCGTTTGGCCAACATCGCCGTTTCCATTGCTTCCAAGGTGTATGCGTCATCATTGTTGCCAAGGCAATTAAACTTGTAGTCAACTACGTAGTATTGCTGGTTATGGACAAACACCAGATCAATAAAGCCTTTCAATAACCCGTTCACTTGAGTGGGCAATAAGCGTGGCCGCGCTTTACCGGCAAACGTATATTGAGTGACCAATCGATCAAGGGTTTGTACGTTTACATCGTCGGCGCCAATGAGAAACTCCAGCTCCGCTTGATATTGGTCAAGACTAAGATCTTTCAAACTAACATTTTCATTTTCCAGCAATGGCATGGTTAGCCATTGCGTTAATGCCATGGAAATGATGCTGCGTTTGTCATCCCATATATTGGGACTGAAGATTTTTTCGATCAGTTGCTGGCGTAAATCAGGGGACGACTGCATGGTTTTAAAGCCATGCTGCCCGCACTGTTCCAATAAATCGTGCATCAACACGCCCGGACCTGCGCCCCTTGGCAAACCATGAATCCCGGACAAGGTTGTTGTTGATGCCCCACCGGACATATCGGCTTCATCGTTCTGCTTATCATCGTGAGCGGTTTCGGGCGCATGGGTCTGATTGAGGTCAATAGCCTGGACAGTGTTTTTATCTTCAACCTGCAAAGCGCTGTAGCTGGCTATCCACCAGTTATCGGCAATACTGGCGGTCGATTTGAGCGGTAATTCCACGGCTTCCTGCTGTTGCGAAGGCAGGTATTGATCCAGGCTGGTCACAGGCAATTGGGTGATGGCGATGTCATCACACGCGCCCTTGAGTTGAGTCAGTTGATCAGCTAAAGCACTGGCTGGCATTCCGGACTGCCAGGCCAGCAAATATCCCATTGCGCTCTTTTCCAACTGGCACGCTTTGCTGTTACCGCTCTTAACCGGCGCCAAACCAAGCCAGCAAGCATGCCTTGCCCTGGTCATGGCGACGTAAAGCAAACGTAAATCTTCTTGAAGCCGCTCCCGGTCGCTTATGTTTTTGATGGCATCGTCCTTGCTCAAATCAATACATACGTGTTGGTTTTCGTCATGGTAGCGGTAATACGTGGTGTAACGGCTGCTAATTTCCCTGAAACTACAGATAAAAGGCAAAAATACCAGCGGATATTCAAGGCCTTTGGATTTGTGGATGGTTATGATCTTAATTAAATTGGCATCGCTTTCCAGCCGGATAACATTCTCTTCCGCGGCTTGATGGGTTGCGGCGATTTCCTCGGCCAAATGCCTGATCAAGGCTTGTTCGCCCTCAAGCTGGCTGCTGGCTTGCTGGAGCAATTCGGCCAGGTGCAGAAGATTGGTTAAACAACGCTCGCCTTCATTGTCTGAAGACAGCCGCGCATGCAATCCGTACTCGCTGATCAGTTGCCGCAGAGCCGGCAAGATGCCGTCTTGCTGCCAGCGTTGCTGATAACCCAGAAAGCGCTCCAATTGTTGTTCCCAGCCGGGTTCATCCAACGTCAACTGATAGAGCGCCTGATAAGACCAGCCGAACGTAGCGGTGCTTAAAGCCGCGCGCACATTGCGTTCATTGCGTGGAGCGGCCAGCGCTTTCAGCCAAATCAACACATCAGCCGCTTCGCCGGTTGCATAGATGGAATCGCGTTCGGAAAGATAAACGCTTCGAAGCCGTCGGTTTGCCAAAGCTTTTCGTATCGCTTTAGCTTCCGTGCCGCTCCGCACCAGAATGGCGATATCCGAGGGTTGTAAGGGTTGAATAGTGCCGGACGTTGATTTAAACCCGGTTTGACCCTGATTTGCCGAATTGAGCAGCCGCACAATCTCACTCGCCGTCACGTCTGCCATACCCTCGCGATAATCCGGCATACCGATAGCCTCGGTCGAGTCCCAATGCCAGAGCGTTAAGGCTGAAGCCAATTGTCCGTTGATCACCCATTGCTCATCACGGCCTTTGGCAGCGACGGGTATAAACGGTAACGGATTAGACGTTTCGCTTTTAAAACGAAAAGCGCCTTCGACTTGCAGATCGGCTTGAAAAAATACCTGATTGACCGCATTTACCAGGGCTTGAGTGGAACGAAAATTGGTAACCAGCGTGTAATGCCGGCCCGTAGTGGCCCGATGGGCTTTGAGATAGGTATGGATATCGGCGCCCCGGAACGAATAGATCGCCTGCTTGGGATCGCCAATCATAAAACAACCCGATCCATTATCCGCGCCAGCCGGATACAGGATGGCAAAAATCCGGTATTGCACGGAGTCGGTGTCCTGAAACTCATCAATCAACGCCATCGGATATTGCTGGCGGATCACGCTGGCCAAGCGCTCGCCGTTGTCAGCGTGCAGCGCCTTATCGAGGCGCGTCAGCATATCGTCGAAGGTCATTCGCGCCAGCCGTTGTTTTTCGGTATCGTAACGATGCCGTATCCAGTGGATGGCATGTAAGGTCAGTTTTTCGCCAATGTCGGTTTCTTGCAGCGCAAAGCTGACCAGATCATCGATGGCTTTAAAAGCCACATGCTGTAAATCACCCGCTTTGTCTTGATGGGCTTTAACCAGTCCCGACAGCAATTTTTGTTGGCCGAATTTAACCAGTGCATCGGTATCCTGGGTAATGCCCATTTGCGCCCATGAGGCCATTTCAGCCAATTTGCCCTTGAACGTCGCTTGCCGGTATTGATTGCCATTTAACCAGCGGTTATCGGAGGCCTTGTTCAATAGCGTTTCGATGTCTTCCTGATCGCTCAACCATAGCCTGCGTGCCTGGGTTTCCAGGTCGCTTCGTTGTTTTTCCCATTCCTCCCAGTCATTGAATACCGCCGCAATGTCCGTGTCAGCGCAGTCAAGCCCCAACGCCTCGGTTTCAAACAATAGCGGCGCAAGTGACTTGGTCATTTCTTCCGGCGAAGCAGCGAACTTGAGCGCCGCCCGGCAAGCGGTTTCTGTCAGCGGGTAAAAAAAAGTCCGCCAATAATCACGCACCACTTCATTCAATAACTCCGTATCATCGGTGTTGACCTCCTGCCGAAACAGGCTGCCGCTGTCGAATGCGTGTTGTTGCAGCATGCGGTTACACCAACTGTGTATGGTGTAAACCGAGGATTCATCCATCCAGTTGGCGGCCAGTTCCAGGCGGCGGGCACAAGCGGCCCAATCATTGGGCTTATAACCGGCGCGCAACGGCTCCAGGAAATCATCACAATCAACCGGTTGTTGCCGAAAGTAACGCGCCGCCTGGGTAAGGCGGGTACGGATACGTTCGCGTAATTCCTTGGTGGCGGCATCAGTAAAAGTCACGACCAGAATATCGGGAGGCAATAATTCACGCGTTGGCAAATGAGTATTTTGACCATGACCAAGAATGAGCCGGACATAGAGCGCCGCGATGGTATAGGTTTTCCCGGTTCCCGCGCTGGCTTCGATCAATCGGGTGCCGGACAACGGAAAATCAAGAGGATTTAAAGGGTTTGCGGCGGTCATGATTGCGCCGCCTGTGTAGTCTGTTGTTTCTTGATCTGATTAAATGCCGGGAGGTAAAGCTTGTTAGCCCAGTCCACAAAACCATCTTGAGCGGCTTCCGGTTTTAAGCTGGCAAAGCTTGGGAAGAAACGCGCCAGATAGGCATCGTAATCCACTTCGCCCTTATTCCAGTCATCGCCTTCGTATCGGGATTGCGCGGCATATAGCGCTTTGTCAGGTGCGGCATCTAACCAGGCGAACGCCGTTTTGCAGGCAACCGGCAAGGGCGCTTGCATTCCCCGGTACCAGGCTCCAAGCAGGGTTTTGAGTTGTTCGCGTGCATTGGCTTGGGTAATGGGGGATATTTCGATCACGGCATCAAAACCCATCACCAGAGTCTTTATATTCATGCCAACGGCGCAGCCAGCAAGATGCTGGATCCATTGCAGCAGCAAGTTGGCATAGTTGATTTTGTCCGCCGTGGTGAGCAAGGCTTGTGCGTTTACCTGAATCAGGCCCGTGTTTAAGCCATCGCAGTCTTGCCGGAAATGGCTTAATTCACCGGTTAACTGCACCGTAATGCCATCAGGTAGCGCAAAACTCAAATCAATGACCTGCGGGTCAATCTCAGTCGGCCATAACTGTAACAGGGACTGATAACGCTGCCAGACCTGATTGACCGGCTCGGCAATGCCAGCGTAGGCCGAGTGGGCAAAACCGCCGAGGGGAAGTTGACCTTTACGGGCCATTGCCGTGTATTGTTGGTTAAAAAACGCCCCGGTGTTGCCTGGGGATTCGCTCTTCAAGGCGCTCAACAGGTCATTGCCCAGTACATACCGTTGAAGGTGGTTAAAACCAAACGGTTCGTTATCTTCGCTGGTTACGTTTTCTTCGTCAAAGCCAAACTTGAGGGTTTGGTTACAGTAGGTTTTTACCGGCGCTTTCAGAAAACGCGCCAACGATTCCAGGCTTACCGTAAACGCTTTTTCATATCCGGCCGCCGTTGCAGGGGTGGATAAACTGATGGGCTCTGATTGTTCAAACCATTCCTCCGCATAAGTGAACAACCGGGAATCACGATTTTTGGCCACATACTGTTTACTGAAAGGTTGCAGCGGATGTTCGACGGTTAATGCATTCAGTAAAGGCGGATCGTTACCGGCCAATCGCCAGCCCAAAGCCAGCGCATCGCGTAATTGGCTAACCAGAACCGAGGGCGGCCGTTCACTGTTATCGCGAATGTTGCGGCCCACCCAACTGATGTGAAGTTGTTGCCGCGCCGAAAGCAGGGCTTCAAGAAACAGGTATTGATCATCCTGCCTGCGTGAGCGGTCACCGGGGCGATATTGTCCGCGCTGACTCATCAAATCAAAACTTTGCACGGGTTGACTGCGCGGATAATCACCGTCGTTCATGCCCAGCAGACAGATCAGACGAAAGGGGATGGCGCGCATCGGCATCAGGGTGCAGAAATTGACGCGGCCACTTAAAAACCGCTGCTGGAGATTGGGTTCATCCACTGCGGACAGCCAGGCTTCACGCACAACATTTAAAGGCAGGGAGTCAGTGCGGGTTAATCCGGCTTGTTGGCAGACTTGTCCCCAGGCGCTTAAAGAACGGGTAAGGATATCTAGCGTTTTTCTCTCCCGTTCGTTGCTGTCCACAAAAAAATCCGCGAGCAGCGCCAGCAGCGTGTGTTGCCAAGTCTCGGAATTTTGATCTTGCCGTAGCAAGCTGGCGTATTTCTCAAGCGTTTCCAGCAGAAAAGACAAGCCACCGGCCCATTGCGCCTCCAGTCCGCCAATTTCACCGTAAGGTTCTATCCCATTGAATGCCTCACCCGCCCCGACGGCATAGCCCAGCAACATCCTTCGCAAGCCAAATTGCCAGGTATTGGCTTCCAAATGCTCAGGCATCGCGACGGTTTGCGCCCGTTGACGGGCATTTAAACCCCAGCGGATGCCCGCCTCTTCAACCCATTGATGCAGTTTTGGGATAGCGGTTTCATCAATGCCAAACCGCTGCCTTAAAGCAGGCACCTCCAGCAGACCAAGAAACCCGCTGACCGCAAAACGCGAGTCCGGCAAATTAAGCAGGGCTTCAACCGCCACCAGCAAGGGATTTTGGCCGCGCTGTTGCTGGTCGGCCAAACTATAAGGTATGTAGCGGGCGTCGCCGGGCTTTATCTGACCAAATACCGCGCGGATATGCGGCGCGTATTTATTGATGTCCGGCACCATCACGATCACATCGCGCGGATGCAAGTCTGTCGCCGTATTAAACCGGGCCAATAACTGATCGTGAAGAATTTCAACCTCGCGTTGCGGGCTATGCGCAACATGAAACACCAGCGATTCATCCACTACAGGCAGCACAACAGGTTCCGGCGGCAGAGGCTCCAAATCCAGTATCGACTGTTGCAACTGGTGCAACAGGCAGCGCTGACTGGTTTCGCCGTAATCCTTAAACAGGTCGATTTTGCTGTCCGGCCAATGCCAGTTTTTATAGCTTTGGGTTTCATCGAACTGATCCAGTAAACGGATATAATCCCGCCCCTGTTTGCCCCAGGCCGCGAGTAAGGGCTGCGCGTGAAGGTGCAGTTCTTCGGCGGTCAAGGATGATGTCATTCCGGATTTATAGGCTTGGCGGCGCTGTTCGGCTTTTAACAGCTCTTTGTCTTCAATAATATCCGCCCAGTAATGTTGGCAGGGGTTATGGACAAACAGCACAATCTGGCAAAATTTTCCCAATTTAGCCAACACTTCAAGCGCTTGCTGCGGCAAGGACGACAAGCCAAACACAATGATCCGTCGGGGAATGCCGGCGGGACGCCGATCCAGCGTATCAATGCGATCCATAAACAGCGTATGCACCGAGGCGCGGCTGGCGTAGGGTGTGGTGAAGTCGCCCAAATCGGTTAATATGGCCCGCCACAAGGCCGCTTGCCAGCGGTGCGGTTCGGGCAAAGCCTGCATCTGTCCATGCGCATTACGCAAGCTATCAAGCCCCGTTGCCCAATCCGCAATCCAGTCGGAACGATACACCTGATACTGGTCAAAAAGATCGGCCAGTTGTTCGGTGAGTTGATAGCGTTTACGGCTGGTGTTATCGTCCGCCAGAAAAGCCGCCAGGGTCTCAAAACCCGGCTGGGTGACCAGACTTGGCAGCAAGCGGTACAAGCGCCAGGTCAAAGGCGCTTTTGCCAGCAGTTGTTCTCTGGGAATCTGCGCGCCCAATACCGCCCGGTAAACACTCCAGATAAACGACGAGGGCAATTGCAGGGTCATTGCAGCCGCGATACCTAACGCGCTATTTTGCGCCAGACTCTGCTGCAGCCATTGCCCCATGCCATTGCTTTGCACCAGAAACACCTCGTTTTCCAGCGGAGCCAGAGGATGTTCACGCAGCCAATACTCCACCACATTCCCCAACTCTTCCAGTTTGTTGGAGTGAATGACGGCAATGCCGTTGTCCAGAGGGGGTGTGTGGTTGGTTTCTGTCATGGATTGGGGGGCGTGGTGAAATAATGGATTGTTGAGCCGGTTGTTGGAGTTTAGTCACTTAGACAAGTAAGGCGGTTTCACTTCGTGCTCTAACGGGTCGTGATAGCAAACCGCCAATATCAACATAAAAGGTCAAAGAAAAGCGAACATAAAAACCGCCTGGAAAAGTCCGGGCGGGGATCAGGTTCAAGGCTTCGCTCATGGCGGATTGACTAACGCGAATCCGGGGGTTATAGATGCAATCGGATATGAGTAGGTTGGGTTAACAGCTTTATCGTTAACCCAACACATTTGTGCAATAAATGTTGGGTTGCAAAAAGCGCAACCCAACCTACGCGGCTTCCAAGGTCGCTTCTATAACTTGTTAACCAGCCCTTCATGTCCGGTTACTCAAGAATCTATCAAGTGCCCAGAGCCCCTTTGCACGCTCAAGGTGTTATCTCTTGCGCCGAAGTGTCTCGCACTCCGTCAGCAGACGTTACTCTGCCTTCATCGCTCATACGGACTCATGCGTCAATCCTAAACCCTTCCACCACCTTGGATAAACCTCAGTAGCGGATCTTTGCAGGTTGCTGTCAGCCCCTGCTGGAAGTAGGACCTTCCCGGCGTTATCTCTGTAAATCTTTCTCTACGTGCTTGAATCCTTACCCCGGCCAACTCCTGTGGTGCACCTACCCATTTCTTCCCACAGAACATCGGCCTTCCCGGAGGGATGAGCCGGTCGGCGCTTGGCAATATCCACACGGCAATTTCTGTGTGGGCGGACTGACGAGGCTGCAATTATTCCTTTATCTTCAGGCCCGTAGATTTGCTCGCCACCCAGATTGCTCCCACCGCTGTATCTCTAGTACACAGGGCGGCCGTGGCTTTTACGTCCCCGCATATCTCGGTCTGTTACCTCGCCGAGCAGGGGATATGCTAACCGTCCGTTTTGGGCAACTGACGGTAGAGGGACTTTCACCCTCCAAGATTTACAGCCTTGCCGGCTGCTCCCATACCTCGTCACGCCGAGGCATCCACCAAAATTTATTATGAATCGCAACTAAGTTTTAACACTTCGGAGTCGCTGTAGCCTTTGTCCTTTAATTGAAAGATGCTATTTACTATAGTTTTGATCATCCCATCCATCTCAGGGTCATTAGTGCTTCGTCCTTTCGTGATTACAGCAGTCGCTTGGATTAATTGTGATCCTGTCATCTTGGAACTAACTCTACCATTATAATTTTCTAAGGATTTCTCTACTAAATAGCGATGATAATCATCACACTTAGATGTGGAAGTTGTTGTTGATTTTGCTATTCCTTCATCTTGCTTCTTCCTAGCTTCGGCTGCTACTTGACGCTGGGCTGGCGTCATAGCATCCCTACGCCGTTTCTGCTCAGCCATCCTTTCTTCCCTTTCCGCCTTGAGCCGATCGATCCGTTGCTGGCGTTGTTCGAGCATCTGTATGTTTTTGGCTTCGCGTTCCTGACGCTTCGCCTCCATGTCTAATCTACGAATCGATTGGCTGGCGCTGCTGGTATATCTTCGGGTTGCCGGGTTAAGGAGCGGGCTAACGCTCCTGATCAAATTATCGGCAAACCCCATATTGGCACTCGTTGTAGTTGCTGTTCCAGCCGTCGCCCCATAACCGCCGCCGTATGTGCCTCCCCCATAATTGGCGCATCCGGTGGTCAGAGATAGTATTGAGACGAAAGCCAAGGCCGGGATTTTGTGAATTGTTATTGTGTTCATGTGAAAAATCTCCGTAGTTATGATGGGTCGAAAATTTGCCGATCGGTTCGATGCAGGAAGATGAGAGTTGCCAAATGCATAAAGGGTTTCGAACGCTGTTTTTTGCGTTCTTATTTGTTATAACGAAGCAAAGCACAGGTATGGGGGGAAAATAAAATTTTTTACGGCAATCTCACCGGGACGGCCCATGACTTTTTAGCTCAGAGAGAATGTAAGCAAAAAAACCTATGCCTGTCAATGGCTAGAAAAACACAGTAATTATTTTGTCTAAAACATGTTTTGCTTTTTTAGAGGTATTTTAGGTTGCCTGTGCAACAGTTCTTCGATTTTCGCCATGTCAGGATGTTTTATTTCCTGTTCACGCAGTGCTTTAGAATCGTCTCCGCACGCCTTGACGGAAGGCGAGTCCTTGCAACGCGTAACACGCAATCCATAGGGCGCAATAGGCGATAGCCGTATTGCGCCGCAAGGTGGTCATAAAACATTTGGCGAAATACGCTACGCTATTCCGCCCTACCCACACATCCGGGCTACTTTTATTCAGTTAATCCGTCTCTGCTTCAGGTGGATTCATGTCGAATATTTCCCATAACTGTATTTCGATTTCCGGCAAGCTGCGCAAATGCAGCACTTCGTGTGGTCCAAAGACGTCGCTAGAGCCATAATGACCATCGTTTTGTAAACAGAATCGCTGTACATATTCTTCCAGTGGATCGATGACTACATATTCATGCACTCCAGATCGTTCATACAATAATTTTTTTTCGCGCATATCTTTAAGCGCAGTGCCAGGTGACAATACCTCAACAACCAGATCGGGCGCTCCCTGGATATTTTTTTCGGTTATTTTGGCAGGATCACACACCACCAATACGTCCGGTTGAACCACGTCATAATCAGATAAGACCACGTCCACGGGTGCAACGTAAGGAATGCAGGACTTACCTTTTAACTGTTGTTTTAGCTGGTTAAAGACGTCTCCCACAATGCCTTGGTGTTTTATAGTCGGCGCAGGGCTCATATTATAAATTTCCCCAGCTATCAATTCCAGGCGCTCGGCATCCGGCCAGCTCATGTAATCCGCTACGGTATGACGTGCTTGATGTGGTTTTGCCAAACTGTTCACTATTTATCTCCGTAGGCTTTTCAGCCCACTGCTTTTATCGATTCATGGCGGGCAAACGATAAAGCTGTTTGCCTACCCAGCACGTCTTAAATAAGCTATCCCACATCGCATCGACTTGCTTGATCACCTCAGGCGACATTACAATCGTTCTGCCCCATTCCCTATTCGTTTCGCCCGGCCATTTGTTGGCGGCGTCAAAGCCTACTTTAGCTATGTATGGTTTTACATATCGACCCCTTCCCGGTCAGTCAAAAATTTATATTTCAATTTCGATAAGTTTCCGGGGAAAGCATGCCGGCTCATAATCAGTTTATGACATTAGGAGGATAATTTGTCTACAGAACAGGACTGCTTGACGTCTTCTCACTTTATGCGACAGAACCGCTCACTGTGCGGCTTGTTTTTTACTTTTGCGCTTGTTGGCATACATAGCTTCGTCGGCATGCCGTAATAATGCTTCTTCGGTGTCCCCGTGTTGTGGAAAGGAAGCAACGCCTACACTGATAGTGGTGGTAATTGCATTGCCATTATAGCTAAAACCACTTGCAATAATTGTTTCCTGGAGGCGCTTTGCCACCATTTCCGCCGTTTCTAAGGAGGTGTTGGGTAGTAACACTGTGAATTCGTCTCCCCCATAGCGGGCTGTGGAGTCGCAGCCTCTTAAACAGCGATGAAAATTGCTGGCGAGGGTTTGTAATAAGAGGTCGCCTGCTTCGTGACCGTAAATGTCATTGACGGTTTTGAAATTATCGAGGTCCGCCATTATTAAAGAAAAAATGTATTTCCCGCGCCGGCCTTGTTGAAATTGTTTTCCCAGTAGCTCCATGAAAGCTCTGCGGCTGAAGAGATTGGTTAATTCATCGGTTTGTGCCGTGGTTTTGATAAGGCTGAAAGCTTGGTAGATGTCGCCTGACAACATGGTGGTGACGTAACCCACCAGCAACATAGGAAACAGCCAGGCCAACAGAACGCTGCCTTGTTTTAGGGAAAAGAGCTCGTCGAAAGATACGTCGTTTTTACCTAAATACACATAACAAGTGCCGATTAATAATACTTCCAATATTGTAGTTAACCTGCCCAAGGCTAGGGCGCTGGTGATAATGGGTAAAAAGTACAAATTAAGTAACGGGCTGTTGTGTTTACCGGTGTGCCAAACGAACCAAGTGATCAACAAGATCATGACCCAGGATTCTAAAGCCAGTTTCCAAACTTTGTCTTTGGTGAAAAAAATCAAGAGGTAATGGAATACCATTACGAAGGCAGCGTAAGCGCAGAGGCCGGCTAATAAAAAGATTTTAATGTCTTCATCGAATTGGCCTACCACCAGATAAAACATCATCAAGAGTAGCAGTAACCATTCGATTTCCGCAACAGTGCGGTAAAAACCCCTCAGTGCGTTGGGATCTTTATTGAGACTAAAAAAAGGTTCCTTAATCATAGCAAATTTTCCGGATGGAGAGGATTAGGAATTAGAAAATAAGGCCAAGTCAATTTTTCCATTTTAACATATTGAGAATTAATAAAATGATTAGGGGTAGGCGCTGTCCCAATTTTTCTATACGGAGTAGGTGTTTACTATTATTTATATTAATTAATCAAGAAATTAAGTCATTCTCTTTCGAGATAGTAAAAAAGTCTGTGTAAACTGACTCTAATCAAAATTAGGTATCCGTCCTGATACATGATCATAAACTGATTTATGGCTGGTTTCCAATTGCGCAATGGCAGGGACCATTTTTTGCGGCTTTCTCGATAGCCAAATAATCCACTTTCATTATTGGGAAGTTATTGCCACGGCCAAAAAGTCACCCTGAAAGTTAGGTGCTTTCAGAATAAGGACAGGACGTTTTTTGTTGGCGGATAGATCGGTAAACGGAAATGGCAATAAGACAATATCAGACGGCAGGTACATTATTCCATACCTCATCTTCGACGTTATCCCGGTCTGTAAGCGAACAAGTCTGGGCCTCCTTAAAGTTTTGCCATTCAGCCTGTTCTTCGCGCTGACGCAAAAACAGTGCAAAATCCAAAATTTCCTGCACTATAGGGTCTGGTAAAGGTTTAATTGTTTGATAAACTAGTTCAGCTAAGAGCCTGTCCAAATATAACTGTAACAACTTTCAGGTTGACGGGAGGATGGTGTAATTCCATTCGCCATGGAAGTTGGCTTTTTGGATGTTGATTTTTTCGAGTTCCTCATCGGTCACTCTAAG
>JAQTPT010000039.1 GCA_028712795.1 Methylococcales bacterium
GAGGCGTCATATTGATAAGCCTAAAGCGATCAAACTGGATGAGACGATGAAACGGGTTATCACGTCACATATCGAGGAAAAATGGAGTCCGGAACAGATCTCAGGGCGATTAAAAAGTCTTGAAAAACCAAGTGTTAGCCATGAAACCATCTATCGCTTCCTACTGACTGATAAGGCAGCGGGAGGCGAGTTATACAAGCACCTAAGGCATCAAGCCAAGCCTTATCGTAAGCGTTATGGTAAAAATGATTATCGAGGCACCATCCCTTACCGTGTGGACATTGATGAACGTCCGGCTATAGTGGATGAAAAGACCCGTTTGGGTGATTGGGAGGCCTATACCGTTATAGGCAAAGGCCATCAAGGCGTTTTGGTTACCTTAACGGAACGGGTATCTAAATTGAATCTCGTCATCCCTATTATTCGTAAGGAAGCTGAGTTGACCAAAGAGGCTATTATTCAAGCCCTAAAACCTTTTGCCAGCTGGGTTCACACCATTACTTTTGATAATGGTCGTGAGTTTTGTCGGCATGTAGACATCGCTAAAGCATTGGCTTGTGACACCTATTTTGCTAAGCCCTATCATTCCTGGGAGCGTGGCTTAAATGAAAATCATAACGGCTTACTGAGACAATATTTCCCTAAGAATCAGCCATTGGATCAAGTAACCCAAGACGATGCTAATAAAGCATTGGCAGGGCTTAACCATAGACCTAGAAAAAAATTAAACTACAAAACACCATGGGAAGTATTTTGTGAAATGGCTTCTCTTAATATCGATGATTTGCTGGGTGTTGCATTTATGAGTTGAATTCGCCTAGTGAAGATGACGCATGATTCCTATCTTCTCCAGTTAGCTGTGAACATTTAGGCATTAAGCCGTTTTAATACAGTGACACTTAATCGGTAATTAAAGGGCATGACGATCATTGCCGGATAAGACATAAACTAGCTTGACAGTTTTCCCGCCGTGCTCTTTCCTGCTCTAAAGCAACATAGATTTATTTCCTCATTGATCTTTTAAATTTTTTATCCAATTTGCTATTAGCCTCTTGAGATAATTGAGCAGCCTTATTAGCTGCTGCTTCAGCAGCTTCCGCCATTGCAGTTGCATCAGTAGCTGTGTTTTGTGCGCTGACTGCATCAGCTGATGCTTGTTTGGTAGAAGTATTCAAACCATCAACTTGCGACTGTAAATTTTCAACATCCGAAGTAGTTGCACAAGCCGTAACCAGGCTGAAAGCCAGAGTAATCATTGATAATTTTATTACTTTTGTCATATTATTTCTTCTTACTCAAGATAATTACTATAAAAGAGCATTAAAAGAGCATTATATTCGCTAACCCGCTATTCAGTCTGTATTCAGGGATGAATGGTAAAAACCGCTCACACCCAAAGCCATCCGATCAGCATTACGCGCTAGTCGCTACGATTAGGTATAGATTACAGCGTCAGGATGAACGGAAACCTGCTGGTTTAATTAAGATTCGATGAAGATAGGAAAGCTGTAGGCCGGAATAGCCGATAGATAATTCGCCGTAAACGAAGCCTTTAAACTAATCCCCGTTCGGACTCTTTTCCAATGAACTTTTTATGACCAATTGCCTTTGATGTTATGCGTTGAATTTGGCGGTTGCATCCTGAAAAATACTCTCCAACAATATAAATTGACATGACTAATATTATGCGCTAGCATCAACAGCGATCGCTATATCAGGTCGGGCCATGTGTTAATGGGAGCTCGTCTTGGACGCGGGCAAGTATTAGCAGATGAGCTGTTTTAAGGAGTAATAATTATGAACAAGAGCAATATGAGGGGAAGAAAATACTGGTGGGCAAGAAGCGCAGCCATAGTCTGTAGTCTCACAGTCATCGGTGCGTGGTTCTCCCCGGTCTTAAGCGAGGAGGCGACTCAGGGGATCGCGCAAGATGTTACGCAAGCGGTGGTGACCGAGGTCATCGAGCCGAATCAGCCTAGTGTCTTGAGAATCCCGGCCGTGGAACTCTCGGCTGCAGAGCGTGAAGCGCTGATTGTCCGGAAGCGCCAACTCCGCGAGAGCGTGGCCGCAATGACCCGGAGTGACCTTCCTGGCCCGGCGGGTCTGCCCCCGGTCGTTGGTCGAGGAACAAGACTAGTTGATGACGCAACCAAATTTCCCACTACCCCCGGAGCATTGGTCATCAAGCGGAACAACTCGAATCCCCCCACGCTGAGCCAGAGTACACTCGCTGAACCTGCAGCCGCTAACAACGGCGCGCAGGTGCTGGCTACGGGCAACTTCAGCCACTTCGAGTCCTCCACCAACGGCGGAGCCGCTTGGACGAAATCGACCTTCCCGGCCGGCCCGGCTGACGCGCCGTTTGACTGCTGCGACAACGATGTGATCCACGACAAGGGGCGGGGCGTAACTTTCATGTCCACCCTTTACATCAACAGCGCCCTGACCAACGGGGTGGTTCGTATCTTTGTGCGCCGCAATATTGGCACTGCGTTTAACTGCTCGTACAACATCGATCCAGCGGGTACGGCCAACAACATCCTGCCCGACTATCCTCACATAGGGATCAGCAACAACCATCTCTACCTGACGCTAAACAACATAGGAGGGGGAGGCCAGGCGCAGATCTGGCGGTTGAACATCGACAACATGGCCGACTGCGTGGGCGCTGCTGCCAATGTGGTGAACCTGAACGACCGGGCCACGGTGGGTCAACGGGTGGTTACGCCAGCCGAGGGCGCACGAGAAACCCAATACTTCTCTTGGGCCGAGAATGCGACCCAGATCCGCATTTGGTCATGGCCGCAGACGGCTGCGGCTCCCACCAGCGTCCTGCGTACGATTTCGGCCTCAACCTTCAGCAACCCTGACTGCCGCGGCGGCACTCTGAATAACGACTTTACCGACAGTCTGTGGGCGAGTATCCATGGTTTCAACCGTCGTGGCGCGGTGGGCAAGGGCCGGGTCTATTTCTACTGGAATGTGGGGCCGGATGCCTCCCATACCCAAGGACACGTCCACTCGGCCATCTTCACCGAGGGGAGCCTGGCACTTCTGGCCCAAACGCCGATGTTCATCTCCGGCAATGCCCAGTGCAACGGGATTCCGGCGATCTCAACCAACGACCGTGGTGATCTAGGCATCTCCACAGCGATTGGCGGTAAAGCAGGCGGCTCGGGACCGGCTGCCCAGGGCTACGTTGGCATCGCGGACGACTTCGCTGGTGGCATCGGCTTTTTCCCTTCGGTCGCGCTGACAGCGGCCGGCACCCACAACCGTACCGACCAGCGCTACGGGGATTACTTCGTGACCCATCCGCACAACCCCTGCGGTGGCTCGTGGACTGCTACGAACTACGCGCTCAACGGCGGGACCGGAGTGGCCAACGTCAACTCTCGCTACGTCGAGTTCGGCCGCGGCCGTGACCGTGGATGCCAGGACGAGTATGTGAACGCGCAACCGGCGGCCCAGTAAGACGGCTGGGCGGTTAATATATGGTAGAGGAGCACGAGCGGAATGAGTTGTCTGAGGATTTCGCTGGCTGTGGGGATTATCCTATCGTCGATCGCGATCAACGCGGCACCTCGACTTGTGCTTGATACGAGGGGAGAGCGGCTTACTCTCCTTGCCGAGGGGATGCCGCTTATAGATGTGTTGGAGCGAATCGCCGCAGCGACGGGGATCGTCATCAACCTGAAGAATGACGGCGAGGAGGAGCCGGTGAGCGTGAGCCTGGAGGATGCTACGGTGGAGGAGGTGCTTCGGCAAGTGCTTCAGGGTCACAGCTCACTTTTTCGCTACGACACCGGCCCGCATGCACTGGCTGAAGTCTACGTGTTGCAGACCAGTGGCCGTAGAGCCGGGGCGATGGCTAAGCCCGTAGAGACTATCAGGGTCGTCGGCGAGAGCATCGAGCCCGGGTCGTCACTCGGGATTCAGAGGGTCAGCGAGCTTGATGCCGAACTCTCGTCGAATACGTCACCCTTCCATAGCGCCGAGGAGCTTCTGGTCGAGACCGACTCCGGCCGCCAGCTGACCGCGCTTCAGCACTTGGCGGCGCGGCCGGAGTCGGCGGACGATGCTCTCGCTGCCGCGCTGGTCGGACACGACTTGGTGCTGCAAAGCGCGGCGCAGAACATGCTCCTGAATAGCGGGCTCGACGAGCAAGCGGTCAAGGATGTGATGGCGGCTGTCCGGCAGGGGGATGATGAGGCAAAGGTTAGGGCGATACTCGACACTTTGCACCCGCCATAGGCTTTTTCCCAGCAGATTCTGGAAAGAGTAAATGGGTAGTGTAAAAAATGCTATTATAAACATACCTGTAGTTGGCCAAGGCAATATTCTGATTGTATGCTACGAAACTACTTAATTTTCGTTAATGGTTTTAAATTGTTGTTCTAGAACATAAGGAATCAGAGCAAAGTAATGCCCCCTTGCATTGTTGGAGATAAGCCGATTGCTTTCCGACTGAACTCGAACCGCATCGATTCCTGCTAAATAAATGCAGATCATTGAAATCGCACTCTTTGCCGTTTACAAGATAAGTAACCTTGGCAATTGAATATCACACTGCACCCAATCCAGAGAACATGCCAACGTTGCCATGATCGAATGATGACTGGGGTGCTGTCATGGGCACGCAGGTAAGTATATACAGTATGGAGTAGGAATTATGAACAAGAGCAATATAAGAGTCAGAAGATCGTGGTGGGGAGAAAGCGCTGCCATAGCCTGTAGTCTCGCAGTCATCGGTGCGTGGACTTCCCCGGCCTTAAGCGGGGAGGCTCCTCAGCAGGGGATCGCGGAAGCGGCAACGGTGACTGAGGTTCTCAAGCCGGAACCGCCCAGCGATATGAGTAGGCCGTCTGTGGAGCTCACAGAGTCAGAGCACGAAAAGCTGATCGCCCGAAAACGGCAAATCCAAGAGCGAGCTGCCGCAACTACCCGGAATAACCCACCCAGCCCAGCTGGCCAGCCCCCGGTCGTCGGTCGAGGGTCGGTGCAGGTTGATCCCAGAACAAAACTTCCCTGCCGGTAAAGGGGTGTTATCTTGATGCCAGATGTGGACAGGTAAAGAATATCAAGTCCTGGCGTAGATATTGATTTTCCGAATCAATCGGGTCTTTGACTTTAACAACCATTTGTTCTGCCAGCCTCTTAATGATAAATGAATCTGGAGGAGTAAGTGCGACCTAAATTTTATGACAGCCTAAAGAAACAGATGTACGTTATTTCAATATTTTGAGATAGTGTCAATCAGCGTTGAAAAGTATCCACCTAACAGCATCGAATAATGTCCAGAAATCTAGTAAGGTTACTCCTTTTAAGCTCCTTTTTTACGCTGCGTAAAGCTGTAAGGCTGATTCGCCGATAGGAAATCCGCCATAAACGAAGCTTTGAACCTAATCCCCCGTTCGGACTTTTTTCCAATGAACTTTTGATGTCCAATTGCCTTTGATGTTATGCGTAGATTTTGGCGGTTTGCTGTCGCGACCCGTAAGAGCACGAAGTGAAACCGCCCTACAGGCTAAGGGCTCTCAGTATTGGTCGTTGAGATAATTAATAAGATAGGTTGTTGTGACAATACCTACAACATCCCTTTCCTTGTCAATAACCGGCAAAGATATGATTGTAAGCATGTCATGATAATTTGATTTGCATGGAGAATCAAAATGGCACAGAAGCAAGGGCAAACAACCATGAATTATGAAGGTAGCCGCTGCAATACTGCCATCCCTATTTCGATTTTCGTTTATTTGAATTAGTATGTTGGGCAGCTACAATGGGCAATCCCATCCTACCAACCACCCATTAACACCAAAATGAACAACCCAGATATTTATGCGCTCGATTTTGATGGCGTTATCTGCGACAGCGCGGTGGAAACCGCAATAACCGGCTGGAAGGCGGCGGGGAGTCTCTGGAATGACATGCCCAAGGCTGTTCCTCCAGCGAAAATTGATCAATTCCGGTTAATCAGGCCGATGATAGAAACGGGCTACGAAGCCATCCTGTCCATGCGTTTGCTCTATCTTGAAGAGTCCATCGAGGCGATTACTGGCGGCTATGGCGGCAAAATACAGGCCTTGTTAAACGACGCGCAAGTCACTGTTGACGACTTGAAAAAGCTGTTTGGGGAAACGCGTGATGCCTGGATTGCCAGCGACCTGGACGATTGGGTCATGATGAATCCCTTGTTTGACGGCGTAGCAGCCAAGCTGCAAAAGCTTGGGGAACAGTGCCCCTGGTATGTCGTCACCACCAAGCAGGAGCGCTTCGTTAAACAGATTCTGAAAGCCAATGCGATTGAACTGGCGGACGAGCGGATTTTTGGCCTGGACCGCAATATGAGCAAAGTGGAGGTGTTAAAGCGGCTGTTGAAAGCTAACCCCAGCGCAAAGATTTATTTTGTTGAAGACCGATTGCCGACGCTGTTGAATGTTTTAAAAATTGATGAGCTGGCAAGTGTCAGCCTGATTTTTGCGTTGTGGGGTTATAACACCGTCGAAGATAAGGCGCTAGCGGCACAGCAGCCCTTCACCTCACAACAGCTTAAAGATTTTCTTGTGGTATAGTTTCTGTTGCAGAGATAATAAACCCTAAAATAACATCGACATTTTCATTTTGGCGGGAGCGGCGTTAGCCGCGTTCTTGATTATTCGCGGCTTAAGCCTCTCCCATAAAGCCATTTAATTCAGATCCCTGAATTTTCATTTCAAGAAATCCTCAATTCACCGGAGCAATTAGTTATGTCACTTTCCATGTACCAAGCCTCTATCCCTGTTTTTACCCACATGCTGAACAATTTATCGGCGATACTCGATAAAGCCGCCGCTCATGCCGAGGCGAAAAAAATCGATCCGGTCGTTTTAATCAACGCGCGGTTGGCGCCCGATATGTATCCGCTTAGCCGGCAAATCCAGATTGCAACCGATGTGGTGAAAGGCTGCGCGGCCCGCCTTGCGGGCATTGAAGTGCCAAGTTATGAAGATAACGAAACAACTTTTCCGGAGTTGCGGGCGCGTATCGCCAAAACCGTGGCTTTTCTGCAGAGTGTCAGCGCCGAGCAAATCAACGGCAGTGAAGAGCGAACCGTCACGCTAACCATGCACGGTAAAGACATTCATTTTTTAGGCGAGCCTTACCTGCTTTATTTTGTGCTGCCCAACTTTTATTTTCACACCACCACTGCCTACGACATTCTGAGGCATAACGGCCTGGAAATCGGCAAGATGGACTTTGTCGGCGCACATCAATAAATCTTGGTTTAGCCAATAATAAATCCACGGCAAAACCCGGCTTACCCCCATTGAGACTTACGGACCATAAAACTGCGGCCTTTTATTTTGCCGTTTTTTAAACAGGCCAGCGCCTTATCAACGCTGGCTTGTTTAATAGCGACATAAGCGTGCCCGTCAAAGATATCGATTTGGCCGACTTCACCACCCGCAATCCCTTCCCCACCGGTTAATGCGCCCAATATATCGCCGGGGCGCACTTTATCTTTTCGTCCGCCATCTATCCACAAAGTCACCATCGGCGGCTCAAAACGGTGTTCATAACTCATTTGAAATGGCGCGATATCGTCCCATCGGGCAGCACTGTTTTGATACTCTTCAATGGCTTTAACCCTGTTTAACTCAGCTTGTGTGCATAAACTGAGCGCCAGACCCTTTTTTCCTGCTCGTCCGGTGCGCCCGATCCGATGCACATAAATTTCAGGATCCCAGGGCAAATCATAGTTGATCACCGCTTGCAGTTCTTTAATATCCAGCCCGCGTGCCGCCACATCGGTGGCCACCAGGATGGAACAACTTTTATTGGCAAACCGCACCAGCACTTGATCGCGATGCTTTTGCTCCAGATCGCCATGCAGTGCCTGCACGGAAAAACCGCTATTCTCCAGTGCGCCCGCTATATCCTGACACTCTCTTTTTGTATTGCAAAACACCACGGTCGATTCAGGCCGGTGATAGGCTAACAGGTAACCCAGCGCATTAATCCGTTGAGCCTTTTCTGTTTGATAAAACCGCTGTTCAATAACGCTTTCGTGATGACTGCTGTCTATGCTGATTGAAACCGGCTTGTATTGAAACTTCTGGCTGATTTCCCGGATAGGATCGGCATAAGTCGCTGAAAACAGCAACGTTTGCCGGTGCGTCGGCGCATAAGAAATCACATCCGCGATAACTTCTTCAAAGCCCATATCCAGCATCCGGTCGGCTTCATCCAGCACCAGCACTTTAAGATTGCTCAAGCGCAAACTGCGTTTACGCAAATGCTCCTGCAAACGCCCCGGCGTGCCGACCACTACATGCACGCCATGTTCCAACGAACCGAGCTGCGGCCCGAACGGCACGCCGCCGCATAAGGAAAGCACCTTTATGTTTTGCGTAAAACGCGCCAGCCGTCGTATTTCCTTGCACACCTGATCGGCCAGTTCACGGGTTGGGCAAACCACCAAAGCCTGAACTCTAAAGCTGGTCAAATCCAATCGGGACAATAATCCGATGCCAAAAGCAGCCGTTTTGCCGCTGCCTGTTTTAGCTTGTGCAATCACGTCCCTGCCCTCCAGAATATGCGGCAACGTTTCGGCCTGTATCGGCGTTAAATGGGTATATCCCAGGGATTCAATGTTTTCAATCAGGGCAGGTTTTAACGGTAAAGACGAAAATTCAGCAGTATTCACAAGGACTCTTTGTATATCAAACGCTAGTGGCGGCGAACTGCCGTCATTCAATTGCTTATGATAACAGATAATGGCTTTTCAAGACGTGCAAGGTTAGCTATTAAGAACGTATGATAATCAGTCTGAGGCTGGACACTCCCGCTTGAGCAGTACGTTGAAAATTCCTGTAAAACAGTTGAGTTGCAAGTTTTGACTCATCAAAGCCCCGGATTACCGGACAGGCAGCTTTACGTTTCATTTACACTTCCGGACTAATATTTTACGGTTTTTTTACACCGTTCCAGAGTAGACTACGCGCTAGTGTTTTAACAAAGATTTTGTAATCAACGGTTGGTTAGTCATTTTACGTGAGGTGGTTTTATGGATAGTGTTTATCTGCTATTGACGCTGGTTTTTTTTGCCGTCACCGTCGCGCTGGTTTATGCCTGTGAAAAATTAAGGGGGCAATCATGAGCTGGGTCTATCTGTTAAGCGGCGTGCTTGCGCTGGCGATTTTCATTTACCTGATTGCCGCGCTTTTTTATCCGGAGAAATTCTGATGACCAGTAACAGTTACTTTCAACTTGTATTTTATGTTGTTGTCCTGCTGGCATTGGCTAAGCCGCTGGGTTGGTATATGGCCAGAATCTATGAGGATGAGCCGGTCGGTTTAAACCGCTTATTGGAGCCGATCGAAACCTTTATTTATCGCCTAAGCGGCATCAATCCGAAAGAAGAAATGCGCTGGACAGATTACGCCATTGGTTTTCTGGTATTTAATCTGCTGGGGGCGCTAGCGGTGTTTGCGCTGCAACGCCTGCAAGCTTATCTGCCTTTTAATCCGCAGAACCTGCCCGGCGTCAGTCCGGACTCGTCCTTCAACACGGCGGTCAGCTTTGCCACCAATACTAACTGGCAGGGGTATAGTGGCGAGATGACTATGAGCTATCTGACCCAAATGCTGGGGCTTACCGTACAGAATTTTGTTTCGGCAGCAACGGGCATGGCGGTGCTGGTCGCATTAATTCGCGGTTTCACGCGGAGGAACAGGGAAAGCATCGGCAATTTCTGGGTAGACCTTACCCGCAGCACGTTGTACATCCTGATGCCGCTGTCGCTGATCCTGGCTCTGGTACTGGTAGGCCAAGGCGTGGTGCAGACTTTCAGTCCCTATCAATCGGTACCGCTAGTCGAGACAGTCAGTTATGAACAGCCTAAACTGGGCGCAGACGGCCAGGCGTTGCAGGATGTCAACGGCAAGCAGGTGGTGGAGACGGTCGAAGTCAAGGAGCAGGTGGTGGCGGTTGGACCGGCAGCATCGCAAGTGGCCATCAAGCAACTCGGCACCAACGGCGGCGGCTTTTTTAACGTCAACTCGGCGCATCCCCTGGAAAATCCAACGCCGTTAAGCAACTTTCTGGAAATGCTGGCTATTTTGCTTATCCCTGCCTCGCTGTGCTACACCTTTGGCATGATGGTAGGCGACACCCGGCAAGGCTGGGCTATTCTGGCGGCGATGACACTGGTTTTTGCCGCGCTGGTTTTTGTTACCGTGCCGGCTGAGCAAAGCGGCAACCCTGCTCTGGCGGCATTGAGCGTTGATCAAGAGGCAAGCGTCAGCCAGTCCGGCGGCAACATGGAAGGTAAAGAGACACGCTTTGGAATTACCAACTCTGCTCTATGGGCGGTCGCCACAACGGCGGCATCAAATGGCTCAGTTAACTCCATGCATGATTCCTTTACCCCTATTGGCGGCATGGTGCCAATGTGGCTGATGCAATTGGGTGAAGTGATCTTTGGCGGCGTAGGTTCCGGGCTTTACGGCATGATCATGTTCGCGATTGTCGCGGTGTTTGTGTCCGGCTTGATGATAGGCCGCACGCCCGAATATCTGGGCAAAAAAATCGAAGCCTACGAGATGAAAATGGCCGCGATCACAATTTTGATTCCGCCGCTGGTGGTCTTGGGCGGTACGGCGCTCGCTGTCATGGTTGAGGCGGGCAAATCCTCGGTCTTTAACCCCGGCATGCACGGTTTCAGCGAAGTGCTGTATGCGTTCTCGTCGGCGGGCAACAACAACGGCAGCGCGTTTGGCGGACTGTCAGCTAATACACCGTTCTATAATGCGATGTTGGGCGTCGCTATGCTCTTCTCACGCTATTGGCTGGCCGTGCCCGTACTGGCTATCGCCGGTTCCCTGGCCGCGAAGAAAAAAGTGCCGGTCGGCCTGGGTACATTGCCAACGCACACCCCGTTGTTTATTGCGTTATTGATCGGTACTGTGCTCATGGTCGGCGCGCTGACCTTTGTTCCTGCGCTGGCCCTGGGGCCGGTGGTCGAGCACCTGCAAATGATTGGCGCCGGGCTATCCAAATAATTTTTATCTGTGAGCCGTGATGTCTCGTTCCACGCGCCGCGTTGTCATGAGATCATCGAAGTTAGCCACAGAACCCCTGTAAGGAAGAATTTCATGAGTCAAAAATCTGTTTCAACGTCCTTGTTCGATCGGGACATCCTGGGTCTCGCCTTCGTGGATTCATTCCGCAAGCTGACTCCACGGCAGCAATGGAAAAATCCGGTGATGTTTGTTGTCTACATAGGCAGTCTTCTGACCACCCTGCTTTGGCTGCAAGCCCTTAACGGTAACGGCAAGGATCCGGCCAATTTCATCTTGGCCGTCACCTTATGGTTATGGGGTACGGTTTTGTTCGCCAACTTTGCAGAAGCGGTCGCCGAAGGCCGCAGCAAGGCGCAAGCCGCATTTTTACGCGGCGCAAAGCGTGATGTTTCGGCGAAAAAACTGGATGAACCGCGTTACGGTGCGAACTTTTCCAAACTGGCCGGTTCCAATTTGCGTCGCGGCGACGTGGTTTTGATAGAAGCCGGTGATTTTGTTCCCGGTGACGGCGAAGTCATCGAGGGCGTTGCCTCGGTGGACGAAAGCGCGATCACCGGCGAAAGCGCGCCGGTCATCCGCGAATCGGGCGGCGATTTCAGTTCGGTGACCGGCGGTACCCGCGTGTTATCGGACTGGCTGGTCGTGCGCATTACCGCCAATCCGGGTGAAGCCTTTCTGGACCGGATGATCTCCATGGTGGAAAGCGCCAAGCGGCAAAAGACCCCCAACGAGATCGCCCTGACCATTTTGCTGGTGGCGCTGACTTTGATCTTTTTGATGGTTACCGTTACCTTGTTGCCGTTTTCTATTTATAGTGTTGAAATCGCTAAATCCGGCACGCCTATCTCCCTGACAGTTCTGGTGGCATTGCTGGTCTGCCTGATTCCGACAACGATCGGCGGCTTATTGTCGGCCATCGGCGTAGCGGGTATCGGACGGATGATGCAAAAAAATGTGATCGCCACCTCCGGCAGGGCAGTGGAAGCCGCCGGCGACATCGATGTATTGCTGCTTGACAAAACCGGCACGATTACCTTGGGCAACCGGCAGGCTGCGGCATTTATACCCGTTAAAGGCGTTTCCGAAAAAGAACTGGCCGATGCCGCCCAATTGGCATCTTTAGCTGACGAAACCCCGGAAGGCCGCAGTATTGTGATTTTGGCAAAGCAGAAATACGGGTTCAGGGAACGGGATGTGCATGCGCTGGGTGCTACTTTCGTGCATTTTACCGCCCAAACCCGGATGAGCGGCGTTAATGTTGAAGGACGGCAGATTCGCAAGGGCGCCGCCGATGCCATTCGCATTCAAGTTGAAAGACTGGGCGGGCTGGGCAGCAAATTTCCGCCTGAGTTCCAGAGGCTGGTCGATGACGTGGCGCGCCGCGGCAGCACCCCGCTGGTGGTTGCCGAGGACGCGCGCGTGCTGGGTGTCATCGAACTCAAGGATATTGTCAAAGGCGGTATCAAGGAACGTTTTGCCGAGTTGCGGCAAATGGGCATCAAGACCATCATGATCACCGGCGATAACCGGTTGACGGCCGCCGCGATCGCTGCCGAGGCGGGCGTGGATGATTTTCTGGCCGAAGCGACGCCGGAAGAAAAACTAAAGTTAATCAGGAAATATCAGGCCGAAGGAAGTTTGGTCGCGATGACCGGCGACGGCACCAACGATGCGCCGGCGCTGGCTCAAGCCGATGTCGCGGTCGCGATGAACAGCGGCACCCAGGCGGCCAAGGAAGCCGGTAACATGGTGGATCTCGACTCGAACCCCACCAAACTGATCGAGATCGTCGAAACCGGCAAACAGATGCTGATGACGCGCGGCGCCTTGACTACGTTCAGTATCGCCAATGACGTCGCGAAATATTTCGCGATTATTCCGGCCGCGTTCGCAATTACCTATCCGTCGTTGAATGTGTTGAATGTGATGCATCTGGCAACACCCGCGAGCGCCATTCTGTCGGCAGTGATTTTCAATGCGCTGATTATCGTCGCGTTGATTCCGCTGGCATTAAAAGGCATCAATTACCGGCCGGTCGGCGCCGCCAAGCTGTTGCAAAACAATTTGCTGATATACGGCGTCGGCGGGTTGATTGTCCCGTTTATCGCCATTAAAGCGATTGACCTCATTCTGGTCGCGCTGGGTCTGGTTTAAAGGAGTTGGCAATGATTAAGCATGTGAAACCGGCACTTATTTTGTTTGTTCTGTTGACTGTATTAACGGGCGTGATTTATCCGGCCGTGGTGACGGGCCTGGCTCAGCTTCTGTTTCCCTATCAGGCGAACGGTAGCCAATTGACAGACAGCGGCGGCAAGCCGATAGGTTCAAATTTGATCGGACAGCCTTTCACCAGTCCAGGTCATTTTTGGGGTCGGCCTTCCGCGACAGGCCCCTTCCCGTATAATGCAGGCGCCTCCAGCGGCTCGAACCTGGGGCCTACCAATCCGGCTTTGGTGGATGCTGTAAAAGCCCGCATAGAGGCATTACAAGCCGCCGATCCTGATAATAAGGCGCCGGTTCCGGTTGACCTGATTACCGCATCGGGCAGCGGACTGGATCCGCATATCAGCCCGGCGGCGGCGGAGTATCAGATCAATCGCGTGGCCAAGGCGCGTAACATAAAACCGGAAATACTCCGGATCCTGGTTACTGCGAACACAAAATCCCGTCAGTGGGGTTTTCTGGGAGAGCCGCGGGTCAATGTCCTGGCCTTAAATCTGGCCTTGGACACCAATCAGATCAAGGTTCCCAACGTGGATGCCACGGATGCTGACAAAACCGAATTTACGCTGCCTCCCAACAAAAAGTTCATCAAACCCTGCAAAAAGGAGGCGCTGCTTCTGCATCCGGGAGTGATTGAAAAAGAACAAATGCAAAACGGGCACGAGGATTTTTGGGTGGAATATCAGATTCAGGCGCACGATGGCGAAGGTACGCAGTGGCTGGTGCTATGTGACCTGAAAACCGGCAAAGTCACCCGTCAACAAAAGCTGATCGGTAATACGCCTTGATGGGTTTTTTCACGCTTTGGATCAGCCTCTGGCGTCTTGGCCGCATCAGGTAAATCTTCAGACAGGGATAATTATGTGTTGCATGGGGTGACTAAACAAAAAACATCGCGATCATTAAAATCCAATTGCGTTTAGTGCCCGTAGCGTACAAACTTAAAGTCTGATTCCCAAATTCAAAGAAATCACATGATCTTCAATCTCTACCAGCCTTTAGGGAAACCCAAGGCCATTACAATATGGCTAGCGATCCCGGTTTTATGCGGCCTTCAGGGTTGCCTTTCACCGATGGCGCTGGATCACGCAGTCATCGAATACGACAAGACAACTTCGGAAATCCTGTCGAAATTGTTATTGCTGAACATTGCCCGCTCCCATCAACATCAACCCATGCATTTCACCGGCGTTTCCAATATTGCCGCCACGTTTAATTTTCAATTCAACGCCGGTGCAACTCCGGCGCTTACCGGCGAGAACGGCTCATTAATGACGCCGGTATTTGGCGGCACGGTTTCCGAGAACCCGACTATCAGCATAGTTCCGATTGAAGGCGAGGAATTTACCCGCCGGTTGCTGACGCCATTTCAGGACAACAAACTGACCCTGCTGCTGCGGCAAGGCGCCGATGTGGACTTGATTCTGCGCCTTCTGTCTAGCGAGTTACGAACTACCAGTCTAAAGCAACATTACATTTATTATAACAAGCCTGGCGATGTCAAAGGCTATAAGTTGTTCCGGCAAGCCGTATTGCATCTGTCGTCGATTCAGGATAGAAATAATCTATTTGTCGAACCGCTGATGTTTGAGCAGCATTGGACTTTGCCGGCTGAATCATTGACGGCGGAACAATTGGCCGCGCTGCAGAAAGACTTTACGGTCGCTTATGAGGCGCAAACCAGGCAGGTCACGCTGAGCAAGCGGGTAACCGGGCATATTATGTTAACCAATTACGATCCGGCAACCCTGAGTAATGAAGAACGCATCCATTTACATGAAGAAGCCGATCAACGCTCGACAAATGATGTCACAGTCGATATCCGGCCCGGCTATCCGGGTGGAGAGTGGCCATTACGTGGCGTTTTCCGGTTGCGCAGTTTTCATAACGTGTTGAATTTTATTGGCCAGTCTATCAGCGACAGCCGGGAATACGATGTTGCCAAATATCCGCAAACCCCGCCTATAAGCCAAAACCCTGTGAACACCTTGGCTGTGCGGGTCAGCGATAGTAAACCACCGAATGACGATATCAGCGTCCAGTATGGCGGTTCGTATTATGCCATCAAACCGGATGACGGTTATCCCTGGAATCGTGAAGCCTTTCGGCTGTTATGCCAGCTTTTTCAAATGACCGTGACCGATCTGGTTCGGCAGGGAGCGCCGGCAATCACTATCGCCAAATAATAAGGAGACTTTTTTGACATACACAATCGAAAACAGCATGATCATGAAGTGCGTAGCCTATCAAAATGGCATAAGCATCGGCGATGTAACCATCGAAGACATCAGTGAAGTGCTGAAACTGGAACACACCTTTGTTTGGCTGGGATTGCGCGAGGCGAATAGCGAACTGTTGGGCCAAATCCAGCAGGAATTCGGGTTGCATGATTTGGCCATCGGTGATGCCTGCGCAGCGCATCAGCGTCCGAAAATCGAAGAATACGGCGATTCGCTGTTCATAGTATTGCATACCGCCCATCTTTCAGGAGATAAGGTAGAGTTTGGGGAAACCCATTTCTTCCTGGGGCCGCGTTTTCTGGTGACGGTCAGGCATGGCTATTCGAGCAGTCACAGCAAAGTCAGAGAGCATTGTGAGGCCATGCCGAAGCAATTGGCCAAAGGGCCCGGATTTGTTTTGTATTCGATCATGGATTTTATCGTCGATAACTATGTACCGGTTATCGACGGCTTGCAGGCACGGTTCGATGTGCTGGAGTCGGCTATTTTTCAATACCGGCCGAGCCGGCAGACCATGGAAGGCCTTTACGAACTGAAGCGCGATTTGATGTTGCTGGAAGGCGCTATTAATCCGATAACCGATATCTGCAACGAACTGATGCGCTTTCACAGAGGAGTTATTCCCAAGGAAGTGCTGGTTTATTTTCGCGATATTGCCGATCATACCAAACGCATCGACCGGACGATTCATGGCATGCGCGAAATGTTGGTCGCGGCGATGCAGGTTCATCTGACCTTTGAAACGGTAAGGCAAAATGAGGTCGTTAAACGGCTGGCCGGCTGGGGCGCGATTCTTGCGATACCCACGATGGTATTCAGCTGGTACGGAATGAATTTCAGGCACATGCCGGAGCTTGAGTGGCGATACAGCTATCCGGCTGTGGTCGGAGGCGTGGCGTTGGCCAGTATGCTGTTGTATTGGCGGTTGAAAAGGGCTGGCTGGCTGTAGTTGAAATGCTTACACAATGCGCGAGACAATCATCATGAACAACGAACGTCCGGACCCCGATGAATTGCTTGCCCGTGTCGAGCGGGAGCAGACCCGCGCCAGCCGGGGACGGCTCAAGATTTTTTTTGGCGCGGCGGCGGGCGTCGGCAAGACGTACGCCATGTTGCTGGCCGCCAGGGAAAGACGGGCAGAAAATATTGACATCATTGTCGGTCTGGTGGAAACCCATGGACGAAAAGAGACTGCCGTACTGATAGAGGGGCTGGAGGTTTTGCCTCCCAAACTGATTGAATATCGCGGGACGACATTGCGGGAGTTCGACCTCGATAAAGCTCTCAAGCGCAAGCCTTCAGTCATTGTGGTTGACGAACTGGCGCACACCAATGCCCAGGGTTGCCGGCACCCCAAGCGCTGGCAAGATATCGAAGAGCTCCTGGAAGCCGGTATTGATGTCTATACCGCCCTCAATGTGCAGCATCTGGAAAGCCTCAATGACGATATTGGCCAGATTACCGGCATACAAGTCTGGGAAACCGTACCGGATACGGTATTTGAAGAAGCCAATGAAATCGAACTCGTGGATCTGCCGCCTGACGAATTGCTCGACAGGCTCAAGGATGGCAAGGTTTATTTGCCGCAACAGGCTCAGGAAGCAATCAGGCATTTTTTCCGCAAAGGCAATCTGATTGCCTTGCGGGAGCTGGCTCTCCGGCAAACCGCCAATCGCGTTGATGCGCAAATGCTGGATTACCGGGAGGATAATGCTATCCGCCAAGTCTGGCAAGTCAGCGAGCGAATTATGGTCTGTATCGGCCCCAACGCCCTGGCGGAACGCCTGGTCAGGGCCGGCAAGCGCTTTGCCACCAGCCTGCGGGCGCAATGGCTTGTGGTGTATGTCGAAACGCCCGAACTGCAACGCTTGCCGGCGGAAAAACGTGATAGCGTGCTGCGCATTCTGCGTCTTGGCGAAAAGCTTGGGGCGGAGACCGTAACCTTGAGCGCACCTGATATGAGTTCCGCGATCATCAAATTTTCCAATGATCGAAATGTCACCAAGATTGTCATCGGCAAACCAACCCGGCGGGGATTTAAGCGTTTTTTGCTGGGTTCCGTAGTGGACTCGCTGATTAGTGATGCACACAACATCAACCTCTATCTGCTGGGCAGCCCCCGGCCTGAAAAAGGCGACGATATCAGTGATAGATCAGGACTTTCCCTGTACCGGAAAAAACCGTTGCCGGGGCTTGGCGTGCGGCTATCCTCGTGGCAAAAGAATCGCACGCTGGGTTATGTCTGGGCTTTTGCCGTGGTAGTCGCCAGTACTGCGCTTACCTACATGATGTTCGGCCGGTTTGAGCTGGCCAATATGATTATGGTTTTTTTGCTGGGCGTGGTTTTTATCGCGACGCGTTTTGGCCGGGGCCCTTCCATTTTCGCCTCCTTTTTAGGCGTTGCTATTTTTGATTTTTTGTTCGTAAAACCTTATTTAAGTTTTACGGTAGCCGATAGCCAATATCTGGTGACGCTCCTGGCCATGTTGACCGTGGCGATGTTAATCAGCAATCTGATGGCTAATGTCCGCTCCCAGGCCAAAGTGGCCGGGCACAGGGAACGGCGCGCGACGGTTCTTTACGCGATGAGCCGTGATCTGACAGCCAGCCAAAGTGAAGATGAAATCGTGCGCACGGCGGTGCATCATCTCTATTCCGAGTTCGGCAGCCAAAACGTCATTCTCTTTCCTGACGCCAATGGCCGCATTACTTACCCTAAGGGCCAGGCAATTCCTGAGTCACTGCACGGCGCAGACTTAAGCGTTGCCCAGTGGGTTATGGACCATAACGAGATCGCCGGACAGGGAACCAACACGTTGCCGGGCACCGAGGCGATTTATTTTCCACTGTGCAACAAGGAAACCATGCTGGGGGTTCTGGTTTTACTCCCTGTTAATTTGCGGCGCGTGTACCTGCCTGAACAACGGAAATTGCTGGAAACCTTTCTTGGGCAAATTGCCCAGGCACTCATCCGTGTAAAATTGACCGAGCAAACCAAAAAAGTTCAAGTGGAAATGGAAGCCGAACGCCTACGGAACATGCTGCTCAGCTCCATTTCCCACGATTTGAGGACGCCGCTCACGACCATAGTAGGTTCAGCCAGCACGTTAATGGAGGAAAATAGCGCCCTCAACTCCGGAGACAAGCTTGAACTGAGCCGTTCCATTTATGATGAAGCGCAACGGATGTCAAGCCTGATCAATAATATTTTGGATATGGCGCGGCTTGACGCGGGCACCATTGAACTCAACAAACAGTGGGTTCCGCTTGAGGAAATTATCGGAACCGTGTTGACATGCTTGCAAAAACGCCTGGAAAACCGTCAGGTAACCGTTAAATTGCCACCCGGCATGCCAATGGTTTATGTAGACGCCGTGATGATCGAACAGGTTTTGATCAATCTGCTGGAAAATGTCCTGCGTTATACGCCCGGGAAAAGTCCTGTGGAGATCATGGCGGAAGTGTCTTCTGCTAAAATGGAAATCTCTGTTGCCGACCGGGGGCCGGGTATCCCCAGCGGTCTTGAAAACAAGCTGTTTGAAAAATTTTACCGGGTTCATAACGAAGCAGCGCAGAGCGGGGTGGGACTGGGTTTGGCGATTTGCCGCGCCATCATTGAAGCACATGGAGGGAGCATTCAGGCGAAAAACCGGCCGACGGGAGGCGCTGTATTTTCATTCATGATTCCTCTGGATCATGCGCAACCGGAGATGGGAGAGGAAGAGTGAGTTCGAGTAACAGCCCCGTTATTGTTGTTATAGAGGATGACCCTGCAATACGCCTTTTTTTGCGGACAGGCCTCGGCGCTCATGGCTTCAAGGTATTTGAAGCGGACACAGGCAAGCAGGGCATCATTGAAGCGGGCGTACGCAAACCTGATCTCATCATCCTTGATCTGGGACTGCCCGATATGGATGGCGTTGAAGTTATCAAAACCATAAGGGCATGGTCCGTCATGCCTATTATTATCTTGTCCGCGCGCAGCGGTGAACAGCATAAAATTGATGCGCTGGATGCGGGCGCCGACGATTATCTGACCAAGCCGTTTGGTTTAGGTGAATTGCTTGCCCGGATCCGGGTCGCCCTGCGGCATTCGGTAAACAGCCCGGAACAAGGTGAGAATGGTGTTTTTACCAACGGCGCATTGAAAGTCGATTTGCTAAACCGTCAGGTTTTTGTTGGCGACCGGGAAATTCATCTTACGAAGATCCAGTACCGGTTATTGTCGGTGCTGGTTAAAAATGCCGGCAAGGTATTAACGCATCAACACCTGCTCAAGGAAGTCTGGGGGCCGTCTTATAGCGATAATTCACATTATCTGCGGATTTACATGAGCCAGCTCAGACAAAAGCTGGAAACGGACCCGACACAACCGGAGTATTTATTGACGGAATCGGGTGTCGGTTACCGGCTTAAAGTCTAAGTTCTGCCGGTTTAAAATCCGGTTGCCCCAAAAACCAGACAACCCTCTCCAAAACGTTCAAAATATCCCGTTTACATAGGCATTACTGTCGACAAATGAACTCTTTTTATGAAATCTTTGTAAATTTACCGTATATCAAATAAGTTGAGTTGCCGAAAAGGCGGGCAACCCAACCAGCTTTTGTTTAAGGTGTTTTCCAAGGATAGTAAGGCAGGGATTTACCCATCGGGGCGGGGATGTAGTTTTGCGCGGGGGCGTTACAATTCCCGGTCGTCGCGCCGCCTTGCAACAGGAAGGCGTTCCAACTTGAGGCGGAACCGTAAACAGCCGGGTCTAGCCAACCTTGGGAAGCCAGCAAAGTGCGCCGCCGGGTGACAGACGCTTTGTTACAATCGGTGGCGGTGCTTTCTCCAAGTTCAATATAACCCCAAGGCCCTTTTTCTTTGTACGTGGAATTCAGCGATAGATGCAGGTGTGAATTGCTTCCCCAATTACCGATTGTGCCGATTTGTTGACCGGCCGTCACTGTTTGGCCTTTTGTCACCGTGGCGTCGATATGGCCGTAATACGCAAAAAGGGAGGAAAAGCCACCGCACTTGGAGTGGTCTATAATCGTGAACCGGTTCCAAATATTCGGAGTTGTCGTTGCGTTACGGGCCTCTTTAACCGTTCCTTTGCACACTGCGTACACGGGCGTTCCCGCCGCCACATGATAATCGATCCCATTATGTGCTTGTGTCGCTAAGCTGCGGACGCAATAGCCGCCAACCAGGCATTGACCTATGGCTTGGCCTTGCATCCGGTAGGTTGATAGGTTGGCGAGGGGCTGGTGCAGGCTGTACCCCGCACTGAACTTAGCAACGAAGACATCGCCACCGCCGTTGAAGCTGGCATCGTAGGAGATAATGCCAGCGTCGTTGGCATGGGTGGGGAAATTGGCCGATTCAGTATATCCCGTCACATAGGCATTCCCGGCATTGTCCACAGCAATGCTGAATCCATAATCGCTACTACTTCCGCCCAAATAGGTGGAATACAGCACTTGCGAGCCGGTGGCGTTGAATTTAATCACGAAGTCATCGCCATCGCCCCCAAAAAAATGAGAATACTTGGCGTTGACGGTAGGAAAATCGGCAGAGGATGTATATCCCGTCACATAGGCATTCCCGGCGATGTCCACGGCAATGCCTAAGCCACTATCGCCACTACCTCCGCCCAAATAGGTGGAATATAGCACCTGCGAGCCGGTAGCGTTGAATTTGGTCACGAAAGCATCGCTACCCCCTCCCAAATGGGGATACTTGGCGTTGATGGTAGGAAAATCGGCGGAGCCTGTAAATCCCGTCACATAGGCATTCCCGGCGTTGTCTACGGCAATGCCTGAGCCATAATCGCTACTACTTCCGCCCAAATAGGTGGAATACAACACCTGCGAGCCGGTGGCGTTGAATTTGGTAACGAAGTCATCGCTATCCCCCCCCAAATGGGGATACTTGGCGTTGACGATAGGAAAATCGGCAGAGTATGTTACACCGGTCACATAGGCATTCCAGGCGCTGTCCACGGCAATGCCGGAGCCATAATCACCACCATTTCCGCCCAAATAGGTGGAATACAATACTTGCGAGCCGGTGGCGTTGAATTTGGTCACGAAGGTATCGCTAGACCCCAAAAGATAGGGATACTTGGCGTTGACGGTAGGAAAATCGGCAGAGTATGTTACACCGGTCACATAGGCATTACCAGCGCTGTCCACGGCAATGCCTGAGCCATTATCTCTACTACTTCCGCCCAGATAGGTGGAATACAGCACCTGCGAGCCGGTGGCGTTGAACTTTGTCACGAAGGCGTCGGCATCGCTACCCCCCACCAAATGAGGATACTTGGCGTTGACGGTAGGAAAATCGGCAGAGTAGGTTACACCGGTCACATAAGCATTGCCGACGCTGTCCACGGTAATGCCTGAGCCATTATCGAGACTATTTCCGCCTAGATAGGTGGAATACAGCACTTGCGAGCCTGTGGCGTTGAACTTGGTCACAAAGGCATCGCTAGCCCCCTTCAAATGGGGATACTTGGCGTTGACGGTAGGAAAACCGGCAGAGTCTGTTACACCTGTCACATAAGCATTGCCGACGCTGTCCACGGCAATGAAGTTGCCCACGACGTCAATACCTATATTATCTCTACCACTGCCGCCCAAATAAGTGGAATACGCCAACACCGGATCGATCACCAAAGGCTGCGTGGCATCGTAAGCCGCCACCTGGAAACCGATTTGCGGGCTTGTCCTCTTGCCATGCCGATTTCCGTGAGCTGCGTCATACAGCACAAAGCGCCCATCCACATCGCGCCGTTGGCCGCCGAGGGTCTGATACACCACCGGCTTGTGTAGGCGCACGTCACCGCCTGCCGTTTGCAGCACCAGATCACCGAGCGCGTCGATAGCCACTTTATCAGCCCCTTCGAACGAAAGCCGCACGGCTTTGGGGTCGGCTCCAGCAGCAACGATGAAGTCGTACTCCAATTGCCGCTGGTTGCCGTAATAGACAAGATCAATGCCGGGGTAGACGTTTTCGTACTTCGCCTTGGCGTAGGTCGGGACATTGGTTTGCCACTGCTTGGGGTCTTTGCCGCGAAAATAGTTAACCTTGCCGGGTAATTCATCCAGCCCTTGAATGTGCGGGTTCGGATTGCCGCCGACCAGCTTCATGCGCAGCGTAGCCGTCTTTTCCAAGCCGCTTTGAACGGACTTTCCGGGCGTTTTCCCGATTGGAACCGGCGATTTTAAACCCGAGGACTTGCCGGCTTTCGTTCCGGCGGGCTTGGCTTTATGCAGCGACAGTACTGCCTCTGTCGGCGTCAGAAACAGCCCATAACCCTGCCCGCGCGAAACGAACCGGACTTGTTTATCGGTCTGCCCCCGGTTAGCCTCAAAACTCAACGGCAGCTTGCCGTAGCTTTCCTCCAGCCGGGCTTTGGTTGTCGCATCCGGTTTTGTCTGCGCTTCAACCCCGTTTGCAGTCGCCGCGTTGCAAAACACCGCGAAAGCTATCAATCCCAGCAACCATGCCGGCAGTTTCGTCCATTTATGTTGTTTGTTCATAATTCCCCGCCATTGCGCAGAAAAGCGCCCTTTATCTCTACCATAAAAAAGCCGGACTCCCTTGCGCGACATTCACGATGTCACCCTCGGTAGTCCGGCTTTCCGTTTGTTTGGGATCCGCGACTTTCTGCCCCTACCTTCCGATAGGTTTGGCTTTGGAAAATAAAATTTGAAACGACTCTACCACAGCGTTAATACTATTTCTACTGAGTATTCAAGTCGCCTTTTTGTTATCCTCGAAAGCTTCGTATAAGGAATTGAGCAAAACAGAGATTTTGCTATGGTATTCAAGCTGATAAAGTCATGCAAGGAACAACTCATGGGCAAAATTTAAGTTACGGTTGCTTACCCGAATGTCCGTTAAGGGTTGGTGGTTGCCTCCACCGCATCCAACACGCACAAGGCGGCCATGTTGATAATACGGCGCACTGTGGCGGATGGCGTGAGGATGTGAACCGGCCTGGCGCAGCCCAGCATGATAGGGCCTATCGCGACTCCGGAACCGGCTGCGGTCTTGAGCAGGTTGTAGGCTATGTTGGCGGCGTCTATGTCCGGCAAAACCAGCAGGTTGGCGCTGCCTTTCAACTTTGAATCCGGCATCATTTTTTTCAATAACTCAAAATCCAGCGCGGCATCGCCATGCATCTCGCCATCCACTTCCATTTCCGGCGCCTGTTCCTGGATGATCGCCAATGCAGCGCGCATCTTTTGGGCGGTTTCACTGTTGCTGGAACCAAAACTGGAGTGCGATAGCAAAGCGACCCGTGGCACCATGCCCAATCGGCGCATTTTTTCCGCGGCTAACAGGGTAATTTCGGCAATCTGCTCTGCCGTCGGGTTTTCATTGACATGCGTGTCGACCATTAAAATCTGCCGTTCAGGCAGGATAAGGACGTTCATCGCGGCATAGACGTTGGCACCCGGACACTTGCCAAGAACCTGTTCGATATAATTCAGATGCAGGGCATTATTACCGAAGGTGCCGCAAATCATGCCGTCGGCGTCACCCTTATGAACCAGCATGGCGCCTATCAGCGTGTGGCGGCGGCGCATCTCCAGCTTGGCGTACTGTTCGGTGATGCCTTTGCGGATGGTCATTTTTAAGTAGGTCTGCCAAAAATCGCGATAGCGTTCGTCATATTCGGGATTGACAATCTGAAAATCGACATCGGGCCGGATGCGCAGGCCGAATTTTTCAATGCGAAATTGCAATACCGAGGGCCGCCCTATCAAAATGGGGGTGGCAATTTTTTCATCGACTATCACTTGTACTGCGCGCAATACGCGTTCTTCTTCGCCTTCGGCAAAGACAATGCGTTTCTTTTCAGCAGGCGCGTTTTTAGCAATCTGAAAAATCGGCTTCATAAAGGTGCCGCTGTGATAGACAAATTGCTGAAGGCGATCAACGTAAGCCTGCATATCCTTAATGGGCCGGGCTGCAACGCCTGACTCTTCGGCTGCTTTGGCAACCGCCGGCGCAATTTTGGTCATCAGGCGCGGATCGAATGGCAGGGGAATCAGGTAATCCGGGCCAAAAGACAAATTAGTGATGCCGTAGGCGCTGGCTACAATATCGGATTGTTCAGCCTGCGCCAAATCGGCAATCGCATGCACGGCGGCAATTTCCATGGGGTGAGTAATGGTGGTGGCGCCACAGTCAAGCGCTCCACGGAAAATGTAAGGAAAGCACAGCACGTTATTGACCTGATTAGGGTAATCGGAACGGCCGGTGGCAATGATTGCATCGTCGCGTACCGCCTTGACCTGTTCGGGTAAAATTTCTGGCGTTGGATTGGCCAAGGCCAATATCAAGGGCCGGGCTGCCATGGTTTTAACCATATCCTGTTTCAAAATACCGCCTGCGGATAACCCAAGAAATATATCCGCATCGTGCATGGCTTCCGCCAAGGTTCGTAAATTGGTTTCCTGGGCGTAACGCGCTTTATGGGGATCAATCAAGCCAATGCGGCCCTTATAAATGACGCCTGAGTGATCGGTGACGTAGATATTCTCAATAGGGAAGCCGAGTTCAACAAGCAAGTCCAGACAGGCCAAAGCCGCAGCGCCCGCGCCAGAAACGACAAGTTTGCAGTTTTTAATATCCTTGCCGAGCACTTTCAGGCCATTTAATATAGCCGCGCCGACGATAATCGCGGTGCCGTGCTGGTCGTCATGGAATACCGGTATGTTCATCCTTTCGCGTAACTTGCGTTCGATATAAAAACATTCGGGGGCTTTTATGTCTTCCAGATTGATGCCACCAAACGTGGGTTCCAGCGAGGCGATGATGTCACATAGCTTATCCGGATCCAGTTCATTGATCTCGATATCAAAGACGTCTATACCGGCAAATTTCTTGAATAATACGCCCTTTCCTTCCATGACGGGTTTGGCGGCCAGAGGGCCAATATTGCCCAAGCCAAGGACGGCAGTGCCATTGGAAATCACTGCGACCAGATTGCCCCGAGCCGTGTATTTAAAAACACTGGCAGGATCAATGACAATTTCTTCACAAGCAGCCGCAACGCCCGGCGAATAGGCCAAGGCAAGGTCGCGCTGGTTAGTCAGTTGCTTGGTAGGCATAACACTGATTTTGCCGGGGGTCGGAAACTCATGATATTCGAGCGCCGCATCATATAGCTGCCGGTTAACTTCTACTTTTGGATCGATGGGGGAATTCATTTTCTGCCTTGTGTATAGAGATTAATTAAAGGTCAAGTGAGGCTATCACGATGATGATTAACCTTATTCGACCCAATATTTAGGGCGTGATTGCCAGAGCAATCTCGTAGGAATCTCTAAAATCCCCAGACCTCCCTCTATCAGTGAGGTTATGAGATTTTTAGGGATATCCTTGTCTTCATTTTTGATATCGATCTTTGCCGGAAATCGCCTTAATGCCAGCCACCGTATTGTGTGGTTGGATCGCCATGGAAACCCGCTGTCGTTTTATTGGCATCGGGAACCCTCGCTGTACCTTCCGCGGCCCGTACCAGATTGGCATGGGTATAACCACCCATAGCCTGAGCTTTTCTGGCAATGGAGGTAGTCAATGGATTCAGGTCATATTTTGTTATTTCCGGATGAACTACGGCTGTGATAAATTTTTCCCCGTCCGCAGAGTCGGGATAAAAGGTTAAGACGATAGGTAAAACTGTATACTCCGGAATTCTGATGTGGTAATGACCGTTATACTGTACTGCGGTACTTGCAATAAGTTCCTCATATTTATCAGTGACCTTAATTGTTCCCGCTCTTATCGGGCCGTGATTGTTGCTAACGACCCCTTCCAGAGTAGTCGCATGTTCGTATTCTTTAACAACCTCTTTGATGAATGTAGTTTTCTGACTACTTTTTTCACAGCCTGTTAAAAAAGAACTCACGATAAGGAGCAATAACAATGGGTACAGCAATTTATATGTGGTCGTGGAATAGACTGACTGAGTGTTCATGGTAAGCTCCAGATCTTAGAGTTTATAATCGATAATATAACAGCGCTGAATCATGTCTGTGCATCAAAGGCTTATCAACCGGCGTAATTATTCGCCCCCCTAGCATATAATAGCTGGCAAAGGGGGCGCAAGAAAACCCGCTCTAAGCAACCGTTCAAAAGTTATTTAACATTTTTAGGGAAATGAAACCTATAAGAAACCAAGGCTTAAACGATTAAGGTAGATTATATAAAAGGGCCTGCTATTTCTATATCTATGTTTATCGAATAAGCTCGATTCATCGAATAGTGCAACGACGGCAGTAAAGCGCGAAAATACACCGGGAGTTATCGATTTGCCGCCGCTCAAAATTCCATGAAACATTTCTTTCGTTTAATCAAATTCACCCTACATTCTTTCCATTAAATAACATAAACAGTCTTGTCTAATGACATCTTCATTAAGGGTTAACATAGAAGGCATGGTCAGGCGGTTTATTTGCAACTCACCGTTTTGAATTGAAAAAAAATCATCCGTGACATCATTGCCATATTCATTCATGGCGACGAGTGGCATAATGGCGTCATTTTTACAGGTCCCCATGACGGTTCCCGGTGAAACCTCGTTGAAATTCATCCGCTCAAGGTCTTCCTTTAGCAAAAGGTCGGTATCGACATTATTAAAGCTGAAACTTATTTTGTCGTTTATTTTAACCTGGGCAACAGTATGAAAAAGATCAATATTCTTGGCTAAAATTTGATGTTGCGGTAACTCGGTAAGTCGCAGGCAACAGTTCAGAAATTCCAGTGCGTGTTCCATGCCAAGTTTTTGGTCGGGTCGGCCGCATTCCAGAGTTACCGCCGGACAAATTTGCGCAAATGCTGCGGATTGTACGCCTTTAGGGCGAATGAAATAGACTATCAGCCGGCCGAATAAAGACGCCAACTGTAGAAATTTATTATCAAGATTGTTAATGCAAGCATAATGAGGATTTAGACCCGTATTGTTATGCACGTCCACACTGGCAAAAACGTTGCGCTTTTTCATGATGGCAACGATTTCTTGCGCCATTTGCGTTTCTGCGCTATCGGGTAATTCCGTACCCGGCCAGATACGATTGTAATCAGGTTGCTTGTCGAGTCTTCTTAAGTCATGGCTTGCTGCTGCGACATTGCCGAAAAATACTGACAGTGAACGGGGTAGTTCCTTGTCTTGATATTTTTTTAGCAGTGACTGGATTGCCAGGAATCCCGTAGGTTCATTACCGTGCAACAACACCGACACAAACAGGGGTGCTGTATGCTTGCCTGATAAATGAATTAGCGTGGGTTCCGGCAAAATAGTGCGCAGCTCTTTAGAGCTTACCTCCAGTAGGCCCTCCGGCAAATAATCCAGTTGCTTGAGATGCAATAACTTCACACAAATGTCCAGTCGCTTACAGGATTACCGGTATTTTGGTTTTTTACATAAGTTCGCGTCATTTCAGTAAAGTCATGATGTTGTTGGCTGATATAGTGGCGCTGCCATTGACAGCCATTTTGTTTATTGGCAACGCGTTGCTTGATAATGCCCAGGTAGTCATTAATTTCAGAATCGCAAACGCCTAGTGATTTTAAACCTGTCATGGCTCTTGGCAAAAGTTCTGATGAAAGTAACTGGTGCAGGCGGTGTTTGGTGCCGTCGAACCAAATAATAGTCGTATCCAGTCCATAGCGGGCCGCTTGATAAAAATTATCTTTTGCCTGCGCAAAAGGGAGTGGTAATCCTTTTGCGACGATTTCATTACAAATATTGTTTGCCAAGCCATAATAAAAAGCGGCATTGGCGATGGAGTCAATCACTGAAGGGCCTGCTGCAGGTGTCCGGTGTTCGACTCTGATATGCGGCGTACCATCCTCATCGAAGCCGATTAACGGTCTGTTCCAGCGCCAGATGGTCCCGTTATGCAAGCGCAAATGTCCAAGGGCCTCGATAGCACAATTCTGGTCTACGGGTAATAATACGGGGAAATGCAGGAGATTTTCCTGAAAGCATTCAATAATAGAGTGTCTGGCATAGTCTGAGCCAAAACTGACTCGCCTGAGTGGCCCGTGAGCCGCGTCGCCAAAACCGCCGGATGCAACTGCCTGCTCGAAGAGAGGGATTCTGGATTCGTGCCACAGTTCTTTACCAAACAAAAACGGGGCATTGGCGCACAAGGCCACCATAGGCGCGGATGCAATGATGGAGGCATTATAAAAATGATGGGCTATTCGTAGTGGAAGCTGGATATGAGTTTGAAATGACGTGGTTGCCGCTTCCAGCATGACGTCATGATGCTCAATTTTGAGATGTTCCGCGCCGCTGATGTCGATATGAATGGCTTCGCCCCGTGTCTGTAAAACTTGTTCGTTTAAGGCTCGATACCTGTGCATGTCTGACATGTTGCCCAGATGTAAGTCCTGCTGTTTGAGTGTCGGCAGGATGCCAATCATAACGATTTTGTGATCGAGGCTTTCAGCATGTTGACTGGCTTTACCCCAGATGGACTGTAATTGCTGATGCAAGCCGCTAAACACATGGCCTGTTAAGGGTTCAGGAAGGCAGTTGAATTCTATATTGAATTTGGCGAGTTCTGTTGAAGCCAGCGGGTCATTGAGTGTTGCCAGAAAATGTTTGTTTATCGGAGACGGGCGCATGTTGTTATTAACCAGCCATGCTTCAATTTCAAATCCCGCAACGGGATCGCGATGTGAACAGTTTTTTTGAGCGATCAATTTCTCCAGCAAAAGGGTTTCTTGCTCCAGTTTCTTATGAAAGCGTGTAAAGTCGCCCTCATTAAAATGTGATAGAGAAATTTCTTGGCCCATGATGTTAGTCAGGTTAACACGGATGATTCATCATACGGTGTTTTTGGAGATAGCGTCAATAAGATGCAAGCGGTTATTATGCTTGGCTTACGATGCCTGGCTTTTAGCGAATTTATTTTATGCCGGAGTTATTACTTCCGGTTCCGGTTGAGCATTTTCCTCTATCAGTTGTTTGCATTTCTCATTTTAATCAAATAGACTTCGTTTAGATCTAACTTTTGGTATCCACATAAATTCTTATGGAAAAAGAAAGCGTTATTAAAATCACTCACGACGGGCTGGGTAATTTTCTCAACAGTATCCAGACGCTTTTCGTCGGGATGTTAAGAATATGGTCAATTCCGATTGTGTTAATGCTCAGTATCACCGCAGGATTTACCACTTTTTATGGCTTGTCGCATTTTATAATCCCGTGGATTGCGCTGGCTATCACCATTGCAATTCAGTCTGTTATTGTGATTTGTTCTCTTGAAATTGCAGGAATTCACTGGAAGGCTAACCGATTACGCTATTTAAGCGTAGTGCTGTCTTTATTGGTAGCCGTCTCCGCTTCGGTTACTTTTTCGTATTTCAGGTTTTATGAGATTTCTCAAAGTGAAAACATACGGATTAGCCGGATCAACCACATTCGCAAGGATGTGAACGATTATCTGGCGGCGATTCAAATAACCAAAAGTGATATTTTAAAACAGCAAAACGGTGAGCTGGATAAAGCGAGCGCTGATGTGACCCAAGCCTATTTCGGAACGCATGCGCAAGTCCCCGCAGAGCATAAAAATCTGGTTGGAGAAGGCCCTTTCTGGAGGCATTACAACCAACTTTATCAGGCTAAAAAAGCCCAATTTGATCAACTTGAGAAAGAGTTTCATCTGCTGGATGAACATATACGAACCTTGCAAACCAGCCTGAACCACCTGACGGATGATACTGAAAATAACTATCAAAAGGCCCTGGCCGGTCTGCAGGAAGTGCAACTGAAATTCAATCAACTCGCCACTAATGCCGGACATACCGTTCCCCTTACGCCGATACTGATGACTTATGCCCAGCTTGTTCAAACCATAACGCCATCCTTTGCCATGTGGAATGACTTTTCACCGTTTGCCTTTGCCTGTGCTGCATTAGTGGATTTTTTCACCGTCTTGCTGTCCTATCGTCTGGAAAGCACTGCGCCTGGGCCACTTTCCGAGGAAGAACAAGAGCTGGCTTTTGAATGTCTCAGGCAATTCTCAGAATTCAGAATCAATGACAACGATGAGCTTGAAATGGTCATTGAGAAATCGGATATTGAACGCGCCAGACGTTATTCTGACTGGTCGCGCATATTTGCGGTCGGGTTTTTATTAAGCCGCGGTTTTTTGCGCAAAATCGATGAAAGATCGGTGGAATTTGCGCCTAATCTTTATCCGCTTATTGCCGAACGGATGGGCGCGCAGCTTCGAGCCATAAAAGCGCAATCCCTGGAGGCGGCAGCACAAATCAGACAAGAATCAGGTGACCAATGAGCAGTAGTCTATCACCGCTGGATGCCTGGTTATCAGGCGAAACTGCCGGATCCGATCCCGGTCAATTGTTTTGGGATCCCGGATTTGATGCGGAACGACGCGTTGTTATTTCCAAATTGGGGCCTTACCGCAAGTTGTTTGAGCGGCCTCAAAATTTTTTCCCGCGTTTTTTTCATCGTGTTTATTCATTGCCGATAGAAGACTGGGACATGACGATAAAAACCCGGCTTTATGGCGGGTTTTGTACCCTGACAACCGAGCTACAAATCCATTTTCAACCGACTCTCAAGTATATAGAAAGAAATTTGGATACATTGCCGGAGGTTAACCGGCAGATTAAATCCAGCTATGAAAGCGTGATAAAGGATATTGTGAATGCCGAGTTAAGCCATCTTAAGGATGGCGTGTGGGTACACACAGGCCTGACGGACATGGAAAGGCAAATTGAAAACGTCATTAATGAAACCTTAATTTTAAAGCATATCCAGTGCCGTTCAGTTTGTCAGTTGACTCCAGCATTTGCCGAGCTTACCGATGATGAAAAGCTTGATGGCCGCTTTACGCAGGAAGCAGTTTATCTCAATGTCATGCAAAAAAACTTTGAATTTCGCGAGAAACAGACGCTGGAATTGTTCCGTCAGGAAGAAGAACTGGAAGTGTTGCGCCTGGAACATCAACAAAAGCAGCTGGAAACCATTAATCAGGAAGATGCGATACTGCGGCAAAAGCAGGCGCTGGAAGCTGAAGCGGTCAAGCGGCAGTTGGAGGAACAGGAAGCGCAACGTATTGAGCAGCATGCGATAGAAAGGCGCTTGCAGGAGCAAAAAACCAGGCATGAAATGCATTTAAAAGAAATCGAGCTGGCGGCAGAAATTCAACACCAGAAAGAAAAGCAAATACGCCAACAACAGCTTGACTTGCAAAAACAGGCTCAGCAATTGGAGCATGAACGCATGCTGAAAGAGCTGAAACGAGATGCTGAAATGAGGGATTATGAAAAAGAGCGCCTTCAATGGTTGCAAGGGAAAGAGCAGGAACAGCGCTTGAAACAGCTGGAGCTGGAAGCCGAACTTAAGGAGCAGGAAATCCATCAACTGGAGCGGCAAAAAATACAGGAAAGGATGGAAGCCGAAAAATTGGAGCATCAACAACGTCTGCATCAGATGCAATTGGAAGCAGAAATCAAAGAATTGGAACTGCGCGCGGAATCCACCAAAAGTAAGGATGAATATTTGCGAAGGGAAATTGAATGGCTGGTGCTGGATAAACAACGGGCGGAATTGACGCGTTCGATAAGAGAGGCTAGTCAGGGTGATGATGACAGGCGTTAACTACCTTTAATGTAATGTGTTTTGAGGAGTAAAAAATTCAAACTTTATTTGGTAATACATTAAAGAACAATGAGTTATTGAACAAGCTCTGTTTACACAGTTGTACGCGAAACAAGAAGGATTGTTTTTAACGGGACTCGTCAGGTAGACTGTTACGTTAGACTAACCTGAGCGAATAAATAAAATTTACGATGGAATTTGACCGAAAACAGCGATGCCACTATTCTGATGTTCTTGAGCATCTGAAGACTTATTTCCCATCCCCCGTATCTGATCCCATCCTGGACGGCTATTTTGTCCATTCCATTTCGCGCTTTTTGGATCAGGTGGACAGCCTAAAATCAGCAAAGCCGTTGCTGGGTTCTGGCATCAAGAATGATCATTATGAAGCGAGCCAACAGGCGGTTTTTCCGGAGATGATAAGCTCTGTTGAGGAAGTGACAGGGTTGCTGGCTGAATTTTGTCAGGGAATGACGATCTGGTCCCACCCAAACGCACAGCTTAATGTGATACCGCCACCCACCATTTCAAGCATCACGGCCTTTATCGCTGCCGCAATGTATAACCCGAATATTGTTTCAGACGAATATTCAGGGCGTTTCTCGGAAGCTGAAATCCAGTCTATTGCGATGCTTTCAGATTTGATTGGCTATGATCCCCAACTGTCGGGAGGCTTGTTTACCTTCGGCGGAACGGGCACAATTCTTTATGGCTGCAAACTGGGCATCGAAAAAATATTGGGGGGGAGGGGTATGCAAGAAGGCATACGCGAGGATTTCAAAATCTTCTCCTCCGATGTGTCTCATTATTCGCATCTTACTGTGTTGGCGTGGCTGGGATTGGGAATGAAAAACCGGATAGCCATTCCTTCGACCTCCAACAATGAGATGTCCTTATGCGCATTGGAGAAAGCTCTGCGCGCAACGTTAAATAGCGGCGATAAGGTCGCCGTAATCATTGCCACGCTTGGCACAACGGATGCATTTGGAATTGATGACTTGGCCGCCATCGTGCATTTGCGTGACAGTCTGGTGGCCGAATATGAATTGGATTATGTTCCTCACGTTCACGCGGATGCCGTTATTGGTTGGGCCTGGGCGGCATTCAGGGATTACGATTTTGAAGGCAACCCACTGGGTTTTCATGCTCGCACCTTACGTTCATTAACGGATTCGCTGGTGCGTATTGACAGTTTGCAAATGGCAGACAGCATTGGAATTGATTTGCACAAGACCGGCTACGCGCCTTATCTCTCAAGCGTATTTTTGATCAAAGACCGGAGTTCTCTGGCACTGCTTAGCCGTGAGCCGGAGCAAATGCCGTATCTTTATCAGGTAGGCCATTATCACCCCGGCATCTATTCACTTGAGTGTTCCCGCTCAGGCGCCGGTGCGCTTGCAGCCTTGGCGAGCATTAGCCTGTTGGGCAAACAAGGCTACCGCGTGCTTATTGGCCATAATGTCGAGATGGCGGAAATGCTACGTGAGCGCCTGGAGCGTCATGCCTGTATTCAGGTGCTCAACGACTACAACTATGGCCCGGTCACTTTGTTTCGTGTTTACCCGCCGGGCGTGGATACTGAAAAAGCCTTGCACCGCGAGCTGAACGACCCCGGTTACCGCAGCCAGTTAGAGGAGAATAATCTCTATAACCGGCGGCTGTTTGATTTGATTTACGAACGGGTTATGCAAGGTGAAGGTGTGCTGCTCTCCTGGACATTGGCTTATCGATATGCGAGCTATCCAGACGCCCCGGCTGTCGCCGCATTAAAGTCTTTCATCATGAGCCCTTGGACTGACCTCAAAGCGATTGATTCTGTGGTCAATCAGGTAATGGAAGTCCGCGAACAAATCTCCCGCTCTTGAGCTGGATCCTTTATTTTTTTGGTCGAGGCTTTGTGAGGCTAGATATGCCATTGCCTATAGCAATCAGTTGTTGCTTAATTTTAGTTCCGTGAAATTCTAAAGTTGGTAAGCAAGCTGTATTCGTTACCCGGTGGAATTTCTACAACATCAGCAACTACATTACCTGTCTCGACGCAAATAAATCGTTGGTAGCCGTCATTTTCCAGATCAGGCAATTTTTCTGACTTTGTTGTCCATGGATTCCACACCACTGCTGTTTTATTTCGGGAGGAGGTGATGCTAATCTGGCGATTAAAAGCGGAATCGTCAATAATTAACTCGTTTTTCACGTCTGCGTAGATACGTTCGACTTCCCCCGTAACAGTCACTGCACCCATTTGGAGTTTTTGCGTATAACTATCTAAGTTATCGGTGTATCCGGTACCGTCCAGCCCCAAAATCCGCATCTGGTTTATATCGCCGATAAGTAAGTAAGCATGGAGAGCTTGTGTAATGGAGAATACTTGATTACCAGTATTGCGTGTGGTTAATTCAAGGGTAAGGGTATTCCCGACGGAAATTTCAAGATCCAGAGAAAACGGTTGTTGCCAGAAACTTTCGCTTTGCTCGGTTTCCAAAAACCTCAACTTAACCTTTGTTTCAAACTCAGAAACTGCTTGTGTTCCAGAAACTGCCCAAAGGCTGTTGCGGACAAAGCCATGACTAGGACGGTTTAAATCTTTAGGATCCGGTCCAAACCAGGGCCAGCAGATGGGAATGCCTCCCCTGATAGCTTTGCCTGCATCGTAATAGGCTTTTTGGCTTAGAAATAAAAGATCTTCCCCTTCTCCAGTAGGCTTGAATGAGAGGACTTGACCTGCATATAACGAAATCAAAGCCGTTGCGCTACGGTTGCTGATAAGAATGAATGGGAAGCCGCCGTCGCCCTTTACGAACCTGAGTTGGCCGGCAATCCCATAGTTGATGTTTAGTTGTTCAATATCCATGCTTTCTATCTCATACCCATAAGCCGTTTCATGATAATAGAGCAACAATCATACCGTGTTTAATTTTAGAATGGATTTAAAGGTACCCCCAGTAATATAACGGGAAATAATTAATGAGGTGCAGGTATGCATGGCTTGATATGGCTACGAGAGGCATCTTTAAAAATGTGGGCAATACCTATCCCAGTGCAGGTTTACGTTCCTATGCTCCAAATTAAAGCAAACAAACGTAAATGTTAGCCTAAATCTATGCGGGGAATAAAAAAATTCAAGAAGCCGGTATTTTCCAGGGCAACGACGGTTTTACCGTTCACGGTATATAATTTTTTACCTAAAGGTCTTTGTTTTTCCGGAGGAATGATGTCATTTGGTGACCGTAGCGACGTATCTAAAGCCAGGCACCATCTTTTACCCTTGATTACGGGAAGTTCAATAGTCGCGGGTTCATCCGACATATTCATAATGATATGCAGGTCAGCTTCATTGTGTTCAATTCCCGACAAAGTAAAAGCGAGAATTCTTGCCTCAGGATCATGCCACAATGGTTTATTAAGCTCGATCCCATGCCATGTGATATCTTCCCTGTTTTTTTCCGCGACAATCCCTCCAGTCAAAAACCGGCGACGCATTAAAGAAGGATGCCGTTTGCGCAAGGCTATCATTTGCTGAACAAAGCGCAATATATCGGCATTTTGGTCGGCCATATTCCAGTCGATCCAGCTTAATTCGTTATCCTGGCAGTAGCCGTTATTATTGCCATGCTGAGTATGCAATACTTCGTCACCGGCCAGTAACATGGGCACTCCCTGGCTGAGCAGCAAAATAGAAAAAACATTTTTTGCCTGTTTTCTTCGCAGCTCCAAAATGACAGAGATTTCAGTGTCGCCCTCAATGCCACAATTATAACTTAAATTATTGCTACATCCATCCCGGTTATCTTCTCCGTTAGCCTCATTATGTTTTTCGTTGTAACTGAACAAATCATACAAGGTAAAGCCGTCGTGACAGGTGACAAAGTTGATGCTATTGATAGGCAATCGACCCTGGTACTCATACAGGTCGCTACTGCCAGTGATGCGGGTTGCAAACTCAGCGAGCAGACCTTTGTCGCCACGCACAAACCGGCGGATAACGTCGCGGTATCGCCCGTTCCACTCAGCCCAGCGATAACCGGGGAAGCTGCCTACCTGATATAGTCCAGCGGCATCCCAGGCTTCGGCAATCAACTTGGTTTTTATTAACGGCTCAGAAAGCTCAATGCCCCAGAGCACGGGGGGATCTTGAAGGACTTCGCCATGCTCGCCACGAGCCATGGCGCTGGCCAGATCAAAGCGGAAACCGTCGACATGCATTTCCCTGACCCAGTATTCAAGGCAGCTGATAATGAAACGGGCGACTAAAGGATGGTTGGCGTTAACGGTGTTACCACAGCCGGTATAGTCGCGCATAATGCTTTTATCATATTTGTCCAGGTGATAAAAAGTCTTACCGCCGATCCCCCTGAAATTGATGACTGGGCCATTCGGGCCAGCTTCGGCTGTATGGTTGAAAACGACATCCATAATGACGCCTATACCCGCCTTGTGAAGCGCTTTTACCAAGTCCCGGAATTCCTCTACATGAGTTCCCTGTTCCGGTGTTTTGCAATAGCCTGGATGCGGACTAAAAAAACTGTGCGTGCTGTAACCCCAGTAGTTTTTTAAACCAAGATCAATGGTTTTGTGCGGGACATCTTGTTCGTCAAAAGCCATGACCGGCAATAGTTCAACATGAGTGATGCCCAGCTGCTGAAGATAAGGGATTTTTTCAATCAGGCCTGCAAAAGTACCTGGATTAACCACTTTTGATGAGGGATGTTTAGTAAAGCCACCAACATGCAGTTCATAAATAATTGCCTTTTCACTTCTGATGGAAAGTGGCGTGTCGCCTTCCCAGTTATATTTATCATCAACCACAACACAGCGCATGGAGGTGCGGGTGTTATCGCCCGGCTTACATGCCGCTTTGCGGTTCCAGCGTTTATGGCTGACCGCACGTGCCCAGGGATCGAGGAGATGCTTCTCTTTTTCGAAACGAAAGCCGGATTCGCGGGCGTGCCAAGGGCCATCCATGCGCCAGGTATACCAAGTACCGGCTGGCAGTTTAGATACATAGACATGCCAGGAGAAAAAGGTCCGGTTGATTTCTTTTTGCAACGGTATGATTTGAAAAGGCTCGTCGCAATCGGCGCTAGCGAACAGCAGAAGCTCCACCCATTCAGCATAACGGCTGAAAATGGAGAAATTAACCCCCATTGAGTTAAACTTGGAGCCGGAAGGGTAGGGCTTTCCATGCTTTACTTTGTACTCTTGTCGCATTTTATCTTCTTATTTTTTGTAAACACGAGGCAATCCACGTAATTTTTATTTGTAATGGGTTGATTTGTTCTCTATGGATAATAGATGGCAATTAGTTTAGTCACCTATGAGAATTTCTCAAGAGTAAAGTTGGTATTCATACAGGTATTATATTCTAAGCTTGTGTGGTTAAGTAAAAATGATGAGTAATTACTACGGTTAGTTGCAATAAAAAGCCTGATTATGGTTTCATTAAGTTATTATGAGGCATTTCATTAACAAGCTTATTACAAAAATATTCTTCTATGGATGATAGCATTCATGCCATCTCTAAGCGTGAGCAGATAACATGCCATAATCTTGAAGCAGTTGTCTCCGATAGCTTCCATAAAACTGGAGAAAAAAAAGAGGGGATGTTTTGTGTTAAATTGGTGCGAATTTTACTGGCTTGGTGCGCTCTCATAAGCGATAAGTGTCGGCGCCGATTGAAAATCGGCCATGTGGAAGTTGCTGTATAGCGTACTATACAGCATTGAAATAGTCGATCAGACTGAGTTAGTTTTGAACCCCTTTTTTTATTGAATTGTCATTTTTAAAATAAACAAATAAAGATTGGCATCGATAAACACCCGTTGCACAAAAAGCAGCGGAATATCGGCGAACAGCGCTCCGATGCGTAAGGCGTTAGCTTTTCTTTCAAGCAGCGTAATAGAGTGTTGCCAGTCATAACCGACTTGATTACAACCCAGTAACCGTTGATGCCGGGCAATGATGGCCTTCCCGGTACAGACTCAACCTTATCGGCATAAAGATGAATAGTCGCTTTACTGTCGGCTAAATGACAAGTCACCGGATATCGCTTCCGCTCCACTGTCACCAGGATGGTACTGGATACGCGCGATACTTTAACGTACCCTCGATGGGGGTCGGCATCGGCATCAAATAGTTCTGCTCTTGCCCAAGCGCCTCGGCGAGGGTAGCGTCCGTATAATTCAGGATGCCCCACTTCGACCCAGAGGCTGCGGCAACACCGTCAGATAACGCTCAATAATGAACCAGGTATTTTCTAAATGTCAGGTTTCACTAGGTTGTTGCGGTGCCGAACTGCAGCGGCAGGAGCGATAAAACTCCACTGTCAGGGCTGTGATGAAACCACCTTTCAACCGCGATCTTGTGGGCATCGAAGTTGTAGCCAATGCCAAAACCATGAGACC
>JAQTPT010000040.1 GCA_028712795.1 Methylococcales bacterium
TTGCGTCTTTATCATCACAAACTTTTTACCTGGTTATTGCGGCACGACTTTTCTATTGTTAAAAATTGCATGAGCGGCTTTGGTTTATTTTATTCCGGGTTGCCCCGATTTTTGGGACAAATAGCTATGAATCTTAATTTATTGGCCGGTTCAAGCTATTTATTTTCCCGTCAATACGGCCTTATGCCGCTCAGTGCCTTCAGCGGTATGGTTTTAATACCGAACAAAACGGATTATTATAATCTTAAACTGCACATTGATTTATTTAAAAATGCGCTTTGATTTTTAGAAGGAGTAACGGTTTTTGATTCATTACCTGCGGGCCAGTTTGAAAATCAGCTTGTCATCTTACTTTTAGGCTAAGGCTATGACTGGTTTATTAAACCATAAACAGATGCGCTACCTTATTCCAGGCATTCTATTAACAGGTCTGTTAATCCTAAGTTTTATGGTGCTGCGTGAGTTTTTACTTGCGCTTGTTTGGGCGATTATCATCGTTTATGTGATGTGGCCCCCTTACCATTGGCTGCGGCATCAGCTTAATGATCGAGCCAGTCTCAGCGCGGCAGTGATGACGATGTTTATTGCAGCTGTAATTTCTCTAACCCTTTACTGGTTTGCCGCCATGTTGCAGGATGAGACCAAAGCCGCTTATCAAAGCCTGTCGGATAACCTTGCCCAAGGCCCCTATCAACTGCCGGATTTTATTAAACGCATACCCTGGCTGGGCAATTATTTACAGGAATGGCTTGAGCAGTTGACCACTAACCGCGCTGAAGTGGCAACGCAACTCGCAAATTGGGCGAAGCAAGGGTTGGGAGAATTTGCCAAGTTCCTTGGCGGAATCGGCCACAATGTTATAAAGCTGGGTGTTGTTCTGGTCACCGTGTTTTTTTGTTTTCGTGATGGCAAGGAAATTATTAATCAGTTGCAACTAGGGCTGGTTCGTTTTCTTGGCAAGTATCAGCATGTTTATCTGCAAGCCGCCGGCATTACTGTTCGTGCTGTTGTTTATGGCCTGGTGCTTGCGGCACTGGGACAAGGTATCATAGCTGGATTCGGTTACTATGTTGCCGGCGTCAAGGCGCCGGTGTTGTTCGGCGCAATTACCGCGCTGTTGGCCCTTGTTCCCATGGGAGCAACACTGGTATGGTTTCCCATTGGCATCATGCTAATACTTACTGATCAACCCTGGCCCGGAATAGGACTGCTCCTTTGGGGGTTTCTAGTGGTCAGCACAGTTGATAACGTTATTCGTCCTCTGGTCATCAGCGGTGCCAGCCGGGTGCCTTTTCTCGTCGTATTGTTCGGCGTACTGGGAGGGCTTTCAGCTTTCGGCGCAGTCGGCCTTTTTTTAGGACCCGTGATTCTGGCCGTCCTGCTGTCAGTGTGGCAGGCATGGCTGGATTTACAGCAAGACGGTAAATGAATCGGTGCTTTATCTGCAGCGGGTGTAGTGCATTTCAGTGAAGCATTCGATCAGTCCCGATAAATCCAACCCCGGCGGCGCATCCACTTCTCGATTTCCACCACAAAGAAAACGACCGACGAAAGCGCCAGACAGAATAACAATTCATTTCCGCTCAAAGCCTGGGTCTTGAAGATGGGCTGCAAAACCGGCACATACAGCGCCGCCATCTGCAGGACGAAGGTCAACAGCACGGCGCCCAGGAGCGGCATATTGGAAAATAGTCCCTGACTGAACAGAGATTCCCGTTCAGACCTGATCGCCAACACATGCCCCATCTGCGACAGGGCAAGCACTGTGAAGACCATGCTCTGCCAATGGGCGGAACCCGTATAATAAGCCCAGCCCTGCGAGAACAACGAGACTCCGCCCATCAGGAGGCCTATCCACAAGATATGCTGCCACATACCTAGAGCAAAAATGCTTTGCTGAGGCGGACGGGGAGGACGTTGCATGATACCCCGCTCCTCTGGCTCGACAGCCAGGGCCAAACCCGGAAGACCATCAGTAACCAGATTGATCCAGAGTATGTGGATAGGGAGCAAAGGGATCGGCAATCCAAGAAAGGGCGCCAGAAAGAGCGTCCATATTTCCGCCGAATTACACGTCATGGCGTATTTGATAAATTTGCGGATATTGTCGAAAATCCGCCGCCCCTCCCGCACCGCCGTCACGATGGTGGCGAAATTATCATCCAGTAGCACCATGTGCGACGCTTCCCTCGCTACATCCGTGCCGATTTTCCCCATGGCGATGCCGATGTTGGCGGAACTGAGCGCAGGCGCATCGTTGACGCCATCGCCCGTCATTGCCACGAATTCCCCTTTGTCCTGCAGGGCCTTGACGATCTTGATCTTTTGTTCGGGAGCGACACGGGCGTATATGCGAACCTCCTCCACCTCTTTTTCAAACGCCTGGAGACTCATACGCGCCAGCTCCGGCCCCGTCAGAACCTTGCTGCCGGCTTCGGCGATGCCAAGACGCATAGCGATGGCCCTGGCAGTCGCCGGATGATCGCCGGTGATCATGACCGGGGTAATCCCTGCGCTTTTACACAGCGCCACTGCTTCCCTGGCTTCTGTTCGCGGCGGGTCTATCAGCCCAACCAACCCCAGAAAGCACAACCCGGATTCGATCGAGTCGGCGGTTAGCGTTTCGGGGAGTTCGGGGAAAAGGCGATATGCCAGGGCCAACACCCGCAGTCCTTCAGCCGCCATTTGGTCGGCGACACTCATAACCTTTCCGATCTGCAGCACTTCCTGGCCATCGCCGGTCCATAGACTGACGCAGCGCGGCAATAAACTCTCCGGGGCACCTTTAGCGTAAGCGATGAATTCGCCATTTTCCTGATGAAGGGTAGTCATGAGCTTGCGCTCGGAATCGAAAGGGATTTCATCCAGTCGCGGGGCGTCCTTGGCAAGCTCCGAGCCCTCGTAGCCTGCGCTTCCAGCCGCTTCGTACAAGGCAATCTCGGTTGGATCGCCCAGCAATTGGCCGTTATTATCGCGGCGGGCATCATTATTGAGGGCGAGCGCCCGCAACAGAAGGGCCGGAAAGTCAGGGGGGATACCCTCCTGTAGGACACCGTCGACATAGAACACTTCGGCGCGCATGCGGTTCTCGGTCAACGTGCCCGTCTTGTCCGAACAGATGAAGGTCACCGAGCCCAAGGTTTCCACGGCAGGCAGACGCCGGATTAACGCATTTATCTTGACCAACCGGCCTGCGCCCAAAGCGAGGGACACCGTGGCCACGGCGGGCAGTGCCTCCGGAATGGCGGCCACAGCCAAACTGACAGCAGTCAGAAACATCAACACGGGCGGCACGCCACGCAGCAAACCTACCACGAAAATGATGGCGCAGATGGCCAATATCAACAAAGCCAAGCGTTTGCCAAACTTTGCGAGGCGTTGTTGCAGCGGAGTTTTGGTTTCTTTTTCCTGACGCAGCAGCTCGGCAATTTTTCCGAGTTCAGTTTCCATCCCTGTGGCGATGACCACCCCAATCCCACGGCCATAGGTCGCGATGGTCCCTTTATATGCCATGTTGCGCCGGTCTCCGAGCGGCGAATCCAACTCCCGTATCAACGCTCCCGTTTTTTCAACCGGCAGGGATTCGCCGGTCAGCGCGGCCTCCTCCACCTTGAGCCTCGCCACGTCCAAGAGCTTAAGATCAGCCGGGACGATATTGCCGGCCTCGAGCATAACCAGATCACCGGGGACCAGTTTGTGCGACGCTATGGTTTGGATTACCCCCTGCCGCATCACCTGCGCGGTAGGACTGGCCAATCGCTTGAGCGCGGCTACAGCCTGTTCCGCCCGGTACTCCTGAATAAAGCCGATGAGAGCATTTAACACCACGATCACGACGATAGTAATCGTATCCATCAAATCGCCGATCAAACCGGATATGATCCCTGCTATGATCAGCACGATGATCATGAAATCGGCGAATTGCCCGAAAAAAATCTCAATAGGACCCCGCCGCCGCTGTTCCCGGATGGCATTCGGCCCATAGGCCGTGAGACGTTCCTCAGCCTCGTCATGATCCAGGCCCTTTTCGGGATCGACCTTCAGCCATGCCGTCGTCTGCCAGGACTCCAGAATATGCCATGGCGGTGCGGAATGGCGGGTTTTATGAATTTTTGATTGCTTAGTCATGGCTTGAGCTCGTTGAAAACGGACGCTACAGGTATCTCATAAGAGTTGAATTCATCTAATAAATGCAACAACATTTGAAAAAAGTCAGCTGGTATAAGCTTGCATGCACTAAAACAAAAATGGGGGTTCAATGAAAACATTTAACCGGCTAACCCAAGAGAAAAAGGATACCATATCTACTTTATAAAAAACTTACCTTAATATGAGTAATCTTTTTCTGATCATTGTCGCTTTGTTACTGGTGGCGCTCAATGGCTTTTTTGTGGCGGCAGAGTTTGGGCTTGTCAAACTGCGACAAACCCGTATCCGCGCGATTGCCAAAAAACGGGGTTGGCGTGGGCGTATTCTGGCGAAAGTACACGCAAAACTCGATGCCTATTTGTCCGCTTGCCAGCTAGGCATCACCCTCGCATCGCTGGGCTTGGGATGGGTTGGCGAACCGGCTTTTGCCAGTCTGCTGGCACCCGTATTCGGCAGGCTCGGGATCACCTCCCCGGAGCTGATACATGTCATCTCAATCGCTTGCGCTTTTACCATCATCTCGTTTCTCCACATCGTCGTCGGCGAGCTTGCGCCCAAATCACTTGCGATTCGTAATCCTGAACAAATCGGGTTATTGAGCGCCGCCCCCCTGTATGGCTTTTATTGGTTGATGTATCCGGCGATTTGGTTGCTTAACTCCAGCGCCAATTTGGTGCTGCGCCTGTTTGGCTTTCGTAATGTGCAGGGTCACGATGCGCATTATTCAGCCGATGAACTTAAACTTATTCTGCGCGGCAACAGTCCGGACGATCGGTTTACCCGCGACGAATGGAATATTCTGGCAAAAACGCTTGATTTCAGCGAGCTGGAAGTATCCGACCTGATGCGTCCAATCCACGAAATGACGGCGCTGCACCGCAATAAATCGGTACAGGAAAACCTGAAAACTGTATACGGTAAACGCTTCAGCCGTTACCCTTATTTCGACACTAACGGTGTTGATGTGCTGGGGGTGATCCATTTGAAAGATTTGTTTTTTGCCCGGCAGGAAGGCAAATCCATTGGGGATTTGCATAAATACCTGCGGCCCATCCAATACATCTCGCCGGACATGCCCGCGCTGGAATTATTCCGTTATTTCCGAATGGGGGCTGCCCATTTTGCCGTCATAGGACAAAAGGGGCAAATGCCACAAGGCTTCATTACCCTGGATAATCTGCTAGGCGCAATGGTCGGTGAAATTCGTGACGAGTTCCGTCAAAACAGTAATGACTGGACCCGGCTCGATGACGGCACGCTGATCGTAAAGGGCAGCCTGCCGATATTCTCACTGGAACGTATACTCGGAATCGACATTGAAAACGAAGAACTTGAGCTGGAAGATGAAGTATCAATCGGCGGCCTTATCATGTCCAAGCTCCAGGATATCCCCGTAGAAGGCCAAAAAATCGAATTTAACCAATTCAATATTGTAATCAAAAAAATGAACGGGCCACGCACGCTCTTTGTGCAAGTCTACCCTGATGAAATCAGTGATCTATAGAATACTTTAGCTATAGACTTATTAATAATAGGACGTCCGATGGGAATTAATTTTGCCGAGCAAAGTGAAGTCAATAGTCATCGTTTGCGATTGCTTCGCTTCCTTCCTCAGCACATCCTGCGAATTGGAACACTCACATCTGCACAACTAAAAGGCTGCCCACAACGAATGACAAGTTAGAAAAAAAATACTGGTTTAACGCCCGAACAATAGCTCCTAAACGACCTCTGGGAAGAACACGTCCACGATGAGTTCACGACAGGCAATCCGAACGCCGCCCTCGAGACAATGGTATCTGATGCTTGCGTGAATCACAGCCCGTGCTGACCGGCGGGTTGGACACGAGGAATTGAAAGTTTTCTACTCAAAACACTTCATCCCCAAGATGCCGCCCGATACGGGGATGGTGCCGATTTCCCGCACTATGTGCGACAACGTACAGATAAAGCCCGAGGTTCAGGTAAAATCACTAACAGAATCCGGATCTACCTGCCATAGGAATCACGCGGGCTGTAGAATGAGGCAATATGCCGGCAATGAAATGAGTATCCCGAAGCGAGGTAAAAATGCCCGTCCCCAATAATTGCGTCGCCAGCCAACAGGCACACGCCTCTATTCAAGCGATATAGGAATTGTTTTGAAAACGATTAACGGAAAAATGTATTCATGACTTACTGTGTAGGCGTCATGCTAGACAACGGACTGATATTTGCATCGGACTCGCGTACTCATGCCGGGGTCGACAATTTTGCGCGTTTCTGCAAGATGACCGTGTTTGAACGCGTAGGCGACAGGGTCATCGTTTTGTTAAGTTCGGGCAATCTGGCCGGAACACAGGCCGTTATCAGCATCCTCAAGCAGCGGAATGCAGTCGGCGGAGTGGCTAATCTATGGGCCGCGAAGTCCATGTTCGATGCCGCGATGCTGGTATCAGACGCCATGCGTGACGTCGACCGGCGAGATGGCCAACACTTGGCAGCCAATGGTGCCAGTTTCAACGCCTCGTTCGTATTCGGCGGCCAGATTGCGGGCGAGCCGCCACGTCTTTTCCGGCTCTATACGCAGGGCAACTTTATCGAGGCAAGCCTGGAGACGCCCTATTTCCAGACTGGGGAGGCTAAATATGGGAAGCCAATCCTTGATAGGGTCATTACCCGCTCGACATCCCTGAACGATGCCGCAAAATGTGTTCTCGTCTCCTTCGATTCAACGATGTGCAGCAATTTGTCCGTCGGCATGCCGATTGATCTGATCTGTTATCAACGCGACAGTCTTGAAGTGCGGATGCGTCGCCGCTTTGACGAGGGAGATGCGTATTTTACCAAGCTCGGCAAAGAATGGACTGAAGGCACACGACAGGTGTTTAGCCGGCTGCCCAACCTGGACTGATGAGGCCACTGATTATGCGCCTGGATGCAGCGGCAATGGATGAACACGCAGCGGACTGTCGTGATTATGGCCTCGTGATCACTTGCGAACACGGCGGCAACCGGATTCCCGAGCCTTATCGTGACCTGTTCCAGGCTCACCAGGCGCTGCTGAACACTCATCGCGGCTTTGACCCCGGCGCGCTCATCATGGCTAAGGCGCTGGCAACCAGGTTTGCAGCGCCGCTGGTGGCCTCCACCGTAAGCCGTTTGCTCGTTGACCTGAATCGATCCATCGGCCATCCACGCCTGTATTTCGAAGCGATCCGTAACGAGCCGACCGAGGTGCGTCATCTGATATTGAAGCATTACTACCAGCCCTATCGTGCGTATGCGGAGCGTTTGATCAGGCAGGCAATCGTCGACCATGGCCATGTTATCCATCTCTCCTCCCATAGCTTCACTCCCGAGCTGAACGGCAAGGTACGAAGCGCGGATATCGGACTGCTCTATGATCCGGCTAGACCGGGCGAGGCGGATCTGTGCGAGCGCTGGAAGGCTGCTCTCAAGATTTGCGCACCCACTCTTAGTGTTCGTCGCAATTACCCCTATGCAGGTAAAGGCGATGGCCTGACCGCTTGGTTTCGTCAGCGATTATCACCCAGCGCCTATGTGGGCGTTGAGCTGGAGATCAACCAGAAACACATTATTAGAGCAGGTCGAAATTGGATTGAACTACGCAAGGTAATCATTGAGTCCCTGCGGATGGCGCTTGCCAGCCGCTGTACTGGAATTTCCGCATAAGCTACCCTATTCTCAACAACCCAATCCGCCAAAGCCTGACTCAGATTGCGATGGCGGACAACAGGAGCACCCGCATGAAAATACACATAGGCTATGAGCTTATTTACGACTGCCCGCAGCCGACTCCCATGATCCTAACCTTGAGCGTACATTACACGCGCATCTCCGACATGATCATTCCAGACCACCTGATCACCGATCCACCCGTTCCGCTCACTGCCTATCGCGACAATTATGGTAACTGGTGCAGTCGCATTGTTGCCCCTAAGGGCCGGCTCAAGTTGACCGCCAATGCGATCGTGAGGGATAGTGGTCAGCCGGATTTGGTCGTCCCGCAGGCGAGACAAACGCCAGTTGAAACTCTGCCGGACGAGACCCTGCTCTTTCTATTAGGGAGCCGATATTGCGAGACCGATAGACTTTCCGAAATCGCCTGGCAACTGTTTGAAAAGTCGCCAAGTGGATGGGGGCGGGTCCAGGCGATCTGCGATTTTGTCAACAGGCATATTTCATTTGGCTATGAACACGCACGCTGCACTAAGACCGCGTGGGAGGCTTTTCAGGAGAAAACCGGTGTTTGTCGTGATTACGCGCACCTTGCGATCACATTCTGTCGCTGCATGAACATTCCCGCACGCTATTGCACAGGTTACTTGGGCGACATCGGCATGCCTCCGCCCTACAGCGCCATGGATTTCGCCGGTTGGTTCGAAGCTTACCTTGACGGCTGCTGGTATACCTTCGACGCCCGCAATAATATACCGCGCATCGGCCGTGTGCTGATAGCCCGTGGCCGCGACGCCGCCGATGTCGCCATTAGCAGCACCTTTGGCCCCAACACGTTGGAAAGTTTCAAAATATGGACCGATGAGGTGAGCGATAGTTAATTAGGAATATGCATGATTTAATTTGAGCAAGTTTGCATTTGAAAAATGCTTAGCATTAAAGGGGCCAGCGTTTCAAGTTGATCAACTTATTTTATGCACGTTCCTTAGTACAACTTTATCATAAAATTTTACTGTTTATCCATTGATTCCAAAACCGGAACTGAATTCTCAAACGAATCCATCATGGGATTAAAATTTTTTGGAGAGTATTTTCTGTTAATATCAATGGCAAGACCGCGCAATACCTTCATAAGGTGTTATGATCGCTTCTAATGTGCTTGTTCTGCCTTAAAACTAAGGCAATATTGTTATGGCGTGACTTTTGCCGATATTTACCTATGAATACGAAAACTTTAAAAAACCATTTTAATGAAATGTACGCTGACAATGGAGCGGTTCGTGATATTTACGAACGCTACTCAAACTGGTTAAATAAGTTGCCGGATGGCGCGCTGGAACGCAGAAACGCGGAAGCCGAGTTACTCTTCCGGCGCCTGGGCATTACTTTTGCGGTCTACGGCGAAACAGACAACGCGGAGCGATTGATCCCGTTTGATATTGTTCCTCGTATTTTCGGCGCGGCGGAATGGCAACGCCTGGAGCTCGGTCTCAAGCAACGGGTGCGTGCCCTTAATGCCTTCCTGCATGATATTTATCACGATCAGGAAATCATCAAGGCCGGCGTGATGAGCGCTCATCAGATCCAGGATAACGCGCAATACCGCCCCGAGATGCTGGGGGTCGATCTGCCTAACCAGGTTTATGCCCACATCGCCGGGATCGATTTGGTTCGGGTTGCGGAAAACGATTTCTATGTGTTGGAAGACAATCTGCGCACGCCGTCCGGTGTTTCCTACATGCTGGAAAACCGCAAAACCATGATGCGCTTATTTCCCGAACTGTTTGCCAAACATACCGTCGAGCCAGTGGAACACTATCCGCAAATGCTGCTCAATACCCTACGCGAAGCGGCACCGTCCAATGTCGCTTATCCGGTCATCGTCGTGATGACGCCCGGATCCTATAACAGCGCCTATTTTGAACATGCCTACCTTGCCAGTCAAATGGGCGTGGAGCTGGTTGAAGGCCAGGATATGTTTGTGCATCAACAAAAAGTTTACATGCACACCACCGATGGCCCGCAACAGATCCATGTGATTTACCGCCGGGTAGATGACGACTTTATTGATCCACGGGTGTTCCGTCCCGATTCGACTCTCGGCGTTCCGGGTTTGATGGATGCCTATTGTAGCGGCAATGTCGCACTGGCTAATGGTGTCGGCACCGGCGTGGCGGATGACAAATCCACCTATTTGTTCGTACCGGAAATGATCCGTTTTTATCTCGGTGAAACGCCGCTGCTGTCCAATGTGCCGACTTGGCGTCTGAGTGAGCCTGAAGATTTGAGCTATGTACTCGCGCATTTACCGGAATTGGTGGTCAAAGAAGTTCAGGGTTCTGGGGGCTACGGCATGCTGATTGGACCGACCAGCTCGCAGGCCGAAATAGACGCTTACAAACAACGCATTCTGGCGGAACCCGCCAAATTTATTGCCCAACCAACCCTGGCCCTGTCCTCCTGCCCGACGCTGGTGGAATCCGGCGTTGCGCCGCGCCATGTCGATTTGAGGCCATTCGTGTTATCGGGCAAGGAAGTGCGTTTAGTGCCCGGCGGCCTGACCCGGGTAGCACTCAACGAAGGCTCGCTGGTGGTCAATTCCTCGCAGGGCGGCGGCACCAAAGACACTTGGGTACTGGAGAACTAAATCATGCTATCCCGCACCGCTGAAAATTTATATTGGTTGGCACGTCATATTGAGCGTGCCGAAAACACGGCACGTGTGTTGGACGTGGCGCACCGCACTTCGTTGCTGCCGTTGGATATTGAAGGCAGCCAAGCCTATTTGTGGTATGCGCCGCTGAATATAACCGGTTGCGCCGTCAGCTACGAAGCCAAATACGGACTGGCCAGAGCCGATGCCGTCACCCATTTTATGGCATTGGATCCTGACAACCCGGCCAGTATTTATAGCTGCCTGCGGCTTGCCCGCGAGAATGCGCGTACTGTTCGAGGCGCAATTACCTCCGAAATGTGGCAAGTGATCAACGACACCTGGCTGGAACTCAATCGCCTGCCACAGCAGATGGATCATGAAAAATTCAGGGATTTTTTCGACTGGGTCAAGGATCGCTCGCATCTGTTTCGCGGCGTCACGTTGGGAACGATACTTAAGGATATAGGGCTCAGCTTTATCAAGCTGGGGACTTTTCTCGAACGCGCCGACAACACCGCGCGCATACTGGATGTGAAATATCATATCCTACTGCCCAGTGTAAGCGATGTTGGCGGTGCCGCTGATTATTACCAATGGGGCTCCTTATTAAAATCAGTGAGTGCTTTCGAAGCTTACCAAAAAATATATCGCGATGTGATTTCGCCGCAGCGGGTCAGCGAATTGCTGATTTTCAGGGATGATATGCCTCGCTCGCTGCATGCCTGCATGAATGAAGTGGAGGCCGCCTTGCTTGGCATTAACGGGATTTCGGGTCAGGAAGCCCGCCGTCTTGCAGGCGAACAACACGCGGCGCTGCATTTCGGCCGCATCGAAGATGCGTTTGGCCGAGGCCTACACGAATATCTCACCGATTTTTTAAAAAACACCGCCGTGTTGGGACGCGAGATTCGTGAGGCTTATTTATCGCGCCGGGACAGGCTATTGAACCAATAATGAGTATTGAGGAAGCGCAAATCTTCAGGACGTTCCTAGCCCAAAGTATAATTGACGGAAACTTGCCCAATTTAAATTCGAGCGGCGGTCATTTTTGCAGCCGGCTGTATATTAATGTCAGGTTTCACTAGGTTGTTGTGATCAGAGCATAGATAGACTTAAAGATGATGTGGTTATTGTTTTCAATCGTTACAGTACCCGACGGGTTGTAGGTGTAGATTTGTATCCTGCTGGGGTTAAAGCAGGGGTAACGCAACCAGCAAGAAAAACTAAAAACAAATTGGCACGGAAAGCTAAATGTAAAAACTTGCTTAAGGATCAAGAATCTATAAATATAAACTACTCCGTTGCCAGCTGGTATCGGTAATTAGCGTTATACCAACGATCCAGTTTAGATGTTTCAGTAAACCCAATTTGCTCATTAACAAGATATAAGCTTCCATCTCAGAATGAATCTGAAGGCATATCATTGACCAGTAAACTCGCATTGCCGCCAATAGCCGCGGTATTTGTGGTTACGGTTTGCTCACAGACAAAGCGGCGCAAATAATCGGGCCCGCCTGCTTTGGGGCCGGTGCCGGAAAGCCCCATGCCACCGAACGGTTGTACTCCGACTACAGCGCCGATCATATTCCTATTGATATAGATATTACCGACTTTTACGCCTTGCCGTATAGTCTTTATGTTGGCATCAATGCGACTGTGTATCCCTAAGGTTAATCCGTAGCCTGTTGAATTGACAGCTTCAATAACCCGATCCAGTTCAGAACCCCTATAACGGATCAGATGCAATACCGGTCCAAATATTTCCATCGTGAGTTGTGATAACAATTTTATTTCTAACAAAGTTGGCGGGAAAAAACTGCCATGGCGCAAGCTATTGTCCATGGGTAGTTGATAAAGTAGTTCCGCTTGCGGTTGCATTTGCTCCAAATGGCCGTGTAATGGGAACAAGGCGGCTTGGTCTATGACGGGGCCAATGTCGGTTTTATAAACACCAGGATCACCCATGGATAATTCCTGCATGGCCCCTTTCAACATGACTATGGTTTTCTCGGCGATTTCCTGCTGCACAAAGAGTACGCGCAAAGCAGAACAACGTTGACCGGCGCTGTTAAAAGCCGATACGATGACATCTTGAACCAGTTGTTCCAATAAAGCGGAGCTATCGGCAATCATTACATTCTGACCACCGGTTTCGGCAATCAAGGGTACGATAGCCTGATGGTGTTGTGCCAGCTGCCGGTTGATAAACTGTGCAGTCTCCGTGGAGCCTGTGAAAGCAACGCCAGCAACCCTTGGGTCGGGCAATAAGTGTTGCCCGGTCAAACTGCCGCTTGCCGGTAAAAACTGTAAAACCGTTTCTGGTACGCCCGCCAGATGCAATATTTCCACGCAGCGCATCGCTGTTAAAGCTGTCTGGGTGGCGGGTTTTGCGATAACGGTGTTGCCTGCGGCCAGGGCTGCCGCTATCTGGCCGATAAAGATTGCTATCGGGAAATTCCATGGACTTATACAAACAAAGACGCCCCGTCCATAGTGGTAGAGCAGATTTTCCTCGCCAGTGATCCCTAACAGTTTTATGGGGACACTGAATAATTCGAGCGCCGATTGCGCATAATAGCGGCAAAAATCAACGGCTTCCCTGACTTCAGCCAAGGCATCTTTTATTGTTCGTCCACCTTCGCGGATACATAAGGAAACCAATTCCATGCGATGTCGTTCAAGAAGATCTGCGGCCTTTTGCAAGTAATCTGCGCGGGTTGCTGCGGTCTCATGCCGCCATTCATTAAAAGCATCCGCAGCGCCTTTTATTGCCTGTTCGATAGCCGGTTTGTCTGCATAAATCACGCTGCCGACTGTTAATCGGTTATCTGCCGGGTTAGTTACAGGATGTTCTTCACCGGAATAACGACGGCCATTTATCAGGGGTGATGCCTGCCAATGCTTACCAGCTAAAGTCTCCAGAGTTTTCTGGAGTTGCTGTAACAGATCAGGGTCAGCCAGATTTAACCCCTGGGAATTAAGCCGTTGTTCGCCGTATAGGGAGCCAGGCAACACAATTTGAGGTTTATACGCCGGAGTTTTCACTAACTCTAACGGATCACGGACCAATTCCTCAACGCTAATATCAGTGTGGTCAATCTGATTGATAAAAGACGTATTGGCACCATTTTCCAGTAAGCGCCTGACCAGATAAGGCAACAATTCATGATAATGTCCGACCGGGGCATATATCCGGCATGGGGTTTGCCAGTTTTGTACTTCAATGATTTCATGATAAAGCGGCTCTCCCATGCCGTGCAGCCGCTGGAATTCATAACCGGGGTGATGTTTGCCGCAGTGATTTACGGCGGCCAGTGTGTGGGCGTTGTGGGTGGCGAACTGCGGATAAAAAACATCAGGCCGGGACAGAATAAGTTGTGAACAGGCCAGATAGGATACATCGGTCGCCGATTTATGCGTAAACACAGGATAATTGCTCAGTCCATTTTCCTGCGCGCGTTTTATTTCGCTGTCCCAGTAAGCGCCCTTTACCAGGCGCAAGGGAATTTTCCCGTGCCGGTTTTCGGCCAAAGCAGCAAGCCAGCGGAGTGTAAGCAGAGCCCTTTTTTGGTAAGCCTGTACCGCCAAACCTAATCCCGTCCAACCACTTAAATCAGGATGCATAAAAATGGCGGCAAAAATATCCAGGGACATTTCCAGACGATCTGATTCCTCCGCATCAACGGTGACAGAAATATTGGCAGCACGGGCCTTCCGTGCCAGAGTTAGCAGCTTGTCCGTTAATTCGTTGACGGCCCGGATATGCTGTAAAGGCTCATAACGAGGACACAGAGCCGACAATTTAATCGAAATACCGGGATTGGCATAAATATCGGTGGATGAGGCGTGTTCAGCCAGTTTTATAATCGTCGACAGATAGGACTGGTAATAACGTTCAGCATCATACGCTGTTAAAGCCGCTTCGCCCAACATATCAAAAGAATAGCGATAAGGTGTTTCTTTTTCACACCGCTTTACCGCTTGCTTTATGTCGTCCGCGAAAACAAATTGCTCAGCCAGGTACTGCATGACCTTCTTTAAGGCAGACCGGATTAATGGCTCACCCATGCGCGATAATAGCTTTTCAAAGACTGGAAACCAGTGCCTTTCAGAGAACAAGACATGATCTTCAAATTTACTGGTTAATAACAGGGCCTGCGTGGATAAATTGACAAAAAATGAATCGCTACGCTGCAAATGCTTTTGCCAGTCAGCTTGGGTCAGTTTTTCCTGTAAAAACAAGTCTTGTGTAGTGCTGTCAGGAATACGCAGCAGGGCTTCGGCAATGCCCATTAAAATAATGCCTTCCTGTGAATTGAGCTGATATTCGCGCAGTAATGCTGCGATTGGAGATTGCTGATCTTTTTTTGCTCTGACTGCATTAACCAGCGTTTTGGCGCTATCACTGACGGTCGCCGGGTTATAAGCGCCTAGAGCGGCTAATAATTCAGCGACACAAGCGTTTTCATCGGCTAAATAAGCCTGATTAATGCCTGTCCGTAATGCGGCAATTGTTTTATCCGTCATGTTCAGAAGCCTTGGTAAAATTGGTTACCTACGAAGAAAGCACTTCGGCAAGCATGCCGTCAGGTGCCTCGAGCTTTTCCATTTCTCATTAAGGATCAAATGGTTCGGGTACTTCTTTTACAGGACATGCTCCCGTGATTCAAAACCAGCATTAACAATCAGATGGCTTTAAACCTTTTCACTGGACTGTAAAAATTAAGGCATAGCTGCTGCGCCAAGAATCCATAATCTTATTTTGTTATATTCATTTGACATAGTGTGTAAGTGCTAAAATCATCATCTGCTTGGCGGTTAAGTACGGAATACCAAACATTAAATAACACCAATAACAGACAGTTACAGTAAAAAATGGAACCTTTTATCACTGCCCATGCATAAGTATTGAGTAATAATACCTGATAACTGAATAGCTATTGATTATTGACGGACTATTCCGGATTCAAGGAATGACTTGACCAGTGCGCTACCATAAGAGGCAGCAAAATCGGATAAGGATGCTGGGTTCATTGTTCCTGATAGAGCTGACCAAAGTAATTGATCATCGGCAACACTATAAAAATTGGTCGTAACTTCATAGTCTAAATTTTGCACATAATATCCAGGTGTTTGATTATATGCTCCACCATACATATAGTTGTACATGCCTCCGTAATAACCTCTGAAACCATACATGCCAACAGCTGGTGTATAACTGTATGTGCCAGGCACATAACTTATTGATTTTTCTATATTCTTAAAAACAAAAACTAAAGCCCCATCAACCCCGGCTGCTTTTAATTTATTGGCTATTATCTCTTTCGCTCCTTTATCCAGCTTGCCATCACTGTCTACATCAATCAAATTTGCGGGCAATATAGCAGAACCAGCCACGGCGTGATAACCGTTTTTAGTTAACTCTTTGATAATACTTTTTTCAATAGTGGATCGTATTACCAGATCGTTGGATAAACCTAATACGACGATAGAATGGTATTTTTGAGCAACGGCTTCGGGCTTTGTCCAGGTTCCGTCAATTGTTGTTACAGTAGCACAGGAAGATAAAAACAACAGTATGGGTGCTATAGATAGTGTTATGTGGATGGTTTTCATTTTAATTATCTTTGTTTAAAAGGTCTACGAACGGAAAGATATTGACATGATGTTCTTCAATACCAGCTCTAACTAACTCAATCGTCTTTATAATACTTATATGGAATGGTGATTTCGTCAAATAGGTTTACAATTTTTACTTCAAGCAAAGTGACTTCAGGAACACCTTGTTTTTCTCACTGAACTAGCATCAGCATTTGAACAGAAAATTAAAGTTTGTTACATTCGACTCATAAGTGCAACCGAAAATAAGTGAAAAAAAGAATTGCTTAGTAGTCTTAACTATTCAACCTCGTTAACTGTAATGTTCAAGCAAGTCGTGGTTGGAGGCATTTGCATCATGTGGCTGTCAGGATGCGCTACTTTTAAATCTTTAGATGTAGCTGCGCATCTGCCCTTGTATGAACGTACATTGATTTATAGTGGAACTCGGCTTGATTGGGCAGCAATAACAAAAAATGATGCAGCTCTCAGTAAACTTAAAGCAGCGCCACCGAGTTTCCCATTAGTTGATCTGCCCTTAAGTTTCGCTTTGGATTCTATATTTTCACCGCTAACGGTCTCGGCCGAGATTTTTCATTGATTGGTAGAATTCGATAGAGTAGAGATGTGGCAATGCATTGATGCCTCCAGGAAATTAGGTAACTATCAACCCAGTGATTAATTTTGACTAAGTGTTAACAATTTCAGCTAAATAGTTGGAGGGATTAGCCGCTGCGCTTTGGGAAGAAAAAGGGTATACAGCTGTTTACCGCGTTCCTGACTCTGGCGATGATGGCGTAGATGACTGGCGCTTGGCGGTGCTAAAGGCGTGCTTATACAGTGTCAAAGGGCTGGTCTCCTATTGTCTTTGATACCCAAAATTCGCCTTTTTTGAACTGGGCCAATCTGAGCATTCCTGTGTCCGTAAAAATAACTAACGTCAGGCATGGGGATCTTAGAACAATTTTTGATTTATTCAACAACTCCCTTCTCTACCAAGTTCTAAACCTACCAGAATCCAAATGAACAAAATTATTCCGAGGATAATAGCCCACGCCACCTTGCGCCATAGTCAGCGCGGCGTTTCTAATTATTTTCGATGATATTCCTTCAACTCTTATGTCAATTGCCCTGCCTTGCATGTGAAAACTATGTTCTGCAACTCCATGGCTATGTTTGCGTAACCGGGCATTGGTAAGTGGAGAACGATAACCGGAGATAATATGAAAAGGTTTATTAAGGCCAAGGGTTTGCTTCAGATCAAACAACTGATCCAGTAATGCAGTATCAATGGGGTAAATATCATCGGTACGGAAGTCTCGAAGCAAATAATTGATTTGTAGCAGTGCTTCTTTAATATAATCGCCGCGTTCAAAATAGGTTAACCTTAATTTTTCGCCGGTATGCGTATGTTCGAAGGAGAGTGTTTTGTATCCAGGACTATGGAGATAAGGTGTCGGAGCCTGAGCTTGCTGTGTAAATCCGTGCTGACCCACCTGCCGAACAGCCGCTGTTTCAACCCCGCATCCGCTCAATGCCAGTACAGACCCATAAACCAGTTTCTTCAGAAACATGCGTCTTGATGCGACAGTAATATCTTCACCAAACTTCGTTTTTTTTAATAATTGTTCTTTCAAAGATTTAACTCATATAACGCAATTATGAAATGTTTTAATAAAACACGGACATATCAGAATTTGTATTAGTTCAGGCTTGCTCTGAAATAAACTGGTTTTTTTTTGAATTATTTGACCTGGTTAAATTCAGCCTGGAAACTATTTTTTCACATCAGCAGGCCATCGATTAATGTAACCTTGGAGGGATACGCCCGTAAAACATTTTACCACAATAGGCTCGATGATTAATATAAAACTCGAGCCGCTTGTCTAAAGCGTAAGGTGCAACCCGTAGGGCGCAATAGGCGATAGCCGTATTGCGCCGGATGTTGAACTCTGCTGTTGGCGCAATACGCTGTCGCTATTGCGCCCTACAAGGTAAAGAGCCAAACGGCATGGAAAGTTACCCCTATTCCTCGGAGCCATAACATTTGGAGTAGTCTATACAGACATTACACGAGGGGGCGCGGCATAAATACAAGCCTTCCGCTTCGCAAAGCTGTTTATACAGGAATTTTTTCCATTTCATGTCCTGGTCATTTTTCGCGGCCAGTTCCGGAAAGTTGTATTGCAGCATGGCGCTCAATTGGGGGCGTGACCAGAGGCCTAAATCCTGCCATAAATGATCGCTTCCCAGGCAACCGGCAACGATTATGGCAATCATCCAGTCCATCTCAAGCGTACCTGGCCTGCTGTATTGCTTTAGCAGATTAACCAAATCCTCTTTTTCCAGCATACGGCTAAAGTCCAGATGACTGCCCGATTCGGCTTGCACAGGAAGAGCGCAGTCCTGAAAATAAGTGTCTTTTAAATCTATAAACTGATCAGGCTCCAAGCCCAGAAAGTCGGGCAAAACCCCTTGCCCGGCACACCAACTGGCCACCATGCAGGCCAACCATTCATAATTGGGCGACACAGGACTGATTGGCGTGATAACGCCATTTACAGTCATGGGCACAACCTCTGCGGTTGTCACCAGGGGCTTGGATGTTAACCGGGAATAGAACTGTTCCCGGTCATCCAGACGTTGGAGTGCCATGGGCATGATTAATATTCGACGAGAATATCTTCATCCCTGACGATCATTTGGCAAGCCAAACGCCAGGGCGAAGGCAGGTCGTCCACTATCATTTGTTCCATTTCTTCTTTGCTGATTTTGCCGCTAACCCGCAAGACCTCTTTTTCTTTTTCAGTCAAGGGGCCGCCCATGCGTTGATGCTTTTGATCAACACTGCTGACTTTCACCAGACAGGTGCCGCATTCTCCATCCTGGCACTCATAGTTGATCGGAATTTTGTTTTCCCGCGCCAGTTTTAGCAAAGATTCTGTATGACTGCCTGCTACGGCATAAACGGTTTTATCCCGGTATTCGGGACTTGAGAAAGTAACTAAAGCCATGATTTGCTCCTTAAATAATAATTTATTCGCTGTGATCTTATGCCAATGCGCTTGTTCCACCCTGAGTTGAACTTTGCAGGAGCGGGCTATGCCCGCGAAATATCAACGATTGCGGTATTTGCCGCATCGTTCGCGGGCATGCCCCGCTCCTGCGATAGTGACGCCATGGCGTTGGAATGCGATGGTGTGTTTTAAACCGGCTTGACTCTTATTGTTCCGCCCAGAACCTGAGCCTGACATGCCAGCCGGTTATGTTTGCCTGCCATGTTTTCGCGCAGGATTTTATCTTCCAGTACCGATGCCTCGGTCAGGTTGTCCCAACCTTCCGTCACTTTGGTTATACAAGTGCCGCAGTCGCCTTCGCGGCAACCATAAGTGATGCCTGAACCGACTTTTTCTGAAATCTCAATAAGCCGGGTGCCCGCTGGGGCGGTAACGGTAACGTTTATATCTTCAAAGGTAATCGACGCTTTCGCCATTTCTACTCTCCTGTTGTGTTAAAAATTGTTAAGCAAGGTCAGCCATATCAATCACTTTGGCTTGCCTTAAACCCATTAGATCCTGGGCCATTTCATGCCCGAATTCTCGACAGATCTGAATTTCTTCTTCTGTCGGAATTAACTTGATGCGTATCCCCGGAATAGGCACACGCAACTTGAGGCCGCGCAAGCGATCCTCTACCATTTTTACCGCTTCTCCTGTCCAGCCATACGAGCCAAAAACACCACCCAGCTTTGACTTGAGATTGATTACAACCAGGGAGGATAATAAATCCCACACCGGTTTAACCGCATCGCCGTTGATTGTCGGAGTTCCAAACAGGATGCCGTCCGCGCCTTCTATCAAATCGACGAAGGGACTAATTTCGCTCCCTTCCAGGTCGTATAAAGAGACACGAACATGCTCAACTAACATTGCGCCTTCATAAATGGCTTCCGCCATGCGACGGGTGTTGCCGTAGGAACTGATATAAAAGATCAACAGGGTTTTTTCGCCTGTGCTGATTTCGCTTTGCAGGGCGGAACGCGATAATTCGTTATAGCGCTGCACATATCGATGCGGCTGATCACGCAACAAAGGCCCGTGCGCAGGCAAGATGGCATTCAACGGTAAAGGTTCAATCAGGGCTAGCGCCCGATTGACATAGTCTTTAAAGGGCCGCATGATGTGAGCATAATAATATTCAAACGAAAAGCGAAAATCACCGACGACATCGTTAAATAAACGCACATCACAAAAATGGCAGCCAAACACATCGCCAGAAAATAGGGTTTTTTCTTCCACCAAATAGGTGCATTGCGTATCGGGCCAATGTAGATAAGGGGTATGAAAAAACGCCAGGTTTCTGTCACCCAAGGAGACCTTGTCACCCGTGATCACGGGCGTAAAAGCAAATTCATCCTGCTTTAACAGCGCCTTGAGCATGGATTGCGCTTTCTGCGAAATATAGACACGGGCGTGTGGCGCGCGACGCATCAGCTCTGGTAATGCCCCCGTGTGGTCTGGCTCCAAATGGTTTAAGACGATCACTTTAATTTCGTCATAACGCGTCACCGACTCCAAGCGGGCAAAAAAATCGCTAGAAAAGTTTTCCTTTACCGTATCAATAATCGCGACACCCTCGCTGCCCCTAACCACGTAGGCATTGTAAGTTGTGCCATTGGCGGTTTTTAAGATGATGTCAAAATTGCGTAAGTTAGGGTCCAGAGCGCCTATCCAATGCACCCGTTCCGATAGAGGAACGGCCTGCGGCGCGCCATCAACCGTCAAAACGGGTATCTTACTCATGACCGCAGCCTGCTTGTGCACGAGTTCGAGGACAACTTTCCAGATCAGGCGTTGCCCCGGTTTTTTGTAAGCCTATCCAATTATCGACCACTTCCTGATCAAATCCCGCCATTAAACTATCACCCACTTGCATCAAGGGGCGACGGATTAATAACGGATTTTCCAGCATCAGCCTTAAGGCTTCCTCTTCAGATTGGATCTCAGGGTCAATCTCGCCGAGTTTGATTGCCGGCGCGCTGTAATTGAACCAATCCCGAATGGCCAATTTACCGAAGAAAGGCCGCAGACGGGTAGCTGTCCAATCTTCGGTCAATAAATCTTTCGCAATAACCTGATGCCCGGCCGCCGCTAACAGTTTCTTTTGCCGGGTGTTGTTGGCACAACCTGGTTTTTCATAGAAAGTAACAGTAGCCATCAGATATGCCTTTAATTTAGTGGGACTGTAATTCAGCCATGGCTTCAGCCATTTTTTCCGGCGGAATGCCCGTCAAAGAGCCTGGCGGGTTAATCGCTATCCCAAACGAGTCCAAAATTGCACCTTCTATCGGGCAAATACTGGCGCATTGAAAGACCGGGAAATCGCCTTCGCATTCTGTGCATTTTGAAGCATCAACTAAAAAATGCGGTTTGGCCTCAAAAATGGCTTTACTGGGACAAACCGGCTCACATGCAAAACAATTAACGCAAGACTCAATAATTTTTACTGCCATAACAGACTCCTGAGTTAGGGTACGCGTCGCGTACCCTTTGCCGTTTTGAAAAAAGAGTACGCAGTGCGTACCTCAAGCTGTCAGGCACTCGCCCTGGCCGCCGCTTCAGGCTTTGCATCCAGCTTGCCGGCGGCCGCCATTTCCTTATAAACCGCCATAACAGCCTCTTCAATGGGCTCCATGGCATGTTCGCCGTTCGGTGCAATACCTGCTGCTTCCAGCATTTCCCAGGGTTCGTAACCCACTTTGGAACACAGCACCGCTTCACAGCCTGACAACGCACGGATAGTCACTTGTAAAACGCTTTCACCGTCGCCGCATGAAGTGTCGCCGGCGCAATATTGGTCAGCTTTGCGATGGCTGATAAAACGGACGCCGTCTGGCGAGGCTTCATAAATCAGGAATTCTTTGGCATGGCCAAAATGCATGTTAATGACGCCCTGTCCACTGGTGGCTACGGCCATCAATACCGGACGGGTTGTTAGCTTGGGTACTTGCTTATGTTGTTGCGCCTTTTCGGCTTTTTCCAAACGTTTGCTGTCCATTTCAGCCTGTATGGCTTGATGGATCACCTTGCGCTTTTCCATCGCCGAAGCATAATCAATTTCCATATCTTCAATTTTATCCAGCGTAAATTCATCACCGCGATCTTCACCCAGCATGCCCACCGCATCGGCACGGCATTGACGGCAATGGCGCATCATGTTCATATCGCCTGAACAGCTGTCTTGCAGGTCTTGCAGCTCTTCGGGCGTAGGGCCGCGTTGCCCCATGACGCCATAGAAAGTGCCGTGTTCAGCTTCGGCAATCAGCGGCATGACGTTATGCAAAAATGCGCCTTTGGATTTAACAACTTTACTGACTTCCGCCAAATGCTGGTCGTTGACGCCTGGAATCATCACTGAATTGACTTTCACCAGAATGCCTTTGGCAATCAGCATTTCCAGGCCTTTCTGTTGTTGTTCAATCAGGATTTTTGCACCTTTGATGCCTTTGATGCGGCGATTTTTCCAGAAAATCCACGGGTAAATTTTCGCGCCGATTTCAGGATCAACCGTATTAATGGTAATAGTGACGTGATCGATATTGTGCTTGGACAACTCTTCAACCGCATCCGGCAAGGCTAAACCATTCGTTGAAACGCACAATTTAATATCGGGCGCTTCTTCACTCAAACGCCGGAATGTCTCAAAAGTACGTTCGGGATTAGCCAGCGGATCGCCGGGGCCGGCAATGCCTAATACGGTCATTTGTGGAATATTGGCCGCCACCGCCATGGTCTTTTTAACCGCTTGGTCTGGCGTCAACAATTCAGATACCACGCCAGGACGTGATTCATTGGCGCAATCATATTTACGGTTGCAGTAATGGCACTGGATATTACAAGCAGGCGCAACAGCAACATGCATTCTGGCAAAGTAATGATGGGCGTCTTCTGAATAACAGGGATGATTCTGTACCTTTTCCCTGATAGAATCAGGCAGTGAATCCATTTGATTTTCCGTAGTGCCGCAAGAACTGGCTGCACAACCGCCCTTGGCCCCATGCTCTGCGTGGGAAGGGGTGTCATTTAATACTGGCAATTGCATGGGTTTTACCTCCTGAGTTTCATTTACTAAAGGTAAAAGCACAGGCTGTGCCAACGCTAATGTTTTATTTTATCTTATTGATTTAACAATCTATTAGGTTTTATGAACAAACGAATTGTAGCAAACACAACAGTCATGATTTAGGATTTTGTCATTAACAAAACAATAACTCTGTTGGAAAAATCGATAGTATTTTCATGCCTGATAGCATGCAAATTTTATGCATTATCCGGTTAAGAAAATTGGCGGGTAAAAAGTTTTGTTAGCCGTTGATTTTTGGTAGGAATCGAGGCATAAGGTAAAGTTTTTCGATGAAAATAGCATTTATAGTCATTCTTATAAATAAGGCATTCCCACAAAGACCGTAAGAACGGTATTGACATCCCCGGAGCAAAGCTGATGAATGGTCTGCAACGCATGATGAGTGATATTGAGATGGAAGTAAATCTGACCCGCCATCTGATCGGCAAGGATGCTTTGGATGAGAGAGTCATGGCGGCAATCAAGCAAGTGCCCAGGCATGAGTTTTTACCGGAAGATTTGCGCTATCTTGCCTACAACAATGGCCCGGCGCCTATTGGTTTAGGGCAAACCATTTCCCAGCCCTATATTGTCGCTTTGATGAGTGACTTATTGGAAACCAAGCCTACCGGCACCATTCTGGAAGTCGGCACGGGTTCGGGGTATCAGGCGGCCGTTCTTTCAAAACTGGTTAAACAGGTTTATTCGCTTGAAATAATAGAAGAGCTGTCCATCAAAGCGCAAAAACGGCTTGAAAAATTAGGTTACAACAATATAACGGTACGCACTGGCGATGGCCACTTTGGCTGGATCGAGCATTCGCCCTATGATGGCATCATTGTCACCGCTGCCGCAGCTGAAATTCCTCACTCCCTGATAGATCAACTGCGTGCTGGCGCTCGCCTGGTCATACCCGTGGGTTTACCTTACGATTATCAGGAATTAATGCTTATAGAAAAAATGGCCAATGGTAAAACTTTGTCCCGTAAAATTCTTGGGGTCAGTTTTGTACCGATGACCGGCGGTTACGGCAGAAAAACAAAGGGTTTAGCGGGCCGGAGCCATGAATGAACATCATGATATTAAAGACATTTCGCTGGCTTATATTGACCAACATATCTCAATGATGAAGCTGGCGGCAATGGGGCTCAGTATTTTTAGAACGAAAGAAATGGACAAATAGACCAGCAAGCCGGGTACATTCTTTGCCGGAAACCGCATTTTAGCCTTTTATGCAGATTACCGGCTCCAGTCTGGCCACTTTTCTGGCTAGGCCAGCCCGATCCGCAATATCTACCACTACGCTGACATCTTTATAAGCTAAAGGCGCTTCTTCGGCGACACCGCGCATCGACAGACTGCGAATAATAATGCCTTTCGCGGCCAGTTGCTCGACCACGGCTTTACCCTGCCATTGCTTGGTCGCTTTGCTACGGCTCATCGCCCGGCCCGCGCCATGACAAGCGGAGCTGAACGAGCGTTGTTCGCTTGCGCAGGTTCCGCATAGCACATAAGAACTGGTGCCCATGGAGCCGCCAATCAGTACCGGCTGTCCGGTTTCTTTGAATACGGCTGGCAAATCGGGATGACCTGGGCCGAAAGCGCGGGTTGCGCCTTTGCGATGGACGTACAGGGCTTTTTTCCGGCCATCTACCCGATGTTGCTCAAGCTTGCAGGTGTTGTGCGAGACATCGTATAACAAATCAAGATGAATATCCGGAAATACCGTGGCGACAGCCTGCCGGGTTAAATGGGTAATAATCTGGCGATTGGCCAACGCGCAGTTGATAGCCGCACGCATCGCGCCTAAATAGCGGTTTCCTAAAGGCGAAGCCAAAGGCGCGCAGGCCAGTTCCCGATCAGGTAAAACAATCTGGTGTTGAGCGGCCGCCATCACCATTTCCTTCAGAAATTCAGTGCCGATCTGATGGCCCAGTCCTCTGGAACCGCAATGAATACTGATAACCACATCATCGACCCGTAAACCGAAAACGCTGGCGACTGCCTGATCAAAAATTTCGGCAATCCTTTGTACTTCCAGATAATGGTTGCCCGAACCCAAGGTGCCCATTTCATCTTTTTGCCGCTCGCGGGCTCTGGGAGAAACGTAGCGAGGCTCTGCACCGGCCATGCAGCCGTTTTCTTCAATGCGCTCCAAATCCTGTTCTTCGCCATAACCCTGTTCGAGCGCCCATTTTGCACCGCCGGTCAACATGCCATGCATGGTTTTATGATTCAAATGAATCTTGCCTCTGCTGCCAACACCGGCTGGAACCGTGCGGTATAATGCGTCCGCCAGGGCCTGTTTATGAGGCTGTAGTCCGGCCATATTAAGACCTGTATGTAAGGTGCGGACACCACAGGAAATGTCAAAGCCTACGCCGCCGGCCGATACTACCCCGCCTTGGTCAGGATCAAATGCAGCAACGCCGCCGATCGGAAAACCATAACCCCAGTGTGCATCAGGCATGGCATAAGCGGCTTCAACAATTCCTGGTAATGTTGCAACATTGATGATCTGCTCATAAACTTTTTGATCCATATCCAGCAACAATTGAGCGTCAGCATAAATAATCGCCGGAACGCGCATGGCGCCGATAGGCTGAATTTCCCAGCAGGTTTCATCGCGTTGAATAAATTGATGGGTATCCAATAATGGTCTCCATTATACATCGACTATGCATTGGGCAACCCACGCACCATCAGTTTGCTGATAGACATGCAGGCCGGTAAAAGTAGCGCCTTTAATTTCAACTGCGGGGTGATGTTTTTGCCGGTTAACGGCCTCTCCAAAGGCGGTTGCGGATAATTTGCCGTTATTGATAACAACCTGGTAACGGTTGAATAATAAACCCTTTACAGCCATGACATAAACCAATTCATTGATCCAGCTTACCAACAACAGTTCAGTATCGGCTGCCTCACACTGTATGTCGACAGCTTTCGAATCCGAAACGATAAGAGGATCAATGACCACTGCGGTCATAGCGATAGCGGCTTGTTCGAACGCTTGTTCAAGCGTGGCCGCAATGCCACGTATACCGATATCCGCGTCGTGTTCAAAATGTTCCCAGTGGGGTTTGATCAAGTTGCTATCCAAAGGTAATCCTCGATGTGCGCTGTTACCGCCAAAAACCCTGCGCTATGACATGGCTGGAAAACAGCAGTAAGATTATGCCGATGATTACAATCCAAAAAATAACATGTTTTACTTTTTTCATGATGCACAACCCTCTGGATTAACAAGGAAAGAATTGAGATTGATGTTCAAAAAAATATAAAGCTGTTTGCCTTTAGGCGCTCCCTCTAATTGTCAGTAAGTCAGGAGAAGCTGTCGAAGCCATTTTCTCAGTTAAATCTATCTGAGCCGGTGAATAAATTAAGGATAGTGATAGTACTTGCCGTTCAGGTAACGACTGACCTCCTCAATGTCCTTCTTGCTCCATTCAAGACCGGAAATATCCTGCCAGCGATCTACTTGGGTAATCAGGCTTTTCCAGTCAGTAACCATTTTCTTTTCTCGCCAATGTATCTGTCTGGTGTGACATTCCATGCAATGATTTTCGTAAAGCATCGCCCCCCGATAAATATCAATTCTGGTTCCATTCACGGCAAAAACTGGACCAACACTGAAAATGAAAAGGAACGCGCATTTAAACCAATATCCACTCATTTTAATCTCCGGTTTGGTGTTAATGATCAAGGCGCAATGAAATGTTGATGCCTTTAGTTTTGTATATCGATTAAATAGTTATAGAGGCCATTCAGTTCATGCGTTTTAGTCCCAGAGCCCACGAAGATGCCAACGGGGCTTTTTAATTGACTGTTGATAATGGACGGGTATAGCAAACCGGTCATCATTTGAATACTTCAGAGTCCGGTCTGCGGTTTTTTTTAAACTTAACAGATAATCGATTCTTTCCTCGGTGTATGGATGCGTTCTTAAGAGTGAAGGAGTCGATGCGCGCTGATTTCGATAAAATCGAATATCAGCAGTTGGAGACTCAAAGGCTTCCAATTTATTTAAGGCCATAGCCAAGCCTTCCGGGTCACCCGTTAATAAAACGGCTTGGCGGTCAGCATCAAGCTCCCTCATTCGAGATAACGAAAGCTCCAGGAAAGTTATTATGTTTGGCGCCACAATAAGTACGCCTAATGCAATCCAGGAAATGCTAACCAGCCCCAGAAAGAAAAGTGGTAAATTTAAAAAAACCAATAAAACACCTGCTAAGGACAAGGTATTGGTGATCCGGTTGATGATGTCCGCATAACGCATTACGCGCAAATCATTATGTTGGATATGACTGGTTTCATGGGCCAGGACGCCAATAAGTTCTCGTATCGTTAATGTCTTTAGCAGTGTGTCACTCATGCCGATCGCTGAATTTTCGGGCGTGCCCACAGAAAAGGCATTCATCATGTGGCTGGGTAAATAGTAAAGCGCAGGTGGCGCTGGTAAATTGGCGCGTGCGGCGAGTTCCTGTGTTATCTGATAAAGAACAGGCGCATCATCCGCGGACAGCAATCGACCCCCAATTATTGAAAAGATAAAAGACGGCGATAGGCTCGGGCTAATAGCCAGTATGAGAATGCCTAAAACGCCTGCCCACAAAACACCCTCTACCCCAGCCAAGATAAAACCCAGTAATGACAAAATGACGCCCATGCAAAGAAAAAGGACTAACGTATGAATGGCGTTTTTTAGTCTGTGGCTAAACACTTTGTACGTATAGGTCATGGTCAGTTTTTATCATTATTAATGGCATTTATAAGCCTTAAGCCATTCTTGCAGGAAAGGATGAGTTCACTTTAGCTCTGTCTTTAAGAACTCTTTGCTGCAAGGGCTTCAATATTACGTTTAGCCAGCGAATCAATAACAGCGCTCAATGAACCTTTGGTTTGGATTTCGTCGTTAAAGGTCGCGCGGTAATTGGTCACCAAACTTACCCCGTCAATCATAATATCGTAGACTTTCCATTCACCCCGGCTCAGAAACATACGGTAATGCACATCAATCGGTTGTTGGCCGGGTTGCAGAACTTTAGTTTGTACGATAGCTTTTGTAGCTTCTTTTGAAATTTCAAGAGGCAGGAAATTTATTGACCAGTCGTTATACTCCACAAAGGCTCGTGAATAGACTCTTATCAACAATGTCTGAAACTCATGTTTAAAACGCTCCTTCTCCGCGGATGTTGCTGTTTTCCAATGCTTTCCCAAAACTAACGGTGCGATTTTGTCGAAATCCGCGTGTGGATCAATAACACTATTAACAAACTGCGTGACTTGGGCAAAATTCTTGGTGAAAGTTTTGTCCTGTAGTTTTTGCTTTATTTGTTCCGAAACACTTTGAATAACTTGCTCCGGAGGTTGCACATCCCCGGCAAACCCTTTAGTTGTGGGCATTAAATAGATTAATAGCGTAAATAAACCCAATAGTGCGTAATGTTTGGTTTGATTTCTCATAATTACCCCTTGATTTCCCCGTTGTGCAGATTTAAGTATGGCCGCTGATTATTTTTAAAATCTTTCTGCTCCTTTGTCAACGGTGCAAAGAGATGTCTATTATATGCGTGATCTTAAGTTGCTTGGAACTATGCCTTTGGAATTGTAATGGTTAACACGCCGTTATGGTATTCGGTTTTCATCCTGGCTGCATTAGCTGGCCCAGGTAGGGTTAATGTCCGCTGAAATTGACCGACAAAACGCTCACGGTATTGGTACTTACCGTTTTTATCCGACGTATCATCCGTTGCATGTTCTGTTTTAATTGAAATGCTTAAAACCTCATTTTTCAGCTTGACGTCTATTGACGGCTCGTCAGCCCCAGGTGCATTGACCGTCACAACATAGCTGTCTGGTTTTTCCTGTAAATCCACGTCTGGTGATTTGCTTAAACTGCCTAAAGGGGCGTTTATATGAAAACGTGAAAATGAATCATTAAAAAGATGTTCCATTTCATTTTGCATGCGTTGCATTTCTTCATAAGGATTCCATGGAATGCCCTGAAAGAGCCCGTTGTCTGGACTTGGTATGGGAATGTTTGGATTTAGTGGGCTTGGAGCTTTGTATTGAAGATCGATGGACTGACTATAAGAGCCATTTAGCTGATTGAGCCGTTCATTTAACCGATAGGTCATATACGCCTGGATTCCCAGAACAATCACAAATAGGGCGGCTATGGCAATAATAATCCGATTTTTAGACATTTGGCATCTCCTGTGGTTTTTTGTTGGATTAGTAAAAACAGATAGTGACTGCACTACCCATTTTTCATCCGGTATTAATCGTCCATAATGGATACCGGATGAAAACCCTTCACCGAAAAAATGACTATTTGATCTCGATGGTTTTACGCTTGCTTTTTTCCGTTTTGGGAAGGGTGACTTTCAAAATCCCGTCTTTGAAAGATGCTTTTGCATTGGCATCATCGACGTTATCGGGCAAGGATACGGTGCGTTGAAATTCCCCTCGCGCGATCTCGCGGCGAAAATACTTGCCTTTTTCTTCTTTTTTTTCTTCCTTGGTCGAAGTACGGATAGTAATGGTTTGATTATTGATCGTCACATCCAGATCTTCTTTTTTAACGCCAGGCAATGCCGCTTGAACCTCTATTTCATTGTCATGGTCGAGGATATCCACTTTTGGAAAGCTCCTGTCAAACCCGGCAGGAAAATTAAAATCTAACAGTCGCGGCCATCTGCGAGAGAGAAAATCATCAAAAAAATTATCAAACTCGTCAAATGAAAGCAAACTGCCGGATGTTGAAGTGGGGGCCACTTCGGTGCCCTTTTTTACGTCTTTTTCTTTAGTGCTCATAATATTCTCCAGTGACTTTTCAAATTATTATTAAACAGTTACATAAAAGTAATGGCGGTGTGACTATTCAGCCGCCCTTTCCTAACTACAGCAGAAATTCCTGTTCCGCTTCAAGCCAGTCCTCAAGTTCGTGGCCGGGTTCAAAACCTCTGCTTTCAGCCTTGAAATAAGCAAGCTCAGCAATCCTGGCGTCACGATCTGGAAGATATATCGCATCACCGGACGCATCAGAAACTGAAGTTTCATCATCTGTAAATTTTGTAGGCATTATTCAACTCCATTATTATCGAATCAATTAATTAGCATTAAGCCTTTTACGACACTAAGAAAAAGCAAATGCCAGATCATTAGAGCAGAAAATAAAAATAAAACTATTCGTATAAATACCTAGAAGTCAGAAAATATTAACTAAAATGGCAAAAAAACCGGTGGATAAGAGTAAATGATTTGTGCGTGCTGATAATGCTATTTGGATAAGCTGGGGGCTGGGACATAAATACAGGTTCTTAACCACACCTTTGAAAATCACTTAAATGCAACGTATTTCTATGATATTTTTAAAGTGCCTATAAGGGTTCCGGATAGCAAGACACTTTAGCCAGCACAGCATGCCTCATGGCTGGTAACTTTCCGATCCCGCTAAAACATAGACTGCTCAGTGCAGGGCATAGGTTGACTCCTTTGACTTGATTCCGGCATCCTTATGGGTATGACGAGCTTTTCACGTCGGCTGAAGCATCTTTCTAATCGGGTAATCTTTTAATTGGGGTGTTTAATCAAAACTGATAAAATAAAAAAGTTTTACGCTATTTATGCGTTTAAATGAGACGGGGCATTGGATTATGATCGCGCCATGATCAGTTGGCCAATAGCCTGCATATCCTTGCAACGGAAAATCAAAGTGGCCGGGCTAATCCGGGAAGCCTTAGACTTGTTTATTACGCTATCGCTTGGCACACACGGCATCCTGATCTGGCATAGATGCCGTCGTCATTCCTGGAGCCTTGTTATGCATTTATTTAAATCGGCGGGATCGGGTGAATTATTATAGATAACGTTGTTTTTAAGCACTGCGTCGTTATTTAAATCAAGCACAATCAATAAATTGGGCATAGCTTAATTCGACAGAAAACAGATTTCACTCATGTTATTTAACTCACACGTTTTTATTTTTGGATTTCTTCCAATCGTTTTCTTCGGGTTTTATGGAATCGCCCGTTACAGTCATAAGCTGGCTGCGCTTTGGCTTACTGGAGCATCGCTATTTTTTTACGGCTGGTGGGATGTGCGTTTTGTTGGCCTCCTGCTTGGTTCAACCCTGTTTAATTATGGGGCTGGCTATTTGATCGGACACCGGTTTCTCAATAAACAAAAACTCCTGCTGACCTGCGCTATTATTTCCAATCTGATTTTGCTGAGCTATTTTAAGTACGCTAATTTTTTTATTGAAAACCTGAATTATCTGGCCGGCACGGCTCTAAATACGGCTGAGTTTATTCTTCCGCTCGGTATTTCTTTTTTTACCTTCACCCAGATCGCTTTTCTGGTGGATACCTATCAGGGTAAAGTGAAGGAATATAATTTTATTCACTACACACTGTTCGTCACTTATTTTCCGCATCTGATCGCAGGCCCAGTTTTACATCATAAGGAAATGATGCCGCAATTTGCAGAACCTTCAACCTACCGCTTTAACTATGAGAACCTGCTCGTAGGGACGACTATTTTTTTTATCGGCTTGTTCAAAAAAGTCGTCGCGGCTGACGGTATTGCCCGCTATGCCGGACCCGTGTTCGCCGCGCATACGGCGGGTGTGGAGCTTACATTTTTGGACGCCTGGGGCGGGGCATTATGCTACGCATTTCAATTGTATTTCGATTTTTCCGGCTATTCCGACATGGCGATAGGTCTGTCCAGGCTATTTGGCGTAACCCTGCCGCTCAATTTTCATTCACCCTACAAGTCGGTTAACATCATCGAGTTCTGGCGGCACTGGCATATGACATTGTCGCACTTTCTGCGTGATTACCTTTATATTCCGCTAGGCGGTAATCGTAAAGGCCCTGTGCGCCGCCATCTGAACCTACTGATTACGATGCTGCTGGGAGGGCTATGGCATGGGGCCGGCTGGACGTATGTGTTGTGGGGCGGTCTGCATGGCGGCTTTCTTATTATCAATCACGGCTGGCAATGGCTGCATAACCGCTTCTGGCATAGATCACCCTCAAAACTGCTGCGCGGGTTGTCTGTGTTGATCACTTTTCTTGCGGTTGTGGTGGCCTGGGTTGTGTTCAGAGCCGATAATATCACTACTGCTGCTGCCATGCTCAAAGCCATGACCGGCATGAATGGCTTTGCCCTACCTGATGTCTGGTTGCCGAAATGGGGTGCCTTCGGTCAGTGGTTGACAGCGCAGGGCGTTCATTTCAGCAATACCAATGCCCTCATCGGGGGCGGTGCGCTTAACTGGATTCTGGTTTCCCTGCTCATTGTTTGGCTCGCGCCCAATACCCAACAAATGATGGTGAACTTTAAGCCGGCATTAAACGTGCCGGAAGGCAGTAATCCTAATCTATTGTTGTGGCAACCCTCTTATGCCTGGTTAGTTGCTAGTGTGGTGTGCGCGGTAGTGTCAATCCTGTTTATCTCGGAACTATCCGAGTTTATTTATTTCCAGTTTTAAGCAAAATCATGACGACCAAACAGTTTGTTATCAGGTTTTATTCTGTAACTTTTTTGTTGTTGGTTTTGATCGGACTATTCAATCGCATCGTTGATCCCTTTTGGTATTACCGTGATATCGAAATTAAGGGATTCAATACGATCAAGCCTAAATTCGGCCGGTACGAACGGCATATTAAACCCGTTTTATTGATGCGTGAACAACCCGATGCGATCATTTTAGGAAGTTCTTATTCAGAAATTGGTTTTAACCCCTTTAACCCGTTTTTCACTGATTACGGGCGCCTAAAAGGGATGAATTTTGCGTTTGCGGGTGCTCCATGGTCAATGGTCCAGTGCGAATTTGAGTTTGGAGTAACGCATTCAAATATAAAGCGTGCGGTAATTGGCTTTCATCCTGGAAGCTTGCCTCTAGTTGATTGTAGAAAAAATTTTGCGTCGCTTGGTCAAATAAGCCCTGGAGAATTGCTATTTTCCAGTCTATCTTTAGGCGCATCCTTTGAAACAATTTTGGAACAACATGAAAATCCGACTCACACCAGAGAAGGTATGTTTTTTAGTGAGCGTGGCCGTACAGGTGTGGATAATCGATTCAGGTTATTATTTTCTCGCATTGTCAATAAAAATATTCAATGTTTAAACACAATAAAACCGAATGACCTATCTATCCATTCGATTTCTGCCAGCACACATGATCTAAGTGGCTTAGAAAGAATGATTAAAACCGCAAAAGTACATGGAGTTGAATTAGTGTTATTTGCTTACCCCCAGCATGCTTACGGCTTGGAACTGGATAGTCGCTGCGGTAACCAGATTGAGCATTGGCGAGCCATGAAGCAAATTGCAGGTTTAATCGAAGCAGAAGCTAAACCGGATCAGGTGCGTGCCTGGCAATTTTATGGTTATAACGATATAACTTCAGAGCCTATAGGAACGAGGGCAAAATATTGGCAAGACCCCTGGCACTTTAATTTTGAAGTAGGTGATATGATGCTGGCAGATATGTTTGGCAAAAATCCTGAGGGGCCAAAACTGGGCCACCCTATTGCCACCAACACCATTGAGAAAGACTTTCAGGATTATTTACTCGGACGATCCGAGTATCTGCAACAACATCCGGGATTCCAGGCTGATTTAAATAAATTAGAGCACCTATGCTCGGTTCCAACGAATAAGTGCTGACCTTTCTAAAATGGAGATTATTCCCTTCTAATTAACGTGGGGACGATTTTAGCCGCACTCTATTTTAACGGATCTTTAAAGTCGCCCTCAAGGGCTCAAATCAATGGGATAAATGCCATAACATCGTAGCTTAAAGTGTTTGCACCGTTGAAAAACGGGGTGGGGAACAAAAGCACCGTTTTAAGTATCCGTGCCGAGCTTCGTCGAGAGGGGGTAATGTATCCGATTTTCCAGGGAAAGGAGGATAATGTGGTGAGGGCGACTTTCGCGATTTTTAATCTTAGTAGTGAGTATAGAAAATGGCACAATTTACAGTGACGGGGGATATTGACCCCTTTTTGCACGTTAGCCTAATGCGTAATGAAACGATTTATTGCGAATCTAATGCCATGGTGATGATGGAAAGCACTTTGGAGCTAAAAGGAAAAATGACTGGCGGTTTGGGTAGCGCCCTGATGCGCCGGTTTGCCAATGGTGAATCGTTTTTTCAACAACATATTGAAGCTACGCGAGGTGACGGCGATTGTTTGCTATCGCCGACATTGCCTGGCGCAATACAGGTTTTGGATGTTGGCGAAACCAGCTACAGGATCACTGATGGCGCGTTTGTCGCTGCCGAAAGTGGTGTTAGTTTGAATGTACGCACACAAAGTTTAGGCACGGCTATGTTTGGACAAACAGGTGGTTTTTTTATTTGTGAAGCGGCTGGTTTTGGGAAGTTGGCGGTGTCTGGCTTTGGCTCCAGTTTTGTTTTGGATGTTGATCCCGGCAAGGACATTATTATCGATAATGCTCATGTGGTGGCTTGGGATAGCGCATTACACCATGAAATTTCCATGACGACACAACAATCCACTGGTTTTTTAGGCCAGATGGTGAACAGCGTAACCAGTGGTGAAGGCATGGTGCTAAAGTTTTCCGGCAAAGGCAAGGTTGTTATATGCTCACGTAATCGTGAAAACTTTATTTCATGGTTGCTTAAAGGAATGCCAGGCAATGGTTGATCGTAAAAGATGAGAATGTCATCTCACCTCATTTCAATCAAGCCCGTTGGGGCGGGTTATAAACAGCAGGAATAATTGAAATTACCTTTTGGGATAGAACCTAACGATCATGAAGGTGCTTTCATCACCCTGGAGAATGAAAAATGTATTTTCATGGTAAATATGCAAATTTAAACGTTAAAGAACTCAAGAAAAACCCGGTTTGTCCGGAAAAAATGTTGAGATGCTGCCAGTAGTCCCCAACGCTCCACTTTAGATTTTCAATTCTCTGATTGAGACACTTAATGAATAACACTAATCGATTTTCGCATATAGATGCCTTGCGGGGTATCGCCGCGTTACTTGTAATCTGGCTACACGTATCAGAAGTTTTCGTTCGCTTATCACCTGAAACTTTGGCGCAAGGAACTGCCTTATATGATTTCGCTTGGGCAGTTGATGTTGGGAGGATAGGCGTTGTCATTTTTTTTTCAATTAGTGGATTTGTAATATGCAGAAGCTTAAATGGAAATATAATCGAAGGGAGCAAAAAATTTCTTATAAGGAGATTTTTGCGATTATATCCCGCATTCTGGGTTTCTGTTGTGTTAGGTTTATATAGTATGTGGTGGCTATTTGATAAGCCATTTGGGCGGGATATTATTGTCGCCAATATTACTATGCTTCCAGAGCTATTTGGTGAGAAACCCGTTATCGCTTTATATTGGACATTAGAGACGGAGCTAGTATTTTATGTAATGTGCTGGCTTCTGTTTCTTAATCGAAATTTAAATAACCCGATAATTTTATTTTTAATGTCTGCATCTTTAACTGTTGTTTTCGTAGTGCTTAAGACCTTTTTTCTACCACCTGAATTACGCTCCTCATTAAAAGCAATGCCTTATCATCTGGCGATCATGTTTTGGGGTGGTTTTTTTAGATACTGGTATGATGATAAAAAGGCTTTCATAACTTTGGGCACAATAAAAATTCAGTTACAGTGGCTGCTTTATGTGTTGACAATTATTATTTTCGTCCCAGCATTGATTGCTTTTATACAAGGACTTATAACACAAGATTCTCATTTACTCCGTCTGGGAAAAAGTTATCCTCTAGGAATTTTTGTATTTATTATCGGTAATTTGGTTTTTAAAATTAAAAACCAGTTTATGGTGTGGACCGGAACTGTTAGTTATTCTCTTTATCTCGTTCATCCGGTTATATTTTATTCGCTATTTTGGTTCTTGAATAATAAAGCTCCGCATTGGCTTATGACTTTCCACTTGTCTATATATATAGCTTTTTCGATAGTATTCAGCATGGCATTGAGCGCAATCATTTACTATACGGTTGAAAAGCCGTCTATAGATTATGCTCATAAACTAACTCGTTAAAAACAATCCAGAGAATCGTTAACCTGAGCCACAAAAAATCCCGAACGCTTTTATGGTAAAGCAGCTTTAAAGATTAACTTAGGAACGAGCATGAAATAAGTTGAGCAACTTGGAACTCACATACCAATAATGCCGGGTTTATCGAAGCATGAACTTGATCAGGTTATTTCATGCTCGTTCCTTAGCCATGCCCGGTTCCAGATGGTGCTAGTACAGCAACCAGTAATTTCAACTAATAGCGTTAAAAAATCATGATAGCATAATGATTTCAAATGTAATATGGTTAGATATCACAATGTTAGCACCAAAATACAGGGTTCAGCTGAAAGAGAGTGAAAAGACCGAGCTTCAGCAACTCATACGAAGGCATTCA
>JAQTPT010000041.1 GCA_028712795.1 Methylococcales bacterium
CTTCTTCGTCATTTAAACTGACAACTATCTACATTTTTACCTATCAGGTTTAATACTCAAAGCAGCGTAAATTTGTTTTTGCCGCGCTTCCTATTGCGGGCGTGCTTTTCCTGTACTGGTTCAGCCACTTCTCATTTGGACAGCATTCGCATTGCGTTAAACCAGCTGTATCAAACACGTCATTGAAAACTAAATTCAGCAAACCAATCTTGACCCCGCTCCAAACCGATGGTGCGTTCCACATGCCCGGTGTTGCTATTTGAATATAATAGCTATACAATTGTTTTAAACATCTGTTTAATACTAGCGTTAGAATGACTCAACCAACTGCCATCGAACCTGCTTTTGACCGCCTGCTCCAGGTTGCCGTGGAGGTCTTTGCCGAATGCGGTTTTCGTGAAGCCACCGTGCGTGAGATTTGCTCCAGGGCCAATGTTAACGTGGCATCGGTAAATTATTATTTCCGCAGCAAAGAGGCGCTATATGCCCAGGCATTGGCTTTTGCCTTTCGGGAAGCCAATCGATTGTATCCGCAAGATGCAGCCTTCGATAAGAGTTTGCCACCAGAGCAGCGCCTGGCGTTATTTATCAAAAATTTTTTATATAAATTACTGGATGACAGCCAGTTAGGACTGCATAGCAAATTGATCGCCCATGAAATTGCCGACCCCACTAAGGCATTGGACGAAATCATCGAAACAGCCATTGTTCCGCAATTCGCCTTGCTCGAAGAAATTATCCGGCAACTTCTTGGAAGCTCCCCAGATAACGTTACGGTGCAGCGTTGCCTGCTCAGCATTTTTGGCCAATGCCTGATGTTTAAACACTCCCGCTCAATCATTGACCGCTTGTATCCTGAATTGATTGCTGATGAATCAGCCATACAAGCCAGCGCCGAACATATAGCGCAGTTTTCATTAGCCGCCCTGACCCAATTCGCCCTGCAAAAAGTGAGGCCAACGCCATGAATCACATTGCCTTAAAGATGCTGATGGGTGATACCGGCAAATATATCGGTATTATTATGGGGTTGACCTTCGCCTCGTTAATTATGACCCAACAACCCGCCATCTTTTTGGGAATCATGTCGCGCACTTACAGTTTTATTTCTGATGTCGGCTTGCCAGATATCTGGGTAATGGATCCGAAAGTGCAATTCGTCGATGACATTAAGCCCATGCAGGACACGGAACTTTACCGGGTGCGGGGCATTTCCGGCGTGGAATGGGCAATGCCGTTGTATAAAGGACTGCTGAAAGCGCGTCTTTTCGATGGCAGGTTTCAAACCTGCAATGTTGTGGGTCTGGACGATGCGACTTTAATCGGCGGCCCGCCAGTTATGCTGGAAGGAAAGCTTGATGATTTACGCCGAAGCGATGGGGTTATCGTCGATATTGACGGCGCCCTGGATAAACTGGGAAAACCTTCGTCGACACCCGGCGGCAAACCCACCCCCCTTAAAATAGGTGACAGTCTGGAGTTAAATGACCGCCGCGCGATCGTCGTGGGTATTGCTAAAGTCACACGTACCTTTCAATCTCAACCTGTAATTTACACAACTTATTCCCGCGCCAAGAATTACGCGCCCCGCGAACGCAAACTTTTGTCTTTTGTATTGGTTAAAGCAAAAAAAGGACAGAATCTTGCCGAACTGACCCGTCGCATCCGTGAAACAACGGGCTTGGCGGCTTATACGCAGGAAGAGTTTAAGACGCTCTCTTTCGAATATTTTATACACAACACAGGTATTCCGATTAATTTCGGTACTTCGGTACTTTTAGGCTTTATTGTCGGCGCCGCCATTGCCGGCCAGACTTTTTACAATTTCACACTGGGGAATCTGATGCAATTCGGCGTACTAAAAGCAATGGGTACCAGTAACTGGACCTTGCTACGCATGATCTTATTACAGGCGGTTCTGGTCGGCAGCATCGGATATGGTTTAGGCGTTGGTTTGACGGCATTATTCGGTTTTGCCATGCGCCATACCATTCTGGCATTCAGGTTTCCCTGGCAGCTGCTGCTGTTCAGCGGCGCGGGTGTCAGTCTGATTTGTGTCTTTGCCGCAGTGATCAGCATAGTCAAAGTGATTCGTTTGGAACCTGCGATTGTTTTTAAAGGCTAAACAATGGATTTAGCCGTACGCTGCCAGAACTTGGTCAAAGTTTATGATACCGGCGGGCAAAAAGTAACCGCACTTAACGGCATCAATCTGGAAATTGCCGCGGGCGAACTGATGATGCTGGTCGGGCCATCCGGTTGCGGCAAGACCACCCTGATTTCTGTGATCGCGGGCATTCTGGATCAGGATGACGGGAATTGTGAAGTGTTTGGCGAGAATTTACTAAACATGCGTAGCAGGGACAAGTTAAATTTCAGGGCGCATAACATTGGGTTCGTATTTCAGGCGTTTAACCTGTTGCCTTCCCTCAATGCCGCAGAAAATGTGTCGGTCCCCCTGATTATCAACGGCATGAAGCGCGTTGAAGCCGAGCGTAAGGCGATAACCCTGCTTGAGCATGTCGGTTTGGGGGAGCGTTGGAAGTCATTGCCCTCACAACTTTCCGGCGGACAGCAGCAACGCGTCGCCATTGCCCGTTCGTTGGTGCATAACCCGCGACTGATTGTTTGCGATGAACCCACCAGCGCACTGGATCATGAAACCGGACGCAATGTCATGGCCTTACTTAAAGACGTGGCCATGCATAAAGACCGCACGCTGGTGATTGTCACCCATGATGCGCGTATTTTTGACTTCGCCGACAGAATTGCAGAAATGGATGACGGGCATATTATGAAGGTCAAAGGTGCAAGGTGAAAGGTACAAGGGTGAATTATTTTCACCTCGTACCTTCCTGCACCTTTGGCATTGCACCTTGAACCTTTGGCATTGAACCTTAAATATGCAAACCAAATACACACTCCCCCTTTTAGCCGTCACCGGAATGTTGTTTGCCGTTTACACGGTCATCAACAGCAATAAACCGACACCGGTTGCAATAGCCGTCACAGAACCCGCTTCCGCACCGTTCAAAGCGTTTATTGCAGGCGCAGGAATTATCGAAGCGCAAAGCCGGAATATCGCCATCGGAACACCCTTGCCTGGAATCGTCAAGGCAGTAGCGGTTAAGGTTGGCGATCAGGTCAAGATAGATGCTCCACTTTTTTATCTGGATGACCGCGATACGCGTGCGACCTTGGCCATCAAACTGGCTGACCTCGCCAAAGCAAAGGCGGATGTAAGTGCCGCGAAAGCCACTTTCACCGACGCCAAATCACTCAATGATTTGGCTGAAGCGGTAACGGACCGGCGGGCCATCAGTGCCGAAGAACTGCTTAGACGACACAACGCCATGCTCATCGCCAAAGCCAGACTGGAAAGCACGCAAGCTATAGTGCAACAGGCTGAAGCTGCTGTGGCCGATACTCAAACTACGTTAAGCCGGCTTGTCGTCCGTGCTCCAGTAGAGGGCGAAGTGTTACAAGTTAACATCCGGCCCGGCGAATTCGCTCAGGCAGGATCTTTAAATACTCCCCTGCTGGTGCTGGGCAATCTGGATCAGCTGCATGTGCGGGTTGACATAGACGAGAATGACGCCTGGCGGTTCAATAAAAACAGTAAAGCGGTAGCTTTTCTACGCGGTAATCGACAATTCAAAGTCGACCTGAGCCTGGCTTATGTAGAACCTTATGTCGTACCTAAAACATCCCTGACCGGCGACAGCAATGAACGGGTAGACACGCGGGTATTGCAAGTGCTCTACCGCTTTGACCGAAAGCAACTACCCCTCTATGTAGGTCAGCAGATGGACGTCTTCATTGAGGCTCAGGATTACGCCCCCGACCAGGATTCGGAAAATCACCCGGATGCTAAAGGTTCCTCATCATGATCCGCCTCTCCATCGGACTCTGCATAACCCTGTTGGTGTCCGCCTGCACTGTGGGGCCTGACTACAAGCGCCCCATGGTGTCAGCCCCCAAACAATGGACCGAGGCAACAAAGGACGAGCAAACTGGATTGCCCCTGCCCCGTTCTTCCGGGACGCAACCGGATCAATGGTGGAAAACCTTCAATGATCCGATACTCAACCAACTTATCACCGATGCCATCGCGGCCAATCTGGATTTAAAGCAAGCTTTGGTTCGGGTTAAAGATGCCCGCGCCCAACGTTGGGTAACCATTGCCGCCGGTTTACCCAGTGTAAGCGGACAAAACAACGTAACCCGCCGCTTTAACAACATAACCTCAACCTCAACTTCAACATCCCCAGCGGGAGGCGCGTCCTCTGGGAGTAGCGGCTTTGGTATCGGCAATCAGCTCATCAATATTTTTCAACTGGGCTTTAGCGCACAATGGGAACTGGATCTTTTTGGTGGCGAAAGACGCGCAATAGAAGCCGCTGATGCAAACGTCGACAGCGAAATAGAAAACAGTCGAATTGCGCTGGTTACCCTGTTGAGTGAAGTCGCCAGCAACTACATTGCGCTGCGCGCCAATCAACAACTGATTACTATAACGCGTGAAAACCTATATTCTCAACAGGAAACTGTCAAGCTCACTCAAATCCGCCAACAAGCCGGCTTCTCAAGCATGCTGGAAGTGGCGCAGGCACAATCACAGGCCGCCGCAACAGAAGCATTTTTACCGGTCTATGAAACGGCCGCCAAGCAGGCAATCCACGCAATCAGTGTATTACTTTGCCGTGATCCCGGCGCGTTGGTCCCACGACTGGCCCCATCAGGCACAATACCCGCTATTGCAAGCACCGTAATACCTGAACTCCCTTCCGAACTATTGTTACGGCGGCCCGATATCCGTCATGCCGAACGACAAATTGCAGCAGCAAACGCCAATGTGGGTGTTGCGACTGCCGAGCTCTACCCGAGAGTCAATCTGTCTGCGTTCCTGGGCCTGCAAAATACCCAGATAAAGGACTTCACCCCCGTCGGTAAGTCATGGTCCACTGCATCGTCGTTAACCTTACCCATCTTTAATTGGGGGCGAATTAAAGCCAACATCAAAAGCAAAAAAGCGCAATTTGAGCTGGCGTTTCTAACTTATCAGTCCACCGTTTTAACCGCTTTTAAAGAAGTGGAAGATACACTTGTCGCCTACAGCCAAGAACAGCAACGATATAAATCACTTGCCCAAGCCGTTGAAGCAAGCCAACTGGCAGTTCAGATGGCCGATGAACGCTATCATAAGGGTTTAACGATGTTTCTCGATGTACTCCAAACTCAGCAAACGCTTTATCAAACGCAACGCGATTTAGTCGATAGTGAAGTCAAGCTTTCAACCGATCTGGTGGCGCTATATAAAGCTTTAGGTGGCGGCTGGCAAACCGAGCCCATCGTCAGTGATGAGGTTCAGTTAAAACAACAGCCAGGTTTGTGGTTCGACCGGTTCGACACGCATGTGAAAAAGTGACCGCAGAAAAAGGGACGCGCTTCGTACCCTACGATAAATTGAAAAAACCGTGAACTTGGCCATTTTATTTGTAGGCCGGTATTCCGGGATTGCAGGAAACCAGCGCAAAGGAATGTGTTCATAGCTTGCCCTCCATGGCTACTGGATCTCGCCAATCCCTGACGGGATGACGCCGCATTTCATGACCTGATCGCAATGACCCTACGCCTGCTGATATAGCTTTGATATAATCACACCCATTCCTTAGTATTCAAGCTTCTACAAAAGCTTTATCATATGCCCGGCAGGTCCTTCGTCAAACGATGGCAAAACAGTAAACCTTAACAGACAATAATCCTTGCAACTTGGCAAAAAAATCCCGTCACAAACAAACCAGTGAAACCAGTCAAGCCCAGTCATTATCACTACGTGTAATACTGCGAAAAACTTTACTTTTCTTTGTCGCCAGTTCCGTGATTGCGGTCGTCTTACTGCGTTTTCTGCCAGTTCCAACCACGGCTTTCATGGTTTACCGGCATTATGAAGATTTATTTGACGACCACTCGTTCGAGCCCATCCAATACCACTGGGTCAGTGCAAAAAACATTTCCCCCAATGCTTCGGCAGCGGTTATTGCCTCAGAAGACCAACAGTTCTACCAACACTTCGGTTTTGATTTACAAGCCATACGCTCAGCCATCAGCGCTTACGTCAATGGCGGACGACGGCTCAGAGGAGCCAGCACCATTACTCAACAAGTCGCCAAAAATCTATTTCTAACTCCGTCGAAAAGTTTTATCCGTAAAGGGTTGGAAGTCTGGTTTACGCTACTGATTGAAATCGTATGGAGTAAAGAACGGATATTGGTGGTGTATCTGAATATAGCTGAATTTGGCGAGCATTTATTTGGTATAGAGGCCGCAAGCCAGCACTATTTTGGCATCCCCGCAAAAAAACTCAGCCGCCCTCAAGCGGCCATGCTAGCGGCTACTTTACCCAATCCGCTCCGCCTGAAAGCAGCGAGACCCTCGAATTATGTCATTAGAAGGCAAAACTGGATACTCAGGCAAATGCGCAACTTAGGTGATCCTGTTAGCAGCTAGGAGGCTCGCCGCCTTGGCTTCAAGCACTTAGCTACTACCTTCAGTGGAAGAATGTGTTAACCTAGGCATTAAATATTCTCGTAATTGGCTTACTCAGGCGATTTCCGGTGAAGAATATACCCAACTTGCTGGTTTGTTTTGCCCACTTTCTGCGTTGTAAAAAGGGTTTCATAACCTGCTATGCGGCCTCTTTACGGCCCGGCAATTGCTCCAACCTCCTGCATAATCCACATGGATGTGGCGAATGCAGATATTGCAGGAGCAAATATCTGTCCATGCAATCATTGAAAATGAACAAAAATCCTGCACAATTTGGATATATTCACTCTTGGAAATCGCCTTAAAACTTTGTGTTTGCGCCTTTTTTTAATATATTATCTATTATCAAATTTTTGGGAGGGGACTATGTGTTTTAGTGCTGATATGTCGCTGGGGCTGGGCATAGTAGGGATCGCGGCTTCAGGTGTCACTTTTCTTGATAAGACCGAAACTTTTTGGGTGCGGGCCGCAAGGGCATACGCTATTTTTCATTTCTCATTGATGGAATTCATTCAATATTTCGCCTATCCGGTTGCCGATCAATGTGGTTATGGCGCAAATTTTTATTTAAGCGAGTTATCCACTTATCACATCGCCATGCAAGCATTTGCGATTATGCCGGCGCTGGCGACCTACTCCTCTGACAAATCCGCGCTCAAACATGCCACGATTATAGGCGCGACCTTAAGCTTTTTATTTCTGATCTGTTCTTTTCTGCCTGATAGCTGGCAAATTTTCGATGCGAGGCCTAATTTCATTGGCTATATGGTTTCCTGTTTGTTCATGGGCAAATATCATATCGGCTATCACATTTCGAGCGCATTCGGAACCTTTGTCACCCATGGCTCACTGTTTGCACTGGCTTTAAGTGGTTTTCTCTGGAAAAACAACTGGAAAATTTCCAGTTACCATTTAATGATGGCGATCATGACCTTATTTATGCCGCAATGGGTTTTGGGCGTTTCAACAGGAGAAGCCGCCGCCATTTACTGTTTTTATTCGATCCCTATCACTATCAGTTTTATGCCGTATTTTAAACATTTTTTCACAGTACAGAACTATGCAAACAATCCCGATTTCTCCCTTAAAAGTTGACTATCGCTTATTGTCGCATTAAACCCTTAACATCTTGAACCTGCCCTGATTTTAATCGTCTCATCCAGTGGGAAAAGTTTTTGAATATTTAAAGATTTCCTTAACTCCAGGCTAAAAGCCAACGGAGAAAGGGTTGATACAATTTATCCGAAGAGAAGGCAGCCATGACCACCCGAAAGAAGGACGCACTGAAAGCGGTAAAAAAGACAGTCGATACCAAAACAACGGCAGTGCAGGCAATAAACGAAACCGCCGCAGGAACGGAAGAAACGGGCGCAGCCCAGACTGACGGCTTTTCCATCGTCGGCACCGGTGCATCAGCCGGAAATTTGTCAAATTTTGATGCATTCTTATCCGGCATGCCCGCTGGAGTTGACCCCAACATGGCTTTTGTTGCAGCATTTCGCTCCGGCCAGCGCACTGGTTAGCAGCGTTGGCGACATACACTTCGTGCAAGGCCGCACCGGAATGTACCTGAAACCCGCCAAATGCGATGCCGGCATCAACAACATCCTGATGATGGCCCGTGACAGGTTGCACCCTGAGTTGACCATCGTCCTGCGCAGAGCGGTAGAAACGGCAGGAATGACTCGCAAGAGCGGTCAGCGCGTTAAAACGAATGACGATTTTACCCGGGTCAACCTGACCGTTCGTCCGGTGATAAAAGAAGCCGCGCCAACACATGCGCAGTGTCTGTATCTGGTCATCCCGGAGCCAGCTCCAGCCCCAACAGAAGCAGATATTGCCATCGGAAAACTCAAGCAGGAATTACAGCTCAAGGAAGATAATATACAGGCCTTCCATGAAGAACTGGTGGCCTCCAATGAAGTGCTAAAATGCTCAAACGAGGAAATGCAATCCGTCAACGAGGAGTTGTCCACGGTCAACACCGGGTTGCAAGCCAAGCTGTTGGATTTGTCACAGGCCGATAACGAAATGAACAACCTGCTGGCTGGCACCGGTATCGCAACCCTTTATCTGGATAGAAGATAGCAAACATGAATATGCAACCTGACAAGGCGGATTTAACGCGTAAATTGCGCCAGCAGACCGAAGAGAGTGCGCTTAAAAACGAGAATCCGTTGCTGGAAAACCTGAAGACAATGTCGCCCCAAGCCATTGGACAAATACTGTATGACTTGCATGTGCATCAGACCGAACTGGAGATGCAAAACGATGAACTGCGACGGACTCAAGAGGAACTGGATGCCATAAAGTCCCGCTATTTCGACCTCTATGACTTGGCGCCAGTTGGCTATTGTACGCTCAGCGCCCAAGGCCGGATTCTGGAAGCCAACCTTAAGGCGGCCAATCTGTTGGGCGTCACCCGGATGGAACTAGTCGGGCGACCGTTCCACTTCTTCATCCTGCACCCGGATCGAGACATTTTCTACCTGTACCGCAAAAAACTCGATAATACCGGTGGACCGCAGGATTGCGAGTTACGGATGGTAAAGGCCGATGGCACGTCGTTTTGGGTGTATCTTACCACCACCTCCGCGATGAATAAAGACGGTGCATCCGAACTTCGCATCATACTCAGCGACATCACCAGTGATAAACTGGCAGAAGCTGCGCTGCAGGAGAGCGAGGAAAAGTACCGCCGTCTTGCAGAAGACATGCCGATGTTCATCTCCACGTTTCTTCCCGACGGCACGCTCACCTATGCCAACGCGGCACTGACCAACCTGGTTGCCCTGACCCCGGAGCAGTTGAGCAGGCGAAATTTTTATGATTTTTTGTCCGCCGAAGACGCGAAAATGGTCAGATCGCGGCTGGCAGCGCTGACGCCGGAAGAACCCCAGGAAACCCACGAGCAGTGGTTTCAAATCCCCGGCAAGGACGCCGCCTGCCACCAATGGACTAACCGCGCTTTTTTCGACGCGGAAGGCAAAGCCATTCGTTTTCAGGGCATCGGGAAAGACATCACCGCCCGACGGGAAACCGAAGCAAAACTCCATCTCGCCGCCAGTGTCTTCACCCATGCTCGCGAAGGTATCATGATCACCAAGATGGACGGCACTATTATTGATGTCAATGCGGCTTTCAGCCGGATTACCGGTTACAGCCGCGAGGAAGTCATTGGCCAGAACCCGCGCCTTCTAAAGTCAGGCCTTCAGGGATCAGAGTTCTACGCCGCCATGTGGCGCGAACTGGTCGAGACGGGCCACTGGCTAGGCGAAATCTGGAACCGGAACAAAAATGGTGAGATATACGCCGTGATACAAAACATCAGCACCGTGTGCGATGCGCAGGGTAGCAATCGGCAGTTCGTTGCGCTGTTCACCGACATCACCGTGCTCAAGGCGCACGACCACGAGTTGGCGCATCTGGCCCACTACGACACGTTGACCCATCTGCCCAACCGCGTGCTGCTAGCCGACCGCATGCAACAAATCATGGCTCAAACGCTGCGGCACGGAGAGCGGATGGTCGTGGTCTTTCTTGATCTTGATGGCTTCAAAAGTGTCAACGATATGCATGGGCATGACGTTGGCGACCAGTTGTTGATCTGCGTGGCAGACCGCATGAAGCTGAGCCTGCGTGAAGTCGACACTATCGCCCGCATCGGCGGCGACGAGTTCGTCGCCCTGCTGGTCGATATGATTGAAATCGATGCCTCTGTGCCGTTGCTCAAACGTCTGCTTGCCGCCGCAGCCGAACCCGTGGAAATCGGCGGCATCGTACTGGAGGTCTCAGCCAGTCTTGGCGTCACTTATTACCCGCAGGAGGAAGATATTGATGCCGATCAACTGCTGCGCCAGGCTGACCAGGCGATGTATCAGGCCAAAATGTCGGGCAAGAACCGCTATCACGTCTTTGACGCGGAGAAAGATCAAAGCCTCCGGGGGCGTTACGAAAGTCTGGAGCAAATCCGCCACGCCCTGAAGGCGGGCGAATTCGTGCTGCATTACCAGCCCAAAGTGAACATGCGCACAGGGACTGTCACCGGTGCCGAAGCCCTGATTCGATGGCAACACCCGACCAAAGGCCTGTTGCCACCGGCTGCGTTTTTGCCGGAGATTGAGGGTCATCCTCTAGCCATTGACATGGGAGAATGGGTGATAGACACCACGCTGACCCAGTTGGGAATCTGGCTGGCCAATGGACTGGCTATCCCGGTCAGTGTCAATATCGGCGCCCTCCAGTTGCAGCAGAGGGACTTCATCATCCGTCTGCGGGAGTTGTTGGCTGCGCATCCCAATGTCAGCCCGGCCTACCTTAAAATGGAGGTACTGGAAACCAGCGGAATAAATAGCGTGACCAAAGTATCCCAAGTGATTGAGACCTGCCGGGAGATCGGGGTGATGTTTGCCCTGGACGACTTTGGCACCGGTTATTCCTCGCTGACCTACTTGAAACAACTGCCGGTCGCTACAATCAAGCTCGACCAGACCTTCGTGCGCGACATGATCCACAATATGGATAGCCTGTCCATTCTAAAAGCTGTGCTCGGCCTCTCTATCGCCTTCAAACGCGAGGTTATTGCTGAAGGCGTGGAGACCATTGAACACGGCACCATGTTGTTACAACTGGGCTGCGACCTCGCTCAAGGCTACGGCATCGCCTACCCGATGCCTGCAAATGAATTACCCGGCTGGGCCGCCGCCTGGCGACCCGATCCAGCCTGGGCTGTTTTATAAAATAACTGTTGTTCCAATGCCCATTGCACATGCTCTCTGACCATTTCCGAATGATGCGTGAGCGTTTGGGTTAAGGCTTGGATAATCAGAGGTGAGGCTGGCGCATTTCCTAAAGCTACGGCAATGTTTCTCAGCCAGCGATCATAACCGATGCGGCGTATCGCCGAACCTTCCGTTTTTGCCAGAAACGTTTCCTCACTCCAGGCAAAAACGTCTAACAGTTGCCGGGTATTGAGCTGTTGCCGGGGGTTAAAGTCAGCTTCATCCGTCATTTTGGCAAAGCGGTTCCACGGGCAAATAATCTGGCAATCATCACAGCCATAGATGCGGTTGCCTATGAGTGGCCTTAAGGCTTCAGGAATTGAGCCATGCAGTTCGATGGTTAAATAAGAGACACAACGCCTCGCATCAACCTGATAGGGTGCAACAATCGCCTGGGTTGGGCAAATGCTCAGGCAAGCAGTACAAGCGCCGCAATGCGCAGTGGCGGGACTATCTACCGGCAGCGGTAAATCAGTAAAGAGTTCGCCTAAAAAAAACCACGAACCGGCTTTGCGGTTAATTAAATTAGAATGCTTGCCTATCCAGCCTAAACCGGCTTTTTCAGCCAGCGCTTTTTCCAAAACGGGCGCACTATCAACAAAAGCTCGCATCCCTACGTGAAATTGCTGCTGTTGTGAAAATGAAAACGCTTCTGCCTGTATTTTATCGGCCAGCTTTTGCAAGCGGTTACGCAGCATTTTGTGATAATCACGGCCTAAGGCATAACGCGAAATATACGCTGAAGCAGGATCTGACAGTGTCTGGTTCATAGCGGCTGTGGACTCCGGCAGATAATCCATCCGCACAGAAATAACCCGGGCAGTTCCCTCATGCAACAATGCCGGACGGCTCCGTTTAAGACCATGGCGTTGCATATACTCCATTTCGCCATGAAAGTTATTTGCCAGCCAGTTTTGCAAATAAACTTCCGCAACCGATAAATCCGTATCGGTGATGCCTACCTGCCCAAAGCCCAGCTCTTGCCCCCATTGCTTAATTTTCAGGGCAAGGGTTGTCATGTCCTGCTGGCTAAACTCGTTCATGGCGTTTGGCGATTTCCAAGGTACATACTCAAAAAGACCACCGGGCGAACAACCTGTTCCAGGAATAAAATAGATCCGTGCATCAATTTAAACGCTGCTTCTTGCCCTGGGTTTATTGCTTGCGTTGCCGGACGGCTTGCGGGCCTGGTTTGAGTTTCTGCCGGGCCGTGGGGCGCGTGGAGGCTCAGGCGGCATAGGCGGGGCGACCGCTGCGGCTTCAAAACCTGCAACCTGCTCTCGTTTAACCGGCGCGCCAATCAGCTTTTCAATCAAACGCAAAGCCGCGACTTCATCATGAGATACCAATGAAACGGCTTGACCTTCTTCCCCTGCCCTACCTGTACGACCAATCCGGTGGACATAATCGGCGGGGGCGCGGGGCAATTCATAATTGACCACATGTGGGAGCAAAGCAATATCAATGCCCCGCGCCGCCACATCGGTAGCCACCAGCACTCTGATCTCGCCAGCCTTGAAACCTGATAGCGCACTGGTTCTGGCACCCTGGCTTTTATTGCCATGAATGGCGGCGGCTTTAATATCGGCTTTGTTGAGTTTTTCAGTAAGCCGATTTGCGCCATGTTTAGTGCTGGTAAACACCAAAACCTGTTTCCAGTTATTGGTTTTTATCAAATGGCAAAGCAATTCTGCTTTGTTGGCTTTATTGCAGAGATAAGCGATTTGCTCAACGGTTTCTGCCGCAGTGTTACGGGCTGCCACTTCAATTTTTACTGGATTAACCAGCAATCCGGTAGTGAGCTTGCGAATATCTTCGGAAAAAGTCGCAGAAAATAAAAGATTCTGGCGTTTTTTCGGAAGCAGGGCAATAATCTTTCGAATATCGCGGATAAAGCCCATATCCAACATCCGGTCGGCTTCGTCCAGCACCAAGGTTTCCACTTTATCCAGCTTGACGGCATTTTGACCTACCAAATCAAGCAAACGACCGGGAGTCGCCACCAGCACATCGACGCCGCCTCTTAAGCGCATCATCTGCGGATTGATTTTTACCCCGCCAAACACGACTTCAGTTTTTAAGCGTGGATGTAAGTGTGCACCATACTTGCTGACTGATTCACCCACTTGTGCGGCGAGCTCTCGGGTTGGCGTTAATATCAACACCCGAACCGGACGGTTGGCTCCGTATGAATGTTGGGATAAGCGATGCAAGATGGGTAATGCAAAACCCGCTGTTTTACCGGTACCCGTTTGCGCGGCGGCAAGCAAATCGTGGCCGTTTAAAACAGCCGGGATGGCTTGTAATTGAATGGGGGATGGCGTGGAATAACCGGCATCAGCAATGGCACGTAAAAGTGGATCTGATAAACCGAGTTTGGAAAATGGCATGTATTGGGTCTCAATTGAAGGCTGCTAGGGATTTATGGCTTGCAGCTCAGTATAAAAAATGAATTTTTCGCTAGGAATGTGACTTAAAGATCAGTATGAAAGCTAATTTGCAAAGGTTTCTAAAGGCTTCAAGCGTTTTTGATAGTAACGGGGGCAGTGGACGATATCGTTATAAGGCAGGTTCGCAAACCGGGGCACTATGCGACGTTGCTCTGTATAGGTTGATACTAAGGGTTTTGTGATTTATTTTTAAATATACCGCCACGCACTCGGGGTTAACCATAATATAACACAAAAAAGCCGGTGTTACCCTGCATTGAATTTTACTCAGGTTCGAACACCCTCGCTAGTTCAAAATAACTCAAAGACTTATGTGAAAATGTAGGGCTTTTTTATAGCCTGTAATTCGACAAATCGACTTTTACTGCCCTGAAGATTATCGCGGGCACCCTTACACTTTGGGTGAAGGACTTTAGGTAGTAAGTCCATGATTTAGCTTAATTAGTTAAAAGGCTTCAGCTAATAAGATTAATGCCGGCTGATTTTTTTGGATTATCCAATAACTGCCGAATGCTCCGAAAAACATCCGAAAACATGGCTTTGGTCAGGCGTTTGGTTTGCACGTTGTAGCGGCTGGTATGATAAGAATTAACCAACACGCGCCCTCCAGGCAATAGATGTTGGGCATTATGGGCAAACGCTGCGCTGCTCGGTTTAAGCTGGCAGGCTTTCAATACCGCCTGATGAGCAACCGTGCCCAAGGCTAATATCACCGCATGTTCCGGCAGCGTTTTTAACTCGGCAGCCAAAAATGGGTTGCACTGATTGATTTCAGATGCCGTTGGTTTATTTTGCGGGGGCAGGCATTTAACCGCATTGGTGATACGGCACCGCTTAAGCTCCAGGCCGTCCGTCAAGGACTCTGACTTTATTTGATTACTGTAACCAAACTCATAAAGCGCCTCATAAAGCAGGAGCCCTGCATAATCTTTAGTAAAGGGACGTCCGGTTGCATTCGCGCCGTGCAGTCCCGGCGCTAACCCAACAATCAGTAGCTGGGGGTTTGTATCGCCGAAAGGCGCAACCGGCCGTGCATGGTAGCCGGGGTGTTTTTGTTTGACTTCACACAAAAAATCATTTAGCCGCTTACACTGCCGGCAATCCTGGTCGAAAATTTCTTTTGAATACATGCAGCTTTAAGAGAAAGGTTGCTAAATCGGTTGTTTTTTATTCACCACGAAGACACGAAAAAGAAATCTTCATGCCTTCGTGGTGATACTTTTTTAGGGAATATGATTTTTTATGGATTTATCAGTTATTAGTGTAACCCGCCCTATTCTCTCACGGGTTTCTTATCCAGCTTTCTTTGCAAGGTGCGCCTGTGCATGTTCAAGGCCCTGGCTGCGGCTGAAATATTACCCTCATGCTGCATCAGCACTTTTTGCAGGTGCTCCCATTCCAGCCGCTTTATCGATAAGGGATTCTCGTTAATCAAGACCGATGGGTCGCCTTCATCTTTATGAAGGGCGCTCACGATTTCATCCGCATTAGCCGGCTTGGTCAAGTAATGTATGGCACCGAGTTTTATGGCCTCAACCGCTGTGGCGATACTGGCGAAACCGGTCAACATAACGATTTGAGTATTGTCATCTAAAGAAATCAGTTTTTTCACCAGTTCCAGGCCGGATTCATAACCGATACGCAAATCAATCACGGCATATTCTGGGAGACCTTGTTCGGCAAGCGTTATGCCATCCCGCACATTAGTGGCGACCAAGACGTCATAATTTCTTTTTTCCAATGCGGCCTTCAAAACACTGCAAAAAGTCACATCGTCATCTACGAGCAAAAGGCGGGGCTTATCCGTTTCCAGGATTGTCATTATCAGTCTCTGTGTTTAAAAGGGGTAGGATGATTTCAACGCAGGCGCCGCCTGAATCACAATTAGAAAGGTTAATTTTTCCGCCTAAGCGATTAATGGTGGAATAGGTTAAAAATAAGCCGACTCCCAAGCCACGTTTTTTGCTGACGACCGGTTGTTTGCCTGCAAATTCGACTATCTCCGGCGTAAAGCCCGGGCCGAAATCCCGAATATTAATCGTGACAAAGTTAAAGTCCCAGCTAGCGTGTAATTCTATGCCCATCTCAGCGGGGGACGCTTCGGCGGCATTATTTAAAATATTAATAAGTGAATGCGTCAAGGTGCGTTCGGCAATAATTTTAGCGCCGGCAACCACATCGGGGGCGATAAAAAAATTAAGTTTTGCACCCGGCTTGTGCGTACGCCATTGATTAATAACATCATCGATATAATCCATCAACAGTATCGCACGGCCTGATTCGGCACGCATTTCACCCGCAGACGCCGACATCACTGATAGCGCTTCCTTGCAACGGCTAATCTGCCGCTGCATGATCAACATTTTTTCATGCAAATCCGGATAGCGATGTTCCGGGTACTCTTGCTCCAGCTCATGAGCCACGATCGCAATAGTGCCTAACGGCGTCCCCATATCGTGAGCCGCACTGGCTGCCAAGGTACCCAATGCGACAACCCGCTCATCCCTTAACGCATTTTCTCTGGCTTCGGCCAGACTTCTTTCCTGAATTTTTAGTGTTCTAGCCAATTCAACAACAAAAAAGGCGACTAATCCGGCGCTAAATACAAAACCAAACCACATGCCAAACATATGCAGGCTGAAATAGCTTTTGTCGTGCATGACGTGAGCATTTTGCAGCATTCGATAAGACTCCGCATTCGAATGCGCCATTGCCGGTTCTGGCATATGAGGCTCTATGGAGGGCAATGGAATATTGAAAGCGATTAACATGGTATACAGCGATGTGGTTAATATTACCATATACCAGGCATAAGCCTGGGGCAACATGATGGCAGTGATGATGAGCGGCAAGAGGAACACCCAGGTTATTGGGTTTGAAGCGCCACCCGTGAGATACAGCAGGGCTGCGATAGCGAAGACATCAATTGATATTTGCGAAAAAATTTCCAGCTCGGTGACCGGATCGTCAGTTTCCAGACGCATTGCGGTATAAAGATTAACCGCGCCCGTCGATACCACCACAAGCCAGAGCTGCTGTTCCGGCAGGTTTATTCCAAGGCCATATACAGATAAAATGATAAGGATCACCTCAATAAATATCATCAGATTTCTCAGAATATAAAGCCATTTAAGGTTTTGCCGAACAGAAATTTGTGACTTTGTCGAAAGGTTTGTAAGCATTTTATAGGCTATAGCAAAGAAATTTTAGAGAAGAAAAGAGATGTTGCCAGAGGCAAAGGTTAAAGGTACATGAGGAAACGGGCAAGACTTTTTAGCCCTATACACTAAATAGTGGCCTGCGACAATATGCCACATTTATATTTGCATTGACTGTTGATATTATTAACCTAACTTTAAAGCTCTTAACAAAGCTTTACAGCTGAAAGTTGCGTTATATCACTCCTAAATATCCTTAAAGCGGTTTTTTAACCGCTTTTTTTTACCTCATTAATCGAACGACACGCCTAACCCACCCAGCCCACAATACCCCAAGGGTTCTTTAGCAAGATATTGCTGATGGTAATCTTCCGCATAATAAAAAACGCTAGCTGGCATAATCTCCGTGGTTATTTGATCAAAACCTTCCAAGGTGAGTCGTTTCTGATAAATTTCTTTAGATTCAATTGCCTCATCAAGCTGCTCCTGGCCGTAAGTATATATCCCGGACCGGTATTGTGTCCCTGCATCGTTGCCTTGCCTCATGCCTTGAGTGGGATTATGCGCAGTCCAGAACAGCCGGAGTAACTCTGCGTAGGCTGTTAATGCCGGATCATAAACAACTCTCACCACTTCGTTATGCCCGGTCAAGCCGGTGCATACCTCATCATAGGTGGGATTGGGCGTATATCCGCCGCTATAGCCAACAGCCGTGCTGAAAATGCCGGGATGTTGCCAGAATTTTCGTTCAGCCCCCCAAAAACAGCCCAAGCCAAACAACGCCAGCTGAAGATGTGCCGGAAAAGGCGGCGCAATCGGATTGCCCGTTACAAAGTGCTTATTGGTAATGGGCATTTTTGTATCCCGTCCGGGCAATGCTTGCGAAGGATCCGGCAGGGTAAGCTTTTTTGATGAGAAAATCATGGCTTATGGTATTTTGGCAGAAGAATTCAGATAATATCAGTTTTTAGGCGATTTCCAAGAATGAATACACCCAAATTGCGCAGGATTTTTGTTTATTTTCAAGGCGTAAAAAGGTGCGCATAGCAGGCTATGTAATCCTTTTTACAACGCAGACAATGGGCAAAAAGACTAGCAAGTTGGGTAAATTCTTTGCCGGAAATCGCCTCATCTTACTGTAAGATTCGATTATCACAAAACACATATTTTTAACGGGAGAGTCATGACAGAGCAAGATTTATTACGCCGTTTTTTATTTGAAGATTTAGGCGTCAGGGGTGAATGGGTCAAATTAACAACGAGTTGGCATTCGGCCAAACAGCATCAACAAGGCCCTCAAAATGCGCGCCTCCAGTTGGGGCAGGCACTGGCTGCCGTCGTCATGTTATCGGCGACAATAAAATTTAACGGCTCAATGATACTTCAAGCGCAAGGTGATGGCGACTTTAAAGCACTGGTTGCGCAGTCTACGCATGACCGGAAAATACGCGGCTTGATTCGCAACAATGCTCATGTCCCTGCGGGGTCATTAGAAACCATGTTTGGACAAGGACGATTAGTGTTAACCATAGAGCCGGACAACGCCCAACCTTATCAGGGCGTCGTGCCGCTCCAAGGCCATAATTTAGCAGCCGCCTTGCAAGCTTATTTTGAACAATCCGAGCAACTTAAAACCCGCCTGTGGCTGTTTGCTAATGAAAACGATGCCGTTGGCTTGTTATTACAGGAACTACCCGCGCAAAACAACGACAAAACAGATTGGGAACGTATCGAAATATTGGCGGACACGGTCACTGAACAGGAATTGCTGGCATTGGACTGTGAAGACCTGTTGTATAGATTGTTTAATGAAGAAAACGTCAGGGTGTTTGATGCTGAACCTGTTGAGTTTGAGTGCGCCTGCTCCCGGTCAAGAATCGAAAGGACCCTGCGTGCCTTGGGCAAAGAAGAATTGGAAGACATTTTACAGGAGCAAGGCAGCATCCAAATAACCTGTGAATTTTGTGGCGAGCAATACCTTTTTGACAGGGTTGATGTAGAAAGCCTGTTGTCTCGGGAAAGCGTAGCCCATTCATCTGAAACCTTGCATTAATTGACGATTAAAATGAAACGATTTTTTCTATTAATTCTGTCTCTTTGGCAGCAACGCCTAAAACTTTATTTCGTAGCCGCCCTGATAGGGGCCATTATTGGCGTCTTGGTGCTGGCTCCAAGCTATGATTATGTAGATTCTCAGATACATGCAGATAATGCCGCCTCATCAATTGATTATATGTCGGGCCAGTTCAAGGAATTGTTAAAGGGCAATGTTTTTCAAAATAGCTTGATTCTTTTTTATGCAGAAATTGGCGCAATGCTGGGCTTATTGACCATAGGGATATACAGTTTTTTACATAAGCGCTTACAACGCATTGATTTGTTAGGAATGGAGCTGAATAAAGACATAGCAGCGATCATACAGCTAGGCGAAGGGGCGTTGCTGGAATTTAAATCCACCTTCCGTTGGGACATTGAACAATCGCGCACCAATCGTCAACTTGAAGGCGTTGTCCTAAAGTCATTAGCGGGCTTCCTCAATAGCAGCCTTGGCGGCACATTGCTGATTGGGGTTGCCGATGATGGCGATATTATAGGCCTTGAAAATGATTTCCAGACACTCAAAAAACAGAATGAGGATGGCTTTGAACAAGCCATCATGACTTCAATAGCCGCAAATCTTGGCGCGGATTTATGTTCACATGTCAGCATTTTGTTTCATGTGATTGGGCACCAAACCATCTGCCGGCTGATTGTTTCACCCTCATCCAGGCCGGTGTTTGTAGTTCAAGGAAATATCCCAAAGCTTTATGTCCGCACAGGTGGCGCAACCCGTGATCTAAATATTCAGGAAGCGCTTGAATTTGCGCCAATCAGATGGAAACGATCCAAGGCCTAAGATTATCGCGCGCCCAACGGATGACATACTTTCGTAACAATAAAAGTCTTGCTTGTTTTTAAAATAAAATGCTAGCATCCATTGCTGATTACGTGCGAACTCTGCGGGTAATTCTTAGCAACGCCGAGGCCTCTATCACAGTAATTGCTTATCAGGGGTTACTGATGGTTTGTTACTAAACCTGCGGGGCTTTAACAATCCAGCAGGCCTTAACCCGTGAACAATAAAGAGTTAGGTGTCCGGCTTAATTTATTTACTATAAAAAACTGGGGAAGAAACATGAAACAATATAGTGCTGAATTTATTGGAACATTTTGGTTGGTTTTGGGCGGTTGCGGTAGTGCGGTTTTGGATGCGGCATTTCCTGACCTTGGCATTGGCTTTATAGGCGTGGCTCTTGCCTTCGGTCTAACCGTTTTGACAATGGCTTATGCGATAGGCCACGTTTCCGGTTGCCACCTGAATCCTGCCGTGACTATTGGGCTTTGGGCGGGTGGACGTATTACAGCAGACAAAATTCTGCCTTATATCATTGCCCAATGTTTGGGCGCCATTGTTGCCGGCGGCGTTTTATATCTGATTGTCAGCGGCAAAGCCGATTTTACGACTATCGGTGGTTTTGCTTCCAATGGCTACGGCGAGCATTCACCAGGCGGGTACTCTTTGTTATCTGGACTGGTGACAGAAATTGTCATGACCATGATGTTTCTTTTCATCATCTTATCGGTTACCCATAAAAATGCGCCAAGTGGCTTTGCCGGGCTGGCCATTGGTCTGGCGCTGACACTCATACACTTAATCAGTATCCCTGTCACTAACACCTCGGTCAATCCTGCAAGAAGCCTTGGCGTTGCAATCTACGCCGGTGACTGGGCATTAGCCCAACTATGGCTTTTTTGGGTTGCGCCCATTGCAGGCGCGTTAATAGGCGCGGTAATCTATCGGTTTATCAACAGCGAAGAATAACACCCCAATACTCATTGGAGGCGACTTAAGCCTCCTCCCGTGCAGCATCAACCAAAAGTAATATCACCACGAAGTCACGAAGAAAAAGACAACGTAAAATCTTCGTGTCTTTGTGGTTTTTCTTGCTTTATATCAGAATCTTCTGCTTAAGCATTGCCTTGGGTTGCAATCAATTCGCCTACACATCAGACCAACTTCGCTTCTGCATTTCGTACAGAAATGGCTGAAAATTCGAAGCCATCGGCAATTTAATAATTTAAAAGTCGAAACTCGGCTAAATATCGTCGATAATGCCGGGTTGTTTTAACCAAGACGCTGGATATTCATTCCCGTTATGAAGTTGGAAAAAATCAAACTTTCGGGTTTTAAATCTTTTGTTGATCAAACGGTAATTCCTATTACCGGGAATTTGACCGCGATTGTCGGACCCAATGGTTGCGGTAAATCTAATATTATTGATGCCGTGCGCTGGGTGATGGGCGAAAGTTCAGCCAAGCATCTGCGCGGCGGCAATATGGCGGATGTCATATTTAACGGCTCGTCAGGACGCAAACCCGTCAGCACCGCAACGGTAGAGCTGGTTTTTGACAACTCCGAAGGCAAGTTGGGCGGCGAATACGCCCAATACAATGCTATCGCCATCAAAAGGCAGGTTAGCCGCGACGGCCAATCCTCGTTTTCACTGAATGGCTCGCGTTGCCGGCGCAAAGATATTACCGACTTGTTTTTGGGTACGGGCTTGGGTTCAAGAAGTTATGCCATTATCGAGCAAGGCACTATTTCAAGGATGGTTGAGGCCAAACCGGATGAACTAAGAGTTCATATCGAAGAAGCAGCCGGTATTTCCAAATATAAAGAACGTCGCAGTGAAACCGAGACCCGGATGAAGAATACGCGGGAAAATCTGGAACGGCTCGATGATTTGCGCGAAGAAGTTGATAAGCAACTTAAGCATTTGCAAAAACAGGCTGAAAAAGCCGAAAAATATACCGCGCTAAAAAAGCAGGAGCGCCAGTTTAAGTTAGAGTTGTTGGCGATGCGCTGGAACACCTATCATCAAGCGGCAAAACAGCTGGAAACAAAACTCCAGGTTGTGGCAACCGAGCATAACCGCTTGTTTGTGGAATTACGGGATATCGATAATGCAATCGAAGCCAAACGTGCTGAGCACAAAACCCAACAACAGCAATTAAATAAAGCCCAGGGTGATTATTACACGGTTGTCGCCGAAGTCAGCAGCCTGGAACAAGCGATCAAGCATCATGAAGCAAGCCATGAAGAAACCCTGCTTGAGATCACCCGTACCCGTCTCCAGGCTGATCAATCAACGAACCAACTTGAGTCTGATTTACAGGCTTTGGATGAAATAAAACAGGCATTATTAGAGGCCGAAGAAAGTTGGATTATCGCCCAGGAAAGGCAGGAGGATATTTTACAACGCCAGCAAGATACCTTTCAGCAAAGAAGTTCCTGGCAGGCGCAATGGGAAGACTATCGGACAATAAGTTCAAAATATAAAGAACAGGCCGAAGTACATCGTGTAAAAGCGATACAATTGGAAAACCAGAACCGTCAATTGCAAATGCGTAGGGATAAATTACAAAGCGAGCGCGACGAACTGTCTTCCAGCCAACTGCAAAGTGATATTGAAACGCTGGATGCCGATATTGAAATCATCGGTTTTCAGCGCGATGATCATCAGGCCCAACTGGAAACCTTGCATCATCAGATTCGCGATCAGCGACAGCAGGTAAAACAGCTCCATGACACCTTGCATGCGTGCCGTTCGGAAAGTCATGGCATAAAAGGTAAAATAACTTCGCTGGAATTGTTGCAGCAACATGCCATGGGTAAAGATAATAAGAATTTGAGTACCTGGCTGGAGTCTATGGATTTGGGCGAAAGCCGGCGTTTAGCCGAGTTTATTGATGTTGAGTCAGGCTGGGATACAGCCGTTGAAACGGTGCTGGGTAGCTATTTGGAAGCGATTTGCGTGGCGAGCACCGAGCCGGTTATCCCTGGCTTGAGCCGCTTGACTAACGAATCACTATCACTGTTTGAAACGAGAGCCAAAACGGCTAAGGAACACTTCGCCAAAGGCGGGCAAACGTTGCTCGATAAAGTCAATGCGCCCTGGGATTTAAGCGCATTATTGACCGGTGTTTACTGCGCCGATGATAATGAGTCGGCCAGAGCTTTATCGGCGCGCGCAAACCCTAATGAATCGGTCATTACCCGGGACGGGGCCTGGTTCGGTCCGGGTTGGTTAAAAATCAGCCATGCCAAAGACAGTAAAGCGGGTGTTTTACAGCGTGAAAAAGAATTGCGTCTTTTAAAACATCGGCAGGAAGAGCTGCTTGTTGAAATAATCAGCTTCGAGGATCAGTTAGCCGCCACGGAAACCGAGTTGAAAGAAGCGGAAATTTTGCGCGAGTCTATTCAACAACAGGACAATAAGCTGGGTTCCGAGTTATCCCTTAAAAGTGCGGAATTCAGCGCGTATTCCACGCGTTGGGAACATCAGCAACAGCGTCTGAAGCATATTGCCAACGACCTTGAGGAGATTATCCGCGAAACGGGAGAAAATGCCGAGGTTATTGCTGAATCCAGATTATTGCAGGAAGAGGCTGAAACCGTTTTGGCCCGGCAGGAGCAAAACAAGTACGATTTGGATATCTCCAATCAGCTTTTGCAAGCCCAGCAAGATGATACAGAGCGGGCCGTTAATGAAGCGAGGCAACAGGTTTACAGTTTAAAGGCTCAGATTGAGTCGTTACGGTCTTCTGAAGCTGCAACCAGTAAACAGATAGATCGACTGAAGATACAACATCAACATTCGATTGACCGGATTGCCGCTCTGGAGGATAAACTCCAGCAAACACTTACACCGCTTGATGAAGAAAAACAGCAGTTGGAGCAACAATCCCTCGCCAAGGATCAACTGGAAGCCACTCTAAAAAAACAGCGGCTGCTCCAGGAAGCCATTGAATCCGAAATAACGCAGCTGTCTGAAGAGCATTCTCGTGTCCAAAGGGCATTGGACAAACAAAAAGAAGCGTTGGATTCCATTCGCTTTGAGTTGCAGGAAAGTAAAGTTCGCCAGCAAACCATCAATGAACAGCTAAAAGAAATCGGCGCGGATGCCGAGCAGGTTCTAAAGTCCTTGCCGGATCAGGCCGAAGAGCCTCGCTGGAAAAGTAAGGTTGATGATTTATCGGCGCAAATTGAACGCTTGGGCACGATTAACCTGACCGCGATAGATGAATATAAGGCGCAATCGGAGCGCATGAGCTTTCTGAATGAACAACATGCTGACCTGATTGAAGCCTTGCAAATACTGGATCAGGCGATTAGTAAAATTGATAAAGAAAGTAGGCTGCGTTTTAAGGAAACATTCGATAAAATAAACACCGGTCTACAGGAGAAGTTCCCTAAATTATTTGGCGGCGGGCAGGCCTATTTGGAGTTAACCGAGCAAGACTTGCTGGAATCAGGCGTTAATATTATTGCCAGACCACCCGGCAAGCGCAATAGCTCCATTCATTTGTTGTCGGGTGGAGAGAAAGCCTTAACGGCAGTAGCGCTGGTGTTTTCAATTTTTGAACTCAATCCCGCGCCATTTTGCTTGCTGGATGAGGTCGATGCGCCCCTGGATGACGCAAATGTCGGGCGGTTTTCAAAAATGGTGGAAGAGATGTCGGCATCCGTGCAATTTTTGTATATTTCCCATAATAAAGTCACTATGGAAATTGCAAAACAGTTGGCGGGTGTTACGATGAAAGAACCGGGTGTGTCCCGGATGGTCGCAGTTGATATTGAAGAAGCAGTGAGTCTGGCGGAAATCTAATGGATAAAGAACTATTAAGAATTGTAATTATCGCAACGGGTCTGATTATCATCATGGGCATGTTGACATGGAGTTATTTAAGAAATAAAAAATCTGAAGAAGACATGGATTTTTATGATGAGCAGGAATTGAAAGGGCAACGTAATAATCCATTAACAATGGACGATGTAAAAATAAATAATGAGCCAATAAAAGAGATGGCCGATCATCATTATTATGACCAGGAGGACGCTATTTATGAGCCTGAAGAAGATGAGATCGAACCGCCGCCTCGCCCTGCTGTTCCCGCCATTATCCAGTTCAGTCTTGTCGCCAAGTCTGACGAAGGATTTAATGGCATTGATTTGGCTAACGCCTTTGGAATTGTTGGCCTTGAGTATGGCAGTTTGAAAATATATGAACGGCTGGACGCTAACCGGCTGGTCGATTTCGGCGTCGCCTGCATGGTTGAACCTGGAACATTTCCGGATAGCGGCCTGGACACCTTTTATTGCCCGGGTTTGGTGTTTTTTATGCAGCCCGGCGCGTTGGACGATGCACAAGCCGTTTTTGATGATTACCTGGACACCATTCGACTGTTAGCCATAGAGTTGGACGGCATTATCCTGGACCATCACAGAGAACCGCTGAGCGAAGCCACGATACAATCACTTCGGCAGAGTTTGTGAACCAAGGCACAAAGGTTAAAGGCACAGTTCCCTTAGCCCTTAGCCCTTAGCCCTTAGCCCTTAGCCCTTAGCCCTTAGCCCTTAGCCCTTAGCCCTTAGTCCTTAGCCCTTAGCCCTTAGCCTTTAGCCTTTAGCCCTTAGCCTTTAGCCTTTAGCCCTTAGCCTTTTTAATCTTTAACCTCCCGAATCTAATTCCTTGAACTCCGCTTATAACGAACTCGTTGCCAAAATAAACCAATGGGACCACGAGTATTATGTTCTCGATAATCCTACAGTTTCTGATGCCGAATACGATCAGGCGTTTAGAAAACTGCTGGAAATGGAGGCCGCATGCCCTGAATTAATCACTTCAGACTCGCCCTCCCAACGCGTTGGCGCAAAACCGATAGATGAGTTTCGAAAAATAGAACATGCCGTAAAAATGCTCTCTCTGGCGAATGCCTTTAGTCTTGAGGAAACCTTTGGATTCTTTGAAAAAGCCGCCAAAGAACTGGACATAAGCCCCTCATCACTTGATATTTTTAGCGAACCCAAGCTTGATGGTTTGGCCATATCCATTCATTATGACAAGGGGCTATTGAGCTTTGCCGCTACCCGAGGCGATGGTCAAGTAGGCGAAGATGTTACTCACACTATAAAAACCGTCAAATCCGTGCCACTCAAACTGGCAACTGATAACCCGCCCGAAATACTGGACGTGCGAGGCGAAGTTTTCCTGCCCAAAGCCGCTTTTGAGAAGCTTAACCGGCAGGCGTTAGAAAATGACAGCAAAGTCTTTGTTAATCCAAGAAATGCCGCCGCCGGAACCATCAGGCAAATGAACCCTAAAATTGCCGCCGAACGTGATTTGCAATTTATCCCTTATGGCATAGGCGAGTACTCAGGCAAACATCACTTTTCCCGGCATTCTGAAATATTGAATTATTTGCATACGATAGGTTTTAGAAAAAATCCGCATTGTTATGCTTTCTCTGGAAGTTTTGATGAATTTGAAGAAAACTATCACGTCATGGAGCAAACCAGAGAAAAACTGCCGATGCAAATTGACGGTATTGTCTACAAAATAGACGCCTTAAAATTACAAAACGCATTAGGTTTTATTGCCCGTTCCCCAAAATGGGCTGTTGCCAGAAAATTCCCCGCCCAAAATGACGTCACCCAACTGCTTGCGGTAAATTTCCAGGTGGGACGCACGGGTGTTTTAACGCCCGTAGCCCGATTGGAACCGGTTTTTGTCGGTGGCGTAACCGTCAGCAATGCCACCTTGCACAACATGGATGAGATTAAACGGCTAGGACTTGAAATCGGCGATAGTGTCGAAATACAACGGGCGGGCGATGTTATCCCAAAAGTCGTTAAAGTGATCTCCAAAGGCGCTCGCAGAAAACCGATAATCATGCCTGAACATTGCCCAGTATGTAATGCAGCTGTAGAAAGGATTGAGGGGCAAGCGGCTTTCCGTTGTACCGGGGGCTTGACGTGCGCTGCTCAAGGCGCTGAGCGCATCCGCCATTATGCCTCACGCAAATTTATGAACATCACCAATCTGGGCACCAAACTGATCGAGTTGCTCTACAGTAAAGGCATCCTTAAAACCATTGCCGATATTTACTCTCTCAAACTCAGCGACATTGCCAACCTTGAAGGGCAAGGTGAAAAAAGCGCCCAAAATGTGCTCGATTCCATTGAATCCTCAAAAAAAACAAAACTGGGCACTTTTCTGGGCGCGTTGGGTATCCATGAAGTCGGTGAAGAAAGCGCAAAAACCATTGGAAAGTATTTTAAAAATCTGGATGCCATTGCCAACGCCTCTTTTGAAGATCTGATGCAAGTACCGGATATTGGTCCAGTGACCGCTAACAATGTCGTCAATTTTTTTAAGGAAGCCAAAAATCAAGCCATCGTCGCAAAAATTATTGCGGCGGGTGTTAACTGGGAAGATGAAGAAAATGAGCCAGCCGGGCAACAAACGCTTGCCGGACAAACCTGGGTTTTAACGGGCACAATGCAGCACTTGACGCGCAACGAAGCGAAAGCGTTGCTTGAAAATTTAGGGGCTAAAGTCGCGGGTTCTGTTTCAAAAAAAACCAGTTGTGTCGTTGTCGGCCAGGATGCCGGATCAAAACTGGAAAAAGCGCAATCATTGGGTGTTAAAATGATTGATGAAGCCACATTTTTGGAGGAGTTTAACTTAACCCATTAAACTAGAAATGCCGGTAAACAGGGTCATTGACGTAAAAAAGACAACAATACCCCGACTGTGCTACCCCCGCCTCCAAGCGTGTAAACGTTCCAGCCAACGCAGCAAACCCTGCGGCGCATGTGTGCGTTTCCATACGCCTGCCACATTTTTATTGGCCTCGGCCAAGGTCGGATAGATATGGATCGTACCCAAAATCTTGTTTAAACCGATGCCATGTTTCATTGCTAATACGAACTCGGCAATCAAGTCTCCGGCGTGTTCGCCAACGATGGTGACGCCCAGAATTCTATCTTTGCCGGGTTGAGTCAACACTTTAACGAAACCGTGCGCCTCGCCATCAGCAATCGCCCGGTCAAGATCGTCGAGACTGTAAGTTGAAATTTCGTATGCCATGCTCTGCGCTTTTGCGTCCATTTCATTTAAGCCGACCCGCGCCACTTCAGGATCGGTAAAGGTCGCCCAGGGTATCACCGAATAATCAGCACGAAACCGCTTAAAATCGCCGAACAAGGCGTTGACGGCGGCATGCCACGCTTGGTGAGCGGCCACATGCGTAAACTGATAAGGCCCCGCGACATCGCCGCAAGCGTATATATTCGGGTAATTGGTTTCCTGAAAGGCGTTGGTGTCGATAGTTTTCCGGGGCGACAATGTGATGCCCAACTCTTCTACACCATAACCTTTAACATTCGCAGCACGGCTTACAGCGACCAGTACTTGATCGAAAGGAATTTTGACAGGCGACCCTTGATGCTCGGCAATTAAAAATTTCTCATTGTTTTCGAGGATAAATTCCTTCGCGGTATGTTCGAGCCGCAAATCGATGCCTTCTTGCCGAAAACGAATCATAACCGCTCCGGACACTTCGCTGTCTTCACGGCCTAATAGCTGAGCGGCTTGTTCTACAACAGTCACCTCACTGCCCAAGCGGGCAAAACATTGTGCCAGTTCACAGCCGATTGGGCCGCCACCGAGCACAAGCAGGCGTTTGGGCAATTCGCGAAGGCGCCAGATAGTGTCCGAGGTGAGAGGATCGACATTATCAATGCCCGTTATTGGCGGCAGTAAAGGACTTGCGCCAGCGGCAATTATGATCGAACGCGCCGTTAACGTTTTTACACCTTCAGCCGTTTTAACCTGAATTTCCCACGGGGAGGTTATCTTGGCGTCGCCTATCACAACATTCACGCCGAGTTTGCTGTATCGATCAATGGAATCGTGCGGCTCAACGGTTTTGATCACCGACTGTACGCGATCCATCACATCGGCAAAATCGAACGCCGCATGCGCCTGTTTAATGCCGAATTCTTGCGAACGTTTGAGTTGGGCCAGCCATCTGGCCGATCGAATCAGGGCTTTAGACGGCACGCAGCCGGTATTCAGACAGTCGCCACCCATTTTATGTTTTTCGATCAGCGTGACTTTGGCTTTAACGGCTGCCACAATATACGCGGCGACCAACCCTCCAGAACCGGCTCCGATCACAACAACATTGTTATCGAAACGTTCCGGTTTCATCCAGGATTCGTAGATTTTACGATTTTTTAAGGTTTGTACAGTTTTTTGAGCCAGCAGTGGAAAAAGCCCCAACAACACAAATGAACCCAGTAAACCCGGAGACAGTATTCCGGACAACGAGTTGAGTTTAGCCAGCTGAGTTCCGGCATTGACATAGACAATGGTACCGGCCAACATGCCAACCTGGCTGACCCAATAAAATGTCCTTGTCTTTAGAGCCGTTAACCCCATCACCAGATTAATGATGAAGAATGGAAAAACAGGTATCAGACGCAGCGTAAACAAATAAAAAGCGCCATCCCGGTTAACGCCCTCGTCAATCTCTTGCAAACGCGAACCAAAACGGGATTTGACAGCGTCACGAAATAAAAACCGCGCTGCCAGAAACGCCAGCGTCGCACCAATGGTGGATGCAAAAGAAACAATCACAGTGCCCCAAAACAAGCCGAATATTGCGCCGCCTGCCAAGGTTAAGACTGTGGCGCCCGGCAAAGACAAACCCGTTACAGCAACATAGACAATGCCATAGATAAGGACAGTGAGTCCATGATTATTAATGCGATAGGACTCGAAAACCGCCTGCTTCGATTTCAGAGCGTCTAAGGTCAAGTATTGCTGGAGATCAAAGATAAAAAAAGCGGCTACTCCCGTCGCAATGAGCAATAGCAGCAAAGCTTTTGAAATTTTCATGATGCGGCCCCTATTCGTTTAAGAAACTGATCAAATAACATCAGCAGCACCAAATTCGGCAGCCGCTTTGGCAAAGGTAATTTACAACGAAGAATATACTAAACTTGTTTGCTTTTTGTCCATTTCCTGTGTTTTAAAAATAGTTTCAAAGCTCTTTCCCTGGGTCTGATTTAAGGCCTTTTAGTAGACAGAAAACCTTGCAGATGAGGGTACACTCAATCGTGGGAATTGCCTAATTAAACATGAATAAACTCCATTGAACAAATTACAGGCAAAAAAAAGGCTTATCGACGAAGTGATAAGCCTTTTATTTTATGGCGTCCCCAAGGGGGTTCGAACCCCTGTTACCGCCGTGAAAGGGCAGTGTCCTAGGCCGCTAGACGATGGGGACTAAAACTGGTTTAGTCTGGCCTATTAAGTAAGCCAATCCAAAAAAGGATCGGATTTATAATTGAACCACTGATTTTTAAGCAGGGCATAAAAACCAAGGTAAATTAAGAGCCGGTTAAGTGGCGTCCCCAAGGGGGTTCGAACCCCTGTTACCGCCGTGAAAGGGCAGTGTCCTAGGCCGCTAGACGATGGGGACTAGCAATTTTAATCAACTTTTTCTTGTGGTGGAGCCAAGCGGAATCGAACCGCTGACCTCAACACTGCCAGTGTTGCGCTCTACCAATTGAGCTATGGCCCCACTTAAGAACCGGCATTCTACAGCAATTACCCGTCAACTCCAACACTAATTTAAACTTCTTATGTAATTTATGGCTTTTTCTATTCTGTCCAGGGTTTTTTCTTGCCCAAGCAATGACAAGGTGACATCGATGGCCGGTGACACTGCCGACCCACAAATAGCGACCCGTAAAGGCTGAGCCACTTTGCCCATATTAAGTCCCAGGGTTTCGGCAAGATCCACAATAATTTGATGCACTCTTTCACCATTCCAGTCTGTCACTGCCGCCAATTCATCGTGCAAACGGGATAAAACGTGATCCGATCCCGCAGTGAAGTTCTTTTTAACCGCCTTTTCATCATAGGAATCAAAATCCTTATAGAAATAAACACTGGCTGCCGCCATTTCGACCAGGGTCTTGCTGCGCTCCCTTTGCGCTTTTACAACGTCAATCAATTCCGGGCCATCAGCAGGATCAATACCCAATTGCCCGATATGCCAGCTTAAATGACGCGCGACATGAGCCGGGTCGCCATTCATAATGTACTGATGGTTTAGCCACAACAGCTTTTCCATGTTAAAAGTCGATGCCGATACATTGACATCACCCAATTCAAAATACTCAACCATCTCGTCGATAGTGAAGATTTCCTGATCGCCATGAGACCAGCCCAAACGCACCAGATAATTGAGCAAGGCTTCCGGCAAATAGCCGTCATCCCGGAATTGCATCACGCTCACTGCGCCGTGGCGCTTTGACAAGCGCGCGCCATCAGCACCCAGAATCATAGGCAAATGGGCATATTTTGGAATCTCGGCACCCAGCGCCTTAAGAATATTCATTTGCCTGGGCGTATTATTGATATGGTCGTCGCCCCGGATAACATGGGTGACTTTCATATCCATATCATCAACAACAACCGTTAAATTGTAGGTTGGCGTACCGTCAGCCCTGGCGATAATCAAATCATCCAGCTCTTTATTGGCAACAACAATATCGCCTTTAACCAAATCCGTGATGGTAACGACGCCATCTACCGGGTTTTTAAAGCGTATCACCGGCTCTGTTTCCGGCTTTAACTCCTCAGAATCCCTGCATTTGCCGTTATAGCGCGGCTTTTCTTTATTGGCCATTTGCTCGGTTCGCAATTGCTCCAATTCGTCTTTGCTACAGTAGCAATAATAAGCGTCCCCCTGAACCAATAACTGCTGGATAATTTCCTTATAGCGATCAAAATGATGAGTTTGGTAAAAAGGCCCGGCATCATAGTCCAAACCCAGCCAGGTCATTCCTTCGAGTATGGCATTAACCGACTCCTGAGTTGAACGCTCCAGATCGGTATCCTCAATCCGTAAGATAAATTTCCCGCCGTGCTTACGCGCATAAAGCCATGAAAACAAGGCCGTACGGGCACCGCCGACATGCAAATAACCCGTTGGACTCGGGGCGAAACGTGTTGTTATGCTCATTGTGATATTATTTCGTCAGTAAAATTCTTTTAGCGTATTCTGCCGGGATTTGTTTGGCAGCACTTAAACGCATACCTTGATAGCTAAATGCAACGCCGCCCTTGGCAACGTCATTTTTCCCCAGGATAGCCATTGATGTTGTATTTCCTTGAGCTGCCGCCTTTTCATACCACCCGGTAGCCATTTTAACATCGTTTTTTACACCCATACCGCGGTCATACATCGCTGCGATTATAACTTCAGCGTCGATATTCCCTTGCTTCGCGGCTTTCAACATCCACTCAGCCGCTCGTTGCTCATCTTTTTCAACACCTCTGCCCAATATGTACATAGCTCCCAGCTTGGCTTGGGCCTTGGCGTCGCCCTGCCCGGCTGATTGTTGGATATCCAGAAATGCCGGCGGTTCTTCCGCCTGAGCGTTGACACCCAGCGAAAAAAGGCAAGACAAAATAAGCAATCTTAATAGTCTAAACATTAAAGTAACTCCATCTATTATTGACAAAATAGTTTCAGGCATTATACGCAAACCCATCCAATAAAACTTGTTACCCAATGACTGCTGCACAAAATAATCTTTTGATTATTGGTAACAAACGTCACCTCAGTAAACACCATAATTTCAATATGACTGTCAAAGACAGCACGCTATTCCAATTAAATTAAGACAATGCTAGAATCCAGACTGATTCATTGATACCGCATAACTCTTGCCTTATCTTGAACAGTTTATTAATAACAATAAGGGGAATTTCAATGCAAAAAATGCTTATAACCGCCGCATCCATAGCAGCTCTAGTTATTTCGGGCTGCGCTTCCCAACCCAATAGCACTTACGAACCGTTTAAAGCCGAGGACTTGAATGGTTTACTTTCCTCAGGCCAGTATGTACAAAAAGCCGATAACTTTTTTGTTATTAATGACTCCTCTTCATCAATGACTGAGGAATATAATGGGATAGGCTACCCTGCCCAGCCTGACCCTACAAAATTTTCGGTTGAAAAAGAAATCCTGAACAGAATCAATCAAACTATTCCGGACTTAAAATTAACAACAAGTATCCGCAGCTTTGGTTTTGGCAGTTGCCTGGATATGGGATTCACTAAGCTTAATCAGGCCCCGACCAGCTATTCAAAACAAACTTTTGGCAGCGGTATAGACTCACTGGCTTGTGCCAGTGGTGGTTCGCCTATCCAAAACGGGATAAACGAAACAGCCAAGGACTTATCAGCTACTACCGGCAACATTGCTGTTTTAATACTCAGTGACGGCCATGGTCTGGATTCGGACGGTGTTAAAGAACTTCAATCCTTGAAACGAGTCTATGGCGACAGATTATGCGTTTATTCAGTCTGGGTTGGTAATAATGAAGAAAGATCAGGCATAACCCTCTTAAATCAACTTTCTAATATCGCAGGTTGTGGTTATGGCGTAATGGCGGACAGAATTTCCACCCCTGAAAATATGGCCAATTTTGTAAAAAGCATTTTCTTGAAAACCGGAACTCCTGTGGTTGCGGATTGCTCCACTCTTGATGGTGATAAGGATGGGGTCAACGATTGCAATGATCTTTGTCCTACGACACTACCCGGCGTTCCCGTCAGCATAAAAGGCTGCTGGATTGTAGATGTAAAATTTGACTTTGATAAATCCGTTATTAAGCCCGAATATTTTGGAAATCTTGACAATGTGGTTAAAAAAATCATCGAGCATCCAGAGATGAACATGCAAGTACAAGGTCATACGGATAATGTGGGTTCATTCAAATATAACCAAAAATTGTCCGAGCGCCGTGCTAATGCTGTCAAAAAGTATTTGACTAAAGGAAGCCATAATCCCCATATCACTGCTCGTGGATTTAGCTTCTCGCGGCCCATAGACACCAATGAGACCGAAGCAGGGCGCGCCAATAACCGTCGCGTCCAATTGGAAGTTGAAGGCCAACCCCAACAACCGCTAACTCCTCAATAACGTTAGTAGACGTTGCCTGACTGGAAACTCTTTAAACGGTTAAGGGTTTCCGCACAATAAAAAGGGAGGGTATTGTTAACCCTCCCTTTTTTATGAGAAGAATGACCGGTTAATCACGTTATCAAAATCATGATTCCGACTATCCAATAATTTCCAAGCGGTCCATATAGGGCAATAATGCCTCAGGAATGCGAATCCGCCCCTCTGCATCCTGATAATTTTCCATCACGGCAATCAGGGTTCTACCCGCCGCCAAACCGGAACCATTTAACGTGTGCACCAATTCAGGCTTGCCGGTTTCAGGATTACGCCAACGCGCCTGTAAACGCCTCGCCTGAAAATCCTTGAAATTACTGCAAGACGATATTTCCCGGTAAGCGCCCTGCCCCGGCAACCATACTTCAAGATCATAGGTTTTTGATGAAGAAAAACCGGTGTCACCAGCACATAACAACATCTTGCGGTAAGGCAGGTTTAATTTTTTCAGGATGCTTTCTGCATGATTCGTCAGCTCTTCATGCGCTTTAGGCGAGTCCTCCGGCCTTACAATTTGCACCAACTCAACTTTCTCAAATTGATGCTGGCGGATCATGCCGCGCACATCACGCCCATAAGCGCCCGCTTCACTGCGAAAACAGGGACTATGGCAAACGAATTTAAGGGGTAAATCCTTAGCGTCAACAATCACATCTCTGACAATATTTGTGACGGGGACTTCCGCTGTTGGAATCAGATATAAATCCGGATCATCACTGGCCTTGAACAAATCAGCCTCAAATTTTGGCAATTGCCCTGTACCGCGCAAACTGTCCGCATTGGCTAAAAAAGGCACGTAAGTTTCAGCGTAACCATGTTCGCCGGAATGAGTATCCAGCATTAACTGAATAATTGCCCGTTGTAATCGTGCCAACGGGCCGGTTAAAACCACAAACCGGCTGCTGGCAATTTTGGCGCCCAGCTCAAAATCAATGCCCTTCAGTTTTGCGCCCAAATCAACATGGTCTTTAGGCTCAAAATCAAAATCAGGTTCATTGCCCCAACGGCTAATCTCAAGGTTATATTCTTCAGATTTACCATCCGGCACCGCTTCATCAAGAATATTGGGAATACCCTCCATCAGCGTCTCCATGTCCAACTGTATGCCAGCTAATTCAGTTTCCGCCGCCTTAAGCTCATCGCCCAAATACTGGACTTGATCTAGTAACGGCTTAACATCTTCGCCTTTGGCCTTGGCCTGTCCTATCGCTTTTGAACGGCTGTTACGTTCATTTTGCAACTCTTGGGTTTTAACCTGCACAGCCTTGCGTCGGGCTTCCAGCTCAACATAAGACTCAGGATTAAAATTGAATGACCGTCTGCTTAATTGTTTCTTAATAAAATCAAGATCGGTTCTAAATAAACGGGGGTCCAACATAACGACATTTTACCTTTTTAAGTGATGCATTCCCTGCGGGAATGTTAAGTTAAAATATAAGCGATTGCTTTATAAGCAAATATAAGCCTTGTTACAGATTTTAATCTGCTTACATCATACACGACGAGATTGTTTGAGAAAACAACACACATAACAAGCCATACCGGTTGCAGCCCGCCATTATCCTTTACAATGAAAATTTTGGCTCCAATAAGGGTTAAAAAGTGTCGTCCCCCTCAACTTAACTGCCCAATGTTTAGGCTGGCTTATTTCAAACAACCAATATTTGCGTAAGCATGCTGATTAAGCTTTGAAATCCTGAAATCAGGCCTGCCTTTTAATTCATATTTTTCGCTTGCATTAAAACCATTAAGACGATATTTTGAGAAGCGCACAGATGCCTTCGCGCACATGGAATGGCAAATACTGTCGCCCAGGGTTGTTCGCTGATATTGGTAATAAAACGATAACTTCCGGCGCAAATGGCGTTGCATCTTCGGCAAACCTTATACTCCCTTCTGAAGCACAGCCTGCATGAACGGAATATTAAGGGTTACGTCAAAAAAGTAACGCGATACTTAGTGACGCTGGGCAAAAACAATATTCCATCGTTACCTGATTTGAATTAGGTAACGGCTAACTGTAGGTAATGAGAAGTCACAGTAAGCAGATGAAACCACCTTTTTTAAATAACATCTTTGCTCAAATTCCTGAACATTTACCTGAAGAACTGTTTGAGTGTATTTTCAAAAAAGATAACATCATCATTGAACGTATTGTTTCCAATGGCCATATTTCACCGGTTGGGCAATGGTATGATCAGGCTAGGGATGAATGGGTAATCCTGCTTCAGGGTAAGGCAACCCTCCTTTTTGAAAAGGATCAGAACTTGATAACCCTGACGCCTGGAGATTATTTGCTAATTCCTGCACACACCCGGCATAGGGTCGAATGGACACAGCCTGATTTTAATACGGTCTGGTTGGCTATTCATGTATAAATTTAAATCACGGCAATAATTTCAATCTTGATGGAAAGGTATTAGCAGTAACAATTCCGGATTATTTTCCACCCGTTTGGCAAAAAAAAACCCAAGCGGTTTAAGCTTGGGTTGGGTTTTAAGAGCTTGGCGATTCCCTACTTTCGCATGGCAAACTGCCACACTATCATCGGCGCTAAACGGTTTCACTTCCGAGTTCGGGATGGGATCGGGTGGTTCACGTTC
>JAQTPT010000042.1 GCA_028712795.1 Methylococcales bacterium
AGCTTTGTTATTGCCGATATTCCGGGTGTTATTGAAGGCGCTGCGGAAGGGGCCGGGCTGGGCTTGCAGTTTCTTAAGCATTTGTCGCGTACCGGGTTATTGTTGCATTTGATTGATGTAATGCCTTACGAGAGTATGGATACACCTGTAGAAGCGGCCAGAAAAATTATTCATGAAGTCGAAAAATGGAGTGATGATTTAGCTGATAAACCGCGTTGGCTGGTGCTGAATAAAATTGACAGATTGCCGGATGAAGAAGTGGATGAACGTTGCCAGGCGATCGTCGATGAACTGGGTTGGACTGCCCCCGTTTTTAAAATTGCGGCAATTAATGGCACTGGCACGCGTGAACTTATGTTTGCCATCATGAACTTTTTGGAAGAACAGCGGCGGAAAGACAGTGAGCAGGAATGATTTTGCAAAGGTTAAGCGAGTTGTTGTAAAGATAGGCAGTTCTTTACTGACTAAAGGCGGGCAAGGGCTTGATAAAGCCGCTATCACTGCCTGGGTCAGGCAAATGGCAGGTTTAAGACAGCAGTCAATTGATGTAGTACTGGTTTCGTCGGGCTCTGTGGCTGAGGGCATGAGCCGTTTGGGCTTAAAAGTAAGGCCAAAGGTCTTGCATGAGTTGCAGGCGGCCGCATCAGTCGGTCAAATGGGGTTGGTGAGGGTTTTTGATGATAATTTTCAGCAGCACGGTTTACATGCCGCCCAAGTATTATTGACGCATGATGACCTGTCTGACCGGCAGCGTTATTTGAATGCCCGTAGCACTTTGTTGACGTTGCTAAAGTTTGGCGTAGTGCCGGTTATCAATGAAAATGACGCCGTTGCCACTGAAGAAATCCGCTTTGGTGATAATGATACGTTGGCGGCATTGGTCGCCAATCTGGTTGAAGCCGAGCTGTTGATCATTTTGACCGATCAAAAAGGCTTATTTACAGGCGATCCGGGATTATATCCTGACGCACAATTAATTTCAGAGATTAGCGTAAACGATGATCGGCTCGAAAAAATGGCGGGTGATAGTCGTAGCGGACTGGGTAAAGGCGGCATGTACACTAAAGTTCGCGCAGCCCGATTGGCCGCAAGATCGGGTGCGGCAACCGTAGTTGCAGCAGGTGCCGTTGATAGTGTGATTACTGAAGTAATTTCCGGTGTTGATTTGGGAACCTATTTTTTGCCGGATATTGAGCCTCTGGTTGCAAGGAAGCGCTGGTTGGCCGGGCAGTTACAAGTTAAAGGGCAACTGGTTCTGGATGCGGGTGCGGTAAAGGTTTTGAAAAGTGATGGCAAAAGCTTGCTTGCGGTCGGTGTCAAAGCCGTTTCAGGGCAATTCGGGCGCGGCGAGTTGGTATCTTGTATGGATGAAAGTGGGTTAGAGATTGCTCGTGGACTTGTTAATTATGGCAAGCTAGATGCACAATTAATAGCGGGGAAAAGCACCTCGGAATTTGAGAAAATTCTGGGTTATGCGGATGATTCGGAAATGATACACAGGGATAATATGGTATTGATTTAGGAATGCGCAAGAAAACGAGGCGAAAGGTTCAAAAATTGCTGTAGGCCAAAATGAGGAGCGAAATCCAGTGCCTGTTTGATCAGTTCAAGGGGCGGATCAAACACAACAAAATCAATAAAAAAGCAGTGTACTATGCTGCCATGTCTTAAAGCCTGAAATGGTCACCTAAAACAGGACACTTTGTCTTAAGGAACGAGCATGAAATAACCTGATCAAGTTCATGCTTCGATAAGCCCGGCATTATTGGTATGTGAGTTCCAAGTTGCTCAACTTATTTCATGCTCGTTCCTTAATATTAAATGTATTCGTTCACCATTATAAAACGCCAAATAATCAATATTACTCAGCTTTGCCGCAACGCGGATTACTACTTGCTCAAGGAAGGGAAACATAAAACCTTCCAATGCAAATCGCCAGGTTGTGTAGTCACTTCCGATGGCTTGTGCTGTTTTGCCGGGGTAACTGATGCCGGCTGCCAACACAGGGTTATCATCGCGGGTGGCCGCAAGCCCTAGGATTTGCCTGAATTTAACTGGATAAATACGGTTTTAGGCAACCTCAAAACCAGCCTGGGTGGTCCTCACCGCGTTCGATTTCGCCAAATACGGAGCCCGCTACCTTGGGGCGTTTGTTTATTGTTTCAACCGGCGCTTCCATCTTGAGACGATTCCTCTGCGTCTACTCGTCGCTGCAGCCACCATCGGGCCTCGTCCGGCAGGTTGGCTTCGCCAAGATGAAGAATCTTGCTAATAAGGACGCGAGTTGAGTTTGGTTTGCCTCTTACCCCTCTTTATAATTAAAAGAGGGGGAGAACTGAACGGTTACTTTACAAAGCGGATGTGTTTATAACCTGGCTAAAAGCTCCGCTTTTTTGGTGCTGTACTCCTCATCGGTCAATACGCCTTTCTCTTTCAGATGGGCCAATTTTTCGAGCGCACCGAAAATATCCGCTTCTTGATTTGCATTTTGGGAGTTATTAACGGGTGTATTTTGAATGTAGTTGGGTGCAGGTTGGGATTGAACCGGCGTTTGCACGGGCACATTGTCGATAGAAATGATGGGTAAAGAATTAACATCAACCAGTCCGTATTGACTGGTGAAAGTAATAGAGCCGCCAATTGACTGTTGCTGTGAAAAACCGCCAATTTGATGGTCCAGGGTATCGTAAAGGGTTACATGCCCATTGACTTCAATGGCCAGTCGCCGAATGGTGGCAAAGTAAGCATAACGTACGTTGTTTTGCGAACCGGTGCTGCTGGGGAATTGCAGGCCGGCAGGCCACCAGTTTCCGGAACTGCCCGCAGGCGGAGGCACAAATAAGCTGACTGCCCCGGTAGGCCCGGAACCGTTCTGTTGCTGTTGATTGCCGCCGAAGTTGCTTTGTTGCTGAGTGCCTTGATTTTGTGATTGAAAACTGCCGCTTTGAATGAGGCCCGGTTGATTGGCAATGAGATTGGAGAGCTCTTGGCAGAGTCCGCCCACGCTGTTTTTTAAGCCATTGTTGAACATGTCGCCCAGCATAATCATGCCGCCTCTCATCCATTGGCCGGAACCGCCAAATTCAGGATGATTAAACTGCGCCATGGAGCCGTTGCCGTTGATGACCGACTGCAACATGCTGAATACAGCATCAGGGCTAAAATTATAACGTTGTGCAATGTTGTTGATTATTTGCTGGCCTTCCGGCGTAAGCTGTTTCATTGGAAAAATCCGCTTGGTTATGATGGGAGTTATTTAGGATGAATCAGACGTGGCAGTGGGTTAAAGATTGCCGCTTGATTTTATTATCGACCCAGTGTATATGAATTTTCGATTAAAAGCACTGAAAATCTTAATGGATGTTGTTGCCAGCCGATAAATAACTGGGCACAAAACTGGCAGTGTTATGTATTCGGATAGATTGCGCCTTTTTAGTGCGTTAGATAAAGGTTAAGACCAACTTGGTGCGCAATTGGGGTTGGCGATAACGCTGCCAAATACCCTCCGGTTTTCTAAATTATGTAAGCTTTTCCATAGGCTAATAAAAAGCTGACAGACAAGGTGTTTGCCAAATTTGTTAAAGTCAAAAGGGTCTGAATCAAGTTAAAACCGTTAATAATATGATCAATGGCACAACATCTGCTTGAAAACAACATATTAATTTAACGTTTTCACTAGAAATCGACACATTGCACATTATGAAACTGAATAAACCCAACGACAAACTTGACACTTATTATCAGCAGGTTCAAGACATTATCCTAAATCGTCAAGATTGGGTTACGGGTTTGCTGCCTGCCAGTACGGCAGTCACTGTTCATGGCAATTATACCGATGCCTGGGTAAGGGATAATGTTTACAGTATTCTTGCCGCTTGGGGTTTGGCGCTGGCTTATCGGCGAGTTGAAGAAAAACAGGGACGAACTTACGTTTTGGAGCAAAGTGTCGTTAAGTTGATGCGCGGGTTGTTAACGGCAATGATGCGGCAGGCGCCAAAAGTTGAAAAATTTAAACAGTCCCAGAATCCAATGGACGCTTTACATGCCAAATACAACACCAAAACGGGCGGGGTTGTCGTAGGCGATGACGAATGGGGGCACTTGCAATTGGATGCCACGTCTTTATTTTTGTTGATGCTGGCGCAAATGACGGCGTCGGGCTTACGCATTGTGTTTACCATTGATGAAGTCAATTTTGTGCAAAACCTGGTTCACTATATCAGCCGGACTTATCGTACACCCGACTACGGAATATGGGAGCGCGGCAACAAAATCAATCATGGCATTGCCGAGTTGAATGCCAGTTCTATCGGCATGGCGAAAGCCGCTCTGGAAGCGCTGTCAGGCTTTAATCTATTTGGCAAGGAGGGCGGACAAGCGTCCGTTGTCCATGTTATTAGTGACGACATTGCCCGTACGCGAATTACCCTGGAATCACTTTTGCCCAGGGAATCACTTTCTAAGGAAGTGGATTCAGCGGTGCTAAGCATCACTGGATTCCCGGCTTTCGCAGTTGATAATCAGGCTATCCGTGCAAAAACTGAAGCTCTTATTTGCGAAAAGCTGGAAGGCCGGTATGGCTGCAAACGCTTCTTGTTAGATGGGCATCAAACCGTTATAGAAGATAGCAAGCGTCTCCATTACGACCCGCACGAACTCAAACAATTCATGGCCATTGAATGTGAATGGCCCTTGTTTTTTACCTATCTACTACTGAACAATTTATGTGCGGGCGATAAGCAAGCCGCCTTAAGTTATCGCACCAAACTGCAAAGTCTACTGGTTGAGCAAAATGGCCAGCAATTATTGCCGGAGCTTTATGTTGTGCCGTTGGATTTGATTGCGGCAGAAAAAGCCAGCCCACACAGCCAGGAGCGCGTTCCGAACGAAAATATCCCTTTGGTATGGGCGCAAAGCCTATTTATGCTGGGGTGTCTTATTCAGGATGGGCTTCTCGAAATTGACGACATAGACCCATTAGGCCGGCACAAACCCGTTAAAAAACATCTGGATTGCAGGTTGCAGATCCAGTTATTGGCACAGGACGAAGCCGTGCAGGATAGCCTGATGAAATCCGGAATCCATACTCAAACACTGGCTGAAATGGCGCCCGTTCAGATTAGGGAGGCCAATGAATTGGCCGAGGCATACACGCATGTGGGCAGAAATGACCGTATTGGCCTAACAGGCAGGCCTTTGAGACAATTGCGGACATTGGCGACATCAAAGATGTATATATTGGCGGGTAAGCGTCTGCTGTTTTTGCCGCAGTCCCTCAATCAAAAAGGTTTTTATCTGGCAATGGATAACCGGCTGCTTATCCAGCGTTTACGCCTGGAGTTATCCTACATCTATAAGCATTGGGATAGTCCGGGTAATCCTTTGGTTGTCATGACCATAAAACATAATATGGTGGACGGTCATAATCGTGAAATTCTGATTGAGTTTATCAAAGAACTGCAACAAGGATCTACCCAAGGCATTGCCCTTCAACTGGGGACAATTTCGGATTTTGCAGAAACATCAAGTAAGGAGAAAATAAATTACTTGCATGGCTTTCAATTTTCTAAAGCGTCCTGGGAGGATACAGACCGGCCTTTCTTCATGACATTGCCAATAGACACCGCCACACACGTGGCATTGGACACCCCGTTATTGACGGAATGGGAAATCAGTCCGGATGAAACACTTATCGGGCAGCTAAAAACCAATGCCAATCTTTACGCGCAACTTGAGGCATTAAGCTTATTATGTCTGCGCCACGGCCTTGATTACGACACCGGATTAACATCGATGGATGGCACAACCGGTTATGTGCGTGACTTACTGGAAGAAATCTATGTGCGGGCGGGCGATCTGCACGACTGGTACATTATTAGGCGCTGCGCCGGTTTACTGGGTAAATATGATATCAATCTGGAACAGGCTGCCACTGAAATATTGGTTCGTCAACATGCGCTCACTTTAGGACGCGCCTATAGCGGCAAGGCAACCTTGACGCGCCCCGCCGATTCCCAGGAAATTTTACAAATTATTCGCGCCTATAATACGGATGCCAGTGAACACATTATTATTCAGGAATTGACCCTTTATTTGGGTATGCTTATAAAATCCAACCCGGAATTTTTTATCGACATGCACACGGTGCGAGTGGGCCACATTCTGCAATTGATTATCGTCAGGCAAAAACGCGAATCAGGTTGGAGTACCTTGGATCAGGCTTTTAATGAAATTCTTTCTTTACCGCCTTATCAATTATCCATAAAAGTAAAGGAAACCCTACAAGACTATAGCAATACAGAGGACCAACTGGAATTGGCTGAAACGCTGCACTATGAGGGCGATTGCCGTAAACTGACCAGTGCGCGTTTCTCAAAAAAAATGGATCCCAAAAATCGGGAGGAGATTGACGACTGGTACGAATGGCGTGAACAACAAGGCAGTGTTGGAAGAGAAAATAATGCATTTTTTGCCAGTGTTTGGGATATCCTGCATCATTGCAAAGGATTAATGATGGGTGCGAAACTTAATAGTAAAAACCGGCTGGATAGTGAGAACACCTTATCCCAGATGACAGCGGGTGAGCAAAGCTTCAAATTACATGTCAACCATTTGCTTAACAAGATTCAAGCTCCCGTTTATCGGCAGTTAACAGTAGAAGCGCTAAAAGCATTGGCATCAATTTTTCGTGATAATGCTTCACTACATATTGACGACACTTTATTGACAGACATTCTTATTGGCCATGCCGTAAGAATTAGTTGGTTACAATCTCATCCTGAAAATACAGAAAATTACGAAGAGTGTGTATCATTAGCATGGCAGGCTTTTTACCACAATCCACCGCATAAAGTTGCCAATGGCATCCTTGATGCTTTAATACATTTACTTGACAATAACTAGAGGAGTTTAAAGTGATACTAGCTGGGGACATAGGTGGAACAAAGACGGTATTATCCCTTTTAACCAGAGATTCAGAAGGCTCATTGACATGTCTTCAGGAACAGACTTTCTCAAGCCGGCAATTTCTTGAATTCGATGCAATTTTAACTGCCTTTTTACCCTCTGACGTTACAATCAAGTCGGCATGTTTTGGTGTTGCGGGGCCAGTTGTGAATCAACGTTGCCGCACTACCAATTTACCTTGGCTGCTGGATGCTGAAGAGCTGAAAAAAAAGCTGAACACCTCTAAAGTAAAGCTTTTGAATGACCTGGAAGCCATGGCGCTGGGTATGTTGTATTTGCCCGAACACGATTTGCTGGAATTAAACCCTAACGCTGAAATTCAATCGGGTAATATTGCAGTGATAGCCGCTGGTACAGGCTTGGGAGAAGCCATCCTTTATTGGGACGGCAACAAGCACCACCCTATGGCTACCGAAGGCGGCCACGCAGATTTCGCCTCTCAAAATGCCCAACAAGACCTATTGTTGGCCTATCTTAGAAAACTATATCCTGATCATGTCAGTTGCGAGCGCATCCTGTCGGGTATCGGCTTTAGCCATCTATATGATTTTCTCTGTGAGCTGGGTTTTGCACCCCCTTGCCCTGTTGTTCCTGAATTCAATAGCGACATTGACAGGAATGCCGTCATTTCTCGACTGGGTGTTGCCGGTGAAGACCGTTTATGCGCTGAAGCCGTAAGGCTTTTTGTCGAAATTTATGGCTCTGAAGCAGGCAATTTAGCATTAAAGTCGCTGGCAACGGGCGGGGTTTTCATTGGCGGCGGCATCGGCGCCAAAATATTACCTGCCATGCAGGACGGCAACTTTATACGCGCGTTTAAAGCAAAAGGCCGTTTTCATGCATTGCTCGATAAAATCCCGTTAAGATTGTCTTTAAACCCACGTACACCTTTAATTGGCGCTATTAACTATTTTGAATTCTGAAGGCAGTTAATCCCTGCATTGCCCACTCAGTTCAGTATTAGGGATAAGTGTCTCATGCCGGAATTTTGCTTATCAGCAATAAAAAAACGGCTGCCAACCAAGCCACGAATCCCTAGAGGAATGTTATCTGTAAAAATCGCTTCGTTGTAAATTGGGAGCTCAAAAAGCTATTGTTTTTGATAGGTTCCAATCAGTTCTGCCTGACCAATGATATGCCCGGCCATTGCTTTTTCAAGTCCGGCCTTATTAGGGTGATGCAAATCAGGCAGTTCAATGTCCAGGGCGTAAAGTTTATGAAAGTACCGATGCCGTCCAATGGGCGGGCAAGGGCCACCATAACCCGTTTTTTTCCAGTCATTTTTACCTTGCCGGCTGGCTATTGGTAAGTCACTGACAGCGACGGCCTTTGGTATTTCCGTCACAGTAGGCGGGATATTATAAAGCAACCAGTGTACCCATGTCATTTTGGGTGCCGCAGGATCCGGCGCATCGGGATCATCAACGATCAACACCAGGCTTTTGGTGTTTTGTGGAGGCTGCGACCAATTTAAGGCGGGTGAAATGTCATCGCCTTGGCAGGTAAAAATTTTCGGAATTTCCCCAAGATGGACAAAGTCGGGTGATTTAAGTGTAAAAGCCATGTTTTGTTCTCCTTCAGCGGCTAAGGTGGCCGTGATATAAAAGAAACTAAAAATTAAAAAAACCAATCGGGTAACAGGGTGCTGATATATTGAACTCATAGATCACCTCATAAGTTTGAATAACTGTTTGATGGATTCTGTGCGAAAGGAGGAATTGCGAATAAAGAATAACACTATTTAAAGCCCTCTCGCTTTAACTTTTCCAGCCACTTGTTAAAACCTTTCCGGTCAAAAAGAAAGTATAAAAATAGAAGTAAAAACGGCCATAACAATAAGGCCACAATTTTAAATGCAGTGCCAATATCCATTATTGTTTCCTCGTTTAATAGCCATTAATAAATCAATACGAAAAAATAAATCTTCGTGTCTTGTGGTGATTCTCTTTTAATCTGTGCTGGTATTAATCAAATTTTACAAAGCTGCTCAAGAACTACAGGATAACATAGAACAACCCGCCCGTTGACGCGCCCAATCGGGGCGTTTGCCGGCAAATTCTTCTTTTCCGGGTTGTTCGTCATAGGGATGGCGCAAACATTCCAGCAACTCATTAACCATCGAAAAATCGCCTTGTTCGGCTTTGTCAATGGCAAGTTGCGCAAGATAGTTCCGCAGGACGTATTTAGGGTTGACAGCATTCATACGCTGTTTTTTTATGGCGTCCGGCGTGACGTCAATCTTTAAGCGGTCAATATAACGATTAAGCCAAAGACACAAACGGGTTTTGTATTCAGGCGTTATTTGTTCTGGGACATAATAGGCTGTGGAAAGGATGTTGATTGCATCTTCACATGCAGACGCATTTAAGGGAGGCTCTACATTGGTGCCTATTTTAGCCAGCTGGCGATAAAAAATAGTCATGTCCGTTTCCACCGACTCCAGCAGTACCAACAATTCAGTACATAAGTCTTTATCCGTTGCCGGGTCAAAGGCATTTAGGCCAAGTTTGCCCGCCGTCATGGACTGCCAACCCTGTTCAAAGGTAAGCTTATAAACAGCCAACGCTTCTTGTAACGGCTCTACTTCTTCAATAAGCGGATAAATCGCATTAGCCAGTTGACCCAGATTCCATAAAGCTATTTGCGCCTGATTGCCGAAACGATAACGCCGCTGCTCGGCATCGGTGGTGTTGGGCGTCCAATTCAGATCGAAATTTTCAAGCCAGCCGTAGGGGCCGTAATCTATGGTAAGACCAAGGATCGACATATTGTCGGTATTCATAACCCCATGCACAAAGCCGACGCGCTGCCAATGCACAATCATTTCCGCCGTTCTGCGGCAGACTTCAGCAAACCAGGCGATATAAACAGTTGTCGAAGGTTCGCCCAGATGTGGGAAATCAGTGCGTATCGTGTAGTCCGCCAGTTTTTTCAGTAAAGCGATATCACCGCGTGCCGTTAAGATTTGAAAATTGCCAAAACGGGTAAAGGAGGGCGCTACCCGGCAGACAATAGCGCCCGGTTCTGCTTTGGGGTTGCCGTTGTAAAACATATCCCGAATAACCGTTTCACCCGTCAGTACTAAACTTAAAGCCCGCGTGGTGGGTACGCCCAAGTGATACATGGCCTCGCTGCATAAAAATTCACGCACGGATGATCTTAATACAGCCAAACCATCGGCTGTTCTGGAGTAGGGCGTAGGGCCAGCGCCTTTAAGCTGTAACGCCCATCGTTCACCTTTTTTGTTGATGACTTCGCCCAGATTAATCGCGCGGCCATCCCCAAGTTGACCTGCCCAATTGCCAAACTGGTGTCCGCCATAACAGGTCGCATAAGATTCCATGCCAGCAGTCAGGCTGTTACCGGAGAATACCCTTATAAAATCATCGGATTCACATAGTTCAGGAGTTAAATCCAATAGCGCTGCGACCTCCCTTGAATAAGCAACCCTTTGCGGTTTTATAACGGGGGTTGGTGATACGCGCGAGTAACAAGCGCCAATAACCTGACGGCGATTGTTGATGGTTTCGGTATCCGCTGGTAATTCCCGGATGAAGCGATTATCGAAATTTAAATCGTCGAGACTGGAGATATTTGCTTGAGAACTCATGGGCGGGGCACGACTATGTTGAATTAATGGGCGATAAACCTGAAAGCTGTTTAACAACAGATTACCACAGCTTTTGGTATCTATGTTGTTGATTTATGCAGGATGCTTTTAATATTTTACTCAAAACAGGTTTCTCTGTCTGGAGATGTCTGAAGAACCGATGCGATAGACTAGTACACCTAAATGGAAGTTCATGACTAAATTTTACGCTACCAAGACTTCGCCATGAAGGCTGGGGCGTGAGGCCAAACAATTGGATGAAGAGGGATCAAGCCGCGGCCTGATTCTGAGTCTGTTGTTTGATCATTGCCTCCTCCTTCACCCAGAGCAGACAGCCCGTATAGAAAACAAACTGTCCGCGTATACCGTGGGCAGCCTGCAAAGAAAATCGCAAATGGCTGTATTTCTCGAATTTATCAAAACGGTGTTGAAGCATCAGAATCCTGCGGAAAAGCTCAAAGAACTGGCTGGATTAATTGACGATGTTTTTCAGTTAATGCCTTCTGATAAGCACTTGGTTGGGAGAGATTTAGGCTGCTTAGATTCGGTAGCGACGCTTCAGTGCCGAGCAGTTGGGTGATTTTTCAAGGATCAGGATGCAAAAAATTTAAAAACTTGAACATCGAGTTATAATAAAAAGCTATTATCCCTTAAGATACGAATTAGAAAAGAAGTTTTTATTTTTAAAAGTGGGGTGAATTTATTATTTTTTACAATAACTTACTTGAGCGTGCATTTATAGTGCGTTTTAAAAATTTGAGTTATAACTCATTCATTTAATTAGGGTAATTCCCTGGTTAATAAGGAGTTTCTATAGAGGACGCTTATGAAAAAACTGCTATTCCAATTCGACACTGACACGCATCCATCCGTTTTCGATACGGTAGTTGGCTATGATGGCGGTGCCGATCATGTTATCGGGCATGGTGGATTAATGCCGGAAAATGTCAGAGGGTTGGTGGAAGGTGCTATTTTTACCCGTGCGCCCAAAGACAAGAAAAATACCGCCATTTTTATTGGCGGAAGTGACATGGTAGCCGGTCAAAAATTATTTACTGCCGTACAAAGCTATTTTTTCCCTGGCTTTCAAGTTTCTGTGATGTTGGACAGTAACGGCAGCAACACAACCGCGGCAGCAGCCGTTGCCAAACTGGCATCCAGCGGCACGCTCGCCGAAAAAAAAGCCGTGGTGTTAGCGGGAACAGGCCCTGTCGGGCAGCGTGCAGCGGCTATGCTGGCTAAAGAAGGTGCCAGCGTATCACTTACTGCACGTAAAATGGAGCGTGCTGAAGCAGCCTGTAACAACATGAAATTACGATTTGGCGTTGACATAACCCCAATTGAAGCCTTTGATAACAATGCCAGAGCCAAGGCAATAGAAAGCGCCCAAATTGTTTTAGCAACCGGCGCAACAGGTGTTGAGTTGCTCACGGCTGACCAGTGGCAATTTAACAGCACGATTGAAATGATAGCCGATGCTAATGCCACGCCGCCTTTGGGCATTGGCGGCACCGATATGATGGATAAAGGCGACCTTCGCCATGGCAAAATCATCTGGGGCGCCATTGGCTTCGGCTCGTTAAAACTGACGTTGCACCGTGCTTGTATTGCCAAACTATTTGAAGATAATAAACAGGTTCTTGATGCTGAAAACATCTTTGCCTTGGCTAAAAAAATGGCTTAGTCAATACCTTTCTCAATGAGCAATCCAGCAAACCCGATAACCTTGTCATCAAGAAAAGATGCTTTAAGTATTTTTCAAGCAGGCGTAACAGCGGCAGACCCTTACCAAGCAGTAAAAAGCTGTCTGTTTGCTAACGATCGACAGTTAGAAATTTTGTTAAACTTGGATGATCTTATCCAAAAGCGCACGGGTAAATGGCCAAAAGTCCATCTTATCGCTTTTGGCAAAGCCGCTTGCGCCATGGCAAAAGCGGCCCAGGAAATCATCCCGGCTCAGATGCTGGCAGGTTCCAGCATTGCTGTAACCAACTATGAAAATGTAAGGGCCATTGATCATATCGAGGTCATCGGCGCTTCGCATCCGCTGCCCGATGTGGCCGGCCTTAATGCGGCCGTTAAGTGCGCTGAACGGATAAGCCAGGCACAAAAAGGTGAACTGGTTTTAGTATTGGTAAGTGGCGGCGGTTCAGCGCTAATCCCCTACCCGGCTGACTCAATTACGTTGCAAGAAAAGAGCGCAGCCACCGGTTTACTACTCGCCTCTGGCGCAACCATCAATGAAATCAACTTTGTCCGCAAGCATTTGTCCCGGTTAAAAGGCGGAGGCCTAGCCAGGCTGGCAATGCCTGCGGATTTACATGCGCTCATTTTATCGGATGTATTGGGCGATGACTTAAGCGCTATCGCCAGCGGCCCGACCGTCCCTGACCCCAGCACTTTTGCCGACGCCATTGCCGTTTTTACAGCCAAAGGCATTTGGGATAAGGTTCCGGCTTCTGTGCAACAGCATTTGCAGCAAGGCAAATTGGGCAAGATCCAGGAGACTCCAAAACCTGGCGACAACGCTTTTAAAAATTCCACCTATACATTGATCGGCAGCAACGCCATCAGTGTTAAGGCGACGTTTAAAGCCGCGCTAGATTTGGGCTACGAAGCACAGCAGTACGATACTCATCTTTGTGGCGAAGCAAGAAATGCCGCTGAAAAATGGGTGCATTACGCAAAACAGATAATCGACAACGGCATCGACAAACCGCTGGCCTTGCTAGCCGGTGGCGAAACCACTGTGACCTTAAAGGGCAACGGACGCGGCGGCCGTAACCAGGAAATGGCCCTGGCTTTTGCAATTGCCGCACAGCAATCCGGATTAACGGGTTACTGGACATTCCTTAGCGGCGGCACCGATGGCCGTGACGGCCCCACCGATGCGGCTGGCGGCATTGTTGATCAGGACACAATTAATCGCATGATCCGGGCGGGCATTGATCCGCTTGCCATGCTGGACAATAACGATTCCTACACGGCGTTAAAAAGTTCACACGATATACTTGACACTGGAGCGACCGGGACTAACGTCGCTGACCTGCAGGTATTGCTAATCAATCCTAATTCTTACACCCCCCCTCTTAATCAGGAGACACCATGTTTAAAAAATCCATGTCCATAGCCGGTTTTGATGATGATCTGTTCCAAGCAATGGAAGAAGAACGTCTCCGTCAGGAAGACCATATTGAATTGATCGCTTCCGAGAATTACACCAGTCCACGCGTTATGGAAGCACAAGGTTCGCAGTTGACCAACAAATATGCCGAAGGCTATCCCGGCAAACGCTATTACGGCGGTTGTGAATTTGTTGATAAAGTCGAGCAACTGGCTATCGACCGCGCCAAAGCCTTGTTTGGCGCCGATTATGCCAACGTACAGGCGCACTCGGGCTCTCAGGCCAATATGGCCGTGTTCATGGCGTTGATTCAACCTGGCGACACCATATTGGGCTTAAGTCTGGCTGACGGCGGCCACTTGACACACGGGGCTAAACCCAATTTCTCCGGCAAAATCTACAACGCAGTCCAATACGGTTTAAACCCTGAATCCGGCGAAATTGATTACGGGCAAGTTGAAGCCCTGGCCCTGGAACATAAACCCAAACTTATTATTGCGGGCTTTTCCGCCTACTCACGCGTTTGGGATTGGCAACGCTTCCGTGACATCGCCGATAAAGTGGGCGCTTATTTTGTCGTCGATATGGCGCATGTCGCCGGTTTAATCGCAGCGGGCTTATACCCTAACCCGGTTCCCTTTGCAGACGTTGTCACCAGCACCACGCACAAATCCCTGCGAGGCCCACGCGGCGGCCTCATTGTCTGCAAAAGCAACCCTGAAATAGAGAAAAAAATCGATTCCAGTATTTTTCCGGGCATACAAGGCGGCCCGTCCATGCACATCATCGCCGCCAAAGCCGTTACCTTTAAAGAAGCGATGGAGCCCGAGTTCCGCCTTTATCAGCAGCAAGTGATTAAAAACGCCCAGGCCATGGCCACTGTTTTTATCGAGCGAGGCTTTGATGTGGTGTCAGGCGGCACCGACGATCATTTAATGCTGGTTTCCCTGATTGCCAAAGGCATAACCGGCAAAGCAGCCGATGCCGCGTTAAGCAGAGCGCATATCACCGTCAATAAAAACGCCGTGCCCAACGACCCTCAATCGCCTTTCGTCACCAGCGGCATTCGCGTCGGCACCCCTGCGCCAACAACGCGCGGCTTTAAAGAAGCGGAAATGGCCGAAATCGCCAACATGATGTGTGACGTCATGGAAAATATGGCCGATGAAGAGGTGATTGCCCTCGTGCGTGAAAAAGTCAGCAATCTTTGTGCGCGGTTTCCGGTTTATAGTTAAGTTGTTAGTTGATATAGACCTTTCTACATAGGAATTAACTGTGACAAAAAATGGAAACTTAAACTTGGGCATGCACCAACTCATTACACTAGAACGGGATCAACTTGGCATAAAATTCGTTTGTGGTGGTGATGAGGATGAGATATGGCAGGGTGAATTTACTGTCCGACCAGGTTACGATGGATACGAGCATTTCATATTTAATAGAGGTTTTAGCCTATCATGCCATAGTGAAAAATTTCAAATGGTATCGCAAACAACGATAGAGCGTTATCCAACTATAGCGATGAGGGGGGAAGTGTGCGAAAGTGGTTTCGAATTTACTTCGATAATGAAACTAGCCGCACTTTCCATCGGGTCATCCGCAGTTTATGGCAAACCTGGTTATACTGATCTAACTGTTTTCTTCCCCCCTCCAGAAACCGATTTATTTTGGCAAAATATTATTCAGTCATGGATTTTTATGGGTATGGCGTCTGACAGGTTGCGAACGTTCTTTATTCAATTTGTTTTACGTAAATCTGAAAAGAAACTCGATAAAGAACTCGATAAAAAACTTAAAAACAACGTACAAACATCGAAAAAAGGTTATGTTTACATTCAAGCATTCCATGAATCGACAAATCTCCAACTTCCCATGTCGCAGCAACGTTTAAGTGAATTACAAAGTTTCTTGGAAAAAATTGCCGATATCAGACTAAAGCGCAATAGTTTCGTGCATGACTCTGCCAGTCGGGAAGCGATGATATTAGCCGCAAGGGATGGTTGCAAAGATCATGCAGAAGCACTTAATGCTTTCAACGGTGAAAAAAATACGACCGATTACATCAACGAACTTACTGAAGCCTATAAGGTTTTGGTTAAAGCAGGTAATCTAGTATTCTTACTTGAGAAAGATTCTGAACTTCATGCTTCAGCATAAGATAACAAACTTAATCGCACGCACCGTAAGATTTTAACAGGGGCTCTACGATGACACGTTCCACTCAAGAAATAATCGCAAAAATAGCGTATTCCCTGAATCTTTGCAGTAAGAAGTATTCGATTTTGTTGTTTCAATGCCCACCAAAGTTGCTCGCCAAGCCGTACCATCTAAAATTTGACCATGCCCTTGTAATATAACTTCTGAGAAAAACAGTTATGCAAACAACCTACAAACTTAAGGCAGATGAACTTAATAATGATTTTTTAAAATCCGTTAAGGTATTGTTTCACGGCAAAGTTATAGAAATAGCTGTGAGTGATGTTGAACCTCAACAAGAAGAACAGCTTTCGACCCTGACCCGAAAGGCTGGCGCTTTAGCTGGGCGTATTAAAATGAGCGATGATTTTAATGCGCCATTAGCTGATTTTGCTGAATACGAAAAATGAGGTTATTACTGGATACCCACATTTTGCTTTGGTACTTGGACAATAACCCAAAGTTACCGGAAACTTGGAAGCGATACATTGAAGATCGGCATAATTCGATTGCTGTCAGCATGGCTAGCCTGTGGGAGATAACCATCAAAGTTTCCTTGGGGAAACTGGAATTGCTGGATAATTTGACCACCATTGAAAACATTCTTAGGCAACAGGGCTTTGACTTCCTGCCTATCCGCACCCCCCATTTACTGCACCTGTTAAATTTGCCTTTTCATCATCGTGATCCGTTTGATCGATTAATTATTGCCCAGGCTCAGGCGGAACAATTAACGTTAGTGAGTGATGACGGCCTATTCGCTGCCTATTCCGTTCCATTGTTAGATAGGTAACGCATTGATGCCGGCAATTCAACAACCTTTTGATAATTTGATTATGATATGGACGCATATCTCAAACTTTTTAAATTCGGAATTAAAACATGTCAGTGCGTTGGGTTACGCTTGGTTGTTATGGGAAGAATATTCATTAAAAATAACAAAATGTTATTAGCATCCAACACTCAATTTTGTTATATTCTTACACAATTAGTATCGATAAATCAGGAGTACGGAATGCCTGCTACTGCAACGCTTTCAAGCAAATATCAAATCTCTATCCCAAAATCCGTGCGTGAAGAACAGCATTGGCATTCCGGCCAACAATTTGTCTTTATTCCTAAAGGCAAAGGTATATTGCTAATGCCTGTACCCAGCTTTGAACAGTTAAAGGGTATTGCAGCAGGTGCTGACCCGGCAAACTTTAGAGACCGTAACGATAGATTTTAATGCGTGTTGTTGACACCTCAATTTGGGTAGAGTGGCTAATTGATAGCCCGCTAAAGCAAGCGATTGCCGAAGCTTTTCCTGAAACCGCGCAGTGCGTTGTGCCGACAATAGTGCAGCTGGAGCTTTCCAAATGGCTGATGCGCGAAGCCGGCGAGTCAGAGTCGGATCAGGTGATTGCGTATACGCAAAATTGCGTAGTGGCAGTACTTGATACAAATATTGCCTTGCAAGCGGCGGATTTGCATCGCCAATACAAACTTGCCACCGCGGATGCCATTGTTTATGCAACAGCCTTGGCTTATGGTGCTGACTTGCTCACCTGTGACGCCCATTTTGAAGCCTTGCCTGATGTGGTTTTTATCAGAAAAGCCTAAATAAAAAAATGGCTGATAGACTCGCTGAGTTGGACTTCCAAGCAGCCATTTATTCAAGCAAAATTAAATACCCTATATGGAAAATACCCATGTCTGACATAGAAATCGCCCAACAGGCCACCATGCGACCGATCATCGGCCTAACAAAAGAACAGTACGGTATTGATGCCGAACACCTGGACCCCTTCGGTCATTACAAAGCCAAAATATCACTGGAATACATCAACAGCCTGAGCGATCAAGAAGACGGCAAACTGATTCTTGTTACGGCTATTAGCCCAACTCCTGCTGGTGAAGGCAAGACTACGACGACGGTTGGCTTGGGCGATGCCATGAACCGTCTGGGCAAAAAAACCATGATATGCCTGCGGGAACCTTCCTTAGGCCCTTGCTTTGGGGTAAAAGGGGGCGCGGCGGGCGGCGGTTACGCACAAGTTGTGCCGATGGAAGACATTAACCTGCATTTTACCGGTGACTTTCACGCTATCGGCGTGGCGCATAATCTGTTATCTGCATTGATAGACAACCACATCAATCACAGCAATGCACTGGATATAGACCCAAGACACATCCAATGGAAACGGGTTGTTGATATGAACGACCGCGCCCTGCGTCACATCGTGGTTGGCATGGGCGGTCCTGCGAACGGCTACCTGCGTGAAGACGGTTATGACATCGTGGTCGCCTCTGAAGTCATGGCGATACTTTGCCTGGCCTCCGGTCGAGCTGATCTTAAAGAACGTCTTGGACGCATAGTCATCGGCTATAAATCCGACAAAGTGACGCCTGTTTATGCGCGCGATTTGAATGCCCAGGGCGCCATGGCCGCCCTTTTAAAAGAGGCCATCAAACCTAATCTGGTGCAAACACTGGAAAACAACATCGCCATTATTCACGGCGGCCCGTTTGCCAATATCGCCCACGGCTGCAACACGGTAACCGCCACCAAAACCGCGTTAAAGCTGGCCGATTATGTCGTGACCGAAGCAGGTTTCGGGGCTGATTTGGGCGCTGAAAAATTTATTGACATTAAATGCCGCATGTCTGGATTAAAACCCTCGGCAGTGGTTTTGGTTGCCACTATCCGGGCGCTTAAATTCCATGGCGGCGTAGCCAAAGAAGACTTAAACAGCGAAAACCTGGCCGCCCTGGGACAAGGTTTTGCCAACCTTGAACGGCACTATCACAACATCACCCAACATTTCGGCTTGCCTTGCGTGGTGTGTATTAACCATTTCACCTTTGACACCGATGCGGAAATCGCTCTGCTGCAACAAAAATGCAATGCAATAGGCGCAACCAGCGTACTATCCAAGCATTGGGCATCGGGTAGCGCCGGCGCAGAAGCCCTGGCTCAAACCGTCGTTGAAGCCGTTGACCAGCGCGAACCCGAATTTTCCTATGTCTATGATGAAGACCTCTGCTTATGGGAAAAAATCGAAACGATTGCTACCAAGATATACGGCGCAGCCGGCATCACCGCCAACGCCAAAGTGAAAGCCCAACTGGCCGCATGGGACAGCGATTACGGAAAATTCCCAATCTGTATGGCAAAAACGCAAATGTCGTTTTCAACCAATCCCACTGTTAAAGGCGCACCTTCCGGACATACGCTGGAAATTCGGGAGGTCAGGCTGGCCAACGGCGCAGGCTTTATTGTTGCAATCGCAGGCGACATAATGACCATGCCGGGCTTACCTAAAGTGCCTGCGGCTGAACGGATTGATATTGATGATGATGGCAGGATAACAGGGCTGTTTTAGGATTTTACCGAACGTGGGGGCCACCCTGTGTGGTTGCCCTTTTGCGAATTGGGCAACCACAAGGAACCGCCTCTACACCATGTCCACTTTCTTATGTCGAGAACTCAGGCTATGAAAATCCCCCTGCTTTCTGTCGAAAATCTTAGCGTCACCTTCAATCAGCAGCAGAGGGTTGTTGATGACATCAGTTTTGCCATCTATCCAGGCGAAACCTTTGCGTTAGTGGGTGAGTCGGGATCCGGCAAATCAATTACGGCATTATCAGTGCTTAGGTTACTCCCCAACAATGCCCGGCTCATCGCCACGGCAATCAACTTACATGGGGATAACTTAGCGAAGCGCCCTGAATTTGAGTTATGCAAAATTCGCGGCAGACGTATGGGTTTAATTTTTCAAGATCCCATGTCATCCCTGAATCCGGTGATGACCATCGGTAGCCAAATCGAAGAAGTCATAAAAATTCATTTCTCTTTGCCCGGAAAAGCCCTTAAGGAACGGGTGCTGCAATTAATGCAACAGGTTGAAATACCCGACCCCGAGCAGCGAATTAAGGATTATCCGCATCAACTTTCGGGTGGACAAAGGCAACGGGTAATGATTGCCATCGCCTTGGCAGGACAACCGGATTTATTAATCGCCGATGAACCCACCACCTCCCTGGATGTAACTATTCAGGCGCAAATATTGACGTTGCTGAAAAACATACAGCAACAAACCGGTATGGCCTTATGGTTTATTAGCCATGATTTGGCGCTGGTATCGACAATGGCAGACCGCGTAGCGGTGATGCAGCAAGGTAAAATTGTCGAAACAGGATTGACCAGCGAAGTTTTTAATCACCCCCAGCATCCTTATACGCGTAAGTTGCTCAACTCCTTGCCATCCATGCAAAGCTGCTTAACGCACATTCCTCAAGAAAAACCGCCATTACTACAGGTTAACGACTTTTATTGCTACTACCCAATCCGGAAAGGTCTTTTTAAACGCGTGGTTGATCATGTCCGCGCGGTCGATGGCGTGAGCTTTGAAATTCGGCAAGGTAAAACGCTGGCTCTGGTGGGTGAATCTGGTTGCGGTAAAACTACGCTCGGGAAAAGCTTGTTAAACTTGATTCCCGGCGGCAGCGGTCGGGTCACCATCGACGGTATAGAGTTTAATAAGCTGACAGGCGAAGCCTTAAGGCAGCAACGCGCAAATATCCAGATCGTTTTTCAAGACCCCTTTTCATCAATGAATCCAAGGATGCTGGTCGGCGACATCATTGCCGAAGGCATCCGGGCGTTGCACCCTAATGTAAGTTTTTTAGAACGCAAAGAAACCGTCCGGCAACTATTGCAACAAGTCGATTTGCCAACGGATTCGGCCGGGCGTTATCCGCATGAATTTTCCGGCGGTCAACGGCAACGGATATGTATAGCGCGGGCTTTGGCGGTAAACCCCAAGCTAATCGTATGCGATGAACCCACCAGTGCGCTGGATGTTTCGGTGCAGGCGCAAATTATTCAATTACTCAAAACATTGCAACAGGAAAAAGGCCTAAGCTACTTATTTATCACCCATGATCTTGCCGTTGTTGCAGAAATAGCCGATGAAATCGCCGTCATGTATCAGGGTAAAATTGTTGAACACGGCAATGTAGAGCAAGTGCTAACCCAAGCTAAACACATCTATACACAAAAGCTCTTGGCAGCCATTCCGGTTTTGGCCAGCGAAAAATAATCCGCCATTTGCGACCCAATGTAGCGCCAAGCGCCGGACATAATCTCTGCCAAAGTTCAACGCTTAAATACGTCCGCAACTTCCAGCGCCAAAAATTACGCAGCATAAATGTTCATTTGCATTTCTTGAAGCTTGCTAAGGCTTCTGGTTATTTACGCCAGAGGCCGAAGAAATCTTCCTGCTATTTATTTTTCCCGGAATGTTTGAAATATACTGGTTACCTTACAACTATCAAATCTCTTAAAATCACTGGGTTGCAATGTCCAGACAACACGGTTTTTATCTTGCAACAATATATGTTGTGCAGGCCGCCCTCCATCGAATGTCACTAAACCCAAATTACATTCTCTATGGACACGGTATTTTGTATCTTCAGGTGCCAGGAGATGCACTAAAGTCTGTGATTTGTTAATGGCTAGCCACGCCAACATTTTTTTGAACCAGGTGGTGTGATCCGTTATACTTTCGTTAAATTTTTCTGCTATTTTGAACGTTTTATCCTGTTTTGCATTTGGGCTATCTTTTAAGGAAGAACTGACCAACTGATAGCACAAAAAATCCTTTGCGTTCTTGCTATGTTTGCCAATAGCAGTAAAAGCATAATGCACATCGCCGGACAGAAACACGCATTGCTCGATATGCATATCTTCCCGCAGACACTGCACCAGATACTCCAGACTCGTTTTATTGGAAGTCCAGGCTTCAATATCGGCCAAATCAATAACTTTTTGCGCTAAAAATCCCTTCATGCCGAAAAAGTCTTCAATATAGTTTACATAAGTATTGTGCTCGAAGTATTCAGCAAACCGATACAACAATTTTTGCGTTTTTTCCAAAATAGCAAACCCCATTACTGGCGTAGCAGCGATAAAAATGGGGTAGATTTCAGGCGATATGTTTGTGGCGGTGGCGTTCAGATCGGTTGTCAATTTGATCCATTCAACCTTAAGCCAGTCGCAGGCATAGCGGTCCACTAAAGAAGGTAAATAACTGTCGGTTGTCGACGTGCGCTGGGTGCGCGAATCAATAGCGATAATCGGAGGGACAGTCGGTACTGAGAAACTCCAGCCACGATGTTTCCAGGTATGCAAGTCATAGCGCTCGCCGATTTCGGCGGTCTTTGCCGGGTCTTCATCGCCATTCAACAGATATTGGGTGACAGTCCACTGCAAGTCTTTATCAAAATTATCAGGGTCATTGCCCCAGCCCTGAAAAGCCAGATATGAAGCGAGAGCATTGGATACAACCCGCCGTCCCAATACCGAATTTCGTACATTGTCGTACCAGTTATTGGTGATATTCCAATCATCGGTAACATCATGATCGTCAAATATCATGTAGGTGGGAATGTTGGCCAACAGCTTGCGTACCTTGCCCAGGGTGGAATGGAAGTTTTTTACCGGTGCCTGTTGCTCTGCAAATGCCCGTTCAGCTTTTTCAATATCTGCTATGTCTTCTTTTGCCAGTTGATCCCAATTGTCCTCGGGCTTCCAGTTAGCCACGTTACCAAACACATAAATATACATGGCGGCGAATTCGCCAAAGCTGAGCAAATGATTTTGCGCAGCTCCAGAGCTGAAACCCGACTTGTAATATTTCAGCAAGTTCATCCGGCTGTACAAAGGTTCTGTGTGAGGATTAATTGACGTCAATTCTTTGCCGGGGTTTACCACAGGCAGTAATTCCTGCTTGCCTATCAGTTCCGCAGCCTGTTTTCTCAACATTGAAAGCACTGAAATGGAAACATCATCTGCATAAATCTGATCGCCAGTCAGCAACAAAAGCGCCGGGCGTTGATTAAGATCGCTGTAAGTTTCGGCCAATAAATCATCGCCATGACTCAGCGCATCAGAGCTATCATAGCCGCCATGCGGTTGGCGGCAGCTGCCATGTAACAATTTTTTCAGTTTTACGGGGATAAAAAAACTGGGCAACTTTAGATCGCGTTTACCTCCGTACGCAAGCGCCGATAAATCCCAAGGCACATCGTCGCCATTGTCAGAGGTTTCCAAAAGACGATAATAAAGTAACGTATCAAGAGGGTAACCTGTTTCAAGCTTGGCGCGTGCTTGCAACAGACAGACAAACAGCTTTTTACCGATCTGAAAATAAGGTAGTGGTAAATCATCTGTTTTACTTTCACCAAGCACTTCATTTTTTGATGAAACAACTTCCAGCTTTAAAGTTTCAGGTTTTTCCTGAGTGGCTACCCACACGCACACGCGATTGGGTGTTACGCGCCGTAAAATAGGGCCTGCGAGAAGAGTTGTAGTCATGATTGCACCTTCGTTTTAATTGTTAGTCTGTGCAGAAGTTGCGGGTTTAGTGCATCCAGCTAAAGGATAAAGGTGTTTTTGGATAAACCCGCAACTGTTTAAACCCTTACTCATCGTTGACAACGGCAGGTAAGGGTCGTTTAACGTTAAAGAATTTTCAGGTACTCAAGCAGCGCTTTTTTATCACCCGGCGACAATGTGGTGCCGAATTCATGACCGCAGCGGCTGTTGCCAGAATTGCGTTCGCTGCAATCAGTGGTCTTAAGCGTATAGTCAAATTTGGTCTGATCAACCGCCAGCCCCAGATTAGTCGTGTCATACGCAGGACCAATTTTGAACGACCCCGCCCGTTCGGAGACAGGTTTCAGCAACTCGGCGAGCGTCGGCACTGAGCCGTTATGCAAGTAGGGAGCGGTTGCCCAAACACCCTCAAGCACGCGGGCTTCGTAGGCAAAAGAAGCCGTTGTATTGGACTTTAACGCAGCAGCCGGTATCCTAAATGCGCCTTTCAAAGAGCCAAGATGTTTTAATTCAGGTCTGAGTAACATTTTAGCGAGGGTCATTTTTTGCTTGTCTTTCCCGGACATTTTATCTGCCGCCGGGATCACGGACTCAGCCTGTTGAATAATGGAGCCGATAACGGCCATTCCTAACACATTAAAAGCCTTGTCATTGGGTTTTAACGGATTATCAAGAAAGGGAATGTTTGCGCCATTCAGCACGCCGGTATCAACCATACCAGAAAGCACATTATATTCCCGGGAGTCCGTGCCCACATCCTGAATGGGCGTGGTCCAGGTTTCATGAAATAGAGATCTGAATGCGCCCTTCTTGATTTCGTGACAACTAGCGGCGCAGGTCTTGGCATAGATAGCCTTGCCTTTGGCCGCAAGGTCTTTATCAACTGCCCATGGCCATTTTGGCGGGCCGATTTTCATGATTAAATCTTCAAGTTTATTCAACCCGGCAAAGTTTGCCGAATTATCGGACAGAAAATCAACACCCAGCAATCGGGTTGGGTCTTTTTTAGGATGAAAGACAGCGAAGACGCCAAATACCTCTCCAAGATTTCGGGAGAGCCCCAGAACCCTGTCGCCATTATCGGCAAAACCGGGCCATTGCGTCTTGTCCTGGATAGGTGCGTTCCAAAGGAATGGATAACGTACCGGTGCATCGGCGCGTTTGATGTTTTCTGCGATCAAATAGCTAGGCGCACGCCCAATATCAAGACCAGTCAACCGGTTGAAAATCATTGTCACCGCATCAAGTCGAGATGGCCCCCAAGGAACTGATGGCAACGAGGCTTTCATCAGCGTGTCATAACGCAAGAACCAGGCACTCACCTCATCATGCAGATGTTTCTGCTTTTCTGGCGATGGCGAAGCCCCGAGGACAGCATTGGCAAAATCAGCAAATGCCTTTTCATCTGTTAAGATGGTGTTGACGGCGGTGTCAAGATCGGAAAGAAAACCCTGGAAATCAACGATGGCCGGACCGCCATCAATACGGTAGGAAGTACCCGCCACCTCGATCTGCCGGGTGTGACAGGCGGAACACGTTATGCCAATAGCTTTATTACCGATGCCATTGGTGGTAAAACCGACAGGCAGATGGGGGATATTACTTTCTGTATTGGGAAGATAACCGTACCGACTCAGATTTGCCGCCATAAATGGCTGTCCATCCGCCTGTTTCAAGGCCATAATCCAGCTCAACGGCATGATTTGCGACCCTTGATCCTGGCTATAAAAATTTTTCCGGTCTTCGGGTGTCCATTTTTTACCCTGATCGATAGTAAAGGGCGCTGATGCAGGAGCAGCTAGCAACGGAAGCGAGGCAAAAAAGCCTAAAGCAAAAACAAAACCGGTAATCTTCACTGGCTTAAAAGTATTATTCATTGATACTCCCCATTTATTTTAATTATTAGTCAAGCAATCATTCGATTCGATTGTACCTCCTGAAAGTTACAAAGCACCCATAGCTTTCCCTGTCCGTTTAACTTATTTCCGGCTGAAATATCATAAATGCTCTCCGGGCCAAACCTGTTAGAATTGATTCATTGCGCCAAGCGTAAAATGTAAGTTTAAAATTTGCTTTAAAGTCTTCCCTATCAATCTTCCATAGTATTGGGGTTACAGATAAAAGCCTCGCTATATTTAATGAAGACTTCATAATCTTTACCCAACCGACGGTATTAATGGGCCCCCTGGATGATTCTTCAGCTAACTATTCGCTGCGGAAAACCTGTTTTACAACGCCATGTTTCTCAACAGAGCCGACTCTGTTGCCGTAAAATCCAATAACACCCCCAAAGTATGAACAGAATGCGGAAGTTAATTGTATGGTAATGAGGTTACTCGTGGATGTCGACCAATCATGTAAGATTGAAAAACCTATTATCACGCGTTCAATTGATTGAAGCTTTTATAATAGTGCATTTACATGCCAGCGATTTTTACTTGACCTGATGGTACACTCTTCATTTTTTAATGGCAACGCTAATTTACTATCCTGGACCACTGTTTGGTAACGAGTTAATTATGTAAAGCCTGTGAAATGAGTTGAGTAATCCGGACGTTAAAATCCGATCCCTCAGCCCTTTTGCCGAAGTGGGAACCTGATGTCCATTAGCAATCTCATCTGAAATAGGTAAGCCATGAATCCACGATTTAAACAACTTCTCGCCAGCGCGATGAGTTTGCCGCATCGCTAAATCCCGCGTATCCAACCAGTTCCGGTACTGGTCACAGAACCATCTGTATCGATAGCCCTTGGGATGCTGTTCACGGTATTCTTGCCACAGTAAAAATAGCGTGACATTCTTTTTTTGCAATTCCTGCTGAAACTCTTAACAAGTCAGGCGTAGGCTAGGTTAAACGGGCTTCCTCGGCACGACTTACATGGCTAACCACTGCAGGTCGTGATCTATTGAAACTTTGGGCGATCTTTCTGGCACTCAAATTATTGGCCCATTTCAGGCGCAACACTTCTTTTATTTTTCGCATGGATAACCTATTAGCCGGCATCTGCTTCCTCTTAATAATAATGAAAAGAGGCAGCAGAATATCGTTAGTTATCCTGCGTCAAAAAACGCTAAAACATCACCATTAAGGAGTTGAAACGCTCACTGGAATCAGTGGCAGCTTTAAAATGGAAGGGATGCCAGTATCCGTCTGGAATTAGTGGCAGCTTTGAACATAAATTCGCAGTATAAAGCTGATCTTAAATCACCTATCTTTAATCTGTGATAATGAACTTTTTCGTGTTCCGCCGTCCGCCGTTTCCCTGCGCATGGAAAAGCGGACTAAAAATTCAAGAAGCAGCACTCAGCAGATCTTCGACACCTGCATTGACAATTTCCAGGCCTATTTTTTTACAAAATCGCTGCTCTTTAGCTGTCGGATTTTTATTTAAAACCCAGCCTTTTTTTTCTGCCGCTCCATAGACGATATCGCTCATCACCATACGCTCTGAATCCCGGTTTAACGGTAATCCTATAAACAGGTATTGCTTGCCTTTACGGTACTCTTTAAGGAAATCGGGAATAGCGAAGCCCCCCATTAACTCGGTTATATAATCGACATAATCGGCATCTGAGGCAACGTAATTGGCTTCCGGCTTGGGTGTGCCCATGGGTTTAAATAAAATGGGCAATTTAGGGTTAACCTGTTCCTGGGAAATTTCAGAATAATCGCTGCCATCAAAATGATAGAGTTTAAATCGAAATTCGTTTGCCGCCATTCTGGCGAGACCTACTATCAGCGTATGCTCCTCATCGGCATAGCTGTCTTGCAATTGCGTGTCCCGGTTAATGTCGATGACATAGGCGGGTTTCCATTCTGCCAGCCAATTGTGGACTGACGCCCGCGTCCATTCTGTTTCGCCATACAATTTGGTGAGAAATTGACCCAAAAAATTTCTGCCTTTTTTTAGCTCCTGATTCATGGCTGCCCTGGGAAACTCATACATAAGCTTGGGAGCCATGGGCTTGCCGTTATTCATAGCCAAAATCAAGCTATCGCTATCAGCCGGCATGGCAGCCCCGGTTAGTGTGTGTGTTGCATCAAAAAGTGCGCCCGACCCCAGGTAAGGGACGACTTTGTTTTCATACAAACCATTTAATATTTCAGAAAAAACAGCAGAAGACATTGTAAACTCCATTATTTATAGTATCTATTTATATCTAGCAATAATTAATCCATATTATCATTTCATTTTTATAAAAATTGTAACTGCATGATTAGCTGCAAAATATTACTAACCGGGATTCTCAATAAACCTCTAGTTATTGTCTTTTTTATGACAATTCTTCGACAGTGTAGCGCTCAACATTAAATAGAGTTTGTTTGGATGATGTTAATTATGGAATAACCCAAGCAAGGCAAATGCGACGAAAAATCTTTCATGGATTGCTTGTTATGTTCCAAACTTTTGGGATTTATAGCTACAGGGCTATGCCCGCTGCATGGGACCGAAGTATTTCATGAAATAGTAATAACCCCCTACTGTTAACAAGCCTACAGAAACATAACAAAATGTTTGAAACGCAACGTTGCCAAGTTGTTTTCACTGGCAATTTAATCGTTATTTTTCATTGTGTTATAAATATAATCGTAATTGGCACAGCGCTTGCTTTAGTCCTAATGTCATTAACAACAACGTCCTACAACGAGGAGAAGATCATGGCTTTACGTCAATGTGCAATATACGGTAAAGGTGGAATTGGAAAGTCTACCACAACTCAAAACCTGGTTTCTGCATTAGCAGAACTAGGTAACAGTGTAATGATTGTCGGCTGCGACCCAAAAGCTGACTCTACCCGTTTAATTCTGCACGCCAAAGCCCAGACTACCATTATGAGTTTGGCGGCTGAAGCAGGTAGTGTTGAAGATTTAGAACTGGAAGATGTATTGAAAGCCGGTTACAGAGGCATTAAATGTGTTGAATCTGGCGGCCCTGAGCCTGGCGTTGGCTGTGCAGGCCGCGGTGTTATCACGGCAATTAACTTCCTTGAAGAAGAAGGCGCATATGACGATGAACTTGACTTCGTTTTTTATGATGTACTTGGGGATGTTGTGTGTGGTGGCTTTGCCATGCCAATCCGTGAAAACAAGGCGCAAGAAATTTACATCGTCTGCTCTGGAGAAATGATGGCGATGTATGCGGCCAATAACATTGCCAAAGGTATTGTTAAATACGCTAATTCAGGCAGCGTGCGTTTAGCCGGTTTGATTTGCAATTCCCGTGAAACAGCGCGTGAAGATGAATTAATCTCTGCTCTGGCTGCAAAGCTCGGCACTACAATGATTCACTTTGTACCCCGCGATAATGTTGTGCAACGCGCTGAAATTCGTCGTATGACTGTTATCGAATACGAACCCGGCGCCAAACAGGCAGAAGAATACCGTCAATTGGCCACCAAAATTCGTGATAACAAAAATTTCGTTATTCCAACCCCCATCACAATGGATGAACTGGAAGAGTTAATGATGGAATTCGGCATTATCGATGATGTGGACGAATCAATCATTGGTGTGACAGCAGCCGCGGAAGCAGTCGCTTAATAAATAAAAACCTGTAGAGACGCAAAATATTGCGTCTCTACAAACCCGAACAACCGTAGGGTACGCAATGCGTACCTTTATGAAAATGATCTCAAAAACGGTACGCGATGCGTACCCTACGGATTCCCGTCCTAAAACCTGTCTGTTGGGAGATTACCCACGGCATAAGTAGGAGAAAATCATGGCAGCTCTAACAAGAGAAGAAACCGAAGCGCTTATTCAAGAAGTGCTTGAAGTTTATCCGGAACAAGCAAGGAAAGATCGCGCCAAACATTTGGCCGTTAACGATCAATCCCTGGAAAAATCAAACAAATGCATCACTTCAAACCGAAAATCCCAGCCCGGTACCATGACCATTCGTGGTTGTGCATACGCCGGCTCCAAAGGGGTTGTTTGGGGGCCGATTAAAGATATGATTCATATCTCCCATGGCCCGGTTGGCTGTGGACAGTATTCGCGTGCAGGCCGTCGTAACTATTATGTTGGAACGACGGGTGTCAATACCTTCGGCACGATGAACTTTACCTCTGATTTTCAGGAAAAAGATATTGTTTTCGGCGGTGATAAAAAGCTCGCCAAAATCATGCACGAAATCGAACAGTTATTCCCGCTGAATAAAGGCATCAGCATTCAATCAGAATGCCCGATCGGTTTGATTGGTGATGATATTGAAGCGGTCGCCAAAAAAGCTAACAAAGAAATCGGCAAGCCGGTTGTACCCGTTCGTTGCGAAGGCTTTCGCGGTGTGTCCCAATCATTGGGCCATCACATTGCCAATGACGCAATTCGGGACTGGGTTTTGGAAAACCGCGATGGTGACGAAAGCTTTCCCACCACGCCTTATGATGTCGCTGTTATCGGCGACTACAATATCGGAGGCGATGCCTGGGCTTCACGTACGTTACTGGAAGAAATGGGCCTGCGCGTTGTCGCTCAGTGGTCTGGTGACGGTACCATAGCGGAAATGGAAAAAACCCCCAAGGTGAAACTGAATTTGATCCATTGCTATCGCTCCATGAACTACATAGCGCGGCACATGGAAGAAAAATACAAAATCCCCTGGATTGAATACAACTTTTTTGGCCCAACCAAAATTGCCGAATCCTTGCGCAAAATTGCCGCCTTGTTTGATGAAACGATTCAAGAAGGCGCTGAAAGAGTTATCGCCAAATATCAATCTGAATACGATGCCGTTATTGCCAAGTACAAACCCCGCCTGCTAGGTAAACGTGTGATGCTGTACGTCGGCGGCTTGCGCCCGCGCCATGTGATCGGCGCTTATGAAGATTTAGGCATGGAAGTGGTCGGAACCGGTTATGAATTTGGTCATAACGATGACTATGACCGTACCATCAAAGAAATGGGCAACGCGACACTGATTTATGATGACGTGACCGGTTACGAATTTGAAGAATTTGTTAAACGGGTAAAACCTGACTTGATCGGCTCCGGTATTAAGGAAAAATATATTTTCCAAAAAATGGGCATCCCTTTCCGTCAAATGCACTCCTGGGATTATTCAGGCCCTTATCACGGTTATGACGGTTTTGCCATCTTTGCCCGCGATATGGACATGACTTTGAATAACCCTTGCTGGAAACAAGTGAAAGTGCCTTGGAAAAAAGAAGAAAGTCCAAACGTAGCCGTTGCTGCAGGCGCGTAATTTTGTGTAAGTTGGGTTGCATCTTTTCACAACCCAACACATTGGTGCGGTAAATGTTGGGTTGGAACAGCATCAACCCCCAACCTACGCCTTTATCCCTTCAACCGTCGTCCACAGATTAGTGGCGCGTAGGAGATTATCATGAGTCAAGAAGTAGATAACATTCAACCCAGCTATCCGTTATTCCGTAATGATGAGTACAAGGAAAACCTGGCAAACAAACGTGAAGCTTATGAAGAGCGTCATCCTCAGGAAACAATTGATGAAGTCTTTCAGTGGACAACCACAAAAGAATATCAGGAACTCAATTTTAACCGTGAAGCGCTGACCGTAAACCCGGCTAAAGCCTGCCAACCCCTCGGCGCTGTACTGTGTGCCTTAGGGTTTGAAAAAACCATGCCCTATGTTCATGGTTCGCAAGGTTGCGTTGCTTATTTCCGTACTTATTTCAACCGTCATTTTAAAGAGCCTGTCGCTTGCGTTTCCGATTCCATGACAGAAGATGCCGCGGTATTTGGCGGCCAGAAAAATATGATGGCCGGACTGGAAAACGCCAAAGCCTTGTACAAGCCAGATATTATTGCAGTATCGACCACTTGCATGGCTGAAGTAATTGGTGACGACTTAAACGCCTTCATCAATAACGCCAAAAAAGCAGGCCATATTGAACAGGAATTTCCAACCCCTTTTGCCCACACCCCAAGCTTTGTCGGTAGTCATACCACCGGATGGGATAACATGTTCGAAGGCATGATAAAATATTTCACGCTGAATCACATGGACGACAAGAAAGTCGGCTCAAATGGCAAGATTAATCTGGTCCCCGGCTTTGAAACCTATCTGGGTAACTTCCGCGTCATACATCGTATGATGAAGGAAATGGGCGTCGATTACACCTTGATGAGTGATCCTTCCGAAGTGTTGGATACCCCGGCAGATGGTACTTTCCGCATGTATGCCGGCGGCACGACCCAAGCTGAAATAAAGGACGCGCCCAATGCGATTGACACTTTGTTGCTGCAACCCTGGCAATTGGAAAAAACCAAAAAGTTTGTGCAAACCACTTGGCATCAACCCGCTACAGCCATCAACATCCCAATGGGACTGCAATGGACTGATGACTTTCTGATGAAAATTTCAGAACTGACAGGAAAACCGATCCCTGCCTCCCTGGAGCTTGAACGCGGCCGGTTGGTTGACATGATGACTGACTCACACACCTGGATGCATGGCAAAAAGTTTTCCTTGTATGGCGATGCCGATTTTGTCATGGGCATGACTAAATTCCTGTTGGAAATGGGTGCGGAACCCGCCGATGTATTGTGCAACCATGCCAACAAACGCTGGTTGAAAGCGATGGAAAAAATGCTGAAAGACTCACCTTATGGACAAAATACGGTGGTTCATATTGGCAAGGATTTATGGCATTTCCGTTCCCTGGTATTCACCAACAAACCGGACTTCATGATCGGCAACTCTTATGGCAAGTTCATCCAACGTGACACTTTCTATAAAGGCGAAGAGTTTGAAGTACCATTGATACGCATTGGTTTCCCTATCTTTGACAGGCACCATTTGCACAGAATGACCACACTGGGTTATGAAGGCGCGATTTATATGCTGACAACCTTGGTTAATGCCGTGCTGGAACAATTGGATAAAGAAACCAAAGGCATGGGCACTACTGACTATAACTACGATTTGGTTCGTTAATAGTGTCCCGTAGAGACGTAAACTTTTGCGTCTCTACCACCCAACCCAATGCGTGTAAACGGAGAAGTCAATGCCTAGTGTGATGCTGAAAAAAAATGCCGAAGGCAAATTAGTCTTCTACGTACCCAAAAAAGATTTGGAAGAAGTGGCTGAATCTATTGAATTTGACAGCCCTGAAAAATGGGGTGGAGAAGTTCTTCTCAGTGACGGTTCAAAATATTACTTTGAACCCGTGAACGCACAGCCGGATTTCCCCGTTACCTTACGCGCAAAACGTTTAGATTCAGGAGATTAATCATGGCCTTATATATTGTTGAAGCGGATTGTATTTCATGCGGGGACTGTCTGCCCGTGTGCCCGACAAATTCCATCACCGAAGGCGCTATTGTTTTTAAGATCGACAAAAAGACCTGTACCGAATGCGAAGGGGATTTTGACATACCACAATGCGTCAAGGTATGCCCGATTGATAATTGCATTCTACCGCTAGAGGCATAATCCAATGAGCAGCCAAGAGGTATTATCAAGAGAACTGGCTTTACGGATCGGACTGGCCGCACGCGCCTTGCCCGATACGGATGCCAAACGCCTGTTCAAGGTCCTGACTAACTGCGTGGGTTTGCCCATAACGGAAGAAAAAATCGGTAGCATCAACCTGCAAAAGCTTAAAGCCGCCGAAGATGGGGAGTTTTCAGGCGTCGACGAGGGTTTACTCAAGAAAGCGTTGCATATTCTTAAACATGATGTTGAAGCCGGTGTGACATTGAAACCTGAAGTTTATGCCTATCGAAATGGCGATATGCCCGGATCTGTGCGTATTGCTTGTGCGAGCAACGATGCGATCAATGTCGATGGTCATTTTGGTTCTTGTAGTCAGTTTATGATCTACCAGGTTTCAGCCGACGAAGCACGTTTAATCGACATTCGCGGCACAGAGGCTCCTGCCGGACTCGAAGTCGAAGATAAAAACACCTTCAGGGCTGAACTGATTCAGGATTGCCAGGTTATTTATATGGCGTCAGTGGGTGGCCCGGCTGCGGCAAAAATAGTCAAGCTTGGAATACATCCTATGAAGCTGTCGGGTACTGAAGCCATTGCCGGCATTATCGGCCAGTTGCAAGCGGTTATTGCTGGAACACCGCCGCCGTGGCTGGCTAAAATCATGGGCATCGAAGCCCCTAATCGCTTTAGATTTGAGAGGGAAGCAACGGGATGATCAGCACAGAGCAAGTTAACGCAATTGTGTCGAAAATTGAAGCGCTGGGTGTTGATGAAACGACTGTTTCGGCGCTTAGACAGGAATATCAGCCCATCCATTTTACTTATTGCATGGATGATGATCTCCCGAATAATACGCCAGTCATTGAACAAAAAGATTTTAATATTTATTTAATTGATGGCCGGGAACATTGTCTGTGCCTAACTAATGATTACGATGTTGCAACGGGCATTGTCATTGCAGAAATCATCGCTGACTAAACGGAACTTACTACAATGTCTGGTCGTGAAAGTCCTGTTAACATCCCTGTAGCTGATTGCGGCTTTTGTCCATTTCGCGGCAAAACCCTGTTAATGGGGCGCTGTATGCCCGGGGACACTTGCGTATTAGTTGAAAGCGGCCGCCAGATTGACCGTTTTTTTCGGGTTAATCCCGCTTATGCCGAGAACTATCTACACGACCTATTCTGGGAAAGACGCGCTATTGCCGTACGTTATGCGCCACAAAAGTCATTGACTGACCTGATTCATGATGAAGATGAAGTGGTTAGACGCGCAGTTGCCTACCGCTTGCCTCAATCGCAGCTAAATCAACTGATTGATGACCCTGACCGGGAAGTGCGCATGACCGTCGCTGACCGGATTGCTCCCGAAGAACTGGAAAAACTGGCTAAAGACCCGGATTACATTGTAAGGGTCACCGTTGCGCGGCGACTCCCGGTAGGACGTTTGTTTCGTCTTATTCGTGATAAAGATGCGGAAGTCAGAAAAGTGGTTGCTGAGCGCTTGCCCGAAGTCAGCTTGGGATTGATGGTTCATGATGATGCGCCGGAAGTCAGACGCATCATCGCTGAACGCATGATCCCCAAGGATGCGGTCACGCTACTCAATGACCCTGATTGGGTGGTGCGTTATACCGCTGTTCAGCGCGTAGCGCCAGAAGCACTGATTTGTCTGCTTGATGACCCGGAACCTGATGTCAGGGCAGCAGTGCGCGAAAGATTAACCTGCCATTCCCAGACCACAGATGGGAACGGGAAACCGGAAACAAAGTATGACTGATCAACTATTTCAACTGGATGGGCAGCAGCTTGCAAAAATCTGTAAGCATTTAATGCCCGGACAAGATGATGAATTACTACTGTCCACGCTTCAATCGCTCAACCCCGATTTTCCCATTCGCTTGGCAAGAACGGGCGATGAATGGTATCGCTTGGGGGGCATCGTGGACATGGCGGGAAACCGTATCGCCAGTGATCTGGTTGAGTGGACGGAAAGAACATATATCGAATGCGGAAAAAATCTGCAAACCCTGATTGACCATGCGCGGGCACAAAAGCTGATTGCCACGCGGCAAACGGGCAACACACTGCATTTTGTCGTGCAAACAGGCAGTAAAGCAGAACAATTCACTCAAATCGACATTGATAAAACCCATGAAATATCAGATCGGTTACTGGTAGGGATGCGCAATCCGCCTGAAGATTTAGAAGAATTTATTGATCCACTGGATCCGGAATGTATAGAAACATTCTCTATCGGAACCGCACGTTATTCTTATCGACGTAAAACTGACGTGGCGATTTTCATGGATGAAATCAATAAATACCATGTCAAGGAGCATCCGGTCCAACGTTTTATGGATGACTGGAACCGAAGTAGCGCCTTGCAAAAGGCTGTACTTTCCGAGGACTGGATTGTCCGGCCTTTCAGGCACACTGGACGCTTCGGGGAACAAATCATTAACGTTGAAATTATCAATACCCAGCGAAAAAACGTACAGCAACTGGACGATATTCACGGCAAAAAAGGCGTCCCGCTACATAATCTTTTAACCCGTTTTGACCGTCAGGCTGGCTACCCATTTGCCTGGTTCTTTTATATGGTTAAAGGCAAACTGGTTTCACCGCATAGCGGCATAGCTGTTTTTAAGGATGTTACCGGAGATTTTTCTTATTTACCGGAACGTGATGTCGCGGTGCTTAAGGATTGGGTAAACACGCCATATAGCGTGTAACTAACACATTATTTTTTTATCAACGGCTTTGTCATGCAAAGCACACTTTGTAAAAACTAGGAGTAAAAACTATGTCAATTGCACAAATAAAAGCATTCTCAGAACAGGCTAAAACAGATCCGGAATTAAAAGAAAAACTGTTGGCGGTACAAAAAATAAGGGAGCTCATTGCACTGGGTAAAGAATATAACTTTGAACTGGATGAAGTGGAGCTTTACCCGCCCAACGAACCCCAATTTGTCGAAGAGCAGCTATCTGAAAAAATGGCCAAAGCTTTGTTGAGAGTGTAAGTTAGGGCACTGGTGTTTTTGCTCACCGCTTTTGATTATTTGCGGCATTCCGGGCATCACAATGTGAACGGCGGCATCCATTTATCCCTGAGTACGAAATTGATGTTCCTTCTCTAGGAATCTGTCAGAGAACCATGATATAAATAGTATCGACACAACATCCGTGTTTGTTAGGCACAAAAATAACTCAATATCTTGAGTCCTATTTTTGTACTTGATGTGCTCTGATAGGTTTCTAGCGCCAACTTTTTTTTAAAGCTTTTATCGTGAAGATCCATGGGCTGTTCTGTTCAATCCGCAACTGGTTATTGATGAACCGCCAGGCAATTACCAGCTTCTGGATCGCGTCATAGCCTAGCCCATCTTCGTCACTTAAGCTGACAATTACTTATTATTTCAACAAGTTGAAATTTTTATTTTTTCTCAGTTGGCACTACAGATTTTTTGTTATCAATTATCGTCTTGCATTTACCTATCGAGTC
>JAQTPT010000099.1 GCA_028712795.1 Methylococcales bacterium
TTCTTCAAAGCATTATGTTACCTAAATTACTTGGTTTACCACGTCTGACAAGGGTTTGGCAGTGTGGGGGCACATAACGGTTTGCGCCACATAAGCCGGATTATGTTCCCGGGAACATAATCCGGCACCAGCAGCACGGGTGTGCCACCGAAAAATTCAAAGGCTCGCACATGGCTGCCTAACCAATCCGGTAGGCTCTGGCTCCACGTAGCTTCCGCAAAGGTGTAGTTGGAGGCGCCTAACACCGCCACAAAAATTTGCGCCGTGCGTATTTCACTGGTTGAGGCGCAGACCACGGGCATGGTGGGGCCGGCATAATCGATAAACAACTTTTCACCGGCACGGTGTACTTGGCGCATGGAACGTTTTTGTTTCTTCAGCCAGTCTGCATAACGAGCGCAGAACTGCGAGTAGCTATAGCAACGGTTCGGGTACTGCTGGGCGTATTCCTCCCAGAGCAACTGCTTGGTCAGGCCTTTTTTCTTCAACTCCATATGGACGTCAGTCCATACCGGCTCTTGGAATTTGGCTGAAGGCTGGGCATCCGAACGGGGATAAAATTTCAGAGCTAAGGTTTGATCATCCCAATCTTCCGGCAGCGGCCACGTTATTTGCAACTGTTCGGCCAGTTTTAAGATGTTTTGAATGCTGCCGACACTGATTTTGGTACTGGCACTGATTTTCCGGATGCTTAATCCGGCGCTGTAACTGAGTCTGAGTACTTCTCGTAGTTTTCGCATTGCTGTTCTCTTCGCTGACATATCTTTTCCACAAAAGGTGGAAAGGATAGTCTGATTTTATAAACAATGCGTTAGGTGGGATTCTGGTAACTTGAACAGTCATTCTGGCAACTTGAACACCAATTCTGGAAAATCCAGAAAAGTGTTCAGCTTGAAACCAGAATCGGTGTTCAACTTAAATCAGAATAGGTGTTCAGATTGGTTCAGAATGGGTGTTCAGGTTGAGCCAGAATTTGCAATTATCTAAGTTTTGATCTTATGTGCTCTTTATTAGTTGTCAAAAATAGCCTACCAGGAAAATATAGCTTTGGTTCAGCAACGTAGATTTGGTTGATTCTTTTCGCAAACCAACACTACCGCCTATGCCCAGAGGAGACGCAGTGCCTTGAGGATTATATAGTCCAATGTTAGCCATTGCTCGGGGCCACCTTTCAGGTCAGGTGTCAGGATGCCATCTCTGATTTTCGTCGGGCGTTGGGCCATGATGATGTCGTTGTCGAGATTCCGTGTGATGTGAGCAGTGGCGTAGTCGTCAATGTTTGCATCAGAGACTGACCGACCGGCCACTAACAGAAATGCAGGTCCCCATCCTGCGTCTGCGTGGACGCCGAAGTTAGATCTCCAATCCTTCACATCGCCATCATCCTTTCCCCACGCAATGCACTGTAGACTAACCGCTCCTAGTGCGTTAAACACAGAGTATTCGTTGGACGCATCCAACCCACCCGTTTGTAGCCATCCAGTAAGGGAGTGAGCCTGCAGGGCCAGTCCGAACAGGGCTTTGTATGCGGCTCTCCGATTTGACTTAGCGTCTGTGATATTACCTAAGGCAAAAACCAGCCAGGCTGTCATATCGCTGGTACGGTAATTGAGGTCATACCGGGCGTCGTCGCAGAGCACGTCAATCATGTAAGCAATGTTCCGACCGATCGTTCCTTTGGAAGAAACCGAAACTCCTTTGTCCTGCTCTTCCAAATTTGTGAGGCTCTTTAAAATGTCCAACGCGGTAGCCTTGAACTCAGGTGCATGCTTGGCTACAACAGCGAAGAGGTAAAGCAGTGGGACGAGTTGGTCTCGGGAGAAGTCTTGTGTGGTTTTTGGCAACTGCCAACCTCCATTGCTGAGGCAGTGGTCTCGAAAGTACTCAAGAAACTGACCAGCCAAGGTCACATCCACGTCGTGCTCGGATTTGATTTTAGCGTAAGCGGCCGCGTCGAGAGCTCGGATAACAATTAGCGAGGCATAAAACCAGGATGACCGCCATACCCCGTCGCCGAAAGGATCACCCCAGTTAACACCATTGCTATCTGGACGCTTGATTACATAAGTTTCTGAATCTACATATTGCGCATATTGTTGTTGGGGCATACCCCCTCCAGTAGGATAAAAGCAGCGTAAGTTGGGTTGATGCTACTCCAACCCTCCTATATTTACTGCGCCAATGTGTTTAATAAGCCTTGGCGTAGTTCTAACGTTAATTCATCTTGCTAATCAACAAATCGTCCTTGTATTGCACACGGCACTACTAAGAAAAGGGTCATAAGAAAAAGGTCAAACCCATTTTTTGCCGCTATTTTCTTTATCTAATGAAATTAAATATTTACCGGTATCACTTTTTAATTTGAAGATGCTTAATATGTTATTGTATGATATTTATATACAATTAATTTCATTAATAGAAATAATAGCAAAAATTAAAGATTATTAACAAATATATCGTGTTGACATAAAACAAAATGAACCCTTCTGCCTAATGTTCAAAACCACACACTAGGTTTTATATGACTTACATCGGCTCAAAACATTAGACAAAACGATATTACCGTCTGCTGTGTGCGCGGGGCTACCAATCACTGGCGATTTCTGAATGGCTGCTTTAAGTTTGACCAGCCGTTCACTGGCGACTGACTTTATAATTATTTTGTTTTTTTACCGGAGTATCACCCACAAGGCGACCGCCGAGGCAAGCATTGTAATACACGAAGCCACTACATTAAGTATCCCAATTGTGCGGGCAGCACGTAGATTATTAGCTACAATGGTCAGAGCTGTTTCTATTTCAGAACGCATAGCGGCGGCTGTGGCTTTAGCGCTTTCCTGCATTATTCCCCCCATTGCATCCTTACTAGCCAGCAAGGATGCATTCAAGATACGTTCGGCTTTGTCTTTAGCATCTACCCCCCACCGCAGAGCAAGCGCTTCCAGTTCTTCCTTGTACTGATCCAACATAGTTTGTTGCGCCTTCTCACTATCTTGCATTAGACGGTTATTGATAGTTTGCAGTATCAATATAGGGTCATCGCGAGATACGGCAATGCCGTGTTTTACGGCAATCTCCTTAATAAGCTCATCCATGTTATCTGGCATTAAAGCACCGCTGAGTTATCGAGTTGAGCGAAAAGGGCGCTTTTTACAATCTTAAGGCGTTGCCGTGTCATGATTGTTAAAGCTGAATTTGCCAGGGCTTCGTCGAAAGTTAAGTGTTCTTGCAACATATCTGCTAAATCTCGACCATAAGTTTCTTCCTTGAGCGTTGGCATTTTAATAATCGCCGTTACCCGACTCTTGTTATTAATGTACGCCTTCATTTGTTCAAAGCTTTTCCCTTCATACTCAATGGCTCCCCAATACGGATTGAGCCAAACGATAAACGATGACTCGGCTGGAAACTGTGTAGCCAGTTGGGCAAAGCCATTCACTGTGTCTGTTAGTGCCTGACTGCCCGTTATTACGGTATGTACTACCAGTTCATGGCCCATTTCTTGTAATAGAGCGGGCACCTGGTTGCTGATTAGGTAGTGTGATAAGGGCACGAAGGAGCTGGCTCCATTGTCGATGATTACATCAACAGTAGAAGGAGCTATCAATTCTACCAGTGAGTCAAAGTGTCGTGGATTGATTTCATCACCATCCATGATTTGCAGACGTTTGACATTTAACGCCTTAAATCCGTGAAATGTTGCATTAACAGGATCGGTGTCAATACATAAAGGTTGTTTACTTTTGCTCACGTTGTACTGTGCAAGTATCGCAGCGATGAGTGATTTTCCAACTCCACCCTTACCCTGTAAAACCATGTGTATTTTTGCCATTAGAATAATTCCTCTTTGTTAGGTTCTGGATCAAATACGAAACCACTTTTTTGTGGTGGTTGCGCCGCTTTCTTTTCGGTTTTCTGGTTCATTGGTTGATGTATTACTTTTTTGTCTTTTGGTGCTGGAACCGACTCATAATTAACGCTGCTTGTATGCGGACTACGGATCAATTTGTTTGTGTATTTCAGAAATGTGTCGTACCCGAATTCGATTCGCTTAGTTTCGACCATGTGTGCCCATATTGTTTTGGCTGCATAGCCATCGGACAGCGCTTCCTGAACAGACGTTTTGACGGCCAGGAAAGCAGCTAGATTCTTGTACCATTTCCTCGATGGTTTTTGCTTGATCCATTCGCCAAGCTCTTCGGAATAGCGTTTGCTCATTACGATTATTTGCCGTTTGTTTGCCTATTTAATTTCGATTTATTGATTGTTTATTGGCTCTTATTGTCGATTATAAGCCATATTATGAAAAATTCGATATATTCTTTATATAATCTTGTTTATTTATTAAAAAATATGGTATAAATCGAAATAAGAACCGTATTTTATCTTGGAGTGATCGGTACTTGAAACCGGGGTACTTGAAACCGGGCAAGATGTGTGAAGTTAGCTAACCTGTAAACAGGTTATCAAACTTCACTTACCCTTATTCGCACTACGTACTCAACGGGCATCTTGCTCTGCGAGGCAGACGGCTACCGCCGTCCATTGGCAGCGGTAAAGCCGCTTGAGGTTTAACGATGGAGAAGGAAAAAGACAAGATGCAGAGTACCCGGAAGAATGGCAAGCATCTTCGCGTACCAGTGCTGCCGGATGAAGAGGCATCTATTAAGCAGAATGCAGAGGCGGCTGGGCAGACCGTCGCCTCTTACTTGCGTAACGTTGGTATGGGTTATCAAATTAAGGGCATCGTTGACAACAACGAAGTTGAGAAGCTGGCTAAAATCAATGGCGATCTTGGGCGTCTCGGTGGACTATTGAAACTCTGGCTTACCAATGATGAGCGAACGGCTCACTTCAACGAGGCAACAATACGAGCAGTGCTATCGCGTATTGTTGACACTCAAGACAAGATGGTTGATGTCATGGGATCAATCGTTAGACCCAGGGCTGAAAAGTGAAAATTTTAGCGGCTAAAATTTTTAGGGTGTTTACATGATAGCCAAACATGTCGCTATGAATTCAGTTAGAAAAAGTGATTTTGCTGAATTGGTTAAATATATAACTGACGAGCAAGAGAAAAACGAGCGTGTTGGCTATGTGTTGGTAACGAACTGCCAATCAGACCGCCCGGATGCGGCCATTCTTGAAGTTATCAATACCCAGGGAAAAAATACCCGCGCAACGTCCGATAAAACTTTTCATCTTCTTGTGAGTTTCCCATCGGGCGAAGAGCCGGATGAATCCGTTTTGAAAGCTATCGAGGGAAGGCTATGCGATGGGCTGGGTTATGGTGAGCATCAGCGTGTTAGTGCTGTTCATACTGATACTGACAACCTGCATATTCATATCGCCATCAATAAAATTCACCCCACCCGTTACACTATTCACGATCCCTACTACAGTCACAAAACCCTGGGGCAGCTTTGTGAAAAGCTCGAACAGGAATATGGGCTTACCCTCGTCAATCACAAGGCAAAAAACACCCGATCAGAAAACAATGCCACCGACATGGAACACCATGCAGGAATTGAAAGTTTGTTGGGTTGGATTAAACGCGAGTGCTACGACCAAATCCAGGGGGCGCAGTCTTGGGCAGAACTCCATCAGGTAATGCAGGTTAACGGGCTTAGTTTGCACGAGCGCGGTAACGGTCTTGTTATTACTGCAATGGACGGAACCACTGTCAAAGCAAGTTCTATAGGTCGTGATTACTCAAAAAACAAACTAGAGTCCCGTTTCGGTGTTTTTGAGCCTTCGCCTGAGAAGATGAAAAATGACCATCCGGCTAAGAAATACGAACAGAAGCCGATGCGTTCAAGGGCTAATACGGTAGAACTGTATGCCAGATACAAAAACGAGCTCTCGGCAATTACCCTATCACGCGCAGAAGAATTAAGTAGGGCTATCAAACTAAAGAATCGGCTCATTGAAGATGCTAAGCGTAGTGGGCGGCTAAAGCGGACTGCAATCAAGCTTATTAAGGGACAAAGGATTGTAAAAAAAATCTTGTACGCTGAGACCAGCAAAACATTGAAAGGCAAAATCAGTAAAGTCAATCAGCAATACAGCAAGGAACGCCAGAAGATATACAACAAATACAAAAGAAGGGCGTGGGCTGATTGGTTGAAAGAAAAGGCTACAGAGGGCGATCAGGAGGCGTTAAGTGCGTTACGCGCTCGACTGGTGGCACTAGGGCTTAAAGGCGACACAGTAAGCGGTACTGGTTGGCAGACTAAGCAACGAATTCAAGCCGAGCAAGACAGCATCACTAAAAAGGGCACCATTATCTACCGCGTAGGCCGCACGATAGTCCGTGACGATGGCGAAAGATTGAAAGTAGGCCGTGGCGTTACGCAATCGGGTTTACAGACCGTTTTGATTATGGCTGTGGAACGATACGGACAGCAGATCAAAGTCAATGGGACCTCCGACTTTAAAGAGCAGATCGCACAGGCGGCAGCCGCCGCCAAATTACCTATCACATTTGACGATACAGCTTTAGAGCGTCGTCGTCAGGAGATTTTGCATTCCATCACTACCAAGGAGCATGACAATGAGCAAAGACGAGCAAACGTTAACAGAGGACGAATTAATAGAGGCGGCAATGGCGGCTCTCAATTCACCTCTACCCGAGTCATCGAAAGCATCGGAGGATCACGGTCAATCTTACCAGAACGATTCACCGGCAAGCCCGACATTAGCCGAGTTGGAAGAAAACCGCCGCCCGAAAGCCAAAACCGTTTGCGAGGATTGTCCGAACTCGGTGTGGTTCGCATCGCCAGCCGAAGTGAAGTGTTATTGCCGGGTCATGTTCCTGGTCACTTGGGGCAGCAAGGAACCCAATCAGATAACAGCTTGCGACGGGATGTTTTTGGGTCAGGAATCGTGACAGCGGGGCAGGCCGCAGCCGAAAAATACATTGCTGAACGAGAGAATAAAAGGTTAATATTATACGATATACCGAAACACACACATTATCATTATATTAATGACGGGGCTTCTGTATTTGCTGGTACTCGCCATGTGGATAAGCAGTTCCTGGCGCTTTTAAAGAACGGCGATGAAGTAATGGTTTTGCCTATAGATGAAGCTACAACGCAGCGGCTCAAACGTATTGCCGTTGGCGACACAATAACCGTAACAATAAATGGCTCCATCAAAACGAAAGGAAGAAGCAGATGAGTGATAGGTTTAATAATGCGGTTGGCCCGCAAGTACGGACTAAAAAACATGGGTCTAATCGGATAATCCCACTGTTGGCGTTGCTGTTTATGATTAGTGGACTGCAAGCCGCCACGCAGTTATTTGCTCACGATCTCAAGTACCATCAAGCACTAGGCTGGCAAATCAATCACCTATATCCTTCATGGGGGATTATTAAGTGGGCTTACAGTTGGTATAGATATTACCCGGATGTTTTTATGCGTGCGGGGAGTCTTGGCGTTACTGTGGCTGGTATTGGGCTGCTTATCTTGGTTATTGCCAGGATGGTATTGGCGAATTCTTCCAAGGCTAATGAGTACCTGCATGGCTCGGCCCGTTGGGCAAATAGTAAGGATATTCGCGCGGCTGGTTTGATCCCCGATTCGCTTAGTTTATGGCAATCCATTAAAGGCAACGTTCCGGCTGCCGGCGCAGGGGTTTATGTGGGTGCTTGGTTGGACAAAAACGGTCAACAGCATTATTTAAAGCATAACGGTCCTGAGCATGTTTTATGCTACGCACCCACCCGTTCAGGCAAGGGTGTCGGATTGATTGTCCCAACACTGCTTTCATGGCCGGAAAGTGCCGTTATTACCGATTTGAAGGGCGAGCTTTGGGCGATGACGTCGGGCTGGCGTCAAAAGTACGCAAAAAACAAAGTGCTGCGCTTTGAACCGGCTACAACTAACGGCGGTGTTTGTTGGAACCCTTTTGATGAGCTTCGTATTGGCACTGATAACGAAGTAGGCGATGTACAAAATCTGGCTACCCTGGTGGTTGATCCAGACGGCAAGGGTCTTGAAAGCCACTGGCAAAAAACCGCCCAGGCACTGTTAGTGGGGGTGTTTCTTCATGCACTTTATAAA
>JAQTPT010000100.1 GCA_028712795.1 Methylococcales bacterium
TTTATCGAAACGCGCTTGTTCTCTAGCAGTCATGTTAAACTCCAAATTTATCGTACTCGACATTGAGTACAGTTAGAGTTTAAGCGTTAAGCGGTCTTTTTTCCGCCGCGATAGCGGCTTCGTCCAATAAAGGTACTAATTCTTTCTCCCAAATGGCCTCGAAAGGATCTTCCCGAGTGCGCCAATGGCGTTCTCCTGGTATCGAGGGGCGCTCACCTTTTTCTATTCTGTGGACAGAACGCTCAGGAATAGCGGCTTTAGCGGCGGCTGTTTCTTGGCTTTTCCTGATTTACGCGTGCTCATATATAAACTCTCTTGATGTTGAGTGATACGTTTTCCAGGCATGGGTGAACTCCAAATAAAATTGAAATACACCCTTGTCCTACATATCGGTCAACCGGTCAAGATAGTTGTCGCCGACCGGACAGGGTAATTGTCGCCGAACACTCCATTTTGATTTTGAGTCCTACTCTTTTCAATAGCCAGCGGGTAATTTATCAGGAAAGCACTATGATGTGCTTGTAACGCATTGTTTTATATCTCACAAATAGATCTACACCCGTATCGTGCAGCAGTTTGGCCGGTTCTTTATAAAGATAGTGGGGGGCATGAAATCAGTCAACACGGACAACACGTATCTACTTTAAAATCCATGGCAAATTCAAATGCCACCAAAATGCCTTGACAGCAGATCAAAAAGTATAGATTCTTTCGTTCCTTGAACATCCAAGACTTACAGGCTGAAATAAACGCCATTGACCAAGAAATCGCTCAAATAGAAAGTAGCGGTGGGCAGGCTATTGTCAAAAAACTACTGAATATTATAGAACGGCTAGCCAGCTCAAATGATGCTCAGGAAAGTGAACTTCAGAAGCTTCGTGATGAAATCAATCGACTGAAAGGTGAGCAGGGAAAACCTGATATTAAGGCTAATAAAAAGAAAGACGGCAATATATCGTCCGAGGCTGAACGTAAGGAAGCTGAAGCCAATGCCAAGAAAGGCACCGAAAATTGGATTTATTTTGCCATGGATTAAGGTAGTGAATAAACCATCATTGTGCAATTGCATACATTGCAGGGAGAACTTTAGCGGTGATTGTGGGGGTTCAAATTTTGGTAATTATTCAGGTTCGGTCGCAAATATTTATAAAGGCCAAGCCGCATTAATCTGCGGACGCAATTATCCTTCTAAGGCCATAAACTGTTTATAAGCCGGAATAGTGTTTTCTGACATCTGCTTTTTTCGAATCCTGTGCGCAGTTTCAATACCCTCGATAGTCGCCCGTGCTGAATGGAAGGCCTTAAATCCCATCATTGGATTCATGATTTTCTTGATGAAACGATGATCTTGTTCGAACACATTGTTCAAATATTTGACCTGACAGATTTCGATAAAACTGATCAATCCTGCCGGCATCAGCACCATATTGATATTCTCAATGCCGGCATAGTTGGCGCCGCTTTTATCCATGACGACTTTATGAGGGAAGCCGTTGTTGTTGATGGCCTGCTTGAAGAACGCGGTAGCGGCCATTTCGTCGCGCTGTTCGGACAGCATGAAATCAATGGTGTCGCCGAACTTGTCGGCTGCACGTTACAAGTAGACCCACTTCCCTTTGACCTTAATGTACGTTTCATTCATCCTCAGGATGTCGCTACAGTACGTTTGCTATTTTTGGTTTCATCTGAGATCAACGGAGAATAGTTAATGACCAGGCGATTTAGTGTGCCATAATCCACTTGAACGCCACGCTCCTTCATGATTTCTTCCAGGTCACGATAAGAGACGCCATATCGGACATAGAAAAATACAGCGTATAGAATGACTTCTTTGGGAAAATGAACACCTTTAAAACTAATCATTGGTTTTTTCAATTGCTAAAAACCGTGCATTGTCCCTGATTTCGAAAAACTTTGCGACACACAACCCGATGGCTTCAGTTCTGGGACAAGATTGATCAATTTGGTGCTCAGGTTTGCTCTTAAGCACATCAATTAAAAATCAGCATCCATGACATTCATGACATTCCTCATCAAAGCATGGATATTATGGGTCATATCATCGGTTGAGCCAATTAAGCTTGAATCATCATACCGGTAATTTGGGCGAGTGCTGATAAGCGGTTAACCTGGATTTACGCAGCAACGCATTTTTAATCGGCCATTCATCTTCCTGTTCAAGATTGACTAGAAAGCTGATTTTACCTTGCGCGCTATGAGCCATAGGAATGCCGTCACGGTATAAAATGCGCTGACCCGGTTGGCTCGGTATGCGTTGTCCGGGGGTGACCAGGCCAGTTAAATTAAGCGGATCGGCAGCACTGATGGCAACCAGATCGCCCTGTTTGGATTGCTTGCGGATTTCCCGCAGGGCGTTAACCGCTTCCGGCAGTGCATATTGTTCACCGGCGAAGCCCTGCACAAAGCGGCCGCCACGCAGTTCGCCCCGCGCCTCCATGCGCCGGAAGACATAGAGCAATTCCCGCCACGGGGGCAGGCAATCTTCCTGATCCAGCAGTTTACGAAAAACAATGCCGTAACGGCGCAGCAGGATTCGTGCGATATGTTCGCAGTGCTGATAGCGGTCAGTTTCGTCCGGCTGGTTTGGGCGGATTAAGGACCAACGCCCCGAGGCGGCGAAGGGATCATGATGCGGATATTTTTTGCTGCGGCGTTGCTGGACTTTCCGTGGGGTAATGAGCGTGCGCAAGCCCTGAAAACTGTCCGCCGTAACCAGTCCCCAAGCGGCCAGTTCGCCCAGCGCTTCTTCCAATTGGGATTTGAGCAGGCCGGTTTCAGCCAGCAGGTCTTCAAAGAAACTGGCGCCCCATTGCTTTAGCGCAGCGTAGACTTTGTGCCCATTGCTCGAAATGTCCAGCGCCTCCATTACCGGTAGCGGTGCAAAGGCACGCCAGTGCGGAAGATTGGCCCTGTTGATAAAACTGATGGAGGTGGATTTTCCGGCCGGGTTTTTACGTTTGTTCAAGGCATTGCCAACAGGCGGTTGCAGGCGTAGCCAGGTAATTTTACCGGCGCTGCACAATTTATCCAGATCGGAAGGCAGATAGAAATGCATTCTGGCTGGCAGAATATCGGCTTCCCAACTGATGGCCGGCAGACACAGACCTTCCAGTTGCAACAAGCGCTGTTGCAAGGCGGCTTCACCTTCGCCCGGATCATCCAGGCCGTGCCAGCGAAACAGAAAGCGCATGAAATCCGCAGGCGCAACCGGTTCGATTTCAGTGCGCAACTGTTTGAGCGTATAGCGGTGAATACGCGCCAATAAACCGCGTTCACACCACTCAGTCTCGTTGCTTTCCAGCGTAAACTGTCCTTGAATGACAAAGCCCTCCTGTTGCAGGGCGGCCAAGGCTTGGTCAATAGTGGCGGGAGCCATTGTCAGCGGGGCTGCGAGTTGCGAGGCGGTGACCGGGCCCAAACCTTCCAGGCGGCTGCGGATGATTTCGCGTACCGCGCTATCGAAATCACTCGCTTCATTCGCAGGAATGGCTTCAATGTAAGGATGCATGAAAGCCTCTGGAAATAACCACTGCATCACCTCCAGGCGTTCGGCGGCAATCCATAAGCGCGTGCCATTGGCAAGAGTCATCACGGTTGCACGTTGACTTTGTTGCAGATTTTCCATCAAGGTGGGCCAGCCATGGGCAAGCGCGTCATGTAAAGTCGAGCGTGGGCCGCGTTCGCCCTCCGCTTCGGTCAGAAAACCCAACACCACCAGCGCGTCGTGAAGTTCATCAGGGGTATGGGCTTCCGGCCAGGCTTCGATGCGCACCCTTTCGATGGCCTCTGGGTTCAGGCGGCCAATGTCGGCAGCGCTTTGCGGATCCATGAAGCGCCGTTGCTGTACCGCAAGCGTTCTGCGTTCCTCGGCTGGCGCGTCGTCCAAAAAGGCATAAGGCCGGGCATTTAGTATTTCCAGGGCCAGCGGGGAAGGGCTGGCCAAGTCACGGGCAATGATGGTGATCGTCCCCTGTTCGATACCGGTTAATAAGCGCTCCAGCCCATCGATGTCCATCAGCTCATGCAAGCAGTCGGCTAAGGTCTGACTGACCAGCGGTTGATCGGGAATCTCCCGGTTTCCGGCAATGTTTTCCTGACAGGCGAGCTGATCTGGAAAGATCACGGCAATAAGATCTTCGGCATCGTTCCGCTGAAAATAGGCCGGGACTTTTTTGCCTGCGCGATTGCGCGGCACAGCCAGTGCGGTGTTGGCAACCCAACGCCAGCGCGTCGGAAACATCGGGGCTGCTATCAATGCCTGAATCAGAATGTCTTTGACCGTAGCGGCTTTGAGGTACTGCGCGGGTTCTTCCAGCGGAAAACTGTGGGTTGGGCCAAGTGACAGAACAATGGAGTCATCGCTGGCTGCGGCTTGTAATTCAAAATTGAAGCGGCGGCAGAAACGTTTACGCAGCGCGAGTCCCCAAGCCCGGTTAATACGCGATCCGTAAGCCGAATGAATGACGAAATGCATATCGCCGGTTTCATCAAAAAAGCGTTCGAATACAATGTGCTGTTGCGTCGGCAAAATCGTTAAGGCCGCTTTGGCGGTTGCCAGGTATTGAACCAATTGTTCCGCCGCCGCATGGGGAACATGAACTTCTTCTTTTAGAAACAGATACGCGGCATCCTGTCCTTGTTCGAGTTTGGTATCCAGGGTTGCCCGTAAATTCGATACTGCAAGCGATAGTTCGTCGCTACGGCCGGGCGCTTCGCCGAACCAGAAAGGGATATTGGGCGGCTGGCCGTGGGCATCTTCAACAAACACGCGGCCCTGTTCGATCTTGAGCATTCGATATGAGCTATTGCCCAATTGGAAGATATCGCCAGGCATACTTTCAAAAGCGAAGTCTTCATTCAAAGTGCCAACAAAAATGCCTTCCGGCTGCAAGATGACATCGTAATCGAAGTGGTCGGGAATGGCTCCGCCGTTAAGGAGCGCAGTCAGCCGCGCCCCTTTGCGTGGTCGCAGCATGCCATGAACGGCATCCCGGTGCAGATAAGCGCCGCGTCGGCCACGCCGTGTATGAAACCCGTCACTGAGCATTTTGACGACGGCAATAAACTGTTCGTGCGTCAGTTCCCGGTAAGGCCAGGCACTAGAATAGGCCTGATAAAGATCATTCTCATGCCACTCGCGGCAGGCAATCTCGGCGACGATTTGCTGCGCCAGGACATCCAGCGGTTGCTCTGGAATTGAAATGCGGTCCAGTTCATCCTGTTGAATGGCTGCCAGCATGGCCGTACATTCCACAAGATCATCCCGCGAGAGCGGAAACAGTCGTCCTTTTGGCGTAGCGCCAAGTTGATGGCCGGAACGACCGACCCGTTGCAGAAAGGTTGAAATGGCATGGGGCGAACCCAATTGGCAAACCAGATCCACATCGCCGATATCGATACCGAGCTCAAGTGAAGCTGTCGCCACCAAAGCTTTGAGCGTGCCTTGTTTTAAGCGCTGTTCGGCCGCCAGCCGGTGCTCCTTGGCCAGACTGCCATGATGGGCCGTAACGTATTCTTCGCCTAAGCGTTCGGCCAGCGCCGCCGCCGCACGTTCAGCCAAACGGCGGGTGTTGACAAAAATCAGGGTTGTGCGATGTTGTCCGATCAATTGTTCAAGACGATTATAGATTTCGTCCCAGACCTCAGTTGCCATAATCGCTTCCAGCGGCGAGCCTGTGACTTCTATCTCCAAATCACGCTGGCGTTTATGACCGGTATCGATAATCGTGCAAGGCGTTGTCTGATTGCCGTTTAGAAATTGAGCCATCAATTCGACGGGTTTTTGGGTGGCGGATAAGCCAATGCGCACGGGCGGCGTTGGGGTCAGTTGTCCCAAGCGTTCCAGCGAAAGCGAAAGATGCGCGCCGCGCTTGTTGCCAGCCAAGGCATGAATTTCATCGATGATAACGCTCCGCACCGAGCTCAACATTTCTCGCCCCGAAGCCGAAGTGAGCAGCAGATAAAGCGATTCCGGCGTTGTCACCAGAATATGGGGCGGATGGCGCTTCATGGCTGTACGCTCTGCCACCGAAGTATCGCCGGTTCGGGTTTGGGCGCGAATCGCAACATCAGCTAAACCGAATTCCAGCAAGGCAAAGCGAATGCCGTCCAGCGGCAGTTCCAGGTTTTTGTGAATGTCGTTAGACAAGGCCTTGAGCGGCGATACATAGAGAATCCGGGTTTCATCCGGTAACGGCGCTTCGAGTCCTTGTCGCACCAGTTGGTCGATGGCCGCAAGAAAAGCCGCCAGGGTTTTACCCGAACCGGTAGGGGCTGCAATCAGCGTTGATTCGCCTGCGTGAATTGCTGGCCAAGCCTGCCGTTGAACGTCCGAGGGCGCGTCGAAATGGGTGTTAAACCACTGCGCGACAACGGGATGAAAGGAGGTTAAAGGCATTGGGTAGCCCGCAAAAAATAAACCGCCACAGGTTCACTGATTAAACGATGCGTGACAAGGTTTGCAAGACCCCGACCAACTCCAGTCATGTGGTTTGCAAGGCTGCAAGGCCGGCTATTTCAACAACAGATTTGAATGATACCAGCAATTGCTGAGCTTTAAGAAACACCTGGGCCAATAGGTTTTGCAAGCGGCGGTTAGAGACGTTGCCACAAGCGACCCAAAGGTGTCGCGGAGGTATATCCAAGCGCAACACTATCTCGATGAGCTCACTGTCTTTGCTGATGATAACGATACCTTGATGTCGCGCTTGTTGAAAAATCTGCTCGTCTTTGGCATCGCGTAAATACAGGTCACGCGAGAAGTATGTTTCCACATTAAACCTCGGGCTATAAGCCAGTCGGCTAATTTCGGCGGCAGTTGTCCGAGAATAAAACTGCTCGACCGAGTAGTCACTAAATTGGTTTAAAGAAATTTAAAAATCACTGCTGCCAAATTTAAAATTGACAAAAAAATGCCAATTTTTGACGCTAGAGCCTATTCATTTCGGACTTATCCAGTGTATTTGATATTGCAGGGTTTGTTGTGAAATTTTCAAACGCCGGGCGGATTTAACCCGTAACAATGGTGTTGGCAATTTTTTTAATATAATGTGCTGCAAAGGCCGTTGAAAACTCACCGGCAACTTTTTCTTTACCGCACCCGCTGAAACTACTAAACCCGCAATTTTTGATTTGACCAAACACCGGTTCAACAATCGTTTTCCGCTATCCTTAAATCACATTGGCGGATGCCGTTGCCATTTTACTATTCATCGGTTGACTCAAGGGCTCTTTGTTATGGGTAATGATCTTCCAAGCTTCTCCTTTAGCCGATTAACAGCGGCGGCTTTGCAGTGGACAATCGATGAGCACTTCCGAGATACCTTGATTGACACGGCTACCGTCCTGGATTTCGTATTTCATTGTTAAAATCTGCCCTTCAGGACAGGTATGGCCCTCAAGTGTCGCGGTGGCATCGCTCGTGGAAGACAAAAAAGACGCCAAATGAAAGTTAAGCGCCTCTGAAAGCCCTTGAAGGGCACGAATAACAGAATTTCTGGGGTTCTCACGTCATATCGTATTTGCCTATATAAAACTATGGGCTATTATACACAAAAAACTGACCAGATAATCTGATGAAGTAGAATTAGCCAACTCCAAGCTGAATCTCAGGATTCGCACCAGAGAAGTTATTTTTAGTTATGTCCTTGAGTAATTAATTCGTATTATAATTATAAGTACAGAATTTTATTAAATATTTAGATGTTGTTTAAAAACATACTCATAGTTTGTATTGGAAACATATGCAGAAGCCCGATGGCGGAAGGTTTGTTAAAACAAGCGCTTACCGCCTCTGGAAAAGGTGATTGCTTAGTTAACTCTGCTGGTCTTGGTGCATTGATTGGTCACCCTCCTGATAAGAAAGCATGCCAGCTGATGATGAAAAAAGACATCGATATTTCAGGTTACCGTGCTTGCCAATTGAATAAGGACATGATTCGCAAGGCGGATCTTGTTCTGGTTATGGAATCGTCTCACAAAAGCGTCATCGAAGAATTTGAACCTTGTGCAAAAGGCAAAGTTTTTCGCCTCGGCCATTGGGG
>JAQTPT010000043.1 GCA_028712795.1 Methylococcales bacterium
GCCGGCGCAGAAGTCACTCTGGTAAGCGGACCAGTGGCACTGGCAGCGCCTGCAAACATCGCTTTAGTAAACGTGGAGACAGCCGCGCAAATGTATGAGGCGGTTTTGTCCAGAGCTCCTGACCATGCTATTTATATTGGCGCGGCAGCGGTGGCTGATTACAGTCCCGCCATCATTCAGCCAGAAAAAATAAAGAAACAGGAAGAACAGTCCACCCTAATTCTACAAAGAACCAAAGACATACTGGCCGAAGTCGCGGCCCTGGATAAGCGTCCGTTTACCGTTGGCTTTGCTGCTGAAACGCATGACCTCGAAGCGTATGCTCGCGGCAAACTGGCGCGAAAAAAGCTGGATATGATTGCGGCAAACTGGGTAGGGCGTCAGCAAGGTGGTTTTGATAGCGAACAAAACGCCCTGCACGTTTTCTGGGAAAATGGTGGGAAGACATTGGCGATGACCGATAAGACCCACTTGGCAGAACAATTAATCGGTTTAATTGCCGAACAGTTTAATGCAACTTGAATTCATAAGATTATCACCACGAAGAAAAAAGAAATAAAACTTCGTGGCCTTCGTGTCTTCGTGGTGAATAAGTTAAACTATAATTTGGTTATTTTCTCGCCTCAATCAGTTTAATAATATCACCACTACGTTCGTCCACGCGTACCGAGGCAAAGCCACAGGACTTAACATTTTTAACGGTGTTCCTGTTAATATTGGCACCGACCAGCGCAACAATGGCGGGGTTGATAAAGTTCATCACTTTCGCAATGACAGGATTTGAACTCAACACATGCTCCAGCAATATCACTTGGCCGCCCGGCTTGCAAACACGATACAGTTCTTTTAAGCCTTTCAGAGGCAAGGGCACTGAACAAAAAACAAAGGAACCGATAACGGTGTCGAAACTGTTGTCGGCAAAAACCAAAGACTGAGCATCCATCAGCTCAAGCTCAACAGAAACTGCTTTTCTGGCTTTTTTATGGGCGGCTTGCTTAAGCATTTCCGGGCTAAAATCAATTGCGGTGATACGAGCGCCGGCAGGATAATAATCAAAGTTTTTACCGGTGCCAACGCCGACTTCAAGAATATGATGGCCCTCAACTTTTGCCCATAACCTTTTGCGCCAGATTTTAAAAAACAAACCTTCCATGACAGCTTCCAAGCCTTCAAAATAGGGGGCGATGCGATCATATCTTTTTTTGATTGCTGTGCTGTCTGATTTCATAATGATGTTAACGCATGAATTAGGATGTCGAATATTACAGCGAGAACTAAAGCTTCAACAACACTATTCTTTTTTGTCATGTAAAATAGTCTTCTTCCGGCGCAACCGCCAGGAACGGAACGAATTCTCAAGCAGGCATTTGAGAAAAATGAAGTATTTTTGGATTAGTCATAGACGTGAAAGCACAACTAGAAGATTTGGTACAGACACGGCTCCCGACCGAACACGGCGAGTTTGTTCTGCATTTCTACAGCAATTCAATTGATGACAAAGAGCATATAGCGCTGGTTAAAGGCGATGTTGCAAACCGGGAAAATGTGCCCGTGCGTATTCATTCCGAGTGTTTTACCGGGGATGTCCTGGGTTCCAGACGTTGCGATTGCGGCGAACAGCTGGCAATGGCTATGCAGCTTATCAATGAAGCGGGTTACGGCGTATTGATTTATCTGCGCCAGGAAGGGCGTGGCATAGGCTTGTTGAAAAAACTGCAAGCTTATAATTTACAAGATAAAGGCATGGATACCGTTGACGCCAATATTCACTTGGGCCATCGTGCCGATGAGAGGGAATATAGCATTGCCGCTTTAATGCTGGAAAATCTCCGGATAAAATCAATAAAGCTGATGACCAACAACCCCAAAAAAATAGATGCGTTAAAAAAGCTGGGCATTAACGTGGCGGGACGCATTCCGTTGGAGGCGGTGGCCCACGATGACAATGTCGGTTATTTAAAGACCAAAGCAAAAAAAATGGCGCACATGCTGTTCGAAACCAAAAAGTAGGGCCAATCCCCTTCGGCTTTGCTTATGGCAGGCTTATAGTAGCCTTTATGTCAGCGTCATTTCAACCAGCTTGACCCAATAAGCAGCCCCGACAGGCAATATCCCATCGTTAAAATCATAATGCGGATTGGTTATCTGTCCGGCAATAAGTAATTGATCAAAAGTGATGTGGCTACATTTCTTGAGCTCTACCAAAGTCTGGACGATGACCCTTTAAAAATCTTGTGCGTATATTCTGCCAACTTATTCTTTTGGTATTTCTGGGCCTGTATATTAAAATAATTTAAAGCTGTGGACAAAATTCGGCCCCGTGCCGTGAGAGTCTTTATTAGGTTCCTATATTCACGGCTTTTTCTTTTTATGCTTTCCACTTTCAAAACGTTCATCCAATGCCAGGTGCCGTTGCTTATTAAAATAAGTTCCGCGCTCAGTGCCGAAATCCAAGTCGTGAATCTCCGCCATCTGCGGCCAAAGTAAATTCAGGTAACGATCTTCTCGTGGCTGCGCTTCTCCAGTTAGCGGGTGCAAACGCTGTTCATAGAAACGTTGCAGCGCCCACAGAAAATAGTCCACCGATTGCAGGCATGCTTCAGTTCCGGGATCGGAAACGGTGATGCGCCAGGCAGCCGATCCACCTCGCGAATAACCGAAAGTTGCTTCAAAATCCCCCTCGGCATGTTCAAGCGCTAGAGTCAAAGCTTCGTTGCGATCCTTTTGGCCCCGGCGAGCCACGCATAATTCATAGCGGTCTGCAAGGCGATGGAATTTGGAAAACAGGGATCGGACCAATGAATCGTAGAGGGCATTCGGTTGATAACGGTATGCAGGGTTGGCTTCCCGCTTGGTCTGTTCCCGATCCAGTAAAGCATTCTTGTCGCATACCACGGCATGGAAACGTAGCGCCGAACCTTCGGCGCACAGCAAGCTGAAAACCCGATAGCGGACATCTGGGAGATCGTCTTTGGCATGAAATGCGTGTGCGGTTTTTTTGCGCTCCGGCCGGAAAGACTCCACCCCTGTAAAATAAAGGTCATTTAATAATTCCGTGCGTAGCACTTTCAGCTTATGGGCCAAAACTGCCGGGTTTTCCACTTCCAGTTTTCCGAGTATGAAAAAGCGCGAACATCCTGGAGAACCGACGAGGGGTGTGCCCCGGCGCCCTTTAAATAGTGTGGGATCACCCGCTTCGTCCACGAAAATAGACAAGGCATCTGCTTCATTAACCGGAATCATGGGTTTTCCTAGTTGGCGGCTGGTTGAAACGCTCCCGGCCAGCCGCCGTGCAGGGCTATCACCGCGTCAATTTCCCGCATCAGCCGGATCGTTTCGTTAAGAGCGACAACGATTTTCTGGTAATGGGCGATGTCATCCTCGTTCAAGCGTCGGCCTTTGCGGTCTTTCAGCCATTTTTCACAGACTTGATAACCGCCGACGTGGAAGTTCCACACAGCTTCCGGCACGTTTTCGAAGCGCTGGCTGGCGTTGATCCACACCGCGCCTTCTTTGTAAGTGGGTTTTTTGGGGATGCTGTTATCGCCTTCTCCTGTGAATTGGGTAATGAATTGGTTGATTTTGGGGGATTCGAGTAGATGCAAGGAGACAAGTTCGCCGCCGAGTTTGGAGAGTTCGCGGAATAGTTCCAGGCTTCTTGTAATAGGTAGACGCGGGAAATCGATCCTCAGAAACTCGGCGTAGCGGGTGCGGTAGGTAGGCGAATGGAAGACGGCGTAGACATACCCGAAAACATCTTCAGGGCCAAAGTAGGTGTTTAAGTCTCCTTTTCCTTCTGGAGTAAAGGCAAGGTTGAGTGCTGACGCAAACGCCGAGATAAAAGCAGTGTCCAGATTAGGCCGACGCCCGCAGGGTGCTTCGGTAGGTTCGTCGTCGAATAAGTCAGTTTTGTTTGTTTTTGGGTAAACGTAAAGAGGAAAAACTGTAGCCGCTCCGCGGGAACACGTAAAGCTTCTATCTTGGGCAATATATCGACTTGTTAAAACATGTGAGTAAGGAATAGTATCCTGCATTTGGCGAATAAGTAACAAACAACAATTGTCTTTTCCAGCTACATGTTCCTGTAATTCAGGTCTAGGGCGATCCATCGCCACCGTGTCAAGGTAACACCAGCGGACATCAAATGGTCGGTAAAGGCATTTAATAAAATGCTTTTCCCATGTAATTATTTGACGTAATAGCTTGCGTGCTTTACCCAATTTCCAGTTTTGGTTTTCCTGGAGATTATATTTTTCGAGTAATTCCTCATCTGTAAATTCCTCGCTTCGCAAGTTGACTATTCGATGGCGTAATGCTGATTCATCTAAATCAATGGCAAAATCATCTCGGTGTGTTTGAAAGCCCAAGACATTTATACGCATCGCTTCGGTTATATTCCAACCGTTTTCATACTCATCACGTAACGATTCATTCTGCGGAGAAAACAAATAAAATGGTGTTTTTGGATGCAGTTTTTTCCAGTCCGTACTTTGGATGCCTTTAGCCGTCAACCTTTGATATTTTCTTGTGCGCAAACCATACAGCCCGGCGTGGCTAATGCCTCTCGTCTTCGCCCCCTCAGCCGTTGGGATAGGAGAGTAAAGCATAGTCACCTTTGCCGAAGGAGTTGGGGAGATGGGCTCCTTGACAAACACCCCTATCGCGACGCCCTGTTGAATATCAAAGACGTTTTCATCCTTGCTGCCGTCCTCCGCTTTCTCTTTCCGCTTGCTGTTTCCATGCAGGTCAAGTAAATAACTTTTGTCGAAGGTACATAGCAAGCTTTGGCGCATTCCGCGAAAAGTCGGGTTGTCCAAATACCCATGATTGGTGATATATCCAAGTAACCCCGTTTGTGCCTGTTCAATCGTGACTTGAGCCAAGCGGATGAATTTCACATAATCATCGTTCAACCATTTCGGGTTTCTCTCGCCCAAGGGCGCGCCGTCCACTTCAAAATACCCTGGGCTTCGCGCTATCCGCTTGCGCAACAAGCCGACGATCCAGTCGCCATTATTGACGGAATGCCCAGAATATGGGGGATTTCCAATCACCACCGTAAACCGCTGCTTCTGCTTCACCGCATTCACAGCCTTCGCTTCATGCGCCAATGCCGGAATCACTTCCTCGAATTCCATTTGCTTTTTGTCGTCACTGGCCGGTTCCAAGGCATTGGTCAGATAAATCCGGGCGCGTTCCTCGCTGCCGAAGCGGTAGCCGGTTTCATGCAGCTTGAGGCCGATTTTCATGTGGGCGATGGCGTAAGGCGCCATCATCAGTTCGTAGCCGTATAGGCGGGGCAGTAAATGCTGGGGCACATAGACATTCCAGGCGGTTTCGCGCTGTTGGTCGTTCATGACCAACTTGCGCCATTTTTCGGTCAGGGTGCGATAGATGATGTCGATGACTTCCACCAGGAAAGTCGCCGTGCCGGTGGCGGGGTCGAGGATGACGACGAAAGGGGAATCAAGGTCAGTGCCTTCGGGGATTTTGAATTCGCCCTCACCCCGGCCCTCTCCCACGGAGAGAGGGAGATTTATTTGTGCCATTTCGCCCCAGGTAATCGTTGAAGCCAAGCCGTCTTCCAGGCCGAACTCGGTTTGCAGCAATTCGTGTACGCTGCGGACGATGTAGGACACCACCGGCTGAGGCGTATAGAACACGCCGCGCTGTACCTTAAGCTTCTTGTTGTATGCGGAGAGAAAGTGTTCGTAAAAATGGATCACAGGATCTTCGCCGCGAGTGCGGTTGCCGAAGTCGCACAGGATGGCAGGCAGGTCGGTTTCTTCGCCTCGCAACAGTTCCACTACGTCCTGTATGCCCAATTCGTCGAAGTCGATGCCGCCCTTGCGTCCACCGACGCGCAGGAAGGTTTGCAGCATTTCTTTCAGGAACGGATTGGTTGGCACCATATCGGTGATATTTTCTGTGATCAGCGCCGTGCCGTGACGCCCTTCGCTCCTATCTGTCCTTGAAATAGCGGCGGTAAGCAGGCCGTAAGTGATGGTTTGAGCGTAGGTGTCGGCGAAACTTACCTCGCTCAAGTCGTGAATGAGCGAAGTCCGAAAAGCTATGTGCAAGGTGCGCAACGGTCCGTTGTCGGCTTCTGCCGCCAGCATGGTTTGGGCGCGGTCGCGGATATTGCGGGCCAGTTGCGCCAACACTTCGGCCAAAGCGTCAGAAGTGCGGATGATATGGCCTATGCGGTGGCGGAACGGCGCTCGCCATTGTTTCCGCCAGGCTTGTTGATCACTCGGTTTGTCCGGCCAGCGTAGCTTTTCATGCAGCACTTTGTCCAGATGCGCCAATTTGAGCGGCGTATCCGCGCCGTCCCAACCCAATACCCGTAAAGTGGGCAAATCACCAGGCTCCTGGTGAAAATGTGCAAAGGCGATTTCCCTCTCCTCGTTAGCTGTATCGCCAAAAGCAGAAATGAACAACAGGTCTTGTGAATCCCAAGCCGCTGCCGAACTCTTGTTGGCCGAGGTGCGCTTCTTGACTACCAAATGGCTCAAAATGCGCCGCAGCACAACCACCGGAATTTTTTTGTTTTCGAATTCGACGAAGAAAATGCCCCAAGGCTGGCCGCTATACAGCGGCCTTAGCTGGTGAATCCGGCCGATTTTCGCAGCGTCCTCTGCCTTGATGCCAAGTTCTTCCGGCGCGTATTCGAAAGTCAGTTCCTCGAAGTCGTATTTCTGCAAGGGTCAATCGAGTTCGTCTTCGAGATAGCGAATCAAATCCTCGAAGTTGCAAATGGCGCGGAGATTATCGGCAGTGCGGGACATCTTGTGTTCCTTGATCGGATTGGCATGAAAGTAGCGTTACGCGTACATCAGACGACCACGCGGAACGGGAATTGGCCTGCCCAACGATTCGGCAGTGTCCATCCATTCCGCCATGACCGTTTCCAGATTGGCAAGCGCTTCTCGATAGGTTGGACCGTCAGCCATGCAGCCCGGCAGTTCTGGAGCTTCGGCAAGGAAAGCCTGATCCTCTTCACTCCAATAGATAATGATTTCATATTTATTCGCCATGATTGGCCTCCAATTTGTAACGGAGAAGTAGATTTCTCACTTGCTTGACTTGGTAAGGTTTCGCCATCGAACCCTTGGGTTGTAAATTCAGGATTTCGTCGATTCCCGGTTTGGTAAAGATATGGTGATCGCCGCGAATACGTTCGTTGAAACCAAGGCGAAGCAACAGATGGCGAAGTTCGGCAAAGGCGATATTGCCATCCGCCCGGCCGCTTAAAATATGCTGGATCAGTTTCGTGTACTTGCCCATTGATTTGTTCCTAATTGAGTTCCAGCCAGCATTTGAGAATCGGCGTTATTCCCAGCGGCGCTTGCAGTGGCTTTAGATATCCGGTGGTAAGCTGTTTTTCGACTTTTTTGCGCAGGTCCGAAAGCGTTGTCTGTTCAATTGAGCAATGGCGCGCGGTGTCCGGTTCGGAGCGAATCAGCCGGGCAATGGCGCCAGGTTCGGTCAGTAATCGCTCCCCGTGCAGATCATACAAGACCCAAACCGTAAGTCCGGCGGCATCCGACCAGCGCGGTTCTCCGGAATCCATTTCCACCACCAGAGCTGAATCCGACCGGGGAATCCGATAACAGAAGAATAAGGCACGGGCGTGTGTTTGCGGCGAAACCTTGCCGGAAAAAACTTTCAGCGGCATTCCTGGTAATTTGGCGGCCAGTTCAGGATGGTCCTGTAACAGCTGGTTGTATTCCAGGCGTAGCTGTTCGGAATCGGACAGGTTGCCATCGCATTGTTCGTTCAGTTCCTTAACCGGTTCGAATTCGTCGTCCGGGGTCAGCAGTTTACGGCCTTCGATGCCCAGCGTCCGTGAAATCACCAGAGTTTTGCTCGTCACCCTCTGAAACAGGCGCAGCAACTCGTCCAGTTCGCCGGGCGGCAAGAAATTCCAGAACGCGATACAGCCACGCTGGCCTTTCAGTTCGGGATGATCGGCCAGCAGGCGCGCTTCGGTTTCGGGATTCATGCGCCGATCCACGCGGCCTATACGCTGCATTAATCGCACCGGGTTCCAATGCAGGTCGTAATTGATGAGCCGGGTGGCGTCCTGGAGGTTCAAGCCTTCCGACAACACATCGGTGGTGATGAGAATGCGGATTTCTACTTTGTTTTCCGCCGCCAGTTCGTCGGAACTGGATTCGTTGTAATAAGGCGAGAAGCGCCTGATCACATCACTACGCTGTTTTTGCGAGCTGCCGCCGTCGATACGGTGAATGCCGGTTAATTTTGCCCGGTTTAATTCTCGTTCCAGATAGCGGGCGGTATCGGCAAATTCGGTAAACAAAATCAGTTTTTGCTTTTTTAGTAACCGGTCAGTTTTCAATAATTTGATTAACGCCTTTAGTTTGTCGTCGCGCTCCGGCTTGACTTCCGCCAGAAGCCCAAGAAATTCGGCAAGCTGGTTCATGTCGTCGAAGGTATCGTCCATGATTTCACCAATATCGAACTCTTCCGGGTTTAGCTTTTCGATGGCGTTCAGTATGTCTTCAGTCAGGAACTCCTCTGCCTCGTCCTCTTCTGCTTCATCGGGCCATATTTCGTACTGATGCGCTTGCACATAACCGATAATTTCAGCGTTCTTGATTTTCCAGCGCTCCAGGCGGCGCAAGTCGTGTTCAGATTCCGCGTGAACCGTGACCCAGGCAAACAGCTTTTGCAACAATCGCCAACACGATCCTTCGAACGCTTTGGATGAACTCTCGAAGCGTTTCAGGAACAAGGTGCGAATCAGCGTGACAACTTGTTTTTGGCGGCCTTCATCGAAAGATTGATAAGCAGGGTCATCCTTATCGCCTTTCCAATAGGCCAAAGGGTAATAAATACTCAGGACGAACAGGGGTTTGTCTTTGCTGAATGCTTTGGCGACACTATCCAACAGTTTTCCGTAGGTGGCTTTGAGGTTGTAAGCGGCGATTTTCGGCGGCTCCCGTTCCGGGAATAGCGCTTCGCTTGCTCCTTGCTGCCGTTGGCTTTCCTTGACATAGGCGCGGCTGCGCTGCACGACGAGGGAGTCGAAGACAAGGTCACTTCTGAGCGTTTTTTCGACTTCCAAAATTTCCGGCCCAAATTCCAATTCCGGTTGCGGGCTGGGTGCCTTGGTGCCAAGGATGCGCTTTTCCAGCTTTATAAAATGGGCGCGCAGGCTGTGAATGCCCAAAGTTGATGCGAAGTATTGTTCATTGCCGTTGGTGAATAGTTCGATCATGCGCCGGAAATCATGTATCGAGTTATTGACCGGCGTTGCGGTGAGAAAATAGATTTGCTTTGGGCGGTCTCCCGAATGCAAATATTGCTGCAATTTACGATAGCGCGAGGGTTCCTTGACGCCTTCGCCCTTGATTCCTGTATTTCTGAAATGGTGCGCTTCGTCGATGATTACAACATCAGCATCTCTCAGCGTCAATGCCATGTCACGTGGCCATTTCCCTTTCCGTTGCAGGTCTGTGTGATTAAATAAAAGGAAATTTACAAACCCGCTATTGAGATTAGGCAAATGGCGGTGAATAACCCGTTCCCAAACATCTTCGCGGGCGGCTTTCGGCGCGAACAATACCACCCGCTTGCCTTCCCTTACGATCATTCGTTCCAACAGCATCAACCCGACATAGGTTTTGCCCAAGCCAACGCCATCGCATAGAAAAGCTCCGGTGTTGATATTCGCGATTTGGATAAGATTTCGATAGGCGTCTTGTTGATATTTATCGAGCAATTTGAAGATTCTGGATTCGTGTGTATCCCATAGGTCTGGAGTTAATTCACGTCCTTTGAGGAATTCGTCGAGTGCTTTGAACCAAATTTCGAACGGCGTATATTCACGAGTGTGCCGCTCCAGTGTTTGCAAAATATCGGGGGTAATGTCCTCGGCTTCGTCCCAGTGCCTTTCATACCATTCTTGTAATATGCCGACCGGCGAACCGGTGACCTGGATATTCAGTTCGACGTTATCGTTCAGCCCCGGATACGTCAGATTGGAAGAACCAACCAAAGCAAACGAACCAACTACGGCGGCGCGTCCGTGGGTAATGTAAGCCTTGGCGTGGAATTTATCTTTTCGATATACGCGGAATTGAATTTTGCCGTTATTAATCGCTTCGACAAAAGCGGGAACGCCTCGCAGGAAATCGTTTTGAATTTTTTCTGTTTCAACACTTTTATCGAGGCGCTCGTGGACTTTTCGCAAACCGTCAGTAAAGGCCCGTTTGGTCCGGTAGGAAACTTCGTCGCCCATCAAGATACGAATGTGGTCAACGGATTGCCATGCCTCATTCAGACAAAGCAATGCGCCGATTTCGAAATAGCCGGTAGCGATGTCCATCGACTTTGACAGTTGACACCATTCCGATAGGTATGAACGGACTTTCCAGTCGGAATCGCTGTTATCGACTATAAAAAGTTCGGAGGGTGAATTTGCCATGGATCGAGATGAGTGATTGAAATAGTCAATATAATACTGATAACTGTAAGAGAATGTAAAAAAAGAGCATTGAGTTGACTATGCAGATAAGAAGAGTAACCGAATTTAATTGAGCTGGACAGGTTTTGAAAACCCAGTTTGGACCGGCTTTTTTAGCTTCTCATTCGGCGCCGGTCTAAATCCGGCAACTAATGAGAAATTACCGACTTTAAGTACGCTTTTTTGCAAAATCGCTTTGAAGAGCTTCTGATACTTTTAGCCATTGAGCTTCAGTTCAACCAGCTTGACCCAATAAGCAGCCCCGGCCGGTAATATCGCATCGTTAAAATCATAATGCGGATTATGAAGTAAACAGCTGTTTTCTGACGAACCGTTACCTATCCAGATATAACAGCCCGGTTTTTCTTGCAGCATAAAGGCAAAATCTTCTGAGCCCATACTGGGTGTCGGCTGTTGGTTGACACAGCTCTCCCCGACAATAGCTTGAGCCGCTTTCAAAGCAATGACCGTTTCCGTTTCGGTATTAAAAGTAACCGGATAACCCGCATTTTCAGGGTTAAATTCAATGGCTGCACTAACATCAAAACCGCCGCAAATGCTATTGACCAGGTGCGTTAATTTATCGGCGATGATTGTTTGGACCGCACTGCTAAAACATCTAAACGTACCTCTTAACACCACGGATTCCGGTATGGCATTCCAGGTGTTTCCTGCATGAATCTGGGTAATGCTGACGACTGCGGGATCAGCAGGATTAAGGGTTCTGCTTACGATGGTTTGCAGCGCATTAATCAGCTGAGCAGAAGCGACAATGGCGTCATTGCCCAAATGCGGCATTGCCGCATGTGTCGCCCGCCCGGTAAGGGTGATTTCAAAACAGTCAAACGAGGCCATCATTGCACCTGATTTAACGGCAAAATGGCCAATGGGGATATCCGGAAAATTGTGCATGCCAAAAACACAATCCGCCGGAAATTGTTCAAATAACCCGTCATCTATCATTTTTTTGGCGCCAGCGCGACCTTCCTCGGCGGGCTGAAAAATAAAATAGACCGTCCCGTTGAAGTTGCGGTGTTCAGATAAATACTTGGCTGCGGCCAGCAACATCGCCGAATGCCCGTCATGACCACAGGCGTGCATTTTGCCATCATAGCGTGACTTATGAGCAAACGTGTTTTGTTCCTGGATGAACAAAGCATCCATATCGGCACGCAAGGCGATTTTTTTGCTACTGTTTCCTGATGAAAGCGTGGCAACAACACCGGTTTTGCCTAGCCCCTGATGAGCTTCCAGTCCGAAACCGGTCAGTTTATCAGCGATGAATTTTGCCGTTTGGGTTTCTTCAAAAGCGGTTTCAGGAAATTGATGCAGATGCCGCCGCCATTCGCGCATGTCCGCATGTAGTTGTTGTAACTCACTTATTAGTGTCATGGTAACTCGGTCTTTATCCAAATATAGCGATCATGCTACAACTAAAGCGAGATTACACAAATATTTATTAGTTTACGAACGAATCAGTCTTGAGAAGAGATCGCTACACTACTTTCCCTTCCTTGATGTACTCGCGCAGAATGGCTGCCTCCAAGCGCTTGAAGTCGACACAAAGCGCTTGGTCGGCCAAGGCTTCTACGGCGCAATAATGAGTTACATTGATTATTCCGGCGCCTGTGAGCTCGAAGCGGGCCGCTACTTGCCGCCAGTCAATATCGCCTGCAATTTCAATTTGCGACGGAAAGGCTTTGCACCAGATTTGATAACGCTCTTCAGGCCGCGGTACCGGAAAATGGATGATGGTCTGAAAGCGCCGGGCAAAAGCATCGTCTATATTGCCGCGTTGATTGGTGGCTAATATCACCAGCCCGTTGTAAGTCTCGATGCGCTGTAACAGATAGGCGACTTCCTGGTTGGCGTATTTATCATGGGCATCTCGGATGTCTGTCCTTTTGCCGAAGAGCGCATCGGCTTCGTCAAAAAACAAAATCCAGTTTTTATGCTCGGCTTTATCGAAGAGTTTCGACAGATTTTTCTCTGTCTCGCCAATATATTTGGATACCACGCGCGACAGATCTATGCGGAATACGTCTTTGCCTGTGTATTTTCCCAATAAAGTAGCCGTCAACGTCTTGCCCGTGCCGGAGGGCCCGTAAAACAGAGCGCGGTAGCCGGACTTTAACTTTTTGTGCATACCCCAATCCTGCAACAGGGTATCGTTGTAGGTGATCCAGTTTTCAATTTCGCGGATGTGGTGCAAGGTATTAGGGTGTAGCACCAAGTCATCCCACTCCATTTCGGTTTCCAGGTATTCTGCCGGGAAGTCCGTGCTGAAGCGTGGCTTGCTGACCGTGCCGATCGTTAACAGTTCGACGATTTCCGGATCGAGAATCAAACGGCCGCTCATTAAAGGTTCTCCTTCACGTACCGGTTCCAGCCAGAGAATACGCTGTTGCGCAAACCAATGCTCGCTGCTCAAAATACGTTGCACGTCGAGACGTCTTTCAAGATCGTCCCTTGCGAGAATAAACTGGGCCGTTTCTCCGGTTGGCAAAATGCCGCGGTGATTAGTGCCTTTAACGCCGCCGAATTCAGGAAAGTCGCCGCCTTCAGGCAAGAGTTCGGCGATGAGTTTGTTAAAAAATTGAGGGTGCAAATGCGGAGTGATGACCAGCATCAAGATAGCAAATTCTTCAAAACTAGGCTCTTTACTGGCAATAAATTGAGCCAGCCAGGAATTATCCTTATGCAAATTCAGCGGCCTGATTTCAACCTCTTCGGCTTGCCCGAAGTGTCCACGCAATCGGCTGGAAACGATATTATTTAGCCAGGCTAAAGCCTGGTCCAAATTAAAGGTATTCTCGCTTACCATTGTTCAACCTCCGTTGACCCTATTCGACTGCTAGGACAAACTGCAATTTTTATGATCGATTTCATGCTTAAAGCATCCGGAAATGTAAGTTACGCATTGCGTAACCGGCCTTTGTGTTACCAAATGCGTCTAATACCGTAGTTATCAAAAATGCGCTCATTGCTGATGAGTGGTACATTTAAAGCCTGGGCTTGGGCAATCAACATACGATCGAAAGGGTCGCGATGCAGTCCGGGTAAGCTGCCGGCACGTAAGGCATGTTCGGTAGAAATGTCCAGGGCCGTAAAACCTTGTGCCATAAGGCATTCATGAAACTGCGCTGCTACTTCAACAGCCCCCGGTAGTTTACCGATGCGTACCTTGGTTGCAATCTCCCAAGCAGATGCGGCACTTACTAACACACTATGGCTAGCCACAACCATCCAATCACGAGCGGCTGACGACAATTGTTCATCACCATCAAGCCACCATAACAAGGTGTGGGTATCTAAAAGGGCTTTCATATCACTGTCCCCAGGCGTGTAATTCGTCCTCTGGTAATGGCTCAAAAAAGGCATCTGTAACAGTGGCTTTACCGCGCATAGCGCCAAATTGCCGCGCTTTATCAGGTTGAACCAGGGGAACAAGTTTGACCAGTGGCGTTTTACCGCGTGCGATAACAATCTCTTCTCCAGCGCACACTAGTTCTATGAGGCTGGATAGATGGGTCTTAGCACTGTAGATAGTATAAGTTTTCATAGGGTTATCTTGACCAAGTTTTATTGACTAACAATTATAGCGGTAGTCAGCTAAAGGAACAATAGAATCTCGTACAGAGTAGGGTTTGTTTCCATAATCCCCCTTAGCGGATACGCAGTGTATAAAGGAATAAAGCTAGTCAGGCAATTGCAACCAAATCAGTAAACTTATCAGCGGAACGGAGATTCAAACCCGCCCCGAACGTTTGAATACCATCGAGATTTCCTGCATACCGCGATGCACAAAACGTTGCGACGGGGTACATACCCCGCCGCGGTTCGCTGACACTGATGATGTGCAAGCCCTGCGAAAGAATGGCGGCACGCAGAAGATCGCTTTCATTCAATGACGCCCCAGCAGTAAATCAAGAAGATCATTCTTGTTGAGATTCAATTCCGTCCGCCCAATATCCGCGCGCATTTCCATGAGCAGTTTTTTCAACAGATCGTTGGATTCTTCGCCCAGTTTTTCCTCCTGCCCTGCCAACTTCCGGAGATTCATATAAGCTGCGATGACCTTTTGGCTTCCGTGCAAAGCCAAGAGCTGTTCTAGGCCGATAAACTCACTGTCTGCCCCACGCTCTTCCCCGGCAGACGATCCTTTCAATTGCTGACTCCAGAGAACCAGCAAGCGTGGGTAAAGGGCTGCCTTTTCGATGGATACGCTGTTTCGACTACCCGCCTTCAGTCCACTGGCGATGATCGCCGCACAGAAGAATGCAACTATCGAAGCAATTATCGCCAGGGTCTTGACTTGCGGTTCGAGCGTGTCAAATAAATTCGCAATATATTTGAACAGGAAATAACCACCGGCGAGAAAAGCAGTCAGCAAGGCCAATCCGAATATCATTGCCAAAAAAATACTAAATGTTTTCATTAAGATGTTGTGCCATTTCGTTTGTATCGTAATTCATCCCTATATTAGGGGGGTACACGCAGCGTAACTTAAATGGCTACCCGTCTCTCATGATGCGGCGGGTTATTCAACCCGCCACGAACGTTTGAATTCCATCGAGATTCCCGATATGCCAAAACGTTGTAATGGGAGGAATACCCCGTCACGCTTCGGAGTCGCCGCGTACCCAGCTATCACTACTGCTACAAATATACCATTTTAAAAAAATATAAATCATGAATCTGACCCCATAGGTTTCAAATAAGGTGGGGGAAACCTACACCCTTGCTGGCTAACTTCTCCAAATGATTTGTATAGGGTTTTTTAACTTTTCCTTTGCGACTTGCTTGCGTAAGTTTTTTAATTCGATTTCTAAAGTTTTTTCCAAATCTCCTTCTAACTTTTTGTGCGTAACAATATTGAACACTATGGGTACTCCTGGGTACATTCGAGCCAATCCTAGAACGGTACCAGCCAATTGGATGCGCTTATGTGAGAGCTGTTTTTCTCCTGTCCCTGTTGTACCAATTTCAAATTTAGCATCTAGTGTGGCCTCAAAAACTTCAACTTGTCCCTTATCAAGTAACACAAAATCAGGCTGTTTTTCAAATGCTCCTGTCTTTGGTTCACGCACCAAGTCCCTAACTGTAAGTGATTGAGGCAGAACCCCCTTCTTGCCTTTTTCAGCAACAGGCAAGTTGGTTGTTTTTGCAAGAGCTTGCCCGACCTTCTCTTCGAAGACTTTATGAGACCCTTTCCCGCCAATAGGATCAGAGGGATCATAACCCCATCCTTTCGGAGGCCCGATATCAATAGCCCCAACATTGCTCATGGGTGGAGGATTGGAACTTATAACAGACACCTTCAAAACTCCATCGACTTCAAGTGTCGTATTTTTGGATTTTTTCTTAGGATTTATCTCGCCTTCAACATGAACGGTTTCTTTAGTTCCTTCCACATTATCGAGAATTAATACAAGAGACCTCATTTGATATTTTTTCTTTATCGATTTCAGGCCATTTTTAATATTTGATTCTGATGCTTTTGGATCTACCTGGAGCATTTCTGCTTCCTTAATGGCCTTATCTAAATCTGCTTGCTTTTGCTCATTTGTTCTTTCATCCTTCTTATCCTTCCCTCCAAACAACTTTCCAAACAGCGCCTTCCCCTTATCAACAATCCATCCAACAACTTTCCCAATAGCTAGCTGAACAGGATCAGAAATCTTTTTGATGAGCGCTTTAACTTTCTCTACGATGCCACCCAAACCAAAGATACTGGCCAAAAAGCTGATAACCAGGGTCATGCCTTTCGCCATTGTGCTTTCTATATATCCTGCGGCACCAGCAATATTGCCCAAGGCAACGTTGGTGATGGAATCCAGTATCGCGTTGGTGAGTTGTTTGATGGTATCCCACTTGTCGATAAAAAACTTCACCACGCGGTAAATACCCAGCACAAGTTGCACAATAGCACCCGCCGGGTTTAGCATGGAGACAAGTTTAAGGACGGCAGCCTTAATAATTTCCATGGAAACCAGCTCAGAAATCTTGGAAAAAATCATCTCCTTGAGGTTCGTCAGAGAGGTTTGAACCAGCTCCCACAAGGCAATCGGACCTCTTGTGACAAGGTTTTTAACGATATCAACGGTCTCTTCTATTGCAGAAACAATTGACCCCCCTTTAGGGCCTAGTTGTTTGACCACTTGGGCACGAATCTGTTGATAGGTTGCGCCGACAAGTTGGGCGACCAGATGGAACAGACCCGCCGCATTAAATTCCTTGGGTATCTGAATCCCCATCTCAGCCGCTTTTCCAAACAGCCATCCAAAAAGCGCATTTTTAAAATGAGTGCCAAAATTATCCTTGAAATGCGAAAAGCCTTGCTTCAACGCATCCATAAAATATTTGAGGATCAATTTGGGTTCATCGACAAGGCGCTTGAAAGCTCCGGGATCTTTCTTCATTGCGGCCAGTAGCTGCGTGGCCCCTACGAGTCTTAAGGCTCCCTCAAAGCGCAACTCTTTTACCTTGACCATCACGACAGCCGAGAAGGCCATGAACTTACCTAGTACTGGTGATAGATATTTCTTAAAGATTTCGACGTTATAATCGATGCCCCGCCAGATGGACATCTCGTCCCACATCGACTTCAACCGGTTTGCTATATCGTCAAAGTTTATTCCAAATTTTGCGACTTGAGCTTCAACCCAGGCCCCAGCCTCTGGTAGGGTACTGGTTTCTTCAAGCTCACTCAATAAAATGGAGCCGATTAAAGGGCTAAGGCGCATATAGCCTCTAATGATATTGACGCCGGTGCGGCTTACGGGCTCGTCTGTTATGATATTTTTCCCGAGAATCACATTCAGGAGTGTGTATCCCGGTACTAATCTTTCGGCCGCCCAATTTAATCCGCTTTTGATCTTATTTTTAGCCCAATCAATAACATCACGCTGTACTAGTGGTGTTTGAACTTTTGCTATTTCGACCTTTCGTCGGGTAACTGCACCTTGTTGCAAAGTATGGGTCAGTTCGTGGGCCAGGAGTTGTTTGCCTTCGCTGGCTTCGGGCTGATACTGATCCCGGGAGAAGAAGATATGGTTTTGGTAAGTGAATGCCCGTGCGCTTAGCTGGTTATTGAGGCTGGCGGATTCTTGGTCATTGTGGACACGCACGTTACTGAAATCGGCGCCAAAACGCGGCTCCATATAGTTGCGTACATCACTGGCAAGAGGCTGTCCGCCGGTAGTTTTATTTTGAATAGCCGATTGTGTGCTTGCACCGACGGTGGCAGAGCCGTCGCCTTGACGCTGGAGTTTTTTTTCAGTAGCCGGGGCTTTTTGGAGTTTCTCTTCTTCTTTTTTCTGGATTTTTTCTTCAGGCACTGCTGCCTTTTGAATCTTTTCTTCGTCTTTTTTCTGGATTTTCTCTTCAGGCATTGCCGCCTTTTGAATCTTCTCTTCGTCTGTTTTCTGTAATTTCTCTTCAGGCGCTGCCGCCTTTTGAATCTTTTCTTCGTCTTTTTTCTGGATTTTCTCTTCAGGCATTGCCGCCTTTTGAATCTTCTCTTCGTCTGTTTTCTGTAATTTCTCTTCCGGCGCTGCTGCCTTTTGGATCTTCTCTTCTTTTTCTGGTGATGCAGGGGCTGGCATCCGCATCACTTTATCTGCCATTTTGTCGGCTTCCTGCTCGAATTTATCGCCGGGTTTGTTTACCGCCATTTTCAATTGAACAATCTGAGCTGCGGTTGCTGCGGGCGCGAAAAAATTGCCCCCTCCCGCTTTTGCAAAGAAAGGCTGGCTCGCCGTCTTGTGAGTAGTCGTCGATGTGGTACTAGATGATTTTTCTGAACTCGCTTTCATGTCGCGTTTCCTAATTCATCATTTCATTAATTAGTCCATTCCACCCAAAGCATCCGTTGCATCCAGGGCAGCTTTATCATGGCAATACCCCAAGGTAGATGATTTAAAAGAATATCATACGCTTTTGATTCAACTTGCAACAACCAATCGCCATCATTGCGCAGGCAAAGTTTCCCGAGTCTGAGAAGAAATGTTCCCCGCAGGCCATCGATACCGGTGTTTTTGAGTACATCCCAATGCCGGATGACCGCCAGAAGTAAAGCTTCGGCTTCTTCTTTTTCGGAATCGGTCAGTTCCATGTCGGATTCGACCGGGGTTTCCAAAGGGATATTGCAGAGAATTTTGGGTAAAATCAGTTCATATTCCGGTGCGATGGACTGTCCGGTAATCAAAAAATGCAGCAGACAAAGGGCGCGTTCGGGTTTTAACAGTTTGTCTTCGGCTGTGATGCCCAACGCTTCGAAAAACTGGGGTAGGAAAGGGTGTAATATTACTAAACCGGCGTTCTGGATATAGATACCCTCTTTTTCATCCGGATGTTGGCTTTGTGATGATTCAGATTCCCTTGGTGAGGTCATTACTTCTTTAGATGAATACCCTGCTTTGTAATTTTCTTTTTTTGAGGTTTCCAGTGCCTCCATCAGTTTTTTTTCTTGTTCTTGTACTGTGGGAAAATTGGGTTCATCAGGGATGGAAGCTCCCTGTGCCGCATGCGAAAGTGGTTCGTCGAGTATTTTTCCAGTTATTTCGGAGGACTGCGGGTGGCTAGTAGTGCCCTGTGTCACGTCTGGCCAATGACTCTCCAAAGAGTCTGTTAGCACAGTTGGCTGTACCACCGGAACAGGCGTAGTACGCGAGGTTTCGCCGGAAATATGCTTTTCTATCGAAAGTTTGGCAAGCAAAGCTTCCGGGGACGGCGAGCGGTCTGTAGGATCCTGAGCTACATCTGGCCAATGGTCCTTCAAAAAGCTCGTCAGGGCCGTTTTTTGCAGTGACGAAACAGGCAGGGTGCGCCAGGTTTCGCCGACAATAAGCTTTTCTGTTATAGTCCCACCCTTTGAGATAAGCGCAAACGCCGTTTCCCAAAGTTGTTTTTCAAACTGTTTTAGTTCAGCAGGCGGCACATCGGAACTGTGCAGTGCATGTAAAATTGAGTCTATTGCTTTTTTACCGTCGGGAGAAAGCCCGGCAAGCATGATTTCCAAAAAAACAGAAGAAAATTGCCAAATCAGGCGTTTCCTGGCGGTTACCGAAGCAAGCGCATGAACAACAGAATCGTTAAAGAGATGAAAGCCAACGCTTGACCTATCGGATTCCTGCCAAACTTCGAGCATTGTCTGTTCTAAACTTTTACCTTCCAACAAGCGAAATGCCCAAGGCAGGCTGCCCGTTTTTAAAAAATAAATAAATGCTTCTTTAAGAGTCTGTTGCGCTGTTTTGTGTTTAACATTGTAATTATCGTGAGCAATCAAATAATTACCTCGGGAGGGTATTTGCTCCCGTAATGCTTTTTCCAAAGCCTGTGCTATGGATTCAGCCAGGTCATGTTCTAAACGTTCAAGATTCAGAGCTCCAGCCTCTATATCCAGACGTTCGATGGACCAATATTCATCCGGCGGCGCACACCTGTCCAATGCCCTTTCAAGCACAGGATTAAGCCAGTCCTGACACAGTCCCGATAGTCGGCTTTGTAAAGCCAAACCCTCGGACTCTGTGCCGTTCAATTCGACGTGGAGGTATTGCCGGCGGATAATGTGTGCCATGGTAAAGAGTGAATTTTATATAAAAATCGTAACTATTAATTTTTTGATAATTCCAGGAAACATTCTGCCGGACAGCTTTCCAGGATTTGTTAATGGTTCTCACGCCAATGCTGTACATCGTTTGCTCTCTTAATATTACCGGATTGGCGATAGTCCAGCTCTATGCTTTGTTGGCTCAAGGGGGCAGTGGTGACTGGATATTTTTCGCTGGTTGTACAGTTTCTAACCATTAAACAAATAAAAATAATGATCAATACCGTGAAAGCAAGAATCCAGATTTTTGAGGATTCTTTCTGCTCACATACCTCACAAACCCGATATGGAAGAAAGAAATCGGCTATTACTTTATCGCCATCGGCACTTACCATAATAAAGGTTCCTCCAGCCGGCACCCCCGCGCCGTGCGTGAGGCCGGGGTGTTTCAACGCAAAGGCATTGAATTCTGAGCTATTAATTGTAAGTACGCTAAAAGGCAGGTTTTCGTCGGTTATCATACCCTGAATATCCGGGTTGTCTTGCCCGACATGGCCTTCAATCCTGAAAAAGTTGTAGGCTTCTAAATGGTAGTCCAGAGGACTATCAGGGCTGTGATATGAATTTGTTTTTACCGACAGACCTGAACAACGTTTACCCATTGTCCATAGCTCCGCAAATGCTTCAAAGGTTTCAGAAATATCGTAATAATAGGGAATTGCCTTTTGTGCTAAAGGAAAATCGCCGTAATGGGTAGGGGTTATTTTAATCGACTGAAAATTGATTAGCTCAGCAGGTTGAAATTGTTTGGTTATTTCCACAAGCCGCATATATAGATGCAATTCTTCTGATCGTGCTTCGTCGAACTGATCAATCAGTGCCTTGGATGGTTTAAAAACGTGGCGATATCCAGTTGCCTCGTCAATTATACTTCCCAACATTAAGTGCCTTGAAAAGGAATTCTCATCAGGGACACAGTCCCAAACCGGATTTCTATCGGTAAAGCAAATCAACTCATTGTAGGCCTGGATGACATCGAGTAAAAAATCATAATAATACTGAATGAAATTAGCTTCAGGATTTGATAAGAGATCGTTAAAGTCAATAAAAGGATTGGTGTCATACTCCTTGTATTTTTTATTATATTTGGCATATACACCATCTAAATTACTTTTCAGTTGCTTACCAGCCTCCAAAATTTTACCCAATTCAACTTTATAACCATTAATATAATCTCCACCGGTAAAATTTTTGGGTCTTTTCAACCCGACAACCACTGCTAATGTTACTGGTTGCAAGTTCTGGTTAGAGCTATCCGGAAGATTAATTTTGTCTATCAGCAAAGGACGTATCGTAGCCGTCACCTTCGCGCCTTTGTCGTTGCAGTTGTTGGGACTGCAATCTTTCAAATCTTCCTTTTTAAGTTCGACAAACAGCAGTACAACTTTTCCATCTAAAAAATGCTCATATTTATTTAATGCGGTGCCGCCAATTGCCTCGGATGTAATTTCCCACAGATTAAACTGTTTCTTTCCAACAGGATTAAGGAATGGCGTGTATTCCAGACCTTCTGGCAGAACGTAATCTTTATAATATCCCAGAGTTAGGTTATCAGGCAGTACGATAAGGTATCCCTCAGAGGTAATACCACAGCCCTTAGTGATATGAATAACTGATTTATGATTATCGACGCTAATTTCCAGCCCGCAGACAATGCCAATACCTGTCAGATTGGCTCTTGTGAGGTGTTCCTGCTCATCCAGATATTCGAACCCTTGATTCAGGTGCTCATTGGTAAGTACTTGGTTGGCCTCGAAGACCGGATAAATATTTTTTGTAGGTTTCATGGCGAATCAGTTTCACTATTATTAGAAAGTTTCAGGGAGTGTCTTTGTTGTAACGAACTTTGCTTTTCTGTCTTTGGGTTACTGTGTAATGTTCGACTATATTTCGGCTGACGGATCGGATAAAGGGTTTGCGGACTGAGCTGAGAGAGGCGATGCCTGCTGGAGCGGATAATTGCCCAAAGCTGTACTACCCAGGCGCACCGGGTTTTGATCATTGCCCTCGTCACAGTCGTGCAAGGTAGCACCCGGATAGATGTTGCGCAGTTTGCTGAGTAGATCAAGTAAGATCCACATGCGGTATGACACCTCAACCCAACCGTTGTAAAGCCCCTGCTGATTATTGTCTTTATCGCCAACCAATAATTTTTTGATTTCCTGTTTAGTAGTATCTGATATCGATATACCGTTACAGTCCGGAAACTCCAGTATTGGGATATCACCGAAGTCTTGCCACGATTTTCCATCGCCGATATTTTTCTTCATCCATTCGTAAAAGTCAGTCCCATAGTCGCTTATTATCTTGCCAGCGCATTGGCGCAAATCATTTTTGGTTGGCGCTGTAGCAGAGGGATCAAGACCGGCTTTCAATAAAGCTTCTACTCGCTCCTGCAAATACACTTCAGTCCAGTCAATTTTGCTATTAGCCTTCAACCAGTTGTTCCACGCTTCTTCGAATCGTTCAAATTGCCAGCCACTGAAAGCAATTTGGGTAAAATAGTCGAGCATAGTGGCCTTTATTTCCTCCCATACAACTCGCTCAACGCTTACGAATGCTATGTCGCTAGGTTCCATGTCTTCAAATTCTTTACGAAGTGCAGGCCATTCACACTTGAGCCAATTCCCGGTTTTTCGTTCAATAAAGCTCTTGTGGAACTTTTCCCAGAAATATTCGTGGATTTTTGCTGCACAAATATTGGCTGCCTCATCTAATTGATAAACGGCAGCGCCGCTCGCCTTAAGTATTTTGGCTAATTTCACCAGGACAGGGTCGAGGGGGTTGAGTATGAAGCCATCATTACCCACCCAGCAAATTTTGGGCAGCAAATGCGCGGGCGTTTCCTGCTGTATGGTCCGGTCGGCAAAATGGCGCATCTCCATGTTGGTATCGAAAGGGGCGGCCCAGCCCGGCATCACAAAGGTCAAACGGAACGAGTAGGGATCGGTTTCACAGCTTTCACAGCTACCGTCGGCTGATACAGGATATACAGCGTCGCCGGGGAATTTGGGGCGCAAGAGCAGGTGCTCAACGATAATGAACCGCTCGTTGTCGCTCCAACTATGCGGAGTGCCCAGAATCAGGTCGCCAATAAAGCTCCGGGCAGTTGCTATGGACGGGAAGTTTTTCTCGGTCCGGGCGATTATCGCTACTCCTCCCTCATCGGTCAGAATCGTCTCAAATTGATTAGCTCCGCCTTTTTCAACATTGTACGCATCGTCGCGTTGCTTCATTCGATCGGAAATTTTCTTAAAAGCCGACTGTTTTGCCTCAGATTCATAGCTGGCAGGAACTTTGACGGAACCATTTATAAGTATGTTGCCATCTTCGTCCAGCAGATCAAACTTTACGGTGTACTCTAGATTGATCGCCTTTTGGGGTAGAATCAGCTTGCCAATAAAGGCTTTGGCAGCTTCTTCCGACTCGAAATATTCAACGGTCCTGGCGATTTCTACATCTCCTTCATCGGTCAGAATCGTCTGAAACTGCTTATCTCCAATTTTCTTTACCGTGTACGCGCCGGTTAGCTTCATGCGAGCGGTGATTTTCTCGAAAGCCAACTGTTTTGCCTCTGATTCATTGCCGACAGTAACGTTGATGGAGCCATTCATAAGCACTTTGCCATCGTTATTCCACAGATCGAATGTGACGGTGTAAGCTCCATTTATCGCCACAGAAATAGTCCAAGCAAATTTTGAACAGGCAAAACCCAATAGACGCTTGAGTCTGCGTTGTAAGCCGGGCTGATTATCCGGCGAACAAGGATTATTTTTATAGTCAAACGCCTTCCCCCGGTCACTACTGATCAGAGGGTAGACTTTCAGGAACGAAATTTTTTCCTCAATCAGACGGTCAAGCGCAACCTGTTCGCCCTCTAAATTGGTGAGGAGCAGCGCGTATTCGTTAAATTGCTCGCCGAAGCGCGCCATAATGTGGTTGAGAAACCGGTTGCGGCGTTTGTGAAAGTCGGGTTCAGTTTCCGCCATCTGCTCAAGTTTGGCCTTATCAAGGTCTTTTGTAATCTCATCGTAACCTTGAATAACGTCCTTACAGAATTCCAGCACAAAATAGGTTCTTTCGATAAGCGGGTCGAGAGAAAACAAATCCGCTGTGTGCGCCAACTGTGCGAAGCCGTTGCCGAGGATTTGCTCGAACAACATCAGGTATGCCTTCAACTGCCTGGCCTGGGCACGCCGCTGGTCAGAAACATGCGAGGGCAAGCCTTCGGTACCAATGCAATACGTTAATGGAAAACTATATTGCACAGGATAGTAATCATCCGGATTACGGAAAGTTCCTTCAGGAACAGGTAAATCCTTGTCCGCGTTTTTGATTTTTGGGCGTTCGGTTTCGCCGCGCAGTTGGATTAGCGTGGCGTAGGCCTCATCATCGTGGGGCAGGAAAGGCAGGCCGTTTTTTTTAAAAAGAAAACGCGATAATTTGTGATAAAGCCGAGGTTGGTGCAGTTCGCTGACAAGAAGTAGCCATGAAGCACTGGTTCTATTAGGATCAGGTGTTCCAGGGTCGGCAGCGCCTTTGACCAAATTGCCCTCAGAGTCATATTTGGATAGCAAGAGGTTAGTAACCGATACCACACCCTTTATGTCCATCAGACGATTAATGATATCCGATGTACGAAGTTCTTTTTTAAGCCCGGCTTTCTCCAATTCTTCAGCTTTGATAAAACCGTTGTCCAGCTTAGGTCCGTTGAAAATATCCTCCACATGTACGTTGTCTTTGATCAGTTCCTGAAGGGTATAAATAGGCACGGGCGGGTTGAAATACTGTTCTATTTCGAACCAGATTTTCGCTTGTACCCATTCGATGTCGGCACCCGCGGCTACTTCTACATCGGCACAGACGGCTATATCTTCGACATTTACTATTTTAACGCGGCTATAGTCTTCGTCGAGGTTGCGATGGCTATGCAACTTGCATTTGGCGTCGGAAACTGCGCCTGCTATTTTCTTTAGCTTATTACGGTAACGCTGGATAATACCAGTAGGGGTTATATCGTTTAATAAGGCATTAAAAGCTTCTAATGTTGCATTATTTTTGGCTGTAACATCGCCAATAATGCGCAACGCTACGTTTTCAATGTTAATAGTTTCAATGATAAAAGTTTCAGTGTTCGATAGGGTGATCTCAAAAGTTACATAAAATATCTTGCGCCAATTATTACGCAAGTCAGTATCAGTAATTTTTGTTTTTTCGTCCACTTTGTTTCTGTTTAATTTCAAAGAGGAAGTCAGCGTAAACGAAGCTCCACTATCCAAAAACTGCTTCCATTCACCCGGGTTTTCGAGACCCCATTTGGGAAACCTGAGTTCCAGCGTAACCGGATGAGGGATGCCTTCAAGGTCGAATAACGGGTAGTTGTGCTCAACTTTGTAGTCGTTAAGGTCTCCCAATTCGGGATCTGCTTCAAGTTCGAGCAGGATTTCGTATAAACCAAGAAGTTCGACTGTTTTGGAATTCAGATCGCAGGTGAACGCCTTGCAAAACACCCAGGCATTGCGCACCAAGTCACAGTCAATGAGCAATCGACGGAAATCATCGGACGTAGATGGATTGACGGTCAAAATATCCCTTGCCGTAAAAAACGGCTGATCCGGGAAAGGTTGTTTCGCATCCGGCGCTTTAGTTTTGGGCGCTAAAATGTCTTTAATGTCCCAAGCTGTTCGGAAGGCAAGGTCGGTAATTGCATAACAGAGCGCTTCAAGAATAGTGATGCCGGGGTCGTGGGTGTTGTAATCCGTCCACAAGCGGCTACCCATTTCTGCAATAAAGCCGATCCCTTCCTTACGAAGGCGGTAATAATCTTCGGCGGGTTTAAGTACAGGATTTTTTTGTATGGTTTCGGGTTTTTGGCTCATGCTTCACCCGGAATTTTTTCATTGATCATATGTTTTTTGAGGAAACCAGGATTGATATGGCTGTCGAACCTTCCACTTCTTCTTTATTGATTATTCCGGGGTTATCTTCAAGGTCATGAAATAATTGAAAATCGGTTACATAATCCACATAAGGCTGTTCTTCGATAAAATTCATCAGCACCGATTTGTATATTTTGCCGCCAAAGGATGGCCTTTTATCGCTGGCGAAAGCCCAGGGCGACAGGAATGCCGTAATAGCCTGGTTTAATTTTTTTTCATAAAAAATTTCGTCAAAACCCTCGTAAAACTTCACCTTGAAATTGACACGCACTTCTTCAAATCGAGGGTTTTCAACATGCAATTGGACAAAACAGGACAGGCGTTTGGTCAAAAATTCTTTTATTTCGGCCAAAAGCCCTAAACTTGTGAAAGGTTTAAGTGGATCGCGCAGGTTATGGAATTGCTGGTCTGGTATATCCGGTATAGTGACAATGGTGACATGGCCCGGCGCCAATTCATTGTAAATGCGTATGCCTGTGCCATCGGTTTCATAACGCGTATGATTCAGGCATTTGGCTTTGTAAATTTGAGGAAAGGCTTCCAGTATCAAGTGCTCATAATCCCATAAGGCAATGGCGCGATCTTTGTGCCTCAATCTTTCACTCACGCGGGTATAAAACACAGTTTCTTGTTCGGCCCCCCTTCCTCCAAAACTTGGAAAAGGTTGAGAGATTGCTTTAATAGCGGCATCAGGACTGTTTAGTTTGCTGATTGTGCTTTTAGTTAATACTTTTTCCGGAAAAGCCGGGTCGTTGCCCTGGTTTTGAAAAGTGACTGTCAAGCCTTGTGCTGAAACTGCCAGTAATCTGCATACTCCGTCGCTTTCATCGGCAACAGCAGCTCTAAGCCAGTGTTGTCCGGTGGGTAGCATGGTGTTGGCGGAAGAAGCTTCATCAGGTATTGAGAACGTGATAATGCCTGAATTAATCAATCCATCGGTACCGTCTTGCACCTCATGTTTAGCAAAACCTATCCACTCGTTGTTGCGCAGATAACTCCAGTGGATATTTGGCTTGATCGAAAGCGGGTCGGCGGTGCCGTCTGCAACCTGGAAGAGCAAGGCAAGATTTTGCGGCGGCTTGAGGCCGGTGACACCGATATAGAATTCGGCATCATAAGCTTTTCCTTGCGAGGTAGGCTCATAGTAAAACTGTGGAACTAAATAGATTTTGGGATCGAAAGCGTTGTCTTTATTTTTAAGCCAAGGGTGCTGTTCGGCATGGCCGAAAGGGTACAAGTGGTAAAATTTTGCTTGTCTTCTTTCGAAAATAATTTCTTTTGATATGGATTCGTTCAACGATATGTTTTGGGTCGCTGTTGCGTAGTCGGCTGAAAGTGAGGTAATTGTAGGAATATAAGGTGGATTATTTGGATTAGTCCCGCCAGGTGGTGTTTTAGATTGAGCAATTAAATAAACCCGCAAGTCACTCAGGTAGCCAGCCTGTCCAAAATCATCATTAAGTGTCAACCGGGTAAATCCAATCCTCGCGCGGGTATAAAAAATTCGTTGGCTGAAAAATCCGGCTGTTCAGGGAAAATAGGCTCAAAACTGTTTCTAAACGAGAAACTTGAATCTGAAAAGGTTGGCTTATCTGTTTGTGGCTCCCATGCACTATCTTGAAGAGAATCGATAGTGATAGTAGGCGTAGCACTTTTTTCGTGACCAAAGATTCCCGTTGGCAAGTTTTGCCAAGCCACGTTTAACGTTGCCGTTTGACAATTTTTCTGGAAAATTTCTTTTGAGCCAAAAATCATGGAATTTCCAGCTACTGGTTGAGCCCCAAACGGCTGAAAGGGTTTCGACGTATCAACTGGGCCAAAATCATTGGAAACCGCGAGCGATTTGAGTTCCTTTACATCCACTGTTAAATCGATTTTTTCGATGACCATCTCCTGAACTAACCGGTAAAGGTATTCTTGGTTATCTTGATGACGTAACTTGACTAATAAAATCGGCAGATTAGTTGAAAAATTATAGCCGTGCACCTTTTGCGAATAAGATGTCACAGCGGGATCGCCACCGGAAAGCACTAACTCTAACTTTAAACCTCCTGATTCTGTAATAAACTTTACGGCAGTTTTTTCAAACCAGCCTTTTTCGGTAGTGACGAGACAAATGATCGCCTCTTTATAATCTGTAGTTAACGTCGTTGTTGTTCCGGACACTGTAAAATCTAGTGTAGTAGTGCGTTTACCCTCCGCCATCCACAAATAATGCGAGGCAATCGCAAACCCCACTTCCGCTTGTGGCATGTTGATCTTGGTCAATTTGCCGTCTTTATAGGTTTTATTGAAAAAAGGATGCCAGGATTTATCAGCCGTAGTGAGTTTTGCCCCCAGGCCATCGGCAGAATCAGCCTTCGTCGAGGCAAACAGACGATCATTATCGAAAGTTAAGGTGTCGTTTGGCGCATTCTTATACCGATAAAGCGTTTTTAATTCAGTCACTTTCGCTCGATTGGCGACAAAATCCTGGTCGTTGGCAAAAAATGCCTCATTGCCTAAAGCGTCTTTACCGGCTTTAAAAAATTCATGCTCTTTTATCTCATGCGAGTCGACGTGTTTGGCTAACTCTATCAACAGGTGTGCGTGGCTCGGCTTAGCAGGTTTTTCTTTAAGTTTCAGGACTTCCTTATAATAAAAATCCAGATGCTTCTGTGTCAGGGTATTGGCTTCTGCACGTGCATAATCAAACAGGCGTAAGAAAGAAAGGAACAGGGCGTAATGCGGTTCGTGATTGTCCCAGCCGTTAAAAGTCTTTTCCAATTCTGCTTTCGCCTCGATCACGGTCCGGGCAAATACTTTCAGGAACTGGTCAAAAATAGAAGTAAACAGGTTGTGAGTAGCGATGTGGTTAATGCGTTCAAAAACATTCGTACTGGAGCCATAAACTGAACCATCTGCAGAAATGCTTGCGATATAGGTATTCCAATCGGAAGCTTTATTGGTTATCCAGTCTTTGGAGAAGTTGTAACAGTATATATCGCTAAAAGCTGTTGTTGTTGCGCCCAACAGGACAATGCTGGGATTGAGATGGGCGTTTGCAAAATCAGGACCTGAGTAAGGAAAAGCTTTATAGTAGGCTATAAGTTTTGACAAGGCCGGTGCTAATTGCTTTTGAATGAGGTTGCGTAAGGTGTACTTGAGGGCTATTTCAGTTGGCAGTTCTTCTTTTAACTGATCCAATTGTTTGGCGAGCGTGCCGATAGCGCTGAACAGGTAGCCCAAGTGGTTTTTTAATTCATAATATTTGTTTTTATTTTCATGATTCTTCAAGAAGTCGAAAGACGCTTTGATATTAGCTTTGTAATAGTCCACATCTTGCACGGCGGCAACGGCCATCTGTACCGATACATCCTGACTGAAAAAGGCCTCCCAGTTACCTGCTACCGTATTCTCAGGACTGTAAAATTGCAAATACTTCGAATATGCCCTGGCAAATACCATGGCATGTTCAGTCTTACGCTCATCGACTTGAGGATAGTCAGGATTATCCGGCTTATCAGGATCAAGCGCATCAGGGAAGCGTTGATCCTGACTCGTTCCCTCGCGGATTAGTTTTAGAGGATCGGTATTTTGAGAGCAGTCGATAGGAGTCGTCATAATCAAACACTATCGGGTAAGAGGCTGACGGTGGTTGTGAGATTAATATCGGTACCCTCATCTATGTAATAGGGATAAACAAAATTGAACCGTGAATTGGTGGATTTGACTCGATAAATAATCTCTATCAGAACAACGCCTTCCAACTCCCGGCTGTCATCCAGTTGTACTTTTTCCAGCTCAATGCGCGATTCGTGATACAAAATGGCGGACTCGACTTTATCGGCCATCAGCGTCTTCATGCGGGTATCGAGACTTTCAAACAACAATTCATCCAGATTGCAACCGTATTGCGGCAACATCACCCGTTCGCCCCGCAGGGTGCTGAGGAGTATTTCAAGGCTGGAGACAATATCCGCTTCCTGCTCCAACATCTCGACACCGGCACGGCTGAGATTGAATGAAGGTGGAAAAGACCAGCCTCGACCGAGAAAGGGACGATCCATATCAGCCACCGATTAACACGGTTAAAGCCCCGGGTGGCATCACAACGCCACCTCCAGCCGTTGGATCGGCAATTCTGGCGGCCGGCATTCCTCCAATCATCACGGTTGCAGAACCTTTGATAATGGCGTCGGCTCCGCAGGAATCGCCCATTCGTGCCGCCGGAAGCCCACCTATTAATACAGTAGGCGCGCCAGGTGGAATAATGGGTATTGGAGCCCCTTGTGTTGCTGTGCTGACAATCATGTCTGTGATGCGTGCGGCAGGAGGCATTATCTAAACCTTTTCAGTTAATTTGAACCATGCCACCCTGTATTACAGTTGTGGCGCTACCTTTTATTGTCGTACTGGCCCCGGAGACTTCGGCGCTGGCAGTACCCTCAGCCTTGAAGGCGGTTTGGGCTTTTATGTTTACGTTCATGCCTTCAATTTTGACATCTTTGGAGGCTTTCAAAATCAGGTCCTTAGTGCTTTCGATTTTAATGCCGCTGTCATTCAGAGTTATTTTGTTGCCGTTCTGATCTTCAAGAACAATGCCTTTGTCATCGTCCGAAATTGTTATCTTGTTTCCGCCGGGTGTTTCCAGGACGATGAATTTTTTTTCATCATCGAAAGTCAATTTCATTTTTTCGCGGCTGATATAACCTTTATGGTGGTTGTCGTCTTTGGCTGGTTCCGGCGCGGGTTTGGCACTGCTGTGACACATGCCCAATACAACCGGGTGGCGAGGATCATCGTTAAGAAAACCGACGATGACTTCATCATCGATTTCGGGGCGGAAAAAAGTGCCTCGTTCCTTGCCTGCATCCAGCGTTGCCAGGCGCGCCCACATGCCTTCATCGGCAGTGCTGATCAACGGCAATTTCACTTTAATACGGTCTTCGCCGTCCGGGTCATTTTCCAGAACTGTCACGATGCCGATTTGCAGGCCGCTGACAGCCGGCAGCAATCCGGCTGCCGGCAACGGACGCAGGTTATAGGTGCCGGTGAATAATTCGGTGCTTAAACCCAACTGAACATCGGTTTCCCAATTGCCTTTGCTGAGGCTGTGGCGTACACCGGAAACATACATTTTTCCCTCAAAGCGTTCGCCGATACCCTTTACTTCAATGACTTTGCCTGGCATGACGCAGGCAAAGACCTGAAATTTTGCCCGTCCCCTCACTTTAGCTAAACGCTCTTTCAGTAAACGGCCATCAGCCCAAGCCTGTAATTCCGGCTGGCTCAGTTTTCCGCCATGTCTGATCTTATGGGCTTCGCCGCCGATTACATCGGCAAGGCTGCCGGGGGAAATATTACCGTTGCCGGTCGTGGCGGATTCTTGTGCTTCTGCTTCTATAAATTCCTGATCGGTTGCGTTCCAGCTGCCGGCTTTAATCCCTTTGCTTTGCCAACGGGCATCGATTTCGGCATCGAGTTCCAGCAGCGTGGCCCCGTATTTAACGCTAAGCACGGATTTTTCGGCGGTGGCGGGCGGCGCAGCGGTAATTTTGCCATCTTCAACCATAACTACGAAGCCGTTAGCCTCGGCACGGCATAAAAGAAAATCCCAATCGCTGGCATCGTATTGCACTACCTCTTTCAGATCCGGTTTTGTAGCGGTTATCTCTTTTTTCAATCCGTGCACGCAGATAATCTCCTCCATAATGTCGCTGTCCTTCTTGTCCGCATAGTAGCGGCTGTTAGCTCCGCTGGTCATTTTTACTGCTTCATCACGGCATTCCAGAATGAGCTGACTGCCATCCTTGCGCACTTTGATGCTATGTTTAATGATGATTCCTTTAAAAACAGAATCATTTTTTGAGCGATACCCCAGTTGAATTTCAATTTTTTTGCCTGGGATAAAATGATCAGTATTGCTCGCTGCAAAAGTTGCCTTGGCTGCTTCCCCATCCTGTAATTGAATGATGGCTGCCGGAATCCGGTTTAATTCCCGCGTCACATGAAGAGATAGCACATGGAATTCACCCGAGATTTCAGTTCCTTCTATGAGGATGGCAACGGTGCAGACATCTGGCGTTGCAGGTGTTGGAATGGTCGATTCGTTGCTCATGATGGTTTAACTGTTTTTTCGAAGGGTGGAAAAACAAGATCGGTTCCCGGGGTAAGGAATCGAAAATTTACCAATTTGTTTTTTTTTGCCACTTCAAAATAATATTTTGGGTCTCCGTAAATCTGGTAACACATTAACGGCAAGGTATCACCTGCTTTTACTTTACGTATATGCGTCAGATCCGGTGACGTTTTATTTTCCTTAGCTGCACGTTTTTGCTCTTCAATACTGCTTCTGAACTTAACCTTAGCGACTGCCCGGATGGGTGTGCCATCGGGTTTAAAAAGCTTGTAATTGATGCTGACTTCGGTGACCCTGCCCTTAAAAATAGAATTTTGCCCCCAAACCAGCTTGAAGTGGCGGGGTTCGTGTGAATCTCCCTTGTATTCAATCAATACCCGCTTGAACTCTTTAATGTTATCGGCAATGGAGTCTTGAGGTTCGTCATTAACAATAGGTGGATTACCCTTTGTTGTGCGCAGTTCCCCATCAATGATTCCGGTGCCATCGAATAAAAATTCAAAAGAAATCTCATCAGGCTCGGTGTACTCATATTTCAATTGCTTGCCGCTGGTGCCTTGGCCTTGACCCGACGAGGAAAATTTAAGCTTATAATCGAGCGTATAGGTTTCCGGGTTTATCAAGGCTTCAAACTTGTCCTTGGCTTCTGGTATACCACCACCTTCTGCTGCCTCAGACGTGTCAAATGCCAGAATGAGCATTTTTTCCAGTTTACCAGCCATCATCGCTCCATTTTATTTTGTAATATTTTCATTACTTGTTCGACACACTCGGCGACGATGGCTTCATTGTCATTACTTTGGCCACCACCGCCAGCCTCTCCCTGGTGTCCGGTTGACGGTTGCCCGCTTGGAGACGCATTGACCACAACATGGATATGCAGCTCTTTTATCTCGATGGGCATTGATGTGTTACCGTTTTGTCAATCATGATCTCTGTCCTTTACTGAATGGTGAAATAGCGATAGGTCAATTCCAGGGTTTCAATGACCACGGCACTTTCATTGGCATTCAAGTCGCTGACCAGCCATTTTTTGGGGATGGCATGGACTACATTCCATGAACGTAAAGGACCTCCTTTTTCGTTCATCAAAATCACGCTGATGTCCGCCGGTTTAAAGACACGATTATCAAAAGCATCAAGAAACCACTTCAACACGGACGAATCTGTCAACATGCCGCGCTTAAGAACCAGGTCGGAATATTTGGTGCGCACAGGAAGTTTATGTTCAAAGCGATTTTCTCCGCCTTCCTTGAAATTCTCGTAATCGTATTCAACCGACAGGCCCGAAACGGACTGAAAGCGCACGTCGTTTTTGTCCTCGCTGATGCTAAATTCCACTGTGTAATAGAATCCCAGCGGCGGATAGTAGTCGACCATTGATCGCTCCGCTTATATTTTCATTAATTTCAAACCTTCATGCGCAATTTCGATGCTTTCAACGGCAATCTCGTTGGCATCCGATTTAAGATCGGGAGCCGTGACCTTGACCGGAAAACATCGGGTTGCCGTCCATGCGGCAACCGGGACGTGTTTCTCGTTAAGTAGCCGAATAGTCAAGTCGCGGCGTTTTTCAACGCGCTCGTTGGCGATTTCCTCCAGCCAAGTGTTAAAGTCGAAATCACCTTCAAATTTACCGCGTTTCAAAGTGATATTGCTGATTTTACCCATGCCCGGTATGCAGATTTTACTAAAATCCAAGCTGTCGCTATGCCGGTATTCGATTTTTTCCCTTTCCATCACCAGACCTGTTACTTCAGTGAAGCTGATTTTTGCGCCGCCCCAGTCGACCTGGAAATGAAATCGGGGAATTGGATATTCTTGTGCTGCCATGATACTTATCCTTTTTGCTTAATGAAAGATGGAGTGTTCTAGCGCTTTCTTTTATGATTCAGCCATTTTGTGCGAGAACTTGAGGATGATAAATTCTGCAGGACGCACAACCGCCATGCCTATTTCAATAATCATGCGGCCTTCGAGGATGTCAAGCGGCGTCATGGTTTTGCCTAGACCCACAGCCACATAAAACGCATGTTCGGGTTTTATACCTTGTAAAGCCCCCTGCCGCCAGAGCGTGATCAGGAAATTTTCAATCATGGCCTGTACTTTCACCCAGGTGTTGGCGTCGTTCGGCTCGAATACGAATTGCCCGGTGGCTTTTTTAACCGACTCTTCGACAAAATTGAAGAAACGCCGAACGCTGATATATCGCCATTCGTTGTCGTTACCCGCCAACGTGCGAGCCCCCCATACGAGAGTGCCTTTGCCGGTGAAGGAACGGATAATGTTAATCGATTTACCCGCGTTGACATCGACGTTGTACTCACCTTGCTGCTCCTGGCTTATTTTTACGGCAGGGCTGATGACAGCGTTCAGGCTGACATTGGCTGGCGCTTTCCAAACACCACGATCACGATCAACGGCAGCATAGACACCGGCAATAGCACCGCTAGGAGGGAGCAAATTAAGGGCATCGGCGGCTTTTGTCACTAAATCCTTATAGCTCCCAAACGAGGCTAACAGCGCTTCATTGAGCGTTTTTTCATAATTGTTTTGCGAGGCTTCCAAAAAGTGGAAAAAAGCGATGGCTTCATTAACTGCTGATAAGGTCGGGCCGATGGCGACTGAGCCTCTGAGTTTGGCGGTATTGGCTGAGGTGTAGGCGGAAGAGACATCGTTAGCCGTTACTGATGCAAGCAAAGCACTGCTGTCGGTAAGGCCAAGGAATTCACAGACTACATCCACGTCTGCTTTGTCGGCGGGCAGATTTAGAAGATTGATGGTGTCTTCCCCCAAATCAGCTAAAAATTTGTGATGGGTGGCAAGGGTTTTCAGTACCGCATTAATATTGGAGCTGGTAATGTATTTGCTGATGTCGTCTTTTAATTTAAAGCGGCTTGAACTGGCGGCAGGGGCGATATCATTACGTGTTTTTATCGCTTTGACAATATCAACCATATATTCGGTCAAGGGCTGTAATACATTTTTTATATCATCGGCTGAAGCATCCGCAGCCACCGCATTGTAAGTGCCTAGCAGAGCTTTTAAACGGTCTTCAAGGCTGAGCTTGGCATCAGTGGATAAAGTGTTTTTAACTGTAACAGCCTTATCGACAAAGTCTTCAACGTATCTACTTTAAATTCCAGGGGAAAACCAACATCAAACCTGCAAGGTTTGCGCTTTTTGAGTAATTAAATCTGCCAAAGAGGGAAGTTCGAATCGCCCAGACACGCGATCATAAACGTAATCG
>JAQTPT010000044.1 GCA_028712795.1 Methylococcales bacterium
TGATGTCATTGTCTTGTAACCTCATGATTCGTTGTTGAATGAGCCCTTTGATTGAGGACTTGAGGTTACATTTTAATAGATTAATCGGTACCGGGGCTTTTCTCCGCGATAGCGGCTTCGTCCAACATGGCCTTCAACCGGAGCACGGCCATTTGGCGCTCTATGTATTTTAAAGCCAGGTAGGCGGCAAAGGCAGCCATAGAAACTGTGAGCATCCAAACGGCTGCCGTATTACTATTTCCGGGCAACTCTCAGATGATCCTAAACTTTATCAAATTTGCGAGACAAAGAAAAAGATTATGGAGTTAAAATAATGAAAGAAAGTGGCCACTATATCAAAATTGTTGAAAGGCCTGATGAAGACGGATGCTTTGTTGGCTCTTGTCCTGGAATAATTGATGCTTGCTGTCATGGAGATAATGAGATTGAAGTGTATGCCGAGCCTTGTCAGATCGTGTATGAATGGATTGAAACTATCAAAAATGATGGAAAGCCTTTGCCATCTCCTACGGTAGGCAGAAATTTAGCAAGTAAATTATTGAATGCGGCCTGACTCAACACTCCGGCTGAGCTCGATATCGCTCAACGCATAAGGCGGCAATAGGCTATCGTAATTGCACCCTACGGTTGAACCCATCGCGTAACAAGAAACCACCCAACGCTTGAGAGTGGTTTGTGCATTGGTATCGATGGTGTTCGTTTACATTAACCCCTCTCTCGCGAATCACAAAGGCAACCATGATCACGGTAATCAGTCTGACACAATTTGCGTTTTTATCGCTTGGCATTATGGCGCTGAAAATCCTGATTCATGCTTCCAGCGTACCCGTTGAGCCAAACTCATTTACCGCGTTCCTCGACTATTACGGCCTGTTGCTTTACGCCCTGCCAGTATTATGGATTGCCTACGCCACCGCCTGCGTCCGCATAGACAGGGGCGCGCTCTCAGCAAATGCGGCACGCGTGGTGGGCGTCATTATTTCGGCGGCCATTTTCATTTGTTTTACCCTTGTGATTATGTTGCCAAGAGCATGAAAACCGTATGTATTTAACCGCACTGTGCGTTTAAATTCGAAGCTACAACTATTGAATTTAGTAACCTGTTTGAAATAATTTGGACAAGATCAGGACAGACGGTATCTGAGTTTCAAGGTGCTCAAATTATTTCATGTCTGTCCCTAAACAGGATATGCTTCCATCCCCTTCCCAAACACTAATGGCGCCGGTTGCCATAAAAAAGCCTGTCCCGCCTGCTGGAAAAGGATAAAATACTTTTCAATCACTTGAATTGTTGCAAGGTTTTATGAAAAACTCCCAGAATCCGATAAAATCCAACAGTTGCCGCATCGGCAGTTCTCCGAATTCAATTTTTTTCCTCGCGGTTATCTGCGCATTATTCATCAGCGGCTGCGAAAAGCCCAAAGAACAAGCACTAGCAAGCCCTCCACTGGTGAAAGTCACGCCAGTAATGCAGCAGGATGTGCCCATCCAGCAGGAATGGGTAGGCACGCTTGATGGCATGGTCAACGCCCAAATCAATGCACAGGTCGTAGGTTATTTAATCAAGCAAAATTACAAAGAAGGTGATCTGGTTAAAAAGAATCAGCTGCTCTACGAAATTGACCCGCGAACTTATGAAGCCACGCTTGCGCAGGCTAAAGCAAATCTTGCGCAACAGCAGGCGGTATTGATCACCAATCAACTGGCCATGAACCGGATCAAGCGACTGTTGCCTGAAAAAGCGGTTAGCGTCCTCGATCGCGATAATGCCGTAGGCGCAGTGGCGAGTTCGGAAGCACAGGTGTTGGCGGCACAAGCGGCTGTTCAAACCGCCCAATTAAATCTGAGCTTTACTAAAATTACCTCGCCCATTAACGGCATAGCCGGCATATCCCATGCGCAACTCGGTGATTTGGTTGGGCCGGGCACTGCTACCAACGAGCTGACCCAGGTGTCCCAGGTCGAGCCGATTCGCGCCTACATTGGCCTGAACGAGAAACAATACTTTCGTTTAGCCAAGCGCCAAGAAGAGAACGGCGGTCAACCCAAGCCCATACCTTTGCAGCTAACATTGGCCGATAACTCTATTTATCCTCACAACGGCAGATTTTACTTTGCCGACCGGCAAGTGAATGTCAATACCGGCACGATTAAAGTTGCCGTATTATATTCAAATCCGGATAACATCCTGCGCCCTGGTATGTTTGTACGCATCCGCGCCACTACGGATATTATGAAAGATGCCTTGGTCGTGCCTCAACAGGCCGTGATTCGCTTGCAAACAGCGATTCAAGTGGCGGTGGTCAATGCTGATAAAACCATCAGTATTCGTCCTGTACAATTAGGGGAAACCAGCGGCTCAATGATTATTATTGAAAACGGCTTAAAGCCCGGCGAACAGGTAGTAGTTGAAGGGCTGCAAAAAATCCGCGAGGGTATGAAGGTGACTCCAGAGCCTTATAAAGAGCCAGAGACTGACACCAAAGCGGCGGGATAATCAAATGGCCAAATTTTTCATTAATCGGCCAATTGTGGCCATGGTGATAGCCATTCTCATGGTTATTCTTGGCTTGGTTGCAATAATGGGCTTGCCGATTGCCCAGTTTCCCAATTTAGCACCGCCTGAAATTCAAGTAAGCACCACCTATAACGGCGCCGACGCCCTGACCATGGAACAAGCGGTGGCTACGCCGATTGAGCAGCAAATGTCAGGCGTCGATAACATGACCTACATGTACTCTATCAATACCAATAGCGGCAATACCAATCTGCGGGTCGATTTTGATGTAACTACTGACCCAAACACCGATCAAATTCTTTCCCAAATGCGCGAAACGCAAGCAGCTTCGCAGCTTCCTTCGGCAGTTAACAATTTTGGCGTAACGGTGCAAAAGTCTACCGTTGCCCCGCTGATAATGTTTGCGCTGTATTCGCCAAAGGGTACTTACGACAATATTTTTCTGGCCAACTATGCCTACATCAACCTTAATGACAAGCTGACCCGTATTAAGGGCATATCCACTGTTTCAGTATTTGGCGCCGGCCAGTATGCCATGCGTATTTGGGTTAAACCCGATCAGCTGGCTTCAATGGATATTACTATCCCCGAAATTGTTAATGCCATTCAAGCGCAAAATACGGTTAATCCCGCTGGACAAATCGGCGGTGAACCAATCCCTAACGGGCAGGAATTTACCTATGCTTTGCGTGCGCAAGGGCGTTTGCAAACTGAAGAAGACTTTGGCAATATCATTTTACGCGTTGATAAAACGGGTTCAACCGTACGCATTAAAGATGTGGGTAGAATTGAGCTGGGAGCGCAAAATTACACTGTTTCCAGCCGCTTGAATGGACAGCCTACGGCGCTGATTGCGCTTTATCAACTGCCCGGCTCCAACGCGCTTGATGCAGCTAACGGCGCCAAGGCATTAATGGCCGAACAAAAAAAGAGTTTTCCGGCAGACCTGGATTATGCAGTGGCGCTGGATACCACGCTGGCGGTAACAGCGGGGATTGATGATATTGTCAAAACGCTGTTTGAAGCTTTAGCGCTGGTTATTATTGTTGTCTATCTGTTTTTGCAAAGCTGGCGGGCAACGCTGATTCCATTACTGGCTGTGCCGGTGGCTTTGATCGGTACATTTGCCTTTTTTCCAATGTTTGGTTTTTCTATTAATACGCTGTCCTTGTTCGGTTTGGTTCTTGCCGTAGGTTTGGTGATTGATGACGCGATAGTCGTAGTGGAGGCTGTAGAACACCATATTGAGGAAGGACTTTCCCCAAAAGACTCTGCGTTTAAAGCGATGGAAGAGGTTTCAGGCCCGGTTATCGCAATTGCTATTATTTTGGCGGCGGTGTTTATACCGACGGCTTTTATCCCTGGCATTACCGGGCGTCTTTATCAGCCCTTTGCGTTGACCATAGCTATTTCCGTGGCCCTGTCCGCATTCAATGCCTTAACGCTAACGCCGGCTTTGTGTGCCTTGCTTCTTAAGCCAAAGCGAAAAAGCACCGGTTTGTTACAACGGTTTTTTGACGGTTTTAACCGCATTTTTGGCCGCATTACCGACGGTTATGTTGGCGTTTGCGGCGGACTCATTCGCCGCAGCTTTTTCGGTCTGATGTTTTTGCTTGCGCTAACTTTAATAGCGGGTTTTTTAGGCAATAAAACACCTTCCAGCTTTTTGCCGGATGAAGACCAGGGCTACATATACGGCGCGCTTCAATTGCCAAACGCATCATCGTTTCAACGTACCAGCGAAGTGGCCAGACAAGTTGAAGAGGTGTTAAAAAACACCGCTGGCATCAAATACTATTCAACAGTTCTTGGCTATAACATGCTCAGTCAGGCTAACACCACTTACAATGCTTTTTTCTTTATTACCCTTGAGGATTGGGCCAAACGTACCGATGCGAAAGAGCAATACACCGCCATTAAGCTATCGATCAATAGGGAATTGCAAAAACTGCCGGGGGCGATTGCCATGGTGTTTCCGCCGCCCGCCATCCCGGGTGTGGGAACATCGGGCGGCGTCAGCTTTGTGCTTGAAGACAGGGGCGGCAATACGGTCGAGTTTTTGGCGGAAAACACCGAAAAGTTTATTAAAGCGGCGATGCAACGCCCTGAATTAACCGGGATTTTTACCACGCTAATAGCCGCAACGCCGCAGTTATTTGTCGATGTCGATAAGGATAAGGTCATCAAGCAAGGCGTGAATTTGGCAGATGTTTTCCAGACCATGCAGTACTACATGGGCAGCGGCTTTATTAATTACTTTAACCGTTTTGGCCGGCAGTGGCAGGTTTATCTGGAAGCTGAAGGCGCTTATCGTAAAACGCCAGAGCCCCTAGGCCAGTTTTATGTGCGCAATAAAAGCGGCACCACCGTGCCTTTATCGGCATTGACCAGCATTCGTGAAACCAGTGGCCCGGAATTTACCATGCGTTATAACCTTTACCGTAGCGCCCTGATTAATGCCGCAGCCAGGCCCGGCTATACCTCTGCGCAGGCGATGCAGGCACTGGAAGAAGTGTTTGCCCAAACCATGCCATCAACGATGGGCTACGACTACCTGGGCATGAGCTATCAGGAAAAAATCGCACAGCAAGGGCTGTCGCCGATGGTTATTTTCGGCTTTTCATTATTGTGTGTGTTCCTGATTTTAGCGGCTCTGTATGAAAGCTGGAGCTTGCCGTTCAGCGTGTTGTTGAGCACGCCCGTTGCCATATTTGGCGCGTTTGCCGCCTTGATGGCGGGGCAATACGCCAATAATGTCTATGCGCAAATCGGCTTGGTCATGCTGATTGGTTTAGCTGCGAAGAATGCAATTTTGATTGTTGAATTTGCCAAGATGGGCGTAGACCAGGGCAGGCCATTGGTTGAAGCAACCCTGGCTGGCGCGCGGTTGCGGCTGCGGCCCATTTTAATGACCAGCCTTGCCTTTATTTTGGGTTGCGTGCCTTTGGCTTTAGCCCATGGCGCAGGCGCGTTGGGACGTCAAGTCATTGGTTATGTGGTCATTGGCGGCATGACGGCCGCCTCGTTCATTGCTATCTTTCTGATACCTTTAAGTTTTTATATTGTTGAAAAGCTGTCAAACCAGAGCGAAACACAGAGTGTTAAAGTCAGCCAGCAGGAGCATGGCGATGAATAAATTTTTGTTGCTGGTGCTGGGCATCGTGCTGACCGGCTGTTTTAAAGTGGGGCCTGATTATAAACGCCCTGAAATCGACATCCCCACCCATTGGCGAAACAAAGAAACCGACACCCTGCTTAAGGCGACCAACAGCAAATGGTGGAAGCAATTGGGCGATCCCGTGCTTAACCGCTTGATAACGCAAGCCATCCAGGGCAATTACGACTTAAAAATAGCCATTGCCAATGTTGAGCAATTCATGGGTTTGTATGGCTCCACCCGCTCTAATTTATTTCCGCAAATTTCAGGTTCATTTACCTACCAACACCCGCAACTGACAACCTCACCCTTGTCCCAGTTTAGGAATAAACAAGATTATCTAAACCTGGGTGGCGGGTTGAACTGGCAAATTGATATTTGGGGCGCGTTACGGCGTGCCAACGAAGCGGCAATGGCGGATCTGCTCAGCCAGGAAGCAACGCGCCAGGCCGTTATGCTCACCCTGGTCAGCCAGGTCGCGCAAACATACATCACGTTGCGCCAGCTGGACAAACAGTTGGAAATCACAAAAAATACCGTTGCGACGCTTAAAGAAGGTTTGCACATCAACACAATCCGCTTTCAGGAAGGCTACACCTCTGAGCTGGAAGTGGAACAAACCGATTCTGAGTATCAAAGGCGAAGCGCCCAAATTCCCCAATATGAACAACGCATCGCCCTGACTGAAAATGCGCTCAATGTCCTGCTGGGCAAAAATCCAGGCCCCGTTGAACGTGGCCTGCCGCTGGACAAACTTAAACTCCCCGCTATACCCGCCGGATTGCCTTCCGATTTGTTAATCAGGCGGCCGGATATTGCCCAGGCAGAGCAACAATTAATTTCGGCAAATGCCCAAATTGGCGTGGCCCGGGCGCAATATTTCCCCACTATCGCGCTGACCGGTAACGTCGGTCAAATCAGCACGCAAGCGGCCAGTCTGTTTGCACCCGGCGCTAATTTTTGGTCCATTGGTTCGGCGATTGCCGCCCCTATATTTACCGCCGGGAAAATAGCCGGGCAAGTGCAAGCCGCGAAAGCGGTGCAAAAAGCCGCGTTAGCCAATTATAAGCTGGCCATTATCACCGGCTTTAGTGAATTTGAAAACGCACTGGTCAGTCTCATAAAAACCAAAGAGCAAGCGGAAAAACAAGTTAAACGGGTTGGCGCCAATAGAAAATACTTCAATCTGTCACGCATCCGTTATGAAGAAGGCTATGTTGACTACATAACGGAACTGGATGCCATCCGGCAGTTATTTGACGCCCAGGTTGAGGAGACCTCGGTGCGTGCCGAAACCTATGGCTCCGCCATTAATTTATACCTTGCCATGGGTGGGGGTTGGATAGTTGCCGAAGAAAAGTCGGCCAATTTGCCTAAGCCGAAACAGGCGGTGTATTTTCCCTAGTAGTCTGTTTGACTTATAACTATATGAATAAAAGTGATTTTTTTAACGGTTATCGGATTTTATAATAAGAACAACCATGGATGCTATAACCCCATATTCTAATGCGATTAATTCGGGCTTGCTATCTCGTTGATTTTCAAGATACCGAGAGTTAACTGATCAGGCTTTCCTTCAAAATACTTTTGCAGCGCATCCTTAAAAATCCGGTTATCTTTAGTAGAATTCATAAACAATGTCATAGAAGACCGAAATTTAAGATTGTCAGGATAATAGAAAATTTGCTCGATGCTACGCCCATCGACATTGATGACCAGTTGAGTACACTCTCTCAACCTGGCCCCCAAGACAGGGTGTTCCACGTAAGCCTCTGCCTCTTGTTGACATGAAATTGCAAACCTTTGTGCCGTTGCAGTCAAACCAAGACCTTTAATTTGTGGAAATATGTACCACATCCAGTGACCGATTTTTTGTCCACTGCCTAATTCAAGGAGGACTTTTTGATAGACTTGGTTTTGTGCTTCAACAAAGCGTTGCAGATTGTAAATATCACTCATACGATGTCTGATCTCTCAAGGTTTCGCTGTTATGTTAACAAATGGCATTTATGCTCTTTGACCTTTGCGCTCAAAAATCAATCTTCCAATAAACGACTGACAAAGTCCAGAGCACGTTTAACGCCTATCTCGGAGATTGATGGCGCATAATTTTCGCTGTGTTTATACACAACGATGTTGACCTCTCTGAGGTTAAGTGCCGACTTTCTCCTATGCAGCTCTCCAAAGGCGATCAACATGCAGACGAGCGATACTTCCCCCTTCAGCCCGCCATGCTCACTTCCTGGAACCGGTAAGTAGAGGTATGTGAGGCGATTATTGGCCATAGGACACTGGATAAATTCGGCCGCCTGAAAAACATAATGTGCATCAGTAAGTAGTCTCGATGCAGCAAAGCGTAATCGAGGATGTCAACCATCGAAATCAGGCTATTCCAATTTCATATCATCAAAATTTTCACTTGCCCAATTTGGTGGTAATAAACCTTGTCCAACATAGCGATGAAACGACGAATAAGGCCAATCTATCACACGTTCCACCAAGCAATGTTTAACCGGATTAATGTGAATGTAATCGACATGGCGATTCAAATCGCCGGCATCACGGATCGTACGCTCCCAAGAGCGGCGTTGCCAGATTAAGGCGCTACCGTCTTTGCGTTTATCAACATGTACACCGCTTTTTTCCAGTTCGCGAGTGAAAATGGATTTAATAGCCTTCCAACTCCCCGGATAATCGTTATCGTTTGGTGGCAAAGTCCAAATACCATGCAAATGCTACGGCAAAACCACCATAGCGTCTATCTGGAAAGGTTTAGCCTCCTGCGTTTTACGAAAAGCCAGTCGCAACAAATCAATCGAATCAACCAATTGCCGGAATTCCGCATCCGTAAAGTAACCGTAAAGAAATATGTTCCACCGGGAACAAAATTACGCCGGTAATTGACCATCGTCAAACCTTTTAGGAAGCATCGTAAGTCATAGCTCCGATTATCCTCGATTCCACTGCGTTACATCGGGGCTACTTGCTCTATGTTCAGAACTGAAGTTAAGTTATTGAACACACCAATAATTTCCTATAGGGAAAATTCACCCGGGCAGGTGTATAAAACACCACACAGCAAAGCATTTTATCGAATGCTGAAATGTTTTATTATTGATAGCAAACTTTATGTTGCTAACACTTTGATGAATCTATGGCTCTTTTAAGTCAAGAGTGCTAAATTCAGGCTATACAAACTGATAGCCATACTTCTCAATGGATTGGACAGAAAACAACGCCCCCTACTGTAGTCTGGATTTGGAAACCAATGAAAACGGTGAAATCTTTGCTATTGGCGCGGTATTCAAAGATAAAACATTTCAGCGCAAAGCGCCTTTTGATATTCGAAGAGCGCTGGCTGATCTGGATGATTTTGCCAACGATGCCGACTATTTGTTAGGCCACAATATTTTACGGCATGACCTGCCCGTTTGCCGCGCGATTACGCCTGATCTTAAATTTTTAAGCAAACCGGTGATTGATACCTTGTTTCTTTCACCGCTGGCTTTTCCTGAAAATCCCTATCACCGGCTGGTTAAAGACTACAAACTGGTCAGGGACAGCTTGAATGACCCGTTAGCGGATGCCCGTTTGGCGATTTCACTTTTCCACGATCAATGGGTGGCGCTCCGGGAGCAACAGCAGCAATTCGGGATATTGTCTTTTTATCACTACGTCTTTTCGGGCGACCCGCAGTTTTCAGGTTTACAGCAAGCGCTAATCTCTATGGGCGCGGAGCCGATTCAGGCCTCAAAAGCATTTGATTATTTCAAGCGGTTGACGCAAGGACGCGTATGCACAACGGCTTTTACCAAGGTGGTTTTACGGTATTTACCGGATCCGCAAAAACGCTCGGCTCTGGCCTATTGCCTGGCCTGGTTGCGGGTGGCTGGCGGCAATTCGGTTGTGCCGCTGTGGGTCAGGCTGCAATTCCATGATGTCGCGCCCGTGTTAAGTCAGTTGCGGGATATTCCCTGCAACAAGCCGGAATGCGCTTATTGCGCGCAAACGCATGATCCGGTTGGCCAGCTGAAGCGCTATTTCGGCTTTCCGGCCTTCAGACCACAACCCGCCACAGCACAGGGAGACAGCTTGCAACAAGCGATCGTGCAAGCCGCCATGTGCGATAGACCGGTGTTTGCAATATTGCCGACCGGAGGCGGCAAATCCCTGTGTTTTCAGTTGCCCGCCCTGGTTCGTTACCAACGTCGCGGGGTATTGACCCTTGTTATCTCCCCCTTACAGGCGCTGATGAAAGATCAGGTTGATAACTTGCGCAATAAAACCGGCGCCCCCAATGCAGCGGCCTTGAATGGCATGTTGACCGCGCCCGAACGCGGCGCGGTGCTGCAGGCGATACAGATGGGCGATATCGCGGTGCTGTACGTGTCGCCTGAACAACTGCGCAACACGACGTTTAGAAAAGCCATCAGCCATCGGGAAATTGGCGCGTGGGTTTTTGATGAGGCGCACTGTTTGTCCAAATGGGGCCATGATTTCAGGCCGGATTATCTCTATGCCGCCCGCTTTATTAAGGAATTTGCACAGGAACAGGGCGCACTGCTGCCGCCCGTTCAATGTTTTACCGCGACTGCCAAGCAGGATGTGAAAGACGAAATCATCGATTATTTCCGCGCCAATCTGGGACAGGAGTTAACGGTTTTTGAAGGCGGCGTGGAAAGAAGCAACCTGAATTTTGAGGTGCAGACAGCCAACAAAGCAGAAAAGTTTTCCAGCATCAACCGCCTGTTATTGGAGCGGCTCAGCGAAGAAGGCGGCAGTGCGATTATCTATTGTTCAACGAGGGCCAACACCGAGGAAGTCGCCGAGTATTTGCAACAACAGGATTGGCAAGTCGAAGCCTTCCATGCTGGCAAGGATACAGCCGAGAAAAAGCATATTCAGGAAAACTTTATCAGCGGCACCACGCGGATTATCACCGCCACCAATGCTTTCGGCATGGGCATCGATAAGGACAATGTCAGATTGGTCATCCATGCCGACATCCCCGGTTCGCTGGAAAATTATCTACAGGAAGCAGGGCGGGCAGGCCGCGATCAACTGGAGGCTGATTGTGTCTTGCTGTTTGACGACCCCGATATTGAAACCCAGTTCAAAATGTCGGCGATGTCACGGATTAATCAGAAAGATATTGCGCAAATCCTGAAAGGTTTAAAGCACAGTAAAAAGGACAGGCAAGGCAATGTCGTCATCACCACGGGCGAATTGTTGCGCGACGAAAATACCGATCTGTCTTTCGACAATGACGCACCGAATGCCGCCACCAAAGTCATAACTGCGGTTTCCTGGCTGGAAAAATCCGGATTTATTCTGCGCAACGAGAACCGCACCCAGGTTTTTCAGGGACGGCCTTTAGTTAAAGATATGGCCGAGGCGAAACAGAAAATCGCCAAACTGGATTTATCCAAGCGTCAGCAAGCCCGCTGGCTGGCTATTCTGGAAGCGTTGATGAATGCCGATAGCGGCCAAGGTTTCAGTGCCGATAGCCTGGCAGAACTAAGTGAATTTGCCGACACCGAAGAAGAGCGAGGCCCCGGCAAAAAACAGGAAACCCCTAGCCAACGGGTCATCCGTAGCCTTTACGATATGGCGAATGCCGGACTCATTCAAAAGAGCTTACTGCTAACCGCCTACGTCCGTTATAAAGTCGCCAATTCGTCCACCGCGCTCTTACAAAAAATATGCAGCATCGAACGCGCGATGCTCAAGATTTTGCAGGAAGAAGCGCCCGACGCAGACAAAGAAAATTGGCAGCTTTTATCGTTACGCCACGTCAATCAACGCCTGCTTGATGCCGGCTACAATGACAGCAGCCCTGAACTGTTGCGCGGCTTGCTGACCAGCCTTGCTGAAGACGGTCAGGGTTTGGCGGGCAAAAAAGGCAGTATTGCCGTGCGTTACCGGGGCATCGATAACTATGCGGTCAAGTTGAACCGGGATTGGCAGGCGCTGGTGGCGACAGCGGAACGCAGACAGAGCTATGCGGCCATCGTCTTGGCGGGCATTATCGGACGCATACCGGAAGGCACGGCAAGTTCGGCGGATTTATTGGTGGAATTCGCCGCCGAGGACTTGTTGGCCGCATTAAAGGCCGACCTTATTGCGTCTTCCGAAGTCAAAGACCCGTTGGCCGCCATCGAAAGGGCGCTGAATTTTCTCCACGAACAACGGGTGATCACCTTGCAAAAAGGCTTGGCGGTATTTCGTCAGGCAATGACCATTCAACTGCTGCCCGAAGCCAAAGGCCAGTACACCAAAGGCGATTATGAACCCTTAGCGCAGCATTACAGCGAACGCGTTTTCCAGATTCATGTAATCAACGAATATGCCCGGCTGGCCTTGGATAAGATCAGCCATGCGCTGGGCTTTGTCATGGCCTATTTCTCCCAGGATAAAAGCGAATTTGTTAAGCGCTATTTTGCCGACCGTCAGGAAATTCTGGAACGCGCCACCAGCCAGCAATCGTTTCAGCGCATCGTGGGCGACCTGAACAATCCCCGGCAAATAGCCTTGGTGGCCAGTGGCGAAAACGATAATTTACTGATTCTGGCAGGCCCGGGTTCCGGTAAAACCCGCGTCGTCGTGCATCGGTGCGCTTATTTATTGCGCGTCAAACGGGTTCCGCCCCAAGCTATTTTGGTGCTGTGTTTTAACCGCAATGCCGTCACTGAATTAAGGCGGCGGTTATTTGATCTGGCAGGTGACGATGCCAAAGGCGTTACGGTGCAAACCTATCACGGCTTGAGTATGCGCTTGACCGGCCATGCCATGGACACCCAAAACCACGGCTCTGACAGTTTTGCCGGACTCATCAAAGAAGCCATCAGCTTGTTAAAGGGTGATAAAACCGTCCTGGGATTTGATGCCGATGAAACCCGAGACAGGCTGTTGGCGGGTTATCGCCATATCCTGGTCGATGAATATCAGGACATTGACACAGAACAATACCAGCTGATTTCAGCCATAGCGGGCCGCACGCTTGATGACGACAATAAACTGACTATTCTGGCGGTCGGTGATGACGACCAGAATATTTACTCGTTTCGGGGCGCAAACATCAGCTTTATCCGGCAATTTAAAGACGATTACCAGGCCCGCGAACATTATCTGGTGGAAAATTACCGCTCCAGCGCCCATATTATTGCGGCCGCCAATGAGCTCATCCAGCACAATAAAGATCGCATGAAAGTGGGCCACCCAATTCGTATAAACCAAGGGAGAAACTCACTACCGGCAGGCGGGCGTTGGCAGCAACTGGATACCCTGGCGCGCGGCCGTGTCCAGATCATTCGCTGCTCGTCAGAGCAAGCCCAGGCGCAAGCCGTCGTTGACGAGTTGCTGCGTCTGCGTCAACTCGATACCCAACTGGATTGGTCGCAATGCGCGGTGCTGGCAACCCAATGGCAACTGCTGAATCCGGTGCGGGCGTTACTGGAAGAACACAGCATTCCCGTTAGCCTGATGCTGCCCTCGGACAAACAGCCGCCGCCTTTTCGCATCAGGGAAAATGCTCAATTGCTGGACGCCCTCAAGCAAAGCCGGAAAACGGTAAGCACGGCGAGTTTTTGGTTGAACACGTTGTCGGAAACCTATCCCGGCAATAAGGACAATCCCTGGCTGGAGCAACTCAAGGATATTTTATTGGATTGGCAGAAAGAAACGAATGATGGCGAAGTTTCAACGCAACAAATCCTGGAATTTCTTTATGAAACGCTCAGTGAACAGCGGAAAGAGCGCCGCCTTGGGCGAGGCGTGTTTTTAACGACCATCCACTCGGTCAAAGGCATGGAGTTTTCGCATTTGGTGATACTGGATGGCGGCTGGACTAAAGATTCGCTGGAAGAACAGCGCCGCCTGCTTTATGTGGCCATGACCCGCGCCAGGGAAACGCTGTGTTTAATGCAGCGAAAAGATGCCTGCAATCCGTTTCTGAAGGAAATAACCGGCGATTTTACTTTGCGCCGGGATGCCGCGGAAAGTCAGCAAGCGGAGCAGCCAACAGTTCCCCTGCACTATGCCCTGCTCGGTTTAGAAGATATTCATCTTGGTTTTGCAGGTCGGTTTCCTGAAACACATCCCATTCATCAACACCTGGCTGCGCTAAGCCCCGGCAGTTTGTTGTCGATTGCCAATATTAACGGCAAAGCCGTCTTGAAGCATGGGGAAGTAACCGTAGCCCGGTTATCTCAAAAAGGCTTTCAGGAATGGGTGGATAAACTGGAGCGCATCGAGACCGTCAGGGTTATTGCCATGATCAAGCGCTTCCGTGATGACAGTGAAGAGAGCTATCGTTCAAGGTGCAAGGTTGAACAATGGGAGATTCCTATGGTGGAATTGGTTTATCGGTAATATACTCGATTGATTACGTGGTTGATTGAGTCTTTCAGGCCCAGGGGCTGGAAAATGTTTTGATTCTTGTTGCATTAATTTTAGGATGTGATAAAACTTCACATGTTTTTGAAATAACAGTTTTTTTATTTTTTTATTAATTATTAGGCAAACAAATGACGCAATGTTTTACGTCTATTAGGATGTCTAATTTTAGTTAGGCGGCAGCTTAAGCCCCGTGCGTAAGTCCTAAGTAATGAGCGTATTCCAAGTTCAAGGACTATAAAACAAGAGAAACCAATAATAGACGAAATCGAATGCAAAAAATATCCTATTTTTTTATATTTATAACCAGTATTATGGTGCTTTATAAACCTGCATGCAGGGCAGAAAATATTCTTCCACCTATTGGTAGCTATGGATTTTATCAATATGAATCTGGATGTTTTGTTATAAAACAAGAATTACTTAAACGCCTTAAGGATTGCATATATGATAACACCAACGGATATACTGAGTATGAATGTCAGGCACGTAACCACGAAAATCTATTTGCTTATATAAATAAGGAAATTTGCCTAAAAAACCGTAAAGACATGACAGACGGCGATTAGCATATATTATTTTTTTCTTGCGACAAAAATAAACCACAATAAAATAATTTATTATTTAATATTTTAAGATATTGGCGTAAATCTACCGGGCTATAGGAGGCTACTTACATATGCGTGAGTCTTTCAATAGGCGCAATAGGTTTCATGTATGTATTGCTGCAAAACTAGCGGAGACCTCAATATGTTTAAACCACTCGGTGGACTTGTTATAGTAGGATGCCTAGCGATAGGTATTCTAGTAACGATGGAAGTCGCCCACGCCAAAAATGACGACTGTCAGTTTGCGTGTGACTACACTCCCTGCGTAAAGAAATGTGTGAATGCATTCAGTAAGAGGGGTGATAGAGCCTGTCACAAATATGGGATGAATACTCCTAAGTATTATCGGTGCATCGAATTCTATAATGACCCCTCGTTCGATCAGTGTATGAACCAGTGTCCTGTATCGACTGATCACCGGAGGGATAAGGATGTGCCCGACCTGAAATACCTGAAATAGGGCCGTAGGATGCGGTGAGGAACGAATCGCATAAATCTATGCCTAACCATCCGTTCCAGCGCACCCGCGCCACGAAGCGCCTTGGTGTTTTCGGGTTTCGTGGAGTGGCGCGGGGCGTTGAGGACCGTAGGGCGGGTTAGCGTACCCGCGTAACCCGCGTAAGGCGGAACGCATCAGCGGTTCCGCCGAATGATGCTTGCTAAAAGGGAAGGAATACGGATAGTGTATGATGGTGTGTGCAGAGGATACAGCTTCAATGGAATACGACCGGGATAAAAACAAAGCAGCAGCAAATTTGTCAAAACATGGCGTCTCTTTTGAAGAAGCGAAAACGGTTTTTGATGATCCATTGTATGTAGATTTCTATGATCCTGACCATTCCTTCGAAGAACTCCGGTTTATCCCGCTGGGTGAATCGGCTCAAGGGAATTGTTGTTCGTTTCCTATATGGTGCGTAACAATGCCATTCGTTTAATTAGTGCAAGAGAAGCAACGCCATCGGAGCAAAAAGCCTATGACCAAGAATGAAATTGAAGATGAATTACGGCCCGAGTATGATTTGCAAAGTTTGCAGATAAGAAAACTAGGGCCTGGGCGCAAAAAGTTCTGTGATACCGTTCGTTTAGAGCCTGACGTGATTGCTGCTTTTCCGAATGCCGAAGCCGTTAATGAAGCGTTACGTTATCTAATTGAGGTAGCCAAGCGCACGAACAGCCTAACCCAACGCTCCAGCGGACTCCGCTAACGCTACGCCCCTGAGCTTCGCGTTAGATGAATCAATGGGTCAGATTCGATTGATTTAGAAGTTTTAGTTCAGCAGGTCTGGCACATGCTTTTCGTAACCGGCGTTCCAATGCCGCCACTTCCAAAGCGTGACGGGGTTTGTGCCATGCTACGTGAATTGCACTTTTGCTTGAAGTTGTTTTGAAACATTAAGGACTGGGTTCCAAACCTAGCCCTTCTATGAGCTAGTAAGAAATGAGAGTTTATCTATGAACATTGAAATGATCCGTCGCGAAGCCTTGTCCCTTCCTGTGCAGGAACGGGCTCAATTGGCCGAACAATTGCTTTCCAGTCTTGATACGCTGTCAGAGGCAGAAATCGAACAACTTTGGTTTCAAGAGGCGGCACGCCGTGCCGCTGAGATGGATCAGGGATTGGCAGAGCGTATTCCCGCCGAGATAGTGCGTCAAGAAGCTCAGGCACTTATCAAGTGAGTTACTTTTTCAACCCTGCTGCAAGAATCGAGTACCTTGAGCACGTCGCCTATTACGAGTCTCGACAGCCGGGCCTTGGGGCGCGTTATCTTGTTGCCTTCGACACAGCAATGGCTAAGGTTTGTGAGGCTCCGCACCGCAATAAAATCGAGTTTCCACCCGATATTCGGCGTTATCGGGTTCCAGGTTTCCCGTACAATATTCTTTACCGGCAAGTGGGGGCCGATGTTGAGGTCTTGGTTGTTGCTCCGCACCGTCGGCGGCCGGACTACTGGCTCGGTAGGTTATAACAGGATTTAAGTTGGACGGATTTTAATCATTTCTCACACAAAGCGTGACGGGGTTTGAGCCGGACGGGTTTTGCAAACCCGTCCGCAACGTTTCTGCCATGATACGTGAACAGCACTTTTGCTTGAAGTTGTTTTGAAACATTAAGGACTGGGTTGCAAACCCAGTCCTGCTATGGATTCTCAAAATGTGATGGCCTTGGAGTAATATTCCTTGCCCTTGGACGTTTGATCAAGTAATCAATCCGGAGTTTTTTCCAGGCGCTTAAAAGCAACGGCGTCGGTTTCGATTGATTGAAGCATCCACTTCCGCTACAGTTTGCGGGTGGTTTTTTATCATGTAACCTATGCGAATAATTGAAAAAAACAAAAGAGGTTTTTATGGCTGCCAGCTTGCATAATGACGTCAAACAAAATTCATACATAAGCCCAGTAGTGCTGCACTGGCCGCTTTCGATGCGCGTGGTTAATGATCAGTTTTTTGAATTTTGTCAGGCAAACAAAGAATTGCGCATTGAGCGCACGGCACAAGGAGATTGTGAAATTATGGCTCCTACAGGTGGAGAAACGGGTTGGCGAAACTCCAGGTTGACTGCTCAGTTATACAATTGGGCAGAAAGAGAAGGCAGTGGTGTCGTATTCGACTCGTCCAGTGGTTTTGTTTTGCCAAATGGCGCAATTCGTTCGCCCGATGTGTCTTGGGTAAAAAGAACACGTTTGGCAGTTTTAACACCAGAACAGAAACAACGGTTTTTACCGTTGTGTCCTGATTTTGTTATTGAGCTTCGATCAGCCAGTGACAATTTAAAAGCCTTGCAGGATAAGATACAGGAATATATTGAAAACGGCGCAAGTTTGGGTTGGTTAATCGACACGGAAGCAAAGCAAGTTTTGGTTTTCCAGCCCCAAAAAAAGCCATTCAGCATTGAAAAGCCGGAGGTTATGTCAGCGGATGAGATACTGATCGAGTTGGATATGCAAAAAATATGGGATGTCGAGTTTTAGTTTATGGCAGCAAAATGGGAGAGGGCTACGTCCCTTTGAACTGGACGGGTTTTGCAAACCCGTCCGCAACAGTAAATCCGGATACCCGAAAAGGATAAGCATCCTAAATACCATAAAGTCGCTGATAGTCTTTTATGGCATTGAGTTGATCGCTGGCATCGGCTGTTAGATAGTCGATAATATTCGCCAGCGTAATGATGGCAATAACCGGTATGCTAAATTGATCCTGGACTTCCTGAATAGCGGAGCTGTTATTTTGTCCTTTTTCCTGTCTGTCCAGGGCAATCAAAACACCTGCGGGTGTTGCTCCGGCATTTCTTATGATGTCCACTGACTCCCTGACGGATGTGCCGGCGGTAATAACATCATCCAAAATAACAACCTTGCCTTGCAAAGGCGCGCCCACCAGACTGCCGCCTTCGCCGTGATCTTTCGCTTCTTTACGGTTAAAAGCAAAGGGAATGTCTGCACCCGTAATTTGAGCGAATGCGATAGAGGTGGTGCTCACCAGCGGGATGCCTTTGTAGGCGGGGCCGTAAAGAATATCCGGTTTAATACCGGATTGAATCAATGCCTGGGCATAAAAATGCCCCAGTTTCCCCAGTTGAGCGCCGGTATTGAACAAACCGGTATTGAAGAAATAAGGGCTGGTGCGGCCTGACTTTAACAGGAATTCGCCAAATTTCAATACGCCGCAATCCAAGGCGCAGGAGATAAAGTCTTTTTGATAATCAAGCATGATAAGGTAAAAGTAGTTAATATGTAGTTTGATAAAATAGGTACAAGGCCGATGCTGGTCGGGGTTTGCAACCCCGACCGAAACGTTTGAAGACTTCATTAGCTTTCAAAACGTGAGTAACGGGGTTGCAAACCCCGTCACGCTTCAGGTAAATAAAAAGATTAAAGGGGGACTTGAGAGCGATCAAGGCATGAATTTTTCTAAAACGTTGTCCATAAAATTCCAGCCTCGTTCTGAACAATAATAATGCTCATCCTGATAGATAAGCAACCCTTGGCTAAGGCACGTTGATAACGCAGGTTCCAGCGTACTTATAGCCAAGCCGGTTGTTGCCTGATAAGTGTCCAGTGTAAAGCCTTGTTTCAGGCGTAAATGATTCATGATGAATTCCAGCGGAAAATCGGTTACAGAAATAACCTCAGATCCGCCGTTTTTATGCGTATCGCTTAAATATTGCTCAGGGCTTTTGGGTTTAAAACTACGGATGATTTTATCGGGTAACGTTTGCGTTATTTTACCGTGAGCGCCCGCGCCTATGCCCAGATAATCGCCAAATTGCCAATAGTTTACATTATGCCGGCAGTGCAAGCCCGGTTGGCTATAGGCTGAAACCTCATACTGCTGATAATCGTGATCCGCTAATAATCTTTGGCAGTGTTTTTGCGTTGTAAAAATGAGTTCATCATTGGGTAATCGGGGCGGGAATTTATGGAAATAGGTATTGGGTTCCAAGGTTAACTGGTAAAAAGAAATGTGCGCTGGCTTCAGGCATATGGCGGTTGCCACATCCGCTTCGCTGTCGTCAGGATTGGAATCGGGCAAGCCAAACATCAAATCCAGATTAAAATTCTCAAAGCCTGCCTGATGCGCGATTTCCGCCGCAATAATGGCTTCTTGAGCCGAGTGTACCCGGCCCAGTTTTTTTAACAGTGTATCGTTAAAGCTTTGTATGCCGATAGATAAGCGGTTAATCCCCAAGGCCCTGAATTCGGCAAATTTATGGCTCTCAAAAGTGCCCGGATTGGCCTCAAGGGTAATTTCGAGTTTATCTATTAGCGCAACCCGTTGCCTAATGCCGTTTAACAAGCGATTGATGGACTCCGGTGAAAACAGGCTGGGCGTCCCCCCCCCGATAAAAATACTGCTGATGGGCCGGGTGATGGCATAGCGTTGCAAGTCTTTGTCCAAATCATTCAGCAGCGCATCAATATAAGCAGCTTCAGGCGTGTCGGCTTTAATCGCGTGCGAATTAAAGTCGCAATAAGGGCATTTTTTAATACACCATGGGATATGGATATATAGACTCAGTGGCGGCAAGGGAATTTTTAAGATGCGTTTAATAAACCATCAGTTTAACACTATTTGCTATGGGCCGGAGGCGATTGAATCCGTCACAAACTGATAAATTCTTTCTCGATCTGACAGCTTCAAATTAGAAGCCGGAGCTTTTCTTCAGCTTGCTTCCGTTTGGGGGTGACCGCTAAGGCTATCTTTAAACAAACATTCATACAACTCAAAAGTTCACTCGTTCAATTTCTACCACCAAAGGCATATTGCGTACCTGAGTATGGATGGAAGCGACATACTCGCCAAGCACTCCAATGAAAAAGGTTTGAATAGCCCCAAAGAAAAAAATGCCTATCAACATTGGGGCGGTACCCAGTTGGAATGAATCCCAATAGACGAGTTTAGCGATGAAAAACGTCATGGCCACCAGCAGGCTCAAAAAAGAAAGCAGAAAACCGCTCATCGCCATTAGACGCAGCGGTATCTTTGAGTGATTTGTAATGCCAAGCATCGCAATATCATAAAGTGTGTAAAAATTATTTTTGGTAATACCTCGTTGTCTTTTCGGCTGCTTGAACGGAACCGTTGCAATTGGAAAACCTATTTCACACAAGAGTCCGCGAAAATAAGGGTAGGAATCCTGGATATTATGCAGGATGTCAACAACAACTCGGTCGAATAAGCCGGCGCCTGTAGCATTCTGCACTAGCGGCACGTCGGATATGCGGGTTATGAAACGGTAATAGGCTTTGCGCAAAAAAAACATCGCCGAGGACTCTTCGCTTTCCGGCTTGACTGCGAGCACCGTCTTGTAACCCTCTTCCCATTTTTTTATGAATTCGGCTATCATTTCCGGCGGGTCCTGAAGGTCGGAAGCGATCAGAATGCAGGCGTCACCGCGCGACTGAAGTATGCCGTAATAAGGCGATTTAATATGTCCAAAATTACGTGCATTTACGATCAGTTTTACGCGTTTGTCTCGCGCTGCAATCTCCTTGATCTTCCTGACTGTACTATCGGTCGAGGCATTGTCGATACAGATATGTTCGTAATCGTAGGGCAGTGTAGCCATGACAGCGGTAATGCGCTGATGCAGTTCGTCGATATTTTCCTCCTCGTTATAGCAAGGAGTCACAATACTTATTAGCTTTTTTTTCAACATCATATTATTCCTTTTTATAAACCCAGTAGTTCATTAAGAGCCAACTTATAATTACACTCAACGGAACACATAAAGCCTGACCGATGTAAGGGTTGAACTGGAAATGCTTAATTAAAACTTCCAGCGCGGCTGCATTTATACAATACACCACTCCGTAGGCAGCAATAAACTTAACAAAAACAATCCCCCCTCCCCGCGACTTAAAAACCAATCGCCCAATACTAAAATAATTAAAAATCACGCCTGCAATAGTCCCCACAAGAAGCGCGACTAAATAGGGCACATTTAATAAAATTAAAATGCTATAGATCGCGTAGCCAACAACCGTATTAAGAAGTCCAACAGCTATAAATCTTGCAAGTAGTTTTATTCTGCCACGGCTTGGTTCAAGCTGGCGCTTTGCCCGTTGTACTTCTATACAACCTGGTTTAGATCTGCGATCTGACCGTCGCTTCTGACCATACAGTGGCTTTTTCCGCGGTCTCCTCTTCACGTCCAACTGCCTTGACGGGCATTTAGTAATAATTTCCTTGATTCAATCAGAATTCCTTCTAGAGAAGTAAAAGAGGGGACATATCCAAAATCAGCAGCTCGGGTATTTAATGAGTAGTAGTGGGGTTTGCTCCCCGTTGCATTGACCCCAACGTTCGCCTCTGCTATTTCATAGCGCAACCCAAATCCATTTTGCATGGCTGCCAATAAGGCCGGCTTATCAATCGGAGCTTTGCTGTAACAATCAACGGACGTGTTGACCGCAGGTGACCCAAGAATGGCTGCAACCAAATGATAAAAATCAGACGGATGTAGAAAGTCACGCACGATGTACGCAGGTGAGGTCTTCAACACAGTCTTGTCACGAATAGAGCGCAACATATCTGTTATTAAAAATCGCGCCGACAGATCCTGAGTATGACTGAAATAGTTGAACACCCGAATATCGACAATCGGCAGTTGAGACAATGAACGGTGGCGGCATTCGGCGTGTAGTTTGGCCACCGCATACCAGTCCTGCGGCTTCAAGTTATTAATCGCGACTACCGCCTTGGTGTTTTCATCGGCAGGTTCATTAAAACTTGAGCCATAGGCGGCGCCGCTGCTCAGAAAAATGTAGCGGCACTGGAGATGCTGCCTCACATAGTCCAACGCCATTTCGTCGTATTTCAGCGTCACATCAAAAATAGACGCACCCATAACTACAGATTTTGCCGGATCACCCACGCCCACGAAATTAAGAATACCGTCCAAATGCAGGCCTTCACCGAAGGCTTTAAAATCAGCAACTTCGTATCGACCCGACAAGCCAACACTAACCAGCCACTGGGTCACGCCCTCTGGACGTCGCGCAAAAAGGGTCAATTTGTGGCTGTCTTGTTTGGAAAAGGATAGTATCAGGTCTTTGGCGATCTGGCTGGTAGCTCCAAGGATGGCTATTTGCATTTTAAAAAAACCTATTCGAATGTTATAAATTAAGGATTATGAAACAGCAAGTTACTATGTTATTTGAAATCTTTATACCGCCGATACTATTTTTCAAATCCGATAATCTTCAATGATCAATGCATGACATTCATGGATCAAATGAAATATGACATCATCAAGCGACTTTGTTTCACCTAAAACAGTTACTCGCCAATCGCTCATTTTTAAATAAACCCTACTAATGATACACTCAGATGAATGCAGCCAAAAAAACCATAGAACAACTTGTATTAACCGTTGGTTCTCGGAAAGCATGGATTATCTATGCTTCTCCACGGAAACCTGCCGCAATCGTATTGCCGACATTCAATCCAACTTTAAGCTTATTCATGCCAGAATGCATGATCGCCCATTCCAATAAACCTTTTGCTGCTTTGGGCAAGGGCGCAAGACGCATCCAATACCCAAGCGAATAGCGATTGATGAACGGGCTAGTTGAAATGTCTATAAAGCCACTTCGATTGAAGAGCTCATAGATGCTAACCCTAGAAAATAATTGCATGTGTTCGATGTCGATAATCGGGGACTTCTTTCCCATCATACGATTAACTAAACTTTCATAGTCATGAGTCACTGTAACAAAAACACCACCCGGTCGTAACAACCTCCATGCAGACAAAGCAATTGTCATAGGATCATGTACATGTTCCAAAGTCATAAAACAGCAGATCAAATCAAAGGATTCAGGCTCAAACATATTTTCGTCAAAGATACACTCCCGTAGCCAATCACGACGATGCTCAGGTGCTTTGGCTATTGCAGCAGACGAAGGCTCGATTCCAACCAATTCCGTAAAACCTTGAACTTTTAATAGCTCAAGCAAAACACCTGTTCCTGACCCGATTTCAAGAACTTTATTTTTATGCTTCACCTTGGACAGGATAGGCTGCATAGAATTAATGTAGGTTTGGGCTGCGTCATTAGCCTCCTCCGAACTATCGTATTCAGCAACATGATAGGAATTTGCAAGCTCATCCTGCCCTGGTGGATTACTCGCATAAACCAAATCGCATACCCTACAGCGCACCAATCGGTGACACATATATTCCGGCTCCTTGCGAGAAGCGTAACTAAATCCAGAAAGCCTGCTTTCGTCAATATTTTCTTCCTGAAAAAGTGAAGCACTTTCGGGAGTGCTTTGACAGACTGGACAAGAGCGAATAGTCGACATAAAAATCTCTTAGTTAGTTGGTAAAGTCAGTGGAATCCAAAGTCGGCAATGGAGACTTCTTTGCAGTTAATGCGTACCCCAAAGGATCGATACGCGATCCAACTTTTAATTTCATGGTCAAATGGGCTGCAATAAAAAATATTAACAAACTTGGCAGAAGCATTACGCTGATGGGTAAGGTTAAAACCAAAGTTATTTTCTTTTTTGGAAAAAACAAACCGTGGATTAACACAAAGATTTTATTAAATATCATTGCAAAGTCGTTACCTCTTTCAGCTATTTCTATTTCAATAAATCCTTTTTTAGTAAAAAGTAACTCAAGTGCTTCGGGCGTAAAGCGAAAGTAGTCATTAGGCAGATGATGCCTTCGGGCCGACCAAGGCACCGTTAATATAATCTTGCCATTCGGTTCCAAGCACCTGTAAATTTCACTCAAAAACGTTTCCGTATCTGAAACATGTTCCAACACTTCTGAACACAATGCATTACTGAATGTATTTTCAGTAAATGGGAAAATACCTCCAGAGTAATAAATGACTTCATTATTTTCGCGCATATTAAAATCGCCAGCATTCTTAATATCCAAACCCACATACTCAATGTCATTCGGCAAAAAGCTTTTCCATGGAGAATTTCCAGCGCCTATGTCTAAGATATTATTTAATATATTCGACAATTCCGGGCGTAAAAAATCAACGATGGTCTTGAGTTGCAAATCAAATAAGCAGCGGATGTAAAAAAGGACAGGATTATCCCTCGGAGAAAATACAGGAATAGGTTTTAGTTGCTCTTTATCACTCACAATTTAAATACTCCGCAATCAACCATGATTTCTATAGCTTGGATTTTTTTCTTTAGATTATGCTTAACACTAAATCTAGAAATTTGACGATGAATCGTTTTGTAGAGAAACCTTAGAAAAGCATCTAATTTATCAAGTAAAGAAATTTTTAATTTCGAAAATGCACCTTCTGCCAAAACAAATGAAATTTTATCTTTTATAGAAAGTCTTCTTTTAAAGGCTCTTTTTCGCGGTATCAAAGTGGAAATTTTTATCATGCTGTAAGTCCTAATTTGAAAATTTAAAGCCATATCTACCTAGAGTATCGCGACTATCTTCTCGCTTAAACCGCCTAGCATATTTAAAGTGTATTGTTTGCCAACCATTCCACAAACCTTTGAATTAAGAGATTTTATCTTGATTCTAGCCAAAAGCTCAGGGCGTATTGAGGTTGCTTCCAACAGCCAACTTCCAAAACCTCCATCCATCAAATGATCCTCAACCGTGATGATTTTTTCAAAGTTTTCAACCTGCTGTGCTTGTGCCTCTTTCAACTTCATGCTCCATAATGGCATTGAGTTGAGAGAACAGGACTTTAGATCGGGTCTCTGGGTCAACAGTTGATTTACAAGCTCCAAGGTGGCGCCCGTTGTTAAATAACTAACCCCACCCTTCTCACCTTCACGAATAGCCAGCCATTTACCCGGTGACACCTCTGGTATTTCGGCATGAATACATGGCTCTCCGGCCTTCCCTAAGCGTAGATAGCTAGGTTGTGGATTGTTGATTAGATAGCGCATACATGCTCTGGCTTCCATCGGATCGCCTGGGGCTGCAATCAGCATATTCGGCATCGAACGGATCAATGCGTAATCTTGTACCGCATGGTGTGAATAACCAAGATTTCCATAGGCCAGCCCACCACCGACGGCCACTACCGTCACAGGAAGGTTGTGGTAATCCACGTCATTTCGAATTTGCTCGGCGCATCTGAATGTGGGAAAGTTCGCTATGGAATAGGCAAAAACATGAAAACCTTCCGAGGCCAGACCAGCAGACAACCCCATCATATTCTGCTCTGCCACTCCCGCATTGAAAAAACGCTTCGGGAAGCGAGTCGCAAATGGCTCTACGACGCTGAAACCCAAATCACCAACGACTAACGCGATATTGTCGTTAATTTCTGCGGCAGCGACTAACTCGTTAATGAAAGCATTACGCATAAGTCATCTCCAGTTCAGCTAGCGCCTTAGTCAGTTGTTCGTCATTTGGGTTTTTGTAGTGCCATTCAACGCGATTTTCCATAAAACTGACACCTTTACCTTTGATGGTGTGGGCGACAATGACTGTAGGTTTTTCATCGGCAATACTGGATAGCAGTGCTTCGGCAATTAATCGATGATCATGCCCATCGATTTCATGCACCGCGCAACCAAATGCCTTTAATTTATCGACGAGCGGCTCCAGACCCAGTGTATTCGCTACGGAGTCAAGACTCTGGAGTTTGTTGTAATCAATGATGGCTGTGAGGTTTGTAAGCTTGTGATGTGCCGCAAACATCAACGCTTCCCAGTTCGTACCTTCATCCATCTCGCCATCGCTCAATAAAACAAAGGTTCGCCAAGTCTCACCACGCGCCTTTGCCGCCAGAGCTTTACCCACCCCAAAAGGCAACCCGTGGCCGAGTGAGCCAGTGGAAAACTCTACGCCATTCACCTTATGGCTAATGTGGTTCATTAGCCATGAAAAATCATCACCATAAGTTTCCAGTTGCTCTTTTGGAATGAACCCGACCTCGGCAAGCGTGGAGTAAACAGCGACACATGCATGGCCCTTGCTCAAAATAAAGCGGTCACGCAACTTGTAATCCTGGTCAGCAGGGTTAAAGTTCATGACTTCCCCATATAGCACAGCGAGAATATCCGTAATGGAGAGCGCGCTGCCAATATGAGATGCCTTTGCCCGATGCACCATTTTTAAAGCATTCTGCCGAATTCTGTTAGCGAGTATTTGAGTTGTTGACATCAGGCATTGACACCCAGATTAGCTTCAATCTTGCTGACCGCGAACTCCAGCATCTCATTAGTCAGCGCCGCCTGCGCGCCAATCCAGAAGGTGTTGTTCATTACATTGTCGGTATTAGTCAGGTCGCCACTGATACGGAAGTTGGCCCCAATCATGTAAGGCTGGCGCGTCAGGTTGCCGGCAAACAGCAGGCGCGATCCGATTTTGTTCTGATCCAGGTAAGTCAACAGATCCAGTCGTGTAACAGGGCTATTTTCTTTCACCGTAATCGGAAAGCCGAACCACGAAGGGTCTGAGTGTTCGGTCGCTTCGGGTAACTCTAAAAAGGCTTCGCAGCTCTTTAGGCGGTTTTTGAGATAGGCAAAGTTGTCCTTGCGGGCCTGAATAAATTGAGGCGCCTTATCTAATTGTGCAACACCACAGGCCGCCTGCATGTCAGTTATTTTTAGGTTGAAGCCCAAGTGGCTGTATGTGTACTTGTGGTCGTAGCCTTTAGGAAGCTCGCCAAGCTTAAAGCAAAAACGTTTGCCGCAGGTGTTGTCTTTTCCGGGCGCGCAGAAACAATCGCGCCCCCAGTCACGGAAGCTTTCGGCGATGGTTTTAAGTTTTTTGCTGTTGGTAAAAACGGCGCCGCCTTCTCCCATGGTAATGTGATGCGCCGGGTAGAAACTCAGGGTGCCGATATCGCCAAAAGTGCCGACCATCTGACCACGATAGGTGGTGCCCAAGGCATCACAGCAGTCTTCTACCAGCCACAGATTGTGTTGTTTGCACAGGGTCGTGACCACATCAAGGTTAAAGGGATTGCCCAGCGAGTGGGCCAGCATGATGGCTTTGGTCTTGGGGCCAATGGCTGCTTCAATTTTGGTAGCATCAATGTTATGGGTTTTAGGATCCACATCCACAAAAACAGGCACTGCGCCAAACTGAAGGATTGGGTTGACGGTGGTTGGAAAACCGGCGGCCACACCGATAACTTCATCACCCGGTTTTATGGCACGATCGCCCAGCTTGGGAGACGTTAATGTGCTGAATGCGACGAGGTTGGCTGAAGAGCCTGAGTTAACGGTGATTAAATGCTTAACACCAATAAATGCTGCAAGCTTTTCTTCGAATTCTGCATTAAAGCGCCCCGTGGTTAACCAACCGTCAAGCGAGGCTTCAACCATGAGTTGGCGTTCTTCTGCACCGATTACCTTGCCTGAAGGAGGAATAACACTTTGGCCGGGTATGAAGCTTTTCTGAATACTTCCAAATTTATCGAACCCGTTTACTTCATTAGTAATAACTGCGCGATATATTCGAGCCATGGTTGCATTAGTGAGCTGCGCCCACTCCTTGATAACCAATGACTCATTAAGAAGAATAGATTTTTCAAATCGAATATAACTTTGTAGAGGTAAAGATTCGGTAACAAAATCTGCAACATCAAGTGCTATGGCTTTTTCAGTGGCTTCAGGTGGTGTTGTTGTAATAAAAAGAAACTGTGCATCGCCATGGACGTCACTATTCGTCACCGCTAACGCTGGCCGTTTTTTAGTTTCAGTTAGATCTGTAAATGGAAAGGGTATCTTGTAGATGGTACCTGCTTTGATTTTACAAATCATTCCAAGCATCCTCAGCAGGTGAGCCTATTACATTTTTAACAAAACCGGTCTGCTCCTGCATACGGGCTATAGCAAGGCTTTCAGAAGGTATTGTTGCTTGGGAGGAATTACTATCCATATCTTCAATAATAATTCTTACTTTGGCACCTGCAGCCTTTTCGAGCTGGAGATGGATATACCCCTTTTCGTCAACCGTTTCTATACGTGTTAATGCGTGCATTTTAAAGCTCCGATTTTTTATCCGATTATCAGTGTGTGATGTATTTTTGCCGAATGGCGTCTTCAGCAGAGTTGTCTTCAAATGCGTTGCTCAAAAAGTATGCGTCAACTGAAGTATCGAGGAGTCAATGTTGTCATGCATAGGCAAAACTAACATTTCTACCTTATGACCGAATTCTTTTGGAATGTCTGCTTGAATTTTTCCACTACCATCGGCTTTTCCACTTTCCCTCAGTGCCAATATAATTTTTCCTTCTTCTAACTTAAGTTAAACAACTTAATAATTATTAAATACATAAGTCTATTACTGCTCAAAATTACACATTTTTAATGTAGTGAGCGATTTGTTCCAGTGTTACAGCTTTCATGTCCGCTCCCTGCCGATACTGTTTTTGCCATTCGACGATTCTACCAAGAGTATCATCCAGATGCCACTTCGGCATCCAGTTCAGGCGCGCTTTTGCCTTGGAACAATCAAGCTTAAGGTAATGCGCTTCATGCGGATGATCACCCCCTTCCAGCGCCCAGCTTGCGTCTTCACCCCAGGCCTTTGTCAATTTTTCGACAATCCATTGCACGGGTTTGGCATCTTCATCGTTCGGACCAAAGTTCCAGCCTTCCGCGTAACTTTCGCCTTCCTCATAAAGCTTTTGCGCCAGTAATAAGTAACCGGATAGCGGCTCCAGCACATGCTGCCAGGGACGGGTTGCATGCGGATTGCGGATATTGACCGGTTTACCTTGAATGATTGCACGCATGATGTCCGGGATGAGCCGGTCTTCTGCCCAATCACCACCTCCGATAACATTTCCGGCTCTGGCAGAGGCCAAAGCCACGCCATGTTCTTTATAATTCTCTGGATTAAAGTAGGAGTTACGGTAGGCAGCGGTCACCAGTTCTGCGCAGCCTTTGCTGTTGCTGTAGGGGTCGTAGCCACCCATGGGCTCGTTTTCACGATAACCCCATACCCACTCGCGATTTTCGTAGCATTTATCGGTGGTGATGTTGACTACAGACTTGACACCAAGCGTGTTACGCACCGCTTCGAGCACATTTACCGTACCCATGACGTTGGTGGAGTAGGTCTCGACCGGGTTTTGGTAGGAATAACGCACCAACGGCTGGGCTGCCATGTGGAAAACGATCTCAGGCTTGTGCTCGGCGAAGACCGCTTGCACAAGTTCCAGGTCGCGAATATCACCAATGATGCTGGTCATGCGTTTGCCAACCCCGGAAACCTCAAACAAACTTGGGATCGTAGGCGGAGCTAGTGCAAAACCTACAACCTTTGCGTCCATCGATTGCAGCCAAAGCGACAGCCAACTGCCTTTAAAACCAGTATGTCCGGTTAGCAAAACTCGTTTGCCCTTCCAAAATATCGGATTCACGACCAGACCTTCCACGGCGCTTTGCCGGATTGCCACAATTCTTCAAGATGTATCTTGTCACGCAAGGTATCCATCGGTTGCCAGAAACCATGGTGCTGGAACGCAGCCAAATCACCCTCTTGAGCCAAACGCTCCAAGGGTTCGCGCTCCCAGATTGTCCGGTCGTCGTTGATGTAATCAATGACAACCGGCGATAGCACAAAAAAGCCGCCGTTGATCACTGCCCCATCACCCTTGGGTTTTTCCATGAAGCTATTGATCCTATTACCCGCAAGATCCAGAGCACCAAAGCGTCCGGGTGGAACGGCCGCCGTCAAGGTGGCCTTGACGTTTTGCGCCTTGTGGAAAGCGATTAGCTCGCTGATATTAACGTCACTCACGCCATCGCCATAGGTCAGACAAAAAATCTCTTCATCCTTGAGGTAGTTTGCCGCCCGTTTCAAGCGGCCGCCAGTCATTGTCTCTTCGCCGGTATCCACCAGAGTTACTTTCCAAGGCTCGGCAAAACGCTGATGAACTTCCATCTGGTTATGCTCCATATCGAATGTAACGTCGGACATGTGCAAAAAATAATTGGCGAAATACTCTTTGATGACATAGCCCTTGTAGCCGCAACAGATAATAAAATCGTTGATCCCGTGGTGGGAATAAATCTTCATAATGTGCCAAAGAATGGGCTTACCACCGATTTCTACCATAGGTTTTGGTCGCGTAGTAGTTTCTTCACTAATTCGTGTTCCCAATCCGCCAGCAAGAATAACTACCTTCATTTTAGCATCTCACGCTTATTTCCAAAAAATAACATCAAATCTAATGTTAGTGTACCACATTGCATTTTTGTTATACCTTGTTGCGCAAAGCATCTAAAAGCGAATATTGGAATCCTTTAATACCAAAAGATATTTTTCGAAGATCGCCATTTCCGGGAAGTTCTGGGGGGACATCCGTCTCGATAAACAAAGAGTTTTGACCTGGAAGCAGGATTACAGAGGTCAAATTAAAATGAACCTCTGAGCTACTGGTGCCTAAAGAAGAATTCTGCAATATTTCATTATTTACCCCAATCCTTATGTTTCTTGGCTTTAGAGTCATTAAGCTGAACTCAATGGTTGCCGCAGTGGGATTATTGCCGTTATTCCATAGTGTGATCTCGGCGCGTTTTGAAACGGCCCATCGCTGATTTCCCTCATTACCTGACCAACCAATACTATAAGCGGGTGGCGATTTAGGAAGAACCGGAACTGCTGAGGGATTTAATCTGATAGCGATCAATTCCCCATTATCCTCAATCACGGGCCTGTTTGAATTAACAAGTTCATTTATTAGCCGTATTCCCTTATCCTCGAATCCTTTTCGATTAATCATAACTGCACCAAATCCATAAGCTTCTAATTTAGTAGCCATGTCTGCCGGGGCCAGCTTACTTAGCTCAATTTGCCAATCGGCATCGCCGCGGCCCTTATTGGTGCCATACGAGTATCGTAAATGCTGAGTAAACAAGTATGGCCTTAAATGCTCATAGTCACCCATCTTGTTTATGGGAGGAATCTCTGGAAAATCGGCCACAGGTAATTGAAAAACCATCGAACTTAGCGGTATTTTCGCTTCCAGTTCCGTTGCGAAACTGCGGTCGGACTGGACAAAACCAGAAGTTTGTTGAATTTGTACCGCTGGAACTTTTGGCGGTAACTGATCCCACAAACCAATAACTGTAATTCCACAGGCAAGGGGAAGTACCCATTTCCCTGAACATTTTCGAGAAAGTTGACGCACCAGAAAGAGCAATGCTATCGCCAATATGACGATGCTAAAACGATTGGTGCCACGAAACAACATAAATCCAAATGTACCTAAAAGAAGGTTAATGCCACCAACTAAAGAATACAACAAAATCCAAAGAACTTGCCAAGCATGCACCGGGATCAGTTGCAACCTGCCTTGAAGCAGGCGGTACAAAGCAGCACCCATTAGCCATGTCAACCCGATTAACCCCACTATTCCAAGATAAGGAGAACCCATCTCACCTTTAATCATCGTGTCTAAAAAGTAGTGGCTCTGCCCATATAGGGCCCAGGTGTGCCATCGGTGATAAGCGGGGGGAAATATCAGTTCGGGAATTTTCAGGGCATAATTTTCCAGCGAACCCAAATTGCGAATAACGGCCAGAGGATTCTCTCCATGAAGCCATGAGTAGCTTAGAGTATCACCATTCATGATCAGGAAACCTGTAATAGCCATCCCAAACAGCAACAAGGGAAAGCTGATCAGGTGATTTTGCTTTCTGGCAAGATGAAGTAAAACAGCGAAGCCGAGAAACTGCAGGAACATTCCTGTGTAGTAGGGATTAAACGTACCAGAAATTACGGCGACCATGACGGCTATTAACCATTTCCGGCTCTTGATTTGGATGGCCACAGATGAATAGGCCCACCAACTTACCATTAGCATCAGCGGCACCGGCCAATAATATGCCAGGACAATATGTTGTAAGTTGCGGGCAAATATATAATGGGAAAAGGCAAAAAGGATGGCGCCAGCAAATACAAATGCGGGACGATAATTTAATTCTCTACCCACATACCAGAAGGACAACCCCGCTAATAAATGCGCCAGCAATACCATGAGATTAGCTGCAGCAAATACTCCTACTTCCTTCCCCAGCCAACCCATGCTTGCGAAGATAAACTCTTCCGTTAATGGATAATCATTCCAATTGGCAGAAAAAGGGGCATTAAGGTGGGCTACCCACTTATAGGCGACTGGAAAAATATCCCCGTCCATATATGCTTTCGCAAAGCCCAGATCCAGCCACGCATCCCACCCGTATGATAAAGGTGTTCGCCACGCCAAGAGGGAGGTTCGACTGTACACCCAACACCAAACCAGAAAAATCACTATGCATAAAAAAATGCCTGACAACCATCTTTCACGTCGTCTAAACGCTGCTGTAAATGTTGAACTCCTGGAAATCATGGGTAATTGAGTTTTCACGTTAGATCCCTATTTTTTAAAAACTATCGTAATTATTCAGCGTGATTAACAACCATCCCAAATTTTGATATTGATTTGACATGATACACGCGCTCATGCAGTTAAAGAATATAATCCGGCAAGCTGCCTTCAAAAAGCAGAGTCAGGGCATCGGTGGCGGAGACATCATTTTTACGGCAAGTCGATAAATAACTACGCACACGGCAAAAGATTTTCTCCCCTTCCATAGATCGGAAGCAACCGGAAATTTTCTGATGCAACTTGGTCATGCGAATATCATTTCCTTCTGATTATTGGTAAAGGATACCTCCTCGCCGGTCATGAAGCATATCATTTCTTGCTCAAAATCGCGCAAGCGTTTCAGTAAATTTCGGGATTTACTCCGTTTGGTGCGTCCCCTCTTTTTGTGGTCTTTTCCTTCCGGCTCAGGCGGGGGGTGGGCATTCCAACTCCGCCTGCTTCAATATCGCCCGGTATTGTTCGCGGTACTGAACGGCTTGATCTTCAGGTAACCTCCCGCCCTGTGAATAAACATCGTCCAGAATGCTTGCCAATAGATCGATCATCGATTTTGCCCAGGCCTGCCCCTCTTCTTCATGGGCAAAAGCCAATTCCCGTAAGTGATGGGCATTGCATAAGGCATGCTGACAAATGAGTTTGAAATACGGTTTCCAATGATCGGGAACCAGGATGCCGGAAAACAGCTTTAACAGGGGTAAGCTTTCCATTGCCTCCAGTCCGCGTTTTTCATGCGCGTAATACAGCGTCCACAGCGGACTGGACACACTGTGTAACCAGTGGTTTTTGCCATTGAAATTAAAGCCAGTCTCATCGGCATGAATCACCCGCGTATGGAGTAGTTTGACGATCAGCTTTTGCTCAAACTGCTCAAGCAGTTCATAGGCCTGTTGATTATAGGTAAAAATCGAACCCTCGCTGATGGGTCCAGTTTCTCCTGAAAGAGCTCTTGAACCCGATTATAGGGAATCAATTGATACTGCGACAAATATACCGACTGGGCTTTGACGCCGTTGCCGTACTGAACGGCTTTAGTCACCACCCCCGCTGGAAAGGGCGCTGTAAAGCGTTGCCCCTGGTGATTTTCCAAGATTTCGGCTTGGTATTCGATCACGACGCGCAGGATGTCAATATCAAATACTTGGCGAGAGTCGAAACCGACCACCGTCTAGTCGCCGGGCGGCAAAAGACTCCGGTCGACCGTCAGGAGTTTAATCACATCGGGATTATCAATCTTTTCCAGCGTGGTGCCGATGCGCCCCGGCTGACCACCGGATTTTTTGCCGGAGCCCCCCTTTATCATCTCTCCCGCCATTGCCAAAACGATTAGATGAGGGTGGCTTGCTACTATTACGGCTGTTCAAGTTCAAACGGCCCGCCATGATCTGCACCAGCATAATCAGAACACCCAGTATCGTACGCAAAGCCGGCGACAATTGCGATTCCTCGGCAAGCAATTGCTGAGCAGTTTTGATCGTGGATTCCACGTCAATGTCATTGACTGTCAAAATAAATACCGTAAACCGTTTGGAGTAACGATATTATAAGGCCGGTTTCAATACTCGAATTTTGCCGTCGAGGATGGGCTAAGCGCCACGAAAGGCATCGGCAACCGGTCTGGGGTGCTTGTAAAGCTATCCGGCTTTTCTTGAACGAGCTAGATGCTATAAATGGCAAGCCTAAAGCCTTTCGATGAATCGCATAAAATTACGGTTTTTTGCGAAAAAACGTGTCAAGCATTATTTTTTATTTTTTGAAAAAAATTACGCTGAGTAGTTACTAAATTTTTTGCATCCTGATCCTTGGAAAATCACCCAACTGCTCGGCACTGCAGCGAAGCTACCGAATCTAAGCAGCCTAAATCTCTCACAACCATGTGCTTATCAGAAGGCATTAACTGAAAAACATCGTCAATTAATTCAGCCAGTTTCTTGAGCTTTTCCGCAGGATTCTGATGCTCCAACACCGTTTTGATAAATTCGAGCAACACATCCATTTGCGATTTTCTTTGCAGGCTGCCCACGGTATACGCGGACGGCTTGTTTTCTATACGGGCCGTCTGCTCTGGGTGAAGGAGGAGGCAATGGTCAAGCAACAGACTCCGAATTAGGCCACGGCTTGATCCCTCTTCATCCAATTGTTTGGCCTCACGCCCCCAGCCCTCATAAAGCTTCCAGTCCTCAAAGAAAACCTCTACAAGCCATCGCAACGTGTAGCTTGAATAATATCCATTGTGCGCCAGGTCATATCGGTGGCTGCATATTCTGGCTCAACCTGAACACCCATTCTGAACCAATCTGAACACCTATTCTGATTTAAGTTGAACACCGATTCTGGTTTCAAGCTGAACACTTTTCTGGATTTTCCAGAATTGGTGTTCAAG
>JAQTPT010000101.1 GCA_028712795.1 Methylococcales bacterium
GACTCGATAGGTAAATGCAAGACGATAATTGATAACAAAAAATCTGTAGTGCCAACTGAGAAAAAATAAAAATTTCAACTTGTTGAAATAATAAGTAATTGTCAGCTTAAGTGACGAAGATGGGTTATGATCTTCCGGTATTATGGTAAACCTCGTGAGTGAATCCACTAAGAGGCAATTTGACAGGCACGTATTGTGCGCATACTATATGCGCATTATAACCAATCAAGAGATGCCCCGATGCGACATATTTTTGACACAAATGCCCCAAAAAAGCCTGCAAACTTAAGCGTTAACAGCGACTTGCTTAACGAAGCAAAAGCGCTGAAGATAAATTTATCGGCCACCCTTGAGTCTGCTTTGATTGATGAAGTGAAAGCCGCTCGCCGGGATCTTTGGTTAGCCGAAAACCAAGAGGCTATAGATGCCTGCAATAAACTTGCAGAGTCACACGGTCTTTTTGCTGATAAGCACCGGGTATTTTGATGGCTCAGTTTGATTATTACGCAAATACAGATAAAGACACCAACACTACTTACCCTTTTATCGTTGATGTTCAAGACGCTCTGCTAGACGGGCTCAACTCAAGGGTGGTGATCCCCCTGACACCGTTATCCAGCCTGGAAAAATCATATCCCAAAAATCTATGCCCGGAAATTACCATTGAAGGTAAGGAATACTCGCTATTTACCCATCAAATGGCAAGCGTATCAACGCGAACTTTAAGCAATTGCGAAGGTTCGCTGGCACAGATCAGGAGCGAAATTATTTCAGCCATCGACTTTCTGATTACGGGCATTTAACGAAAAGCTAAACCCGTGCTCAGCCTGGTGGAATAGATACGCGGTAAGTAGTGGATTTCATCCAAATTGTCTGCGGAAACGCCAGACTCCGAAATTGAAGAATACCGCTCCCAATGCCGTTAAGCTCAGTATCGAGTCCCATAAAACATCAATCCCCGCGCCTTTAAGCAAGATGGCATAGCTCATTTCGTTGTAATAATACAAGGGCGAAATATACATGGCCCATTGCAGTGCTTGCGGCATCGCTTCTGGCGGCGTCCAGGCACCGGAAAGCAATATGATGGGCAACAGCAGCAGAATCACCAGCATGGTCACTTGACCCAGGCTGTGGCTAATGGTGGCAATAAAAAGGCCAATTCCGGAGGTGGTGAAGACAAATAAAGCCGTTACGGCAAAAAATAGGCTGATACTGCCCTTAACGGGTAAGTCAAAGATGGGGATAATGATAAAAAATAAACAAACGGAAACGCCAAAAAGTATCACCATCCCCATGGAAATAACCTTGGGGAATAAAATCTGTAATGAACTTAGTGGAGAGACGGCAAGTTGTTCTATCGTACCCCGCTCTTTTTCCCGGACTGCCGCCGCGGCCGGCAACATCATCGACAACATGGTGGTGACTGTAAGCAGTTCCATGATCGACATAAACCAGCTATCGATCCGGTTAGGGTTGTAAAGCACGCGATAACGGTTCTGGATGAGGGGAAGCACTGCCATTTGTCCGGTATTCATGTCCGTTCGCTTGCCGGCAAAATCCTGCCCGAAACCGGCAGTAATTTCCGCCGCATAAACGGTTGCCAGTGTTCCCAAGACAGTATTACTGGTATCTACTTGAAATTGTACCGCTTCAGGCAGCCCTTGCAGCAAATGTCTCTGAAAGTTTTCAGGAATATCCAGAACCGCCAGAATTCGTCCCTTATTTAACAATGCTTCCGCTTCATTTTTTCCGGTGATCTCGCCCTTAAAATCAAAATAAGGTGGGCGAAAGCGGTAAATCAATTCGCGCGAAGCGGCGCTATGGTCATGATCGATAACCATCACCGAGGCGTTGCGAAGGCTCAGGTTGATACCTGATCCCGCCATATACACGTCAAGCGTAAAAAAGTAGGCAATGATTAATAACAGCACCGGATCGCGAAACAGTTGTTTCAGCTCTTTAAGGGTCATTGCAATGATTCGCTCCCACCAGAGCAAAAAATCATGGTTGTTCATTCCGACGGCCTTTTGTGAAAGTTAAGAAAACCTATTACCCACAGAAGTATGGCGTAGAAAACCAAGGCCGCCACATCGAACCAAAGCTCAGCCCAGCCCAGACCTTTAAGAAAACTGCCCCATGTAACCCGCAGAAAGTAAAGCGTCGGGAACAGGTGCGATTCGATCTGGGTTTCCGTCCCCATCGATTCGATAGGCACCAGCAGGCCCGAATAAAGCATCGCCGGGATAAATGAAATCACTATGGTCAGCATGACAGCGGCGACCTGCGTCCTTACCAGCAGCGAGACCACCAGACCGACACCCGTCGTGCAAATCACATAGATAACGGAAGCCAGGTAATAAAAGAACGGATGGCCCTTAAACGGTGTGCCGAAGATCGTCATGACCAGCCACCAGAGAATAATAATGTTTAAACAGGAAATCAGCAAATAAGGCAGTAATTTGCCCAGAATGAATTCGCTGCGACTGATGGTTGAGGCATAAATATTGTAGATAGATCCGTTTTCCTTTTCTCGCACTACGCCCAACGCGGTTAAAAAAGGCGGCGCCACCATCAGCACCAACATCATAAACCCGGATGAGATAGACCATTGGCTACGCAATGCCTGATTGTATAAATACCGGGATTCAAGACGCACCGGGGATACCTGGGCCATAGCTTGTTGTTTAGTAATCCCAAATTTACTAACTGAATGGGTGACTAGGGATTGCTCATTGAAGTTGGCGATAATCGCGGAAATATAGCCTTTCGCGACCTCGGCCCGGTAAGGAAAAACGCCGTCAATCAAGCTCTGTACCGAGGTTGTCTGTCCGGACAGCAGCTGCTCCTCAAATCGGGGCGGGATAATTATGGCAAAACGAATGTCACTGTCCGCCAGGAGCGGGTCAAGTTCGCGCTCGCTCTGGACATGACCCTTGTAATCGAAGTATCGGGAATCCATAAGCCGGTGCAGGAAGTTTCGACTCGTCGCGGTGTTATCCTGATCAAGCACCGCAAAGTTTATTTTTTCCACATCGAAGGAAATACCAAAGCCCACGGCCAAAAATATGCCAATAGGCAGCACAAAAGCCATAGCAAAAAACAGCCTGTCGCGAAATATTTCCCGCCATTCTTTATAAGTTACCGCCCAGACCCGGTTAAAATTCATGCCGGAACCTTATTTTCCAGCGCAAGAACCCGATATACAAAAACATCCTCCAAGGTCGGTGCATGTGGCGTAATGTCAATCAGCCGGATGGATTGCTTAACCAGCAACTCCCGGATCCGTTTTTCCACGCTTTTGATATCAAGTGCCAGCAAATGGATATGTTTGCCAAATAAAGAAACCCCCTTAAAATTTTCTTTTTCCAGTAGGGCAAGGGCTTGCAGCGGGTTATCAGTTGTAATGTCCAGCAGTTGTCCAGCTTCATTTTGCAGGGCCTGGATCATGTCAGCGGGCGTGTCGTCGGCAATGACGCGCCCTGCATACATCAACACCAAATGATCGCAGTGCCCGGCTTCCGTCATATAATGCGTGGTGACTAAAATAGCCACCTGCTCGACACGCGCGAGATGCACTAAAATGTTCCAGAAATGCCTTCGCCCGACCGGATCGACGCCTGATGTGGGTTCATCCAGAAAAAGTACGCCGGGTTGATGGATCAAGGCGCAACCCAGTGCCAACCGTTGCCTTATACCCATAGGCAGACTGCCTGCGAGCTGTCCGGTGACGCCTGTCAATCCCGCAATTTGGATCACCCAGGCTATGCGTTGCTTTAGGATTTTTCTATCGACACCATAAATACTGGCGAAGAGGCGAATATTCTCCATAACGGTCAAATCCAGATACAGGGAAAATGCCTGTGACATATAACCGATACGTTCTTTAATCGTCTGTGCCGCGCCACTCATATTAGCCCCTGCCACTTGGCCTTCGCCTTCACTGGGCGGGAGAATGCCGGTGAGCATTTTAATGGCAGTGGTTTTTCCAGCTCCGTTAGCTCCCAGCAGCCCGAATATTTCCCCTTGCTTAACAGTGAAATTAATATGATCGACTGACCGGAATTGATCAAAATCCTTGGTTAATTGCTTCGCTTCAATGGCGATGCTTTTATTATCAGGTAAAGGCTTATCAAAGCGGGGTACGGAATTATCTTTTTTCGTTGGGCCGGCCAAAGGCCCTTGACGCAATAAGGCGATAAACGCGTCTTCCAATTCCGGATCAAGCGCCCGTAGCGTTTTTATTTCCACCCCGGTAAGCAATCCGGTGATCGTATTTACACACTTACTTGAAGGGACATTATCAGCAAAAACCCTGATTATGGGGCCTGTGGCTTCTATTTGCGGATAATGTATTTTTAATCGATTCAGCGCTTCAAACTGGGGTTCAGCACTCAACTCGATCAGACAGCCTTTTGCCTGTTGTCTAATCGCATCCGGTTCACCGGCGGCCAGTATTTGTCCGTTATACATCAACGACAAACGATGAAAACGCGCCGCTTCATCCATGTAAGCGGTAGAAACCAATGCAGTAATACCTTGTTCGCGCAGCAATTCGGCAAGAATAGACCAGAAATCCCGGCGCGAAACCGGATCGACCCCCGTGGTGGGTTCATCCAAAATGACCAGTTCGGGTTGATGTATCAGCGTACAAACCAACCCCAGTTTTTGTTTCATACCGCCGGAGAGATTTTTCATCAGACGGCTACGAAATCCTTCCAGCCGGGTCATGGTGAGCAATTTTTCTTTGCGTTCAGCCAACTGTTCGCGCGATACCTGCCGAAGTTGGGCAAAGAAATCGATATTTTCTTCAACCGACAAATCGCCATACAGATTAAGCCCCAGCCCCTGCGGCATAAAGCCCAGCCGGCCTTTTATCTTTTCTGCCGACGATTCTGAAACAACATTAACCCCCAAAACTTCCAGCGACCCTTTCTCGAATGACAATACACCGGCAATCGCTTTCATCAGACTGCTTTTACCGGAACCATCCGGACCAATCAGCCCATAAATTTCTCCACGTTGGACTGACAGATCAACCTTGTTCACTGCAAGTTTTTTTTTATAACTTTTGCAAAACCCGGTAATGTTGATAACCGCATTTTCAACTACCAGCGCGGCTTCGCCCATGGGGTGTCCTCCTGCCAGCGAATCACGGCATCCGCAGGTAATCCGGGGGTCAGTTTATGGCCGGGGTTGTCATTCAGATAGAGCTTGACCGCATAAACCAGTTTGACCCGTTCATCCGGGGTCTGCACCTCTTTAGGGGTAAACTCCGCCTGTGAAGCAATATAGCGGATAGTGGCTGGAAATGGCTTGTCAGGAAAAGCATCGGTATAAATTTGGGCTGGCAAGCCTAAGCGGACCTTGCCGATCTCTTTTTCCGGCACATAGACTTTTAAATAAAGTTTATCCAGATCAACAATGTCGTATAGCGGGCTGCCTGCCGCCACCATTTCTCCGTTGTCAACAATACGGGTGGTGATCATGCCGGTTGCCGGTGCCCGGATAACCAGATCATTCAAGACACTTTGCTCTTCAGCCAGCGCGGCTTCAGCCAGCGTCACCTTGGCAGACAAGGCATTGACGTTATCCTCTTCTGCCTTAATCTGATTCTGACCCAACCGGGCTTCAGCCAATTGTTTTTCAGCCCGGGTTCGGGCTGACTGGGCCGTATGGTGTTGGGCCCGAGCGACTTTCCAGCTTAAATCCGCCTGCTCGCTACGCCGTCTTTCAACAGTCTCTCTTTTCAACAGTTCACGAAACCGCTCGGCATCCCTTAACATCTGTTCTTCAGTGGCAAAGCTTGAAGCCAGTTCTGCATTAGCATGACTAAGCTCCGCTTTGGCCGTGTCAATTTTTAAGGGGACATTTTTTTTAAAGACGGACAACGATGTTTGCGCCGCCTTGAGTTCCGCTTTTTTCACATCCACCGCCGATTTTGCTTGGTTGACTTTGGCAAGCGTCTGGGCATCATCGAGTTTAACCATAACCTGGCCTTTTTGGATCAAATCGCCTTCTCTCGCCAGCAATTCAACGACTCGCCCCGGCCATTTGCCTGACACCGTATAATGATCGCCCTCAAAGCGGCCGTTGGCCTGAACCAGCCCTTCCGGAAACGGCGGCTCACGCCACCATAGCCACCAGGCAGCCACTGCGACAAGCAAAACGCCGATTATCAGGGCGATGAGTGTGATTAGTTTGGTTTTTTTTTCCATGGTTTCTGGTATTTGTGGGAATAACCTTGTAGGCCCGAATAAGTCATTTCGAACGACAGCGAAAACCTGCCTTTCCGGCTTACCTTACGATATCGCCGGCAACGCCACCACGCCCTCCGCTTGGGTGGTCATGTTTCAGTCTACGCCTGAATCAGTAAAATAAAGGAAAAATATCACAAAACCCCCACCGCACGCCGCAAATGCAAAGTGGCCAAAGCGGCGTCATAACTCGCATTATTAAAATTATCATGGGTTCTGGTACGCAAATCTTCTGCGTCAAGCACTTCAGTGTTTGTAGACAGGCCCTGCTGATAACGGTCAGTGGTCACTTTCATATTTTCATCCGATTGGGCGATGGCTTGCTGCGTGACTTTTATCCGCTTTTGCGCTTCCTGGCAATCCAGCCAGGCTTGACGGACTTGCAGACTGATCATGCTACGCAAATCATCCCGCTGTTCTTTTAAGGAAATGGCTTGCCGGGTAATGGCGTCACTACTGTGCCGGATGCTGCCATCAAACAATTTCCACTGCACGCCAACATTGACCATCCATAAGCCCTGGAAAACTTGATAACGGTTTTCCTGATATTGAAAACCGCCATTGACGGCGACCTGCGGCAAAGTACCGGCCTTAATACTCTGCGCCTGCTGTTCCAAAGCTTCTATTTGCCGTGCGAGGACGATTAATTCCGGTCGTTGAGTCAAAGCACTGTTGCTGAGATCGGTTAATGTCCCTTTTGGCGTTTCCGGGAATTGAGCAGTTAGCCTGACTTCATCGGCAAGATTACGGTCCAGCAATTGATTATAACGGGCGCGGGCAATATCGAGTTGGTTGCTTGCCTGAACAACCAGTTGCTGGGCATTCGCCAATTCAACATTCGCCGCTAATAAATCATTCTTGGCGACCATCCCCTGGTCATAAAGATTCTTCACATCCACATTATGAGAGCTCAGGCTATCGACATGGCTTTGGGCAACCTGCAATGCGCCTTCCATACGCAAGACGGCGACATAAGCTTCGGACACCTGCATTTTGATATTCAACACCGAACTCACTTCGTTGTGCTGTGCTGCCTGTAATGAGGCCTCGGCGGAATTAATGCTATGACTGATACGGCCACTGGTAAAAATTGGCACTGAGGCAATGGCCTGGGCTTTCACGCTCCCTGCTTGATAGGTGTTGAACTGGCCTGTCTGACCCTGAAAATCAGCCCTTGCTGCCTGCGTTTCACTAAATTGGGTGTAACCTGACCCGACATTAAGTTCCGGAAGCCGCTGCCCTTTTGCCGAATACAGTTGTTGTTCTGATGCACTGGTATCAGCCTTAGCGGATTTGATCTGGTGGTTATTATCAACAGCGCTGTTCCAGGCATCTTCCAGCGTTTCTGCCAGCGTTGGAGCAGCAGAAAAAATCAAAAAGACGCTCAATAGGCTGACATTCAGGCTGTGTTTGTTTAACAGCATGGCGTATAACACCTAACAAAAAAATAGAAATATAGATTATCAGTATCTACTTTAAATTCCAGGGGAAAACCAACATCAAACCTGCAAGGTTTGCGCTTTTTGAGTAATTAAATCTGCCAAAGAGGGAAGTTCGAATCGCCCAGACACGCGATCATAAACGTAATCGTA
>JAQTPT010000102.1 GCA_028712795.1 Methylococcales bacterium
GCACCCAGTTTACCGATGCTGCGCATAACGTGGTGTTGATTGGTGGCACGGGTACCGGAAAAACCCATCTGGCCACCGCCTTGGGCGTTAAGGCCATTACCGACAATGGCAAGCGGGTACGCTTCTATTCGACGATTGATCTGGTCACGCTGCTGGAACGGGAAAAAGCTGCCGGCAATCAAGGTAAGAGACGAGCATGAAATAACCTGATCAAGTCCATGCTTCGATAAGCCCGGCATTATTGGTATGTGAGTTCCAAGTTGCTCAACTTATTTCATGCTCGTTCCTAAGCAGGTTTCATTGGCGTCTTTTGGGTGGCGTTTTAATATGAGAAATTTGATGGTAAGCTGTTCCATAACGGCCATAATCTGGAATGGTCAATATGAAACTGGATATATTCCTTAAATGTTTATCGCAATAAGAATCGCGCTCATGTAAACCCATTACCTTCTGATAATTTGTATCTGCTTAACTTTGTACTGATCGCCATAATTCGCTAATTATTAATCCAGAAGCATCATCAGGATTTACAGCGCCACAGGATGCCAGTAGTTTGCTTCCCGTCTCACCCAAAACAAAAGCATTCTGAATCCCTATGCCCAGGCTAAAGCGCAAATCAATTAACTCATCTTCCTGCATAGTTGCAAGGACGACTTTGTACTCGCCTGACAGTAACGTCAACAAATGCTTGACCGCTTCATCAAGGGTTTCCGGCAAATCGAGACCGGCCTGCAAAAAGGTTGACCAATTTATAGCCAATTTAACTAAACCCCATAACTTACCGATGCTTGGACTGTAATATGACAACTTAATGACAATGTTATCCACAGCTTTTGTGAATAACCCGTAGAATTTATCTTGATAAGCTTAGTCGATATTTCGATTTATGCTTTTGCCAATACCGTTTACTGAAATAAATGCTTTAGTGCGTTAGTTTGTTTTTTCATATCGGTCTATCTCCCCTTAATCTTACTGCTAGCTGTTGTTGATCATGATGCAGTTATGACGGTCAGCTCACGGCCAAAACCGGGCGTTGGCGGTTGCCATGAGCGGACGACCAGGTCAACCATCAGCAGCCATTCACAATTTGTATTTTATCCAACAAATGCTCGATCGGGTCGGCAATAGGGAAGTCATTTTAAACCAAGTGAGCTTGAAGTACGCGGTTAACAAATAACCTGATTGCCAACTTTGGGTTTATGTCGTATCTTACAAATAAGAGGATAAAAACATGGCCAACCAGAATATAGTAAGTATCGACCCCTTTTCATTGTCTGAAGCGGAATGTAAAGAGTTAGTTGAAAAGAAAGTGACATGTCCATTTATTGGCACGGCGGTCATGACTAAAGAGTTATCCGTTAGAAACGATGCTAATAATCCACTTGCTAGCATCAAAGAAGTTGTAACTCTCGGTAATTTGGGAAACAGTGACTTAGGGCGAGTTTTGGAAATTTTTGCAAAGGGAAACCATGCATCCATGCTTGGTGACTCCGGCAATCTGGATCGACCTGTCCCGGGCGGTCAATTTAGCCTGAATTTCCCAGGTTCTAAGGGCTCGCATTCTGGACATAGCGGAATATTGCAAGGCAGCCCCAATCTTTTGGATTCCGGCAGATTCAGCTCTGAGGATTTCAATCGGCTTACCGATAAAGCAACGAACGGTTTGATCACGCTATCGTCCGTAGGCGAGTTTATTGCGGGGAATACGGTCATGGATTCCAAATCTAATTTGGCTGATTTAGATCTCCTTCCTTTAATCCTCGAAGAGGTAACCGAGATTATTTTACAGGAGGGTGGGCAAATATTTTTGGAAAAGGTGAATTTTTTTGGGACACGAAAATGTTTGTTACCCGAAGAAAAGATGCTGCGCGACAAAGTATGTAAGGTGACGGGCGGCAAGAACAATTTAGTTAGTTCTGCTGGAGAGTTTGGGTTATTGTTCGCCTTTTTTGCCAACAAGCCGGGCACCCCGAAGGGGTCAGAACCCGCGCTATCTGTTGAAGACTTGACGTTGATGTTCGAACACAAGCAGTTCCCAGCAGGTTGGAAAACATGGAAGAAAGATGCTTCAACTTGGGTTACATGCACCGTGCATTTGGCATCATCTGCTGTTAAAAAGTTCGAAAACCTCAAGAACGGCTGAATTGAGGGGAGCATCTTAATATATAGAGGGCACGGATGACTAACGCAGTAAACGGACGTTATGCTAGAGTGAACCAGTGTGTTGATGGCTATTAACGCATTATAGATAGATACTTTTCGCATTTTTCGTTATGCAAATCAAAAACGAATGGTACGAATATCGACGTTTGCCTGCAGCAGATGACTGGCGAAGTTGGGGCGAAAGGTATGGGCCGACGCGCGTTTGGTGATTCGGCTTCTACGCACGGCTAATTTAATCGCCCGTTGCACATGGGTTTCGTGCAAATGGTAACGCCGGTACTCTTCACTACCCGGAACCAACGTGAGCATCTTGGCGGGAAACAACCATTGCCAAGCCAATTCCTTGGCGGTATTCTTGTGTTTGACGTCCAGTGCACTGGGCAAAAATACCCCGGCATATTTCGCCACCAAATCCTGCTCATGCAAGGCCGCCACTTGCTCGACTTGTGCGGCAAGCTCGGCCGTCAATGTTTCCGGCATCGTCAGGGTACGATCAACATGGCAACCTCCAAAAGCGTCGATTTGCACAGTTTGGATGATATACGGAAAGGAAAAATCCTTATAGTCCACAAATTTATTGTGGCGAAGCATATTTCGTGGTATAGATACAACTAACTATCTAATTACTTGTGCTGCTTGCGCTCGGATTGGATGCCGGTTCTGTTCTAATGACAGAGAAGTAGAATCAAGGGGAGAAATGTGAAAATATCTGCCGTTGATTATCTTTTCTCTTTTGTTATAAGGTGAACACAATCGTGCAACCGCAACTTCAGAACGTTCCGATCATGAAAATGAACCTTCGAACTCTGGGCAGTCTGCTGAGATGCTCTCGTAAAATCCTTCACCTTCAGTAGGAAACCATTATGCGCACATCACCATCAGGTGCCGTTTACAATAGTTGGACACAGCCTAGTTACGAAATCAAGGTGCGTGGCACGATGTTTCTCTGGGGTTCCGAGGGCATCACGAAAGACATCACGTTTGATAAGCCGCTCCTGCTGCACATTCACAACGACCTTTTCGGCGAAGTCATCACCTTCGGAACGCAGAACGCCTCCGGAACCAAGGAAACCTTCGGAACTCTCAAGCCTGGTGAATGCGTCTCAATCCCCCTCCAGGGTATATCTGGGGTTTTTGCCTCCTGCTCCCAGGAATCGATCGTATGTTGCCTGATTAAGCAGTGAAGGCGAACAGATTGAACTGTAATAAACCATAGAACAGGAGCATTATTATGATCGTCACGAAACCCGTTTCCCTGAACGTGAGGCCGTTCCGAGTCTCAAACCTTTGCTTTCAAGTCGGAGGTATTATTGGAGAGTCCTTTGCTGAGCTAGGCACAACAGTATCCGCCTTTGATTTCGCCCATTTCTACAAAGTCTTCCGCGATGCGAATCACGCCCAGGCAGTTGATCCTGGCCGCTTGGAGTTCGATTCGGATGGCATTGATGCCCAGACCAAAACTACTCCGATCGTCGGTGCCCGTCCGTTCGCCTTGGGAGCGCTGCGTGCGGAAGCTGCGAAGGCAGGTTTGAACAAGGCAATCAACGCGCGCGCGAACGCCTTTATCACCAAATATGGGAACGTCGCGAAAATCGCAGACTTCCAGAGAGCTATTATACCCGCTAACGCCATACAGCTAGCTCTCCTTTCCGACCGTTCCGAAGCCATGAGGAGAGGGCTCAACATTGAGTATGACAATTTAGGTCGAACCGGCGTGGTAACAACGACGACTACGGACGTTACATCGAAGCATCATGAAGAACCCTTTGTGACAACGACGACACAAGTCTCTGACAAAATAACCTCTTCGAGAGCTGCTCACGAAGATGTTGTTTCGGCAATTGCCGTCAGAAATAATGAAAAAGCTGGTGCTGTCGATATTCAGAAAATCGAAAATACTGGCTATGAATTCAGAATGCCTCAGCTCGAAAATAATATGCGAAATGACCGACTCCAGGCCAGCCTCGGCGATGAGCGGGTCGCCAAATTCATGCAAAACCTTTACTTGGACCGCCTCGAGGAGGTCTACAAAAATGAATTGGCGTCGCTCGATGCTGATATCAACCAGTGGCAGGTTGCTTATCTGGATACCATCCTTCTGTCGCCCATCAGCGGCATTGTGACCGGCGTTTACAAAAATCCTGGCGAATTGGTCAGTCCGGGGGAGCCTGTGTTTCGCGTCGAAGACAATTCCGAAGTCCTCATTGTGGCAAACGTGATCTGTCGCGGGCCGATTGCGATTGGTTCCATGCTGCAGGTCAAGACGCCGCTGTTTGACTCGCCAGACTCACGAGTGACCCTCGAAGCCCCCGTCGTTTCCGCCCGGGGCCAACGCGATAATGACCACTGGGAAGTCATCGCCAAGTGCTCGAACCTCGACGCCTCCGGTAAAACCATTTTTCCACTTGGCTATAACTTCGACTATGACACGACGGAGGTTAACATTTTCGGAGCTGGTGAGATTTGAGTTATGAAACATGCGAAGCGCACATGGCCATGCGCTGGATGTCGACAGGATTCCAGCCATCACCTTGTTGCTGGCAGTGCCGTTTGCCGTGAAGCTACAGCTGCATTTTCCGAGGTGGATCGACAAGAGGTTCTTCAGTTCGGACAGGACGCCTGCTTCACCGCTCCGTGGATCCGTAAAATGAACTCGGGGCAACTAACAAAACAACTCAGAGGAGAATAGCCACATGTGGATGCAGGACCCCTTTCGCGGCCTATATTGGACCAGTGGTGGGCCGGCTTTTGGATCGAGCTCGTTTGGATCCAGCCCGGGTAGCGGTGAGTTCGGAGCCGATCCGAACGCGCTGTCTCAAACAACCAGGGAACAGTGGGAAATGGTCCCAGGACACCGGGATTGGGAAAAGGAGAAGCTCCCAGGGGGGGTACAGCTCACCAGTTACACCGAGACAATACATATAGAGATAGAGATCTTTCCTGGCGGGCGCGTAAATCTCTTAAAGCGGCCAGACTTGCTGGCGCAGAATACGGTCGGTCTACCCAATTCGGATACTGGCTATCGCACAGATGCTACAACGGACTATCGCACAGATGATTGGGGTGATGTACTGATTGGCGATACTTGGTATAAGGTGGTTGATGGACGCTTGATTCCCTACCACACCGACGAGACAGTGATTGTAGTAGGGCAACCCCTTCCAGATGAACCGGGAGGCACAGCCACCACCACGTCATCGCCGGCAACTGCGCCGCCGCTGTCACCGGCATTCACACCAACGCCGACCGGATCAGCAGTTCCCGGCGCTCGATCAGGTGCCGCGTCAGGCATTTCAGAATGGCTATACAAGGATTCCCTTGGAATATTGTACAACGGCGGGAGTCGTGACGCCTTCAAGCAAACACGCCCTGTCGACACAGGTTCGATTCTCGGAAACTACGCAATAAATGCATGGCTCAGCCTAAGCAATGTGGTGGCAGCCTGCCTCAGCGCTGGTGTCGTGATTATAAACACGGTCGATGACTTTTTTAACAGACATCTAGGATATGGAGCGATCCAGACTGTGTTGCCAATGTCAAAAGCCATGGGGATTGCCGTTGAGGCTGGCCCGGCGATTGGATACTCGGCGGCCCGATTGTCCACATGGTGGTCCGCTTTTTCCAGAAACCCACGTGTGGTGAACTCTGCTCTAGCTCCGATCTTCGGGACATTGGCAGTGGACGGCAGCGGCGGTGGTGCGGTCCAGAGTGCGACATCCGCGGCGAATCTTGAACACGTCTTAGGCGGAGGCAGCGGAGACCGAGGGATCGCCGTCCTTCATATTGACGTGTCCAGACTGACTCCAACCGACCTTGAAACGGCTGTCAATCATGTGAGGGACATGGACTTCCAAGCAGGTATAGCGAATGGGCTGGTGCGGACCGCAGTTCCGTCGCGTTCTACTGCTACTAACAGTGTTGCTGCCTTGGGACGAGAATCGCTGAGTTTGAGTAATGCTGAAAAGGCTGGCCATTTGCCGGACGTAGCTGGCGGGGGGAGCCCGTTAGGCCCAATTACAGGCCTACCTACGTACGTCAACAGCTCGATAGCGGGGCAATGGGGTAGGTACGCCCCCGGTTTCACGTTTGATGGCTTTTCCCTGATTGATCGTGCAACGGGAGAGTTCCTCTACATTTCTCTGGGCTTAGAGAACCAGCCGACTTTGCTACTTGGTTTTTGATTTTTGAGCGTGAGGTGTCTTTCCTCCACAACCAAAAATCAATGGAAATCAATGAGGAAATCAATGGGGTCAGACTCGATTGATAAATAGTTAAAAGTGGGTTAGAATTTCAATTTCCGAATCATAACGCAATTGAGTAAGCCATCATGAAATTCCTTATAACGGTTGATAGAGACGAAGATGGGATGTGGGTAACCGAATGCCCGTCGATTCCAGGTTGCTTTAGCCAAGGCAAATCCAAAGAAGAAGCCATCAGCAATATCAAAGAAGCCATAGGACTTTGTTTGGAAGTGAGGGCTGAGCGCGCAATGCCCTTGACTATAGAAACCCTGCAAGTTGAAGTCGCGGCTTAATGTCTAAATTACCTCGGTTTAGCGGTCGGGAGGTTGCTAAGATTTTTCAACACTTCGGCTGGGTCATTGTCCGTCAGCGCGGTAGCCATATTATTCTGGTAAAGGAAAACTAGAATGCCACGCTTTCCGTCCCAGACCACAAAGCAGTCGCCCAAGGGACATTACGCGGATTGATTCGCAGTGCTGGCTTATCGGTTGAGGCGTTTCTTGAAAATTCTTAACGGGTTTTAAGCCCGAAACAATGAAGGGTTTTATATTTAATGGACAACCTCTGTCCTGACTGGAACAAGGCATGGCACGTTTACCCAGATTTGTGATCCCCGAACAACCACAACATGTGATTGTTCGGGGCAACAATCGAGCAGAAATCTTCTGCGCCGATGCCGATTACAGCTTCTATCTTGAGAAGTTGAAGTTAGCTTGTGACAAACACGGCTGCTCGGTTCACGCCTATGTCTTAATGACCAACCATGTTCATCTGCTCATTACTCCGCACCTCGAACAAAGCCTTAGCAAGGCCATGCAAATGCTGGGGCGTTACTATGTGCAATACTACAATTATTGTTACCGGCGCACTGGCACGCTCTGGGAAGGCCGTTACAAAGCGACGCTCATAGATTCTGAAGCCTATCTATTAACCTGTATGCGCTACATCGAGTTGAATCCGGTGCGAGCAGGTATGGCCGTCGATCCTTCTGATTATCCCTGGTCAAGTTATCATCAGAACGCCCTGGGTGAAGCCAATGATATGGTTGTGCCGCATCCCGAATACCAACGCTTGGGAGAATCGAACGAAGCGCGTCAGGCGGCCTATCGCGAGTTATTTAGGTATCAACTTTCTGAAAACAGTATTACCGAAATCAGAGAGGCAACCAATAAGGCTTGGGTATTAGGCAATGATCGGTTTAAGCAACGCATTCAAGAACAGTTAGGCAGGCGAGTTGAGCCTAAAGCGAGAGGCGGGGACAGGAAATCGGAAAAATTTAATGCCATTCGACCTAATTTGGATAGAGCTACTTTGTATCTACTTTAAATTCCAGGGGAAAACCAACATCAAACCTGCAAGGTTTGCGCTTTTTGAGTAATTAAATCTGCCAAAGAGGGAAGTTCGAATCGCCCAGACACGCGATCATAAACGTAATCG
>JAQTPT010000103.1 GCA_028712795.1 Methylococcales bacterium
CTGGCAAAGACATTGTCGATTAATACCCCGTTTGCCTTCAGCAGATCAACGGTTAATGCTGGCAGTTCTATCATTTTTGTGGCACGATTCATCTGAGCGTCCTATTTGAGTTTGATTTGGTCTTCAATTAACCATTATTATACCCTTTTAGGATGCTTTTTTCATTAACTATCAATGACTTGTTTGTTTATTTCAACTCCTAAACTTTAGTTTATAACCCCCCTTTTTTCAATCTTTAGTGTAAAAATGAAACCTCTAAAAACGATGCCGGCCGGGGTTTGCAACCTGACCGAAAGGATTGGAGGCTTCAATCGCTTTCAAAACATGAGTGACGGGGCTGCAAAACCCATCATGCTTCAAGTTTTATCACCTTGCATTTTTGTGAACCTTAATTTTAGAGGCTCTCCAAAACATCAATTCGTAGTCGCTTCAAGCTCGTTCAGCAGTCCTTTCGCCCTGCCGCGCACTAATTCAACATTATCGTCCAAAGCCTGCAACGCGGCTTCGCGGGCGAACTCTGCCCCTTTAGACGCCATGGCCTCTATCGCCATGATGCGTATTTCAGGATCAGCGTGGAACAATCGCTTTCTGAGCACATCTATCCCTTGATCATCCTTCATTTGCGCGAGTTGCTGAAATGCCATCTGCTTGATGGAAGGGTCATTGTCTTCCGTTGCATCACGCAAAATTTCCGTTGCCTCAGTGCCCAACAATTGACTCAATGATTCGATTGCCGTAATGCGAATATCGCTATCCGGGTTTACGCTATCCTGAACAAGAATTCCGGTGGCCTTTTCTTTATCAACCTTATAAAGATAACGGTATGCAAGTTGCCTGATAGAAGGGTCTGGATCCTTTGCCGCTGCATCAACAATATCTTGCAAACGCCCCTCCTCGTTTCCAATGAGCTTTTGGATGCTGCCGAGGCGGGTATTCGGATCAGGATCATGCAGCAGAGCCTCTTCCAGCAGACTAACATCTTCTTTCATTCCCTTCTTGATAGAAGGCATCGCCGAATGTTCAATGGTGGGTGATCTGGCCAAGAGAGATCCGCCTCGCTGCGGTTTTTCTTTGGAAATAGCGCAATGCATTGAAGTCAAGAGCTTGCGAATGCCTTCCTGAAGTGGGAGATCAAAAAAGCGTATCGAAATCTTTTCTCTTAAACATTCCGCATTGTTGACTTTAAGTCCAGTTTGGCGTGTAACTTCCCGGAGGATATCAGCGAGCGGTGCGTTTTCCGCTTTAACGCTTAAACGTTCTTGTTGCCACTCTACTGTAAACGGCGCCTGTGTAGATAGTGACGAGACAAGAAAGGATAATAGAACAATGGAAACTATCCCTAAACTGGAATAAGTAATAGTAGATCGTATCATATTACTCCTCATCTTCCATGCGTATGCATGGCCCTCTGTTATTTATGTATACTGAAACCAACAATTATAAGTATGACTGTTTGGCTAAAGCATTTCCCGCTAAACGGAGTACAAGTTGAGAAACGCAGCACGCTTTTTTCCATTTTAAGAATAATTCTAATGCGCTGCCTTACGTCTTCATAATCTGTGATTTTTCGAATGTCTGAAATCGTTGTATCAGCAAGTCTTCTAGGTTTTTATCCATTTTGGAAAAATCTTAATTCATACCGTCTTGAGGTATATTTAACATTCTTTTTTCCATCCGTCTTTTTAAATGAGACTTGCTGACTTGAATCTCTCTGCCTATTGTGTTGTATAACCGGCTACCAACAAAACGCATTGGGGTGTTCCAGTCTTTTCACATCGATGCAACCTCCCGCTTGTGCAAATCCCGCTAACCGGAGCTGTATTATTTCCAGAAATATCAGCATAATCGGCATCCTATCCATTTGTCCAAGTCACACACAGCTAGGCAATATATGGTTTTGCAAGACCGCATTTTCGATGCGAAATAATACTAACCATCTCATTCACACCAAAAGGCTCTGCTCGTATTGAAAATTATTGTTTCATAATTTTTTGATAATTACTATAGGTATAAATACTTACATAAAACGACGTACATACCGATCAATAGCAATCAATGGAGCAATCAAATAGGTATTCCCACGAATTTACCCTCCCTCGAATGAGTCGAAGTAATCTAAAAAAGGCTTGCGCCTGTTCCAATATTGAGGCGGACAACTCAAAGGCGACATAGCGGCAAGCGATTCGGGCGAGAAATATAACCGGATACGGTGAGTGATTTTGGCTGCTGTTGACCTTGATATGCCGTTCGATATCAGTGCCTTTTAAACAAATCCCCGTGAGCCAAAGCGCGAAAATGATGATCGCGGCAATTAGTGACAGTATACGGACGATTCGTTATCAAATGGGCTCAGCCAAATTTCCGATTCACCGGAATTTCTTGGGTTTTGACTTCGGTCAATCCATTGTCGATCAGTCGCTGATTAACAAGCTGACCACGATGAAATTTACCGATGCCGCGCAGAACTTGGTGCTAGTGGGCGGGACGGGGACCGGTAAAACACATCTGTACACTGCCCTTGGCTGTTGGCGTCTCTGGCATCCAGAATCACAGCAAAAGAGTGCGATTTTACGCCACCGTTGAATTAGAGAACACCTTGGAGCAAGAAAAATCAGCGGGCAAGCAAGGTAGATTGGCACTCAGCCTTATGCAGGTGGATTTGGTTATCCTGGACGAATTGGGTTATCTACCCTTTTCACAGGCTGGTGGCGCACTGCTGCTCCATTTACTTCAAAGCGTTACGAGCAAACCAGCGTTATTATTACAACCAACTTAACGTTCTCGGAATGGAGTCACGTATTTATTGATGCCAAGCTAACAACGGCTTGCTGGATCGTCTTACTCCTCATTGCCATACCATTGAGACAGGTAATGAATCATTCAGATTTAAACAAAGCCGCGCCATTGCCAAAAAACGAATCAAGCCCAGAGAGTCATCTAAACACTCATCACCCATAGCAGAAACAGCACACGCTGATACTCATGAGTCGGCTGAATTTATCTCTATCCCAAAACAGCTCAACCAAAAAAGGAGTTTAAAACCATCTTAATTTGGTCTACTAATCTGATACGGTGTAGTACGCTGCACCGCCAAATCCCTGGCCGATTTTCAATGGGCACAGATGGTCAGTTTTCAATCGGCCCCAACACATCCTGATTCCTTATGAACTTTAGCCAAGTTATAAGCGTTTATTTACCTCCTGGTACTTATGAACCTTGTAGCCAAGCTCATCTGCATCACCTCCGTTATCAATACAAATAAAATGGACTTTGTCGATACCGCAGGCTAGGGCGGTGTAAAGCAGCCAGCGGTTACAGCGTTCATAGGGGTTTATTTCTTCCTCCGGGAAATTTCCTAGTGCATCGGGCATGTTGCGCGGTGGATTTTTTAGATGTGACTTAAGGGCATAATAGCGTGCTTGCCATCTTTCCCCTTGATCAAAGGGCAGGATGGATCGTTGTATGAATTCGACTTCTGGAAAGGGTTGTAGCAGTTGAATACGGACACCGAACCTGACACAGGCTTCCGCGAACAAAATATCGCCGCCGGCAGCGCCTTGAGTCAAGGCCAGATCGTCCTCGCTTGCACCCAATTCAGCCAAAATGCCGGCTATTTTTTCAGCGGCAATTTTCGCATTATCATTTGGAAAACTTGGCCTGGGACGATCCGCTGCATCGACTATGTGACCACTAAACAGAAAAACCTGACGGGGTTGCCATTTTTCTTCCGGTTTATTTAATCGTGCCAGTTCATGCTCAAAAGTCCTTATGCCCGCAACGACAGCTTCGGTGCGAAAACTTAGGTCTTTGAGTAAGTACAAGCGGGATAAGGTTGAGTTGAGAATGAACCAGTCTTTTTCTGACTTCGCTATCGCTTCTTTATAAGCTGAAGTAACAGTTTCCGGTGTTCCCAGTAAAATTTCCAAATCTCCCAAGGTCATTTTGTACCGGGACGACTGATTCTGTCCGTACTCCGCTGCATACCGCACCGCACCCGCCATCGCTTTGGCCTCAATGAAAAAACGGGTATCACCGGTAAGAAATAGGAAAACATGCATCAAGGTCAATGCGTTAATTCCGGAGCAATAATGGCCTGGATTACTGCGGAAAGCGTGTCGATAGCTTTCGATTGCCGCCCGTAACCGGGCATCTGTGTTCGCGGCATCATTACGCATCTGATCGGCAGTTCTGCCTGGCCGTCGCCATAATTGTATCCACGCATCTTTGTCGAATCGAGCGAGAAGTGCCCTGGTTTTCGGGTCATCAGGGTAAATCTTCAGCATACTGATATAATGTAACCGGACTTGATACTGGGGAATATTTGCCTTTCCGTGCAATGCCAGTCTTTGAAGGCAGATACCTTTCTCTTGTAGCCCGGTTAGATTATCGGGGTCAATAGCCAGCCCTGCCTCGAGTTGTTCCAGTGCATAATCAAATCGCTCTGCTTTACGCAAGGCAATCCCTGCTTTAATACGTGCTTCAGCGCGAATTGCTGCCACTGGCGCTTCTTCTGCAAGCACTATCATGTCACCGATGAGATCATTCTGTTGAGCGAGTTCTATTCTTTCTGACCAGTCATCGTAAGATTTCCAGAATTTTTGTGCATCAGGGACGCGAAGTGAATTCCATTGTGGCTCTTGCAAATAAGGTAGCAACTGGTAAACGGGACTAATTTTACGGTCATGACTAAATGCCAACGTGGTTTTGACCCTATCCGTAAGTGTTTTTTTATCGGCGTCCAAAGTGGACGGATCGGGTAGGCCATCTTTTAGATGATAGATAAACTTGCAATCTGTATCGATGTATCGCTGTTGTTTGTCTGCAGAACATTGAATCAGCAGGATGCCACAAGCACGAAGCGCATGACGAATGCCCAGTTCATACCAAACATTGGGGTCATCGAGTGTTAAATCGGCAACCACCAGATCAGCAATGAGCAATTCCTGGAGTCTATCGGTTTTGATGTTGTCGGCGGATTGCTCTTCCTCTGTCCGATACACAGTCAGTCCAGCAGCTTCAATGGCAGGCTTGAGCAAATCCTTATAAATGGCATTGAAGTCAATTATTGTGCCTTCTTGTCCGGGCTTTTTCCCGAACGGCATGGCGACAAAAGCGTGTGGTTTCATAGACTTTATCCCGGTTAACTGCCAAAGAACATTAGCATAGTTTGAACTCGCGGTCGATTTGTCATATCCCTCAAAATATTTAAGCTGGTAATAAGCAATCATCCATTTGTATCATCATGCCTACGATTCTCATATCTGCTCAGCGGGGCATCACTATCTGAAAGCGGGTTACACCAATCATAGCTTGTCGCACAGTGACTGTTTTACTCACTTTATTCGGTGCCTGACGACTAACCCTGCTTACGCCGATTAAAAAAATAACAACCGCCCGCCACAAAATTGCGTCGATAGTTGGACATACCCGCTCAGAATCTGCATTAAAAAGCAAATCATAGCATGGTGTAGGGCGGTTTCGCGATAGCAAACCGCCATTTAAAGCACAATATCAAAAACAATCGAACATAAAAAAACCGCTTGGAAAAATCCGAGCGGGGGGGCAGGTTCAAGGCTCCGTTCATGGCGGATTGCTGTCGCGAATCCGCCCTACAGCTCTACAGCTCTACAAAAAGTTCCGGGTAAATCAAGGCCATGAAAGGTACGCGATGCGTACCCTACCAGGCTATAAACCGGCTGGTAGTGTAGCCTGATAAATTTCCTTGCCGGGATAATTCTCAGTTCGGCGGCTACCAGAAAGCCCAGGGTGCCATAGCTCCACGGTATCAGGTAGTATAAATCCGCATTCTCCGATGGGCTGCATCGGACGCACTGCCCATCGGCGGTGACGAGGTCGAAGGAAGCGCAAATATGCTGGAACAAGCCGTATTTATGGCTGCTGGATTCTATACCAAAGCCCATAATCAGGCCACCCACTGTCAAGTCGTCCAGTTCCGGCAGAACAGCCAGCGTCCAGCCTTTGGATATCAGATCGCGGGAAATCTGTCCCATCGTCGCCAATGGCTCAACCTTTACGGTTCCGCGTTGTTCAGAAATTTCAAGTATATCGTACAAACCGACATCAATTTTGCGATGGCTGAGCTTGTATTTTGGCACCATTTCACTCATGGTTTTCCAGCCGGACCTTGCCGTACAAAGCTTTTCCTTAGCACCGTTGCTTTTCCAATCCTCGATTTGTCGAATCACTTTTTGCACCCTTTCATCATGTTTGGCGGGGGCGCTTTTGAGGCGAAACGCAATGAGGTTGCGGGTGCTTGTGTAAGCGCTGTACAACGCTGAAGCGGGCAGGAGAACGAGCGTAGCGAACAGGCCACGGTAATGTGTCAGTAGGTGTTCGAATAATTGGCCGGTTTTTGGCATTTGTTTATATCCTTATGTTTATCAAGTAAAGTGGGATTCGCGCCATGTATCAATTATGAACCTGACCGGGCAAATGTAGCCCCAAAAAGGATGATACCTAGCTTAACCGTACTGAAATTACAAGTATACCCAAAGCCGATGCATCCAGAAATAACAAAATCAATCGAGTCTGCCCGATTGATTTGCATTACAAGTGCCAACTGCCCGTTAGAACGTTTAAAATAGCCATCATGCAATATCGTCGTGATTATACAGAAGGAGCCACCTATTTTTTTACTGTGGTTATGTTTCGCCGGTTACCCTTATTGGGGAGTCGGGAAGCAGTGGCTATTTTGCGCGAATCGATCCGTGCCGAGAAGATGCGGAGACCCTTTCAGATTGATGCAATGGTTATTTTGCCGGATCACATCCACGCAATATGGACATTGCCACCCGATGATGCCGATTATTCCATCCGATGGCGAAACATCAAGCGTACCTTCACCCAGAAAATAGAACCTGAAAAGCGCCCCTCCGTGTTTGGCAGCCGCCAACGAAAAGGTGAACAAGCGATATGGCAACGCCGGTTTTGGGAACATCGTATACGTACCGAATCTGATTTTAACCATCACGTAGATTATATTCATTACAACCCCGTCAAACATGGCTTGGTCATGCGTCCTGTTGATTGGCAATACAGCAGCATTCATCGATATATTCAACAAGGCATATTAACGCCCGATTGGGGTGCGGATTGCGTCATTAATATTCCAGATGCCACCGGATACGAGTAGGTTGGGTTAACAGCTTTATCGTTAACCCAACACATAGGCGCATAAAATGTTGGGTTGCAAAAAGCGCAACCCAACCTACGCTGCTTTGATTCACTCGGGTTTTTGTAAAACTTTTTTTGACAATTGATCTAACAAATCTGGCACGAACCTTTCCGAGAACCCACCTATAAAAGAATATAATACAAGCAAAGCGAGTCCTTTCGGTTCTTGTGGCGGTATGTTAAGAAAACATTTAATGACCTTGAATTCCGAGCCCTTAACGTCACATTCAGGAAATGTTGGAAACCATACGCCTCCACCACCAATAATGTGATTAACTAAAGTTTCGGAGTTCGTTTTTACCACCATAGCCGTTACTCATCGTTGATTTCCAAGGCTTCAAGCCTTAGCGTCCTGGCGTCAAGTTGCAGGACTTGCACAAACAAGCACTCTATGTATACG
>JAQTPT010000003.1 GCA_028712795.1 Methylococcales bacterium
GCTCATCCAGAACCTCGGAAACGCGTTCAAATTTCTTACGGAGGGTTTCAATGATCTCTTCTGTGCCCATGCAGACATCATCTCTTATTCCTACAACTTGTTCCACTTATTTTTGGACAGGCCCTAACTTGTTTGATCAGTTTTGTTAAAATACTCCGGGTTAAGTATTTGAATAACCTGATTGAACAGGATCACCGTTTCATCAAGAAAATCATGAATCCCGTGACGGGATTAGCAGTCATTCATTCGGCAAAAGCAGCCCTGGATGGAATCGAAACCGCTCATATAAATCGAAAGGGGGGAAGTTGCCTGATGAAAACAGACCCGCTTATAAACAGTTTATGGCTTTAGCAGGATAATTTTGTCCGCAGAGTGCAACTTTACGCGTTATGAATATTTGCGACACAACCCCGGTGCCTCATTTTCACCGGACTGTCCAAATCTCAGTCAGGGCTAGTTTCTGGAATTGCGGTCACTTCTTCTTGCCAAACAGGTTTTTAAGTTTTCCAAGCTGGCCTTTCGAGGCATTTACTGGCAGTTGCTCTACTTCCATAGCTGCTGGTTGAGTTACCGCTTCATCCTGTTTTGTAACTTCGGGTTCCTGCTTAATATCACCAAAGTAATATTTTGATTTTCCATATCTGCCTTTCGCAGGGCTTACCGGAGGTTGTCCGGTCTGAACCGGCACTGGCTGAATTTCAGGTTTTTCCAGTTTTGTTTCTTCTGATTTCAGTTTTGAACCAAAGAGGTTTTTGAGTTTTCCAAGCTGGCTTTTCGTGGCGCTGACTGTGGATTTTTCTATTTCCACGGACGAAGGTTGGGTTTCTGGAGCATCCTGTTTCGGATCCTCGGATTTTTGTTTTGAACCAAATAAATTTTTGAGCTTCCCAAGTTGGCCTTTACCGGCATTTTCCGTTGATTGTTTGACCCCCGATGGCAGGGGTTGAATTGTTGATTCCTTCTGTTTTGTTTTTACGGTTTCCGGCACTGCTATTATTGGCTCCTGTTTAGTACTGCCAAAAAGGTTTTTAAATTTTCCGGTTACACCACCCAATTGTCCTTTAACCGGACTCACGGGCGCTTGCTTTATGTCTAATGGCGCAGGTGGGACATCTTCAACAGTCTCTTTCAAATCAATGGGCGTTTCTTTTTCTTCCCGCTCGATAGGCGCTGGTTGTGGCTGTAATTTAATTTGATCGGCTGGCCTGGACTGTTCAAGTTGAGTGATCTGGGCCTCTTTAGGATTTAATTTTACTTCCAATTGCGTTAATTGCTGCCTGGCATTAGCCAAATCAAGCGCTTGCTTTTCGAGCTCTGCGAGACGCGCCAATTCAGACAGGTGTTTTTCCAGCGTTTGAGATAAAACCTGTTGAGCTTTATCCTGTTGCTGTTGCAGCAGGTTTTTTTGTTCTTCAAGCGCCTGTTCCAGTTTAGAAAACTGACTGGTTTGCGTGGCCAAGGTTGTTTGCAATGTTTCAACTAATGCTTCCTTTTCAGCGCGTTTTACGGTTTCAGCCTGATAAGACTGTTGCAATTGAGTTTTGGCCTGCTGTTCACTTTGCAGGCGGGTTGATAGCAGGGAAATAACCCTATCGTGTTGTTGCCATAAATCTTCTGCCTTAATATCGTCCATTACCGGCAAAGGACGTTCGCCCAGATCAAAACGGGTTGCCAAAGATTGAAGAATTCCGGCAACCTGACCATTGCGTTGAGAGAGCTGTTTTTCAAACCCTGCAGCCCGGTCAGCCTCTTTTTGAGCCAATAGCCTGGCTTGTTCCATTAGTCCGGTATTAGCTGTTAATTCCTCTTGCATAAGCAGCATCTTTTGTTGTGCTGAATTAAGCGAGGCATTGAGATTTTTTTCCATTTCAATACGCGCTTTTTCACTGGCGGTATTCTTCTCCTTTAAGGAGGCAATTTTAATGCTATAAAGAGTGGCGGTCAGCAAGAAGACGGCTATTGCTAAGGCGCCGGCGTAAACGGGATTGTTAAGCGTCACTATAAACCAATCTGAAAGAACGGCTTGAATGATGTGTAAGTAGGTTTCCATAAATTTAGGTTCCTCAATAAAAAGATGTCGATACTGTGGAGATCACATGGGCACTTTATTTTTCTAATACGCCCCCACGCATTAACCGAATGGTATCCCTAAGAATCCGTCAGGGAAATAAAATTATCAAAAAGCCGGAATATTTATATCTTGTACGCTGTTGCTTGGTAAGCGGCTTTAAAGCTTTATTACGCCGGAGGTGGTTAAGGTCGCCCCTTCAATGATAACAATTACTTCACTGCACGCAGTCTTCCAAGCATTTAACTTGAGATGTGAGCAACAACTATTAAAACTCAATACCCTGTTCAGCTTTAATGCCCTGCTGAAAAGCATGTTTGATCAGGGTCATTTCGGTCACCGTATCTGCAATTTCCATGACTTCCGGCGCGGCATTGCGGCCGGTCATAATTAAATGTAGCCAGGATGGTTTTTCATTGCGAATAAAATCGGCAATTTCCTGACCGGAAATCCACTGATAGCCGCAGCAATAATTGATCTCGTCCAGTAAAACCACATCAAACTCTCCGGAAAGTATTTTCTCTTTACTGAGCTCCCAAATTCCCCGGCTGGTTTTAATGTCCTGTTCAGGATTTTTGGTGTCCCAGGTAAAGCCATCACCCAACGCATGCCATTCAATATTATCGAAACGTTCCGCGGCCTTTTGTTCTCCTGTTTGCCATTGCCCTTTGATATACTGGATAACACAAACTTTCATATTCCAGCCCGCTGCTCGAAAAACCATGCCTAATGCACTGGATGATTTGCCTTTGCCTTCGCCGGTATTAACAACAACGAGCCCTCTTCGCCTATCTCTCGATTTCATGAACCATTCCGTAATTTGATTAAATGCGCTGATAAATACCCCAGCCAATATGACGCACTCTTTTTCATAGTGAACGCATTGATCGCTTTCAATCATGATAAAGTTGCCCTATTCTTAACGGCATTCATTGTAACCTTAAAAACACATTATGACCGAAGCAACTGTTTTATTTTCTGACGCAAAACAAGTGATACCAGGTGGTGTCAATTCGCCAGTACGCTCTTTTAGCGGCGTAGGCGGCACACCGGTATTTATTGACCATGCCAGTGGCCCTTATATCTTCGATAGCTCAGGCAGCCGTTACATTGATTATGTCGGCTCCTGGGGGCCGATGATATTAGGCCATGCACATCCCGACGTAATTGCAGCGGTTAAACAAGCCGCTGACAAAGGCCTGAGTTTTGGAGCGCCGACTGAAATTGAAACGCAAATGGCCAAACGGGTTTGTGACCTTATGCCCTCCATTGAATTGGTCAGAATGGTCAGTTCCGGCACCGAAGCCACCATGAGCGCCATTCGGTTAGCCAGAGGCTATACTGGCCGTGATAAAATTGTCAAATTCGAAGGCTGTTATCACGGCCATTCAGATTCATTGTTGGTTAAAGCGGGTTCAGGCGCCCTGACTTTCGGCGTGCCCAGTTCGCCGGGTGTACCCGCATCTGTTGCTGCCGGCACGCTTACCCTAACCTATAACGATAGCGATTCGGTCAAAGCTTTGTTTGCAGAAATAGGGGAACAAATCGCCTGTATTATTGTTGAACCCGTCGCCGGCAATATGAATTGTATTCCACCAGTACCGGGCTTTCTGGAAACCTTGCGTCAAGTCTGCGACCGCTATAATAGCGTGCTGATTTTTGATGAAGTGATGACAGGCTTTAGGGTCGGTCTAAACGGTGCGCAAGGGTTTTATAACATTCAACCCGATTTGACTACGCTGGGTAAAATTATCGGCGGCGGTATGCCGGTCGGCGCTTTTGGCGGGCAACGTGAAATTATGGAATGTCTTGCACCGCTTGGGCCGGTCTATCAGGCGGGCACGCTATCCGGCAATCCTGTGGCCATGGCGGCTGGACTGAAAACTCTTGAATTAATTGCCCAGCCCGGTTTTTATGAAGCGTTGACTGCAAAAACAGAAAAGCTGACTTCAGGCCTGAAAGAGCTTGCCGGTCAAGCAGGCATCGCTGTGACCACCAATAGCGTTGGCGGCATGTTCGGCCTTTTTTTCAGCAAAGACCCGCAAGTGACGACCTTTGCCCAGGTTATGCAATGCGATCAGGCTTTATTCAAGCGTTTTTTTCATGCCATGCTGGATGCCGGTATCTATCTGGCACCCTCGGCGTTTGAAGCCGGTTTTGTTTCAGCCGCGCACAGTGATGAAGATCTGGATAAAACGCTGGGTAGCGCGGAAATGATCTTTAATCGTTTGTAATCCCGACAGAGAATGGACTTCATAAACAATATACCTCCTCTCGCATTGTTCTTTACCGGTTTATTGGCGGGCGCATTATTAACGCGCCTGCTCAATGCCAAAGATAAGACCACTATTGCAAAACTCTCGCTCGATCTTGCCGTATCGGAAGAGAAATTAAAGCAGTTTCAAATTAAGGAATCTGAATTCAGGCAGTTGCAACAACTCTATGTAGAAACCAAAACAAAAAATGCCGAATTGCAAACGCGGATGCATGAGCAGCTAAAAAACTCGGAAGAAAAATTAGCCTTATTAAAAGATACAGAGATCCGGCTGAATAATCAGTTTGAGAATTTGGCCGGTAAAATTTTCGATGAACGCAACCGGCAATTTACTGAGCATAACAAAACCAGTCTGGATCATATCGTTAAGCCGTTGCGCGAACAGCTTGGCGAATTCAAGCAACGCATAGAAACGGTTTACGACAATGAAAACAAAGACCGCATTTCCCTGCGCGAGGAAATTGTTTCGTTAAGACGCGATACCGCGCAAATGAACCAGGAAGCACTCAATCTGACCCGTGCTTTAAAGGGCGATAAAAAAACCCAGGGCAACTGGGGCGAAATGATCCTGGAAACGGTACTGGAAAAATCGGGGCTGCGGAAAGGCATAGAGTACGAAACGCAGGGGGCATTCCGGGATGAAAATAACGCACTGTTCAAGCCTGATGTGATCGTCCGTCTGCCTGAAGACAAGGACATCATTATTGATTCCAAAGTATCCTTGCTGGCTTATGAGCGCCACTGCTCAACCGAGGATGACGCGGAACGCATCGCTGCGTTGAAGCAGCATACTGAAGCAGTGCGGACACACATCAAAAGCTTGAGCAGCAAAGACTACTCCGGCTTGAAAGGTCTGCGATCACTGGATTTTGTATTGTTATTCATGCCGATTGAAGCCGCCTTTATCGCCGCATTTCAGGCCGATGAACGCTTATTTACCGACTCCTTTGAGCATAAAATAATCGTCGTCACACCCACCACGTTACTGGCAACCTTACGCACGATCGAAAATATATGGCGCTATGAACGTCAGAACGAAAATGCACGTGCGATTGCCGATAAAGCCGGTATCGTTTATGACAAAATTCGTGGCTTCGTAGAAGACCTGGATAAACTGGGCAAGCAATTAAGCACCGTTCATACGACTTATGACGGTGTTATGAATAAGCTCACCCAGGGCCACGGCAATTTGATCCGTCAGGCGAGCAGCTTTGTTGATCTGGGCGTTAAGGTCAAGAAAACAATCCCCAAGAGTATGATTGAACAGGCGGGAATTGAAACGGACGACGGATAAAAAGAAGGCGCTTGTAACTTAAGCGCCTTTTGAGGAGTGACACACAGGAGAGAATACATATATGTACTAAGCAGTTGTTGTGCCAATATTGTATTCACCCCTATTCAATAAGCCGGGCACGGACTGTCGGTAGTAATTTTATTCATGTTTGCACAATATTTTGCTCTATTTTAAGCGGCAATAGCGGCAACAGCTTGCCAAATTGGTGCATTAGAGGGGGTTAATACGTAGCTGCATTGCTTAAATGACGGAAGATTAAGGTGGGCTGTAAATACCGTGCAAAATTTCAACTACAGCAAAATTGAACACAAGACACATCGGGTTGTGTCGCAAAGTTTTCGAAATCAGACCCGGAGGTAAAAATGCCGGATCACTAGCCTCACCTTAGGCGCTATCACCCTCTCGGCGATGACTAAAAGGGGGATTGAGATTAAAAACCGGGTATGCGTAACAAAATCATGCAAAAAAGGTATTTGCACGGTGCCTCCAAGCAGCAAACCGGACTTGGCCGACAAAATCAGCAGTGGTAGCCAACTGATCACCACCAGTACAACCAGACGTAAACCGATAGACTTTGGATCTGGTTTGTTAAGACCCACAAGGCTAAGGCCCTGGTCAAAAGGACCACCATTGATTATGGAAAATTCGAGAGGGTTAGCCGATTGATTTTGGTTTATGTTTGATAACTCCGAAGTCGTTACTCAGCGTTCTGGTTTTCCGGGGTCCCTGCGAGGGAAGCGATGCCTGGAGATCATAACAAATATAGGCAACCGTTAATTAAATTGGCCTGCCGGTATCCGCCAGATACCTGAACCGCCAACGATTGCCATGAAATCTGATAGACTCATTTCAGAGGCAATAGTAGCGGTCAATTTTATACGACAGAATCAATAGACTTTCATGATTCCGCTCTGAACCTGATAATCATAAGGAGCATTACTCGTCACGGGAACCTCTACAGCGCCAAGCAGGTACCAGTTTTGGCCCAGGTGGGTTCTAAAACCGGGCGTCATTGACACAAAGGTATTACTGGACGTACCGCGATTGTCTATCGGCTGTCTAACGATGGTCGAAACGTACCAGACCATATCACCGGCCGGCGTGAAATCATGCGGAGTGAAGTAATAACCTACCGCCAGGTTGGCTTCAAAGAATGAACGCGCGCCTGACCGGGTAATATCGCCACTGTACGGAATTTCAAAACCTGCGCCGCCCCTTACAACAAGGCCCTTCCATGAGTTGGCCCAAAACTGGTACTTCGGCCCTATGGATGCTACATGGTTACCGTTGAAAACGTCTCCGGTGGGGGTGCGGAAGGCTAGGCTGAAAAGTTGCGTCACATTCTTGGATTCGGAAAGAATAATGCGGGGTGAAATCGTAAAGTCGCCAAAATTCGTTTCTGAATTTCTGCCAGTGGCTCCAGGAGTTGAGGTCATTATGGGAATATCGGTTTGTATCTCCATGCGCTGATTGAGTGGCGTATAACTTATGAGGTCGTTGTTGTACCCGTCGCCACCATTAATGCCGTGCTGCCAGCCGAAAGTGGCAATACTCAAGCGGTAGAAAACGCCATCATAGGCGTTTAACCAACCCTGGCGCGGTGCGCCGCCACCGCCATTCGGGGGACTGGACCAAGATTTGCCCCAGCCTTTGCTGAACATGTTGCTGTAAGAAAGTTCTTGCCAGTTTTTGGCCGCTTCATCGGAATATACATCGCCTGTCACCGATTCGGTGACCACCTCTGCAAAGCTGTTTTTCTTTTCTGCTGTTATAGGAACGCCCTGATCATCAACCAAATCTTGTGCGTTGATTTCACCACTGGCCGCAAGCAGGGCGACGAGGCCAAGGCATGCCGCAGGGGAAAAGATATTTCTAATCTTTTTTGGACTTCGTTCATTTTTCATGATTTTTCTCTTAAATAATAAAAAAAGAGCCCGGCAAAACCAAGCGGGCATACAAAGCTTTAACTAACTGGCAATCTCCTTCTATTTGTGATTGATGGATTTCCTGGAACTTGAACAGCGATTGTTTTCATTTACTGGCACAACATTTTAACTGTTACCCCGTAACTATCAACCCTTTCCCCTTGAACCCGAGCGCCCTTTGCCTCTTGATTCGATTCGTTTACCGTCAGTCCTTTTACTGTCAGCCGCCTTTGCGCCATGAGCCGCTGGCTTTTTCGCATGCCTGAAATCTTTTTTCCCCGTAACTTTATTGGCCGCGTTCTTTTTAGGCGCATCCATAACCTTCAGGGAAACCGGCTCGTACCCGGTATCTGCAACACGCGGAATTTGCCGCTTGAGCAGTTTCTCAATTTCCACCAGAAACCAGGCTTCTTCAGGACTAACCAAAGACAAAGCTTCACCGCTTAAACCCGCCCGTCCAGTGCGGCCAATGCGGTGGATATAATCTTCCGGAACTTGCGGCAAGTCGAAATTCACCACATGCGGCAACTCATCAATATCCAGCCCGCGCGCGGCAATATCGGTGGCGACCAGCACAGACACCTTGCCTGCTTTAAAGTATTCCAACGCCTTATTGCGCGCGCCCTGGGTTTTGTCGCCATGCAACGCCACTGTGCGAATGCCGTCCTCAATCAACTGTTTTTCCAGACGATCAGCGCCATGTTTGGTGCGCACAAATACCAGCACTTGCTTCCAATTATTGCTGCCAATCAGGTAGGACAGCAATTCGCGCTTATGCTCGCGGCCTATGCCGTAAACCCGCTCCGTGACATTTTCAGCGGTGGCGTTTTGCTTGGCCACTTCAACTTCAACGGGATTGTTCAACATCTGCGCCGCCAGCGATTTGATCGCATTCGGTACGGTCGCGGAAAATAACAGGCTCTGCCGTTTTTTGGGAATCAGCGCCATGATTTGCTTAATATCGGGCAGAAACCCCATATCCAGCATACGATCCGCTTCGTCCAGCACCAGTATTTCCACATTGGAAAGGTTAATATTACGCTGCTGCACATGGTCAATCAACCGCCCCGGCGTCGCCACCACGATGTCACAACCCCGTCTTAACTGGCGTGTCTGTATGCCGATACTGGCGCCGCCCACGATCGCCTCGGCATGCAAAGGCAAATGCGCGCCATAGGTTTTTACGCTTTCATGCACCTGAGCGGCTAATTCACGGGTTGGCACTAAAATGAGGGCGCGGACGCAATGCGGTTTTTGATGGGGGTCATGATTTTCCGCGAGCCGTTGCAATAACGGCAAGGTAAAACTGGCGGTTTTTCCGGTGCCGGTTTGTGCGCCTGCCAACACGTCCTTGCCGTCGAGGATCAAGGGAATGGCTTTTTGTTGGATCGGAGTAGGCGTAATGTAGCCTTGGCCGGCCACCGCGTTAAGGAGGGGCCCGGTTAATCCGAGTTGTTCGAAAGTCATTTAAAACCTCTGATAAAAAGCCCGTCTGTTATCAATTTGATAATGGCGCTTTTAGAAATGAGTTACAAACAAGCATTATACGGTAAAAATTGCTTTCACCTTGAACTGTGCTGATTGAAGCAGCAAACCCATTATGACATGACTTATTAAGCATCTATTGCGGGCTAACCGCGGGACTAAAGAAGCTTTGTGTCCTCCGTCCTCTCCCGGAACGTGGTGCGCAGGATGCGCACGCTTATCCTCTTCAAGCCCTATTTTACTTACCCTCAAGTAAAGCGACCATTTCTTCCCTGTTAATAACTTCTTTTTCCTGCAGCAAGTTGGCCAGTTTTTCCAATGTCGTCCTGTTTTCGGTGATGACTTGCCGTGCGCGTGCTTCGCCTTCTTCAACCAGCGCCATGACTTCCGTATCGATGATGCGGGCTGTCTCATCGCTGTAATTGCGGTATTCCGACAGTTCTGTTTCCAAGAACTGAAGCTGCTGGCGTTTGCCGTAAGTCAAAGCGCCCAATTTTTTGCTCATGCCCAGGCTACAAACCATATTACGGGCAATGTCACTGGCTTTTTCGAGATCGTTCTGGGCGCCGGTTGAGATGCTGCCCAGAGCAATTTCTTCAGCTATCCGCCCACCCAACAATATGGCTATCTGGTCTTTCAGTTCCTGCTCCGTGGACAGGAACTTTTCCTCTACGGGTAATTGCAAGGTGAAGCCCAGTGCTGAAACGCCCCGGGGAATAATGGAAATTTTATGCACCGGCTGCCCTGTTGGCACATGTTCAGCAACCATGGCGTGCCCTGCCTCGTGGTAAGCAACCCGGCGCTTTTCTTCGGGATTTAATACCCGGTTTTTCTTTTCCGGCCCGGCCAGTATACGGTCAATAGCGGCTTCAAAATCTTCCATTTCAACCTGCTTATGGTCAAACCGTGTCGCCATAATCGCCGCTTCATTGGCTATGTTGGCCAGATCAGCGCCGACCAGTCCTGGCGTGCGCTTAGCAACGACCGCTATATCAATGTTTTTAGCCAGGGTCATGTTTTTGGTATGCAATTTGAGAATTTCGATGCGATCCTGCAAATCCGGTTTATCAACGATAATCTGACGATCGAAACGGCCGGCACGGAGCAGTGCTTTATCAAGCACTTCAGGACGATTGGTCGCCGCCATGACCACCACGCCGACTGACGTATCAAAGCCGTCCATTTCGGTCAGCAGTTGGTTCAAGGTCTGTTCCCGTTCATCGTGCCCACCCATCACCACGGGCCCGCCGCGAGAACGGCCAATCGCATCCAGCTCATCGATGAAAATAATGCAAGGGGCTTTACTGCGTGCCTGTTCGAAGAGTTCGCGGACACGGGCAGCGCCGACACCCACAAACAGTTCTATAAATTCGGAACCGCTGATATTGAAGAACGGCACTTTGGCTTCTCCCGAAACCGCCCGGGCAAGCAGGGTTTTACCGGTGCCAGGAGGGCCCACCAGCAATACGCCTTTGGGCATCCTTCCGCCTAAGCGCTGGATCTTTTCCGGTGCTTTTAAAAAATCGATTGATTCGTTCAGTTCTTGTTTGGCGCTATCAGCGCCTGCCACATCCGCAAAGGTAATGTTGGTCTGGGTATCCTGATGGATGCGGACTTTGTTGCCCAAATTGAGAAAAGACTGCGCCCCTGCAGTCGCCTTGCGCATAAACCATGACCAGATAAGCACAAATATCGACAATGGAATAATCCAGTTAAAAAATAGATTGGTCAGCCAGTTATCTCCACTTCTAACGATAAAATCCACTTTATTTTGCGTCAGCATTTGCGCAAGATCGTTTTGCCATAAAGGCACTGTCACAAAATGCTTGCCTGGCCCGTTCGCGTTGTCTGGCTTGATAACGCCGGTAATTATCCGTTCAGACACGACGGCCTTATCAATTTTTGCTTCCTTAACAAGATTAAGGAACTGACCATAGGGGATTTCATCGCGCTGCATCTCATTTACATTGTTTAGCAAAGACAGCATCAGGATTAAGAACAGGGCGAGGTAGACAAATCTTCTTTTCTTTAAGCCATTAGACTTGTCATCCGATGGCTTGTTAAGTTCAAGGTCGGGATCCCGTTTAACTAAAGAATTAAATTCCGAAATTAATAACTTCGTCACGCGGGCATAGAAAGCGCCAAGCCGTATTAAAGCAGACTTGATGCTGTTGTTTTTCGGTTTATCCATTTTATGTTCACCTCTAGGCTTTTGGCTATAAACCAGCCCTTTATCAAGATGCGATTACAGAAACAACCTCTTCGCAGCTAATAATGGCTTTATCGGTATCGAGTATGTAGTTTGCCAGCCTGGTAATCGCCTGCCAGTTTGAAGCATCGATTACAAAATTACAGGCCGTGGCAAATAACTCATCGAGTTTTCCTTCTTGCCGCTCCGTGCTTGCGGAAAAACTTTGCAGATATTCACGGACTAAGGCCAGGTCAGAGTCACCGCCATAATTTTCCAGTGTATGCCAATTGACTAACTGATGGCCAAATGGCTCATTATCCCTCTCATGAACGTATTTGGCCTCAGCCAACGGGCCAACCAGCAAATTAATGATGTCAGCTTCAAAGGCAGTGATGTAATCCTTTACCAACGGCATCATCGCATCATTGCGGTCAATTAATTTATGCGCCAGGCCATCCACGGTATAAGGTAATGATTGTATTAAACGGCCGCCATCCACTCTTGCAACACCAGCATCATGGCTTGACTGAAAAGTTGACCCCTCATAATCCGGGGCGCCGTTCATCTGCTTAATGATAATTTGAAAAAAAACCGGTGGCATATTCCTGGCCTTATTATTTAAATAAATAGCTGCTGAATGCCCCGCTTCATGAAACGCAATGCATTGTTTATTATGTTGTTGACTGCTGTGAAAGCAGCTATCAGTTATTTTGTGACGTTTCATTTTGAATACCATTATTGGGAGGGAAATAAGCTCATCACCCCTTCCCTTTTATGTGAAAAAGCAAAGGGGAAAACGAGTCGTCTACAGCGCTGCCATAAACTGTAAATTACAAAAAACCTGATTAGCCAGAAACCAAAGCCGGCACTGTCATTGGCGCAATCAGCTTGTCAACCATGAAAAAAGATGACCTGTTCCGGCAGAATATTGATAAGAAATGAAAATAAAATGACTTGAACACTTGTATTTTGTCCAGGCTGTTTAGCTACTTACCGTCGCCAATAGCGGCGTTGTTCGCTAATTTCACGCTCGGCTTCAAACCAGTCTTCCAGATCGAAACCGTCTTTAAAACCCCTTTTTTCGGCTCTGTAATAAGCATTCTTGGCAACCATCTCCCTAAATTCATCCAAGTCACTGGTGCCGGTAAAACTATCATAGAGTGTTGTATTTTCAGATTTCATTTCTCCTCCTATTGATGAGAAAGCGCTATGAAAAGCATTGTATTAGCTAAAAGCCGGACCGCGCAATACGTATAAATACCTAGTCCCACGATATTTTTTTATTTATATGCAGCCTGGATATTGAGTCCACAGCCATTCATGAATGAAAATTAAATAACTTGAATATCTGAATTTTTGCAGGGGCGGCCATAAAAGCAGCTACTACGAAATTGATTCTTTTAGTTTTTTACAAAACTGGAAATGTAGAGAGAAAGGATTTTTATAAGTTCCTTAATTGAATGGATAATAGATTTTAAATGCCATTTTTATCGTCAGCCAACCTATCAAATCGCATTGCAATCCGCATCAGATCAGCGAGATTTTCTGCCTTCATTTTTTCCATGATGCGGGCCCTGTGCGCCTCGACAGTACGATTGCTGATGCCCAGTTTTTTTCCTATTTCCTTATTGCTATCGCCTCTGGCAATCAGGGACAGCACTTTTGTTTCCCGCCGCGTTAAAGAACCCAGGTAATTTTCCAACACAAGACGCTCAGTACGTTGCTCTCTGTTTTCCTTGTCTTTTTTTAATGCTTCGGCGATGCGCTCCATCAGCGTTTCATTGTCAAATGGTTTTTCCAGAAAATCCACTGCGCCCGCCCTGAAGGCATGTGCCGAATCCGGAATTCTGGCGTGACCGCTTATAAATATGATGGGGATGCAAATATCCCTTGCTATCAGTTCATCCTGAAGCTCAAGCCCGCTCATCGTGGGCATTCTGATATCCAGAAGCAGGCAACCCGGCTGGTCAGGGCTATAGCCATTCAGAAATTCCTCGGCTGAGGCAAAACTCCTGACGGCTTGACCGGTTGCTTCAACCAAAAGCGTTAGCGAATCACGCACCGCGAACTCATCGTCAACCACATAAACCAAAGGATCCGCTTTATTAATGCTCATTTTATTTTAACAGGCAAGGTGAACGAAAATACGGTGCCTTCATCCGGGTTGCTGCTAAAGCTAAAAACGCCTTGATGGGCTTCAACAATGGAACGGCTGATAGACAGCCCCATGCCCATCCCTGTTGGTTTTGTAGTAAAAAAGGGTGTCAATATTTTAGCTTTTTGAGCATCATCAATGCCTTGCCCGTTGTCGCACACCTTAATTTCCACTAGATCACGTTTCTTCATATAAGACTGGATCCGCAGGCGTCGCGGTTTATTTTGGGTCGTGACCGTCAAGGCATCAATACTGTTTCTGATCAGGTTTAATATAACCTGTTCAATTTGAACATCATCAACGGTGATCTTGGGAATATTTTTTGCCAAATCAAGTTCCAGTATGACATTACCTTGTTTAAGATCATTGGCGCATAAGCTGATCGCGTCCTCTAACACGCTATTAATGTCGGTTTCGGTGCGGAATATCTTCCGGTTGCTGACAAAATCTTTCATACGGTGAATAATCTGGCCCGCTTTTAAAGCCTGCTGATGTATCTTGAACAGAATTTCACCAAGCTGGTCGAAGTCGGTTTTGTCCGCCCCAATAAAGCGCAAACAAGCCTGTGTATAATTGACAATCGCGGTCAGCGGCTGATTAACCTCATGCGCAATGCCTGAGCCCATTTCGCCAATCAGGCAAAGACGGGTAACATGGGCAAGTTCTTCCAAATGATCTTTGTCTTTTTGTTCCTGGTATTTGCGCAAACTCACGTCGCGAACGATACCGGTGTAATACTGTGTCCCATCGATTGAAAACTCCACCAGAGAAACATCCAGGGGCACTACAGTCCCATCCTTGCGAATTCCATCTACCTCGCGGATCATGCCAATGATGCTGGGAATCTTGGCTTGTAAATAACTTACAACATCATACCCCTGTTTTTTGCTCTGAGAGGGCGACAGCAGTTTATTAAAACTGCAACCAACGAGCTCTTCTTCGCTGTAGCCAAAAATGGCTTTTACCGCGGCATTGGCGGATAGAATGATGCCGGACGTATCAATAGTGACAATGCCCTCTATTGAGGCGTTAAAAATGGCGTTTATCCGGGTTTCCCGTTCCAATAACTGGCGTTTGGACTCTTTGAGCTCAGTAATCTTTCTGGTCAAATCCATATTGACTTCAACAAGCGTGGAAGTCTGTTCAAGAATTTTTTTCTCCAGCTTGCTATTGAGGCAGGAAATGGTTTCCTGGGTGTGTTTATATTCAGTGATATCCTGAATTGCCAGACATATCTCAAACTCGTTTTTAGGGGTGTAATTGACAATTCCCCGCAACTCCAGGTAAGTGAACAGTTCATTTTGGCTACAGAGTGCTGGCGTGCAATCACAAAGCCCAAAACCCGGACATTCAGGGTGTATGGACTCGCCGTTTTTTACCGCCAGCTTTGCATTCAGAATCCGGGTATTTTTCTCCTCCACCAAATCATGGATAAAAAAATAATAATTATCCTGATCTGAAGGATGAATAAATTTCGCCAGCTTTTTGCCAGCCAGCGACTCCTTTGACTCCCCCAACAGCCGGGTGGCTGCGATATTGGCTTTTTTGATGACGCCTTGCCCGTTCAGCGTCAGGTAAGCTACCGGCGATAAATTATAAATCCGTGCAAAATCATCACGGGAATCGCTCAGTTCCTGCTGTGTCCTTGTAAGCTCCTCATTCTGCAACTCCAGCTCTATCTGATGAACCTGAAACTCAAACAGCATTTTTTCAATGTCCAGAGTGGACATCCGGGCAATGTCAGCGCCGGATTTGCTCATCAGAGATTCCGCCCGTTTCCGGACATCGTTCTGGTGGTCAATCAATAATTGCTCGGCTTTTGTCCTGAGAGTTTCAGCATCCTGCTTCTCAATTGCTGGGGTAGTCATTGCTTATGCCTTTCCAGGTGGTTAGTGAAATAATGACAGATTTTTATCGCCTTGGGCTTATCGTGGGAGCACACCTATAGGTCCTCATATAATCAAAAGCCTGGCCGCTCCGTGACATCTTCTATAGCCAACAAAATAAGCGCGGGACTGTCCGGTAATTGCTTCAAAATACGGCCATTGATCATCAAATGCTTTTTGCCAATATCCGGAAACTCGACATCCAGGCAATATTTATCAAAGACACTCTTATGGGCTAATGTCGCGTTCAAGTGATTGCGCAAAGGCATGCAATCCCAGGCTGACCCGTTAATTGCGAGGATGGATTGCCCGATCAGGTTTTCATCGCTCGCATTAAATCGCTGGTTGAATGCCGGATTGGCTGCGAGTAGGTGCAACTTATCATCCAGCACCAGCAAGGGTTGGCTTACCGTTTCGAAAATCGCCGTAGTCAGGAGCGCCATCCGCGCCGTTTGTTCGGCCTTTTTAAGCCGGCCAATATCAATAAAACTGACCACCAGCCCATCGATCATGTTCTCCGCGGTCCGGTAAGGGAGAATCCGCAACAGATACCAGTCGCCCTTGATTGTCTGCACTTCGGTGTCTTTATAGACCAGGGTTTGCAGCACATTTTTGGCATCATCAATCAAGTGGTCATATTTAAGGCTTGAAACCAGATCTTCAAGCGGCCGGCCTATATCGCTGTCAATCAGCTTGATAATCGTCTTGGCCTTGCGGGTAAAACGTTTAATTTTCAATTTACTATCGAGAAAAATAAGGGCAATATCCGTGCTGTTCAACAGGTTTTGCATGTCATCGCTGGTCTGGGTAAGCGATTCAACTTTGTTTTGCAATTCGCTGTTAACGGTATTCAGCTCTTCATTGAGCGACTGCATTTCTTCCTTGGCTGTTTCCAACTCCTCATTGGAGCTTTGCAGCTCTTCATTGGTGGATTGCAGCTCTTCATTCGTGGATTTAAGCTCCTCATTAGACGTTTCCAGCTCCTCAATGGTGATCCGAAGCGATTCCTTGGTAAAGAAGAGCTCCTGTTCAAGCTGATTTTTTTCACTGGCTTGGTCAATATGTATCAAAACCTTTCCGGCGCTATCGGGGGGTTGAATCTTGTCTTCCTTGGCCTGAGGGTAAAATGAGACCAGAAACAAATCTCTGATGGGTTCCGGATCAAGGATTTTTTCGAGCTTAAGATCCAGGGTTTCAAAACCACCATTGGTTTTTACCTTAAGCCCGCTATTGATAACTTCTGTTTCGCCATTTTTGGTGGCTAGCCGCAACGCTGACACCAAAGGCAATCGCAAACCTTCCCTGGCCATTTCAATCATGTTCCAACTTGGCTGCCCCGTCGAAGGCTCAAGATATTTCCCCGTGCGGCCATGGATATAAACAATTTTTCCGTGTTCATTGATAATTACACAGACTGGCGCATAACGGTCCAGTAATAAGCGTTCGATTTGCCGTGCAATAGCGCCCTGTTGAAATTCGGAGGCGAGTGAACTGAAAGGCATCGGCGGCGGCAATCCGCTGCCGGTTTCGGGAAGCAGGCTGAATTTTGACAGCGGAAAACTGATATGGGTATCTTTGCGCTGATAAATTTTCCATTTCTTGTCAATGGCTGTAAACAAATATTCAAACGTTCCGATGGATTCCGATGAACCCAGAAAGAGGATACCGCCGGGACTCAGCGCGTAATGAAACTGGGGAAAAATCTCCTTTTGCAATTGGCCGCTCAGATAAATCAGTACGTTTCGGCAACTGATCAAATCCACGCGGGTAAAGGGCGGATCCTGGAGCAAATTATGAGTGGCAAATATCACCGTGTCTCGTATCTCTTTGTTGATGCGGTATTGGCTATTGTCCAGCTTAAAGAACCGTTGCAGCCGTTCCGGCGAAACATCGGCGGCAATACCGATGGGATAAACGCCTTCGCGGGCCTGGTTAATAGCCGATTCATCCAGGTCAGTCGCAAAAATATGCATTTGGAATGATTTGCCGGTTTTCACCATGTATTCTTTGAGCAAAATAGCAATTGAATAGGCCTCTTCGCCACTGGAGCAACCGGCAACCCATACGCGCACATCCGCATCATCCGGCTTACCCTCTAAAAGTTTCGGCAGGGCCAATTCGTAGAGTATTTTGAAAGCTTCCGCATCCCTGAAAAAATTGGTTACATTGATCAAAAGCTCCTTGAACAACTTATCCAATTCAATGGGGTTTTCCTGCAGGAACTGCACATAGTTGTCTGAATTTTTGATCTGATGGATATTCATGCGCCGGGCTATGCGCCGTTTAATGGTGCTTGGCTTATAACCGGACAGGTCGTGCCCCGTGCGGTTACGGAGCAAAATAAATATCTTCTGGATAGGTTCGGCGGCGATCATCGACTCAGTCTGATCGGTACGCAGATTGCTAAAAAAAGGGCCCTCACTATATTGGATCAATTGTTGTCCCATTTTTTCAGCGGGCAGCACGAAATCGACATCCCCCCTGAATATTGCACTGCTGGGCATACCGTCGAATTTTGCGGTTTTTGGATCCTGAACCATGGTCATCCCGGACACATCCTTTATGGCTTTAAGGCCTAGTGTGCCGTCGGTGCCGGTCCCAGAAAGAATAATCCCGACGCCCATTTCCTGAACGTCTTCCGCCAGGGAACGTAAAAAATAGTCTATGGGCAAATTCGCGGAATTAAACTTCTGGCTGTCCATTAGATGTAAACGGCGATTAAGTAAGGCCATGCATTTTCCGGGCGGACACACAAAAATATGATCTTTTTTTAGAATCATGCCGTCTTCGGCTGTTAAAACCGGCATAGTGGTGAATTTATTCAGCAAATCAGGCAGAAGGCTGATATGTCCCGGTTGTTGATGGGTGACCACAATAAAAGCGAAACCGGTTTGTGGAGAAACATGGGCAAAAAATGTTTCCAGCGCTTCCAGCCCGCCGGCTGAAGCGCCTATGCCAACCACTGGCAGTGATTTATCGGCTGCCTTATCCGGACTATCCTGGTTGTCTTGCTTACTGTCTCGACGTTTCACTGAATCAATCCTTTATATTGTTTCTGTGTTGAAGATAGGACATTTATAACCCCCCTTCCTTTTGGAAAGGTTTATAAGCAACTGATTTTAATCCATCATCAACAATACTGGCATTCAGTTTCGCAGGCATATTTGATTTCACCGTATTCCTACCGCCAAGACTAACACAGCGCCCCTCTTTGAAAAAGAAAGATATGAAAAAATGTTAACACCATTTATCTATTGCTGAACTTGGCTTTATAGCATATCTAAACGTATAAAACTATTCGTATAAATACCTACGTAGTTGTACGAATAGCGCTAGTTTTGCTTTTGATATACAGTCGCAATTCATCTTAAATACATCAAAGGAGACAGAAAATGGCCATTACACGTTATGAACCCTGGAGCTTATTGAGTCAATTACAAAAAGAACTGCTAAGTTCCCAGGATGAAAGCAGCAGTGAAGGATCAATCGCCACCGCCGAATGGGCGCCTGCGGTTGATATAAAAGAAGAAGCCGACAAATTTATGATTATTGCCGACATCCCGGGCGTGAAGCCTGAAGATATCGAGGTTAGCATGGAGGCCGGGGTCTTGACCGTAAAAGGCAAAAAAGAATCAGAAACCAAAACTGAAAAAGAGGGTTATAAACGGGTTGAACGCACTTCCGGTTCATTTTATCGCCGCTTCAGCCTGCCCGATTCTGCTGATGGCGACGCCATTAATGCAAAATGCAAACTCGGCGTACTGGAGATTGTCATTCCCAAACGCGAAGCTGTAATGCCAAAACGCATTAATGTGTCATCGGAAGAATAGCGTTTTACCTATGTGCCGGTATTTTGTCCACCCGATTAACGGGTTATGACATACTGACTGTAGGGTCTTTATTACAGCCCAAGGTTATAATTCGCTTTTTTGAAAATGATTGTTTAGATTATCCCATGGACTTACCCTCTCCTTCCGGAGAGGGCTTTTTTCATGTTCAACAGCAAGGGTCATTCGCCCTGGTAACGTTGACCCGCGCGGCAAACAATCTTAACCAATTATAATCGGGCAAAGACAACGATATGCAATATAAAGATTATTATAAGATCATGGGGCTATCCCGTGACGCCACTCAGGATGAAATCAAGCGCGCCTATCGTAAACTTGCACGCAAGTATCATCCCGATGTCAGCAAGGAAAAGGATGCCGAGGCAAAATTCAAGGAACTGGGGGAAGCTTATGAAGTGCTCAAGGACCCGGAAAAAAGAGCCGCTTACAATCAATTGGGCGCCGATTGGAAAGCCGGACAGGATTTCAGGCCGCCGCCTAACTGGAATGAAGGTTTCGAATTTAAAGGCGGCGGTTTTACAGGGGGCGACGCCGGAGCCTTCAGTGATTTTTTTGAACAATTGTTTGGCCGCGCGGGATTCGGCGGAGCCGACCGGGGGCAATATGGCTTCCATGCGCGGGGGCAGGATAGCCATGCAAAAATCTATATTGACCTGGAAGACAGCTTTAACGGCGCCACGCGGAATATTTCCCTGAGCACCCCTGAAATGAATGCACAGGGCCAGGTTCAGGTTAAGCACCGGAGCTTGAACATCAAGATACCCAAAGGCATCAAACCTGGCCAACATATCAGGCTGGCCGGCCAAGGCAGTCCCGGATCAGGAAAAGGTGAAGCTGGCGATCTGTTTCTTGAAATTGCTTTTAACAACCACCCCCTTTACCGGGTTTCAGAAACGGACGTTTATCTGGATCTTCCGGTCACGCCATGGGAAGCTGCGTTAGGCGCGAAAGTCAAAGTGCCCACGCCGGAAGGACCCGTTGATCTAAAGATACCGCCCAATTCCAAACAGGGCGGCAAACTGCGCTTAACCGGGCGGGGCCTGCCCGGACAGAAACCGGGCGATTTCTATGTGGTCTTACAAATCGCCCTGCCGCCGGCTACTTCCGGGCAAGCTAAAGCGCTATACGAAAAAATGCATCAAGAACTAGATTTCAACCCGCGCCAGGCCCTGGGAGTTTAACAGCCATGAACTCACATGATTTAACATGCGTACATACGGGAACGGTCATTGAAGAGGACAGCCTCACACTGGGGCAATTGTGCCGCGCTTGCGATGTCCATGCAGACTGGATAATCAGTATTGTTGAGGAAAGCATTATTGAACCCCAGGGTGAAAATATACGTTTGTGGCGCTTTTCAGGGAAATGCCTGTTGCGCGCCCGCTCCGCCCTGCGGCTGCAACGCGACTTGGGGGTTAATCTGGCAGGCATTGCCCTTGCGCTTGACTTGATGGAAGAGCTTGAAAACCTGCGCGCGCAAATGAAAACCCTTGGCCATTCCTGACAAACGCCAGCTCTTTAAACTCAGGGGAAAGGACGCCCAAACAGATCGTTAAAAAAATGCATTACATTATTTAAAATTAATTACCTTAAAGGAACTTATCATGAAAGCAACCCTGATAGTCGTCGCTGACAACAGCCGCGCACGCATTTTTACCGCTGAAGCGCCCGCTTCACCGTTAGAAGAAATAGAAGCCCTGGCGCATACCGAAAGCCGTCTACATGACCGTGAATTGACTTCTGACCTGCCAGGAAAAGTTAAAGGTGACGGCAGCATGGGACATGCTTTTGAGCAGGCCACCGATCCGAAAAAACATGAAGCCGACATCTTTGCGCATCATGTTGCCCAATATCTGGAGGAAGCGCATAACGCCAAACAATTTGAACAACTGCTGATTATTGCGGAACCCTCTTTTCTTGGACTGCTGCGCAATCAGTTATCGGCACAGATTAAAAAGCTGGTCTGTTTTGAACTTGATAAAAATATCACTACCCATACTCCCGAAGACATCCGCAGTCACCTTCCGACTTATTTGCCAAGTCATTGACAGATGAGTCAAGATCAAAGCATTGCGTTTTTTTCGTTCCGTTTCACATAATCCGGATTTTACTGTAAAGAGGTGAATTATGAAAATACCATTACAAATTACGTTTCGTGGAATACCGCATTCTGACGCTGTAGAAGCTAGAATTCGTGAAAAAGCCGCCAAGCTGGAGAGATTCTCTTCGGATATTATGAGTTGCAGGGTTGCCGTTGAGGCGGAACATCATCACCATCACCAGGGCAATCTATACCACATTCGCATTGACATCACCACGCCGCACAAAGAATTGGCCATCAGCAAGGAGCATTATGACAAGCAGGCTCATGAAGACATCTATGTCGCCATACGCGATGCTTTTAATGCAGCGGGGAGGCAGTTGGAGGACTACGTCCGGATCAAGCGCGGTGATGTTAAAACGCATGAATTAAAAAATACCTGAACCATTTTGCACTTATTTCCTGGAATAGATCTGAGCGTTATTGAATCCGAAGAAGGCTGTGGAATCTATTTTAATAGGTATAGTGTTGCTGGAGAAGGTTTTGACGCATTAGCTGTTGGCGATAAGACTCGCCAGTTTTAAGAAAAAGACGATCTTGGCCCACAAGCCGGTATTGTTTATCCATGCTTTAGCTGGCAGGCGGTTCGAAAATTGAGCAGCCTGCCAATTTTTTATTCCAAATCCTTAAAATCATGGCGGACACTTTCGACGTGGGCTCGATAGGTTTCCGCATCGCCATAACTGAGAAACTTCTGATAACGGCTATGCAGGGTTTTAATGCGTCTGGCATGTTTAATCGGGCACCAGAATTGTTCTGTCCGCGCCGCCACTTCCTGCAAATAGGCAAGCAAGCCATTGACATAGCTGCAATAAGCGCAGTTAATCTTTTCTATAAGATTCAGATAGTGAAGGTATTGCATGTCAAAAACAATGTAATCCTGCCTTTTTACTTTCGGGATGCCATAAAGTGGGAAACAGACGGCTTGATACATGCTGATCGTCATATCTATTAGCAGCGAGGGGATAAGGCATATCCAGATAAAAGGGACGCTGACTAGGTGCCTTAATGGCGCATCGGTAATGTAGTCAAATAACCGTTTGGCGTATTCCTTATGCCGGATAATGACGTTTTTTTCAAAGAATACCCGCCTTTTTTGAATTTCATAAGAAAACTCTTTCTCCTGTTTTTGCAATTCTTCAATCAATTCAATTTCCAGAGCTTTTATTTTGTCCAGCAGTATTTCAAGTTGGGGGGGCATTAATAAATTCCTTGGGAAATGACTGCTGTTATAAAAAGTGAACGGAATTGCTAAAACCTTTAGGCACCGCGCAAAAAATAGTCCCTGTCAATGTTGCTGCGGATTCACGGATTATAACTCACGTTTAACCTGTAAATCCGTGGCTGTATGTTTTCGAATTGCCTTAGCCCTGTGCCTGTGCCGCGCATGAGGTTTAGTTATCGGCTTTGCTGTTAAAATCCTTTCTGATCGTCGTAAATTGCAGCAACTGGGCTTCGACCTGTCCATTAAATGATTCCAGCGGATAGATGCCTTCCTCGTTGGCGATACCCGCTTCTAACCCGGTCAATAACTCAAGCGCGTCATCTGCTGTTGCTACGGCATAGATATGAAATTGGCCCGATTGGGCAGCATGAACCACATCCCAACGCAGCATCAAGTGCTTGATATTGGTGGCTGGAATAATAACCCCCTGGCTGCCGGTTAGCCCTTTTTTGGCGCAAACATCGAAAAACCCTTCAATTTTTTCATTAACGCCACCAATTGGCTGCACAAAGCCCAGTTGATTTATCGAACCGGTAATGGCAATATCCTGCCTTAATGGAACCAGGGCAATGGACGATAAAATGGCGCAAAGCTCAGCCAGAGAAGCGCTGTCACCTTCCACGTGACCGTAGGATTGTTCAAATACCAAACTGGCCGCGATTGAGAACGGCGTTTTTCGGGCATACTTTGCGGCGATAAAGCTCGATAGTATCAGCACGCCTTTTGAATGAATAGCCCCACCCAACTCAATCTCACGTTCAATGTCGACCACTTTTCCGGTACCCAGACGGGTTGTTGCGGTAACGCGGGAGGGTTGCCCAAAGCTAAACTCACCCAATTGCAACACCGACAGGGCATTAATCTGGCCGGTCACTTTGCCTTCGGTATCAATCATGACTGTGCCGCGATCGATGTGTTCGTATAGCTTTTCTCTGATTTTATCGAGTCTGCGGGTTTTATTATCTATGGCCTGTTGAACATCACCGTTGATTATCTGGTTGTGGCCATTTTCTTCGGCCCAATAGTCAGATTCTGTCAATAAGTCCTTGAGGGTGGCAAGATGGGTCAGCAGTTTTTCTGCGTCGCCGGCCATTCTCGAACTGTGTTCAATCACTCTGGCAACGGCATTTTGGCTGAGCGGCCTTAACTTCCCGCGTCTGGCAATGGTGGCTAACAGACGGGCATAATCATGACTGCTATTTTCTCTGGAGACGGAATCATCAAAATCAGCAGCGACTTTAAAAAGATTGTAAAATTCCGGGTCATACGCGCTCAGCAAATAATAAATGAGCGGTTCGCCTACCAAGATGACTTTTACGTTTAACGGTATGGGTTCCGGCTCCAGTGATGAGGTGCTGATTAAACTGAGCGCGCGCTCCAGGGATTCTATCCGTATCTCGTGCGACTGTAATGTCCGTTTAAGGGTTTCCCAACTATAAGGCTGGATCAGGAGCTTTCTGGCGTCAAGGATAAGGTACCCGCCATTGGCCTTGTGCAATGCGCCTGGTTTAATCATGGTGAAGTCAGTAACGAGCGAGCCCATGTAAGCCTGATGATCAATGCGGCCCAGCAGATTGCTGTAATTGGGGTGGTCTTCGAAAATCACAGGGGCGGTTTTCGTATTGCTAAAATCAACCATCACGTTGACTTGATAACGCTTGAAAGGGTTTGATTCCTGTGATAATTCCATAAATGAGATCATTTTTTCGCTGCGCGGCAGAAAATCCCGGACATGCTCGATAATATCTTTTTGCACATCATTCAGATAACTGAGAATAGCTTCCTGCTTGGCGTATTTTTCGATCAGTTCATCAATGGTATGGTTGACCGCCAGTTCTGCAACTTCACGGTTAAGGGCTTGTAATTTTCGCTTGGCTTCCTTGCGCCAGGCGGGGAAATTTTTAAGCAGTTTCGCCAGATCTTCCTGTAGATCGATGATGGACTTTTGTATTTCATGCTGCTTATCTTTATCAAACTTGTTAAATTGCTCTGGGCTAATGATTTCATTGTTTTCATCAGCAGGAGAAAATGCATAACCGGTTGGGGTTTCTATAAGAATGACATGGGCATTTGCTGCCTTATCCCGTAACCGGCTCAGTTCATTGATTTCACGTTGGCGGGATTGGCTTTCGATTTCACTTTCCCTTGAACGGTATTCATCGCCATCAAAAGCCGCTGGTATGGCGACGCTCAGTTCGTCAATCAATTGCTCCATATCGGCTTTAAAGTAGTTGCCTTGCCCCGGCAACAATTTAATGGCCGACGGTTTGGCAGGCTGGTTGAAATTATTTACGTAGCACCAATCTGAGGGGATGGCCTGCCGGCTGGCTGCGTGGCCAACCAATAGTTTTACGGTGTTCAGCTTTCCTGTGCCGGCAGGTGCCATTGCGAAAATGTTGTAGCCGTTTTTTTGTATGTGAATGCCAAACTTTATGGCTTCTATTGCACGTTCCTGGCCGACGGTAATGTCTATATCATCAAGCTCTTCGGTTGAACTGAACTTTAATTCTTCAGTGCTGCATGGCTTGTATAATTGTGAAGGATCCAGCCGTCTGTTTTTCATGTTATAAATTATGCTTGAAATATTGAGTTTGTTACCAACAAGTTTTAACGCTTTTCACAGGTAGAATAATGATAATATTTTTTTGTAACGTTCTGAGCGCTTGCTCATGTTTTTACAGTTAGCTAATACTTTACCTCAAAACTCAGGAACCTGCATGCAATAACTTAGGCAGTCTTGTATCCCTTTACACCAGACCTCTCTATGAGATTGAGGGAGCAAGACTGCCTAAGTTATTACATGCGTATTCCTTGGTGAATATCTTTTCCAGCCTTGATATCACTCAAACATTCCCACCTCGGTCATGAGCAACCAGCAAAATTCTAAATACCCAAACAAAAAAAACCCCCGTTACATTAATTGTAACGGGGGTCTTCAATTCCTTAACTAACAATCGAAATTGCTAGTTAATTTTTCATTAGATGAAAGTTGGAATTAATGGAGCATCGATAGTTACCATTTGACGGTTGCCAGCTGCGTCATAGAAGAACAGCAAACCAGCAAAACGGCTGTCTGGATCATAGATCAAGTCAGCTAAACGATAAACTTCCCATGCAGCATCAGAAGCAGTAACTTGAACTGTTCTTGATTGACCAGGAGCAAGCGGGCTGTTATCGCTAACAGTCAAACCTTCTTCAGCCAACAAGTCATCAGGATAACCTGATTCATCAACAGATACTGCCGCATCCATAAAACGCACACCCGCAGTGTTGAATTCACCTAAACGAATAGGGGAGTCACCATTGTTTGTGATAGTCATGGTCATTTGCATTGCACGACCTGGTACACGGTAAGTTGCGTCTTCAATCTTAACAGCAACAGTTGGTACAGGCAATTCAAGTGATTTGATGCCACGTAACAAACCAGCTTGCAGAGGAGTTGTGATAGGGAACTTTTCGTTAGTGCTTGCCATTGACATGGCAACAATCGCGATAACACCTACACCAAATCCTAATGCAACTTTCTTGTCAGCAGCGCTAATCAATGAATCGGCTTTACCAGCTTCAACAGCAATCAAGCGAGGTACAAATATTGGTTTACGAGCCCAGTATGCAACCCAAAGTAAACCAATGCCATACCAGAGACCATGCCAGAAGTATGTATTGCCTAGGTTGTAAGTTTCCAGATCAATAGTTTCACCTGTTAAAGTGGTTATTGGGTTAACAAAAGATCCCATTGAACCAGTAATAGTTACCCATTTGCCTGGACCAATAATTGGACCGCCGCCTTTCACGTTCAACATAGTGTGAACGTGCCAATCACCTGGACGACGTGCTTTCAACAATACTTTAAACTCATAGGTTTCACCCAGTTCCAAAGAAACTGAACGTGGAACCAATTGACCACCAATCCAAGATCCTGCACGAATAAATACAGGGCCTGGAATACCGATGTTCAAGAAAGAAATTTCTGGTTTATCAACAGTTTCAGGCCATCCAGTAAATACGAAGAATTTACCTGAAATTGTCATTGTATCGTTAACTGGCACTTCTTCTTTTGACCAGTTCAGGTCAAACCAGTGAATAGTACGCATACGCATGAAAGCGGCTTGCGACTTTTCACCATGAGCAGATGCAGTTGGTGTGTAAAACATCGCTGCTGTAATTGTTACCAGCAGTGCGACAAAGGATAGTTTAGCAACCTTGTCTTTTAATATTTTCATATATCCTCCTCTATAATAGAGAATCTATTGTTTTTTGAGTATCTAACGGCAACGTTATATAACATTCGCGCCACCGCCAGTCTTTTTTATATTTTTCGTTTTTATAATACTTATGCAGCTTCGACGAAAGCGGTGCTTCCGAACCATTTGCCGAAGAAATGCCACAAGAAGTATATTAAGATACTCACGAAACCAGAGAAGAACGCTGATACTGGAGCAACGTCTTTACCGAAAGTTCTCAATGTACCTTTTTCAACCATTCTGATGTATTCAGGTGTACCGGTTCTCACATAGTGATAACCTTGTAAGTCAGCCAGAGTCATCATCATGCCGTTATATTCAACAGGAACATGCAATGGAGCAATGATTGGCCAGTTACCTGGATAAAACAACAGACCATAGGCCAAACCGCCAACAACCGCGGTTACTGTCATACTGCCTGACAACATCAGGATAACATCAAGTACGATAGCACCTGGCATCAGGTTTGATGGAAATACGAAGTTGACTGGAAAATATGTCCAACCCCAGAAGTTCAAGTATCTGTTGATCCACTCACCTAAAAGAAGACCTAAAATACAAACTACCGCGCCAAAAGGCAAACGGTAACGCCACCACAAAGTTGCCTGAAGAGCCGCAGGGAACGTGATTGAAACGATTGGAGCTACAGTTACCCATAGACGTCTATCTTTCCAGTCAGTCCAGAAATCCCAGTCACCACCGGTTAACATATAGTGAATGTGATAACCACCAAGTACAACGAAGAACAATGTAAACAAAATTAGCCAATCGAACGTGCGTGAAACTTTAACTGCTTCAGCGCGTGAACGTACAGCTGATTGAGATGCGCTCATTAGCTTACCTCCTAAAGGATTTAAAATTATTTTTATTTGACTATCTTCCACATTACTGTTTCGTCGTGAAATAGGACGAAACAGCGAGGAGATAGTTATTTCAACCAAGACTCAATACTAAGCCAAGTCTTTTTTCAGAAGCTTAGCTATCGCTTGAACTTCTATGTTTACAACACCTATTACACCTAAAGCAGCCCATCCGAAGAATACGAAACCATAGTGTAAAGGAGCAACAAACAATTCTTCCATGAACCAGAAAGTGTGACCCCATTCATTCAAGCCAACATTTGGCAAGATCATGAAAGGACCAACTACTGCTACCAAGTATTGAAGAGACAACCCTTTTTGATAGGTTGGCAATCTTGTTTTAGCATATAAGAAAGCTGCACCACCAGTAATGATGTAGATTGGATAGCTCAAATAGAATTCGATGATGTGACTTGGTGTAAAGTCAGTATCACGAACAATAGTTTGATGCCATGTGCCATCTTGCTCTGTAAAGTAGCTAGCGCCATAATAAATAGCCCAACCATACATTACCAACCAAGTCCAATGAGTCATATGTCTTCTTAACTCTTCTCTTGGAGTGATTGACATCACTTTACGGTCACGAGATTTCCAGAGGTAACCCCACAGAATTCCTGCAGTTGAAACTTCCAAAACGAACTCGATATACAGGAAGTTCATCCAGTATGTTTCGAATTCAGGTGCAAATGAGTCAAGACCAGCGGACCAGCCATAGACACCTTCGTACCAACGGACCCAAGCGTAAAACACGATATACAGCAAAGAGCCGAGTATCAGGTTTCTTTTATTTAACAGCGGTGCTTCCGCAGCATCAGCTTTCACTGATTCAGTTGTAGCTGCCATTTCTACCTCCTAAAAATTAACAAATCCCCGGTCTTATGACCAGGACTCTATATTACAACTCCATTTTCCCACCCCAATCTTAACCAAGTTAAGATAAAGTGCCACCAAGTCAATTTAGTGTGTTGCAAGTCTACCAGTTCATATAGCCTTGTCAAGTCAAAAACATTCTACAATTTCATTTTCTTGCAAGCATTCAAATTACCATTAAATTTCCCTACGCTTAAAATACTGATTTCTGTTAAAATTCTTAAACACGTTATTGATAATAAGTCCTAATTTACAACCTGACAAAATGAAAAAATACCGAATCTTAATATTTATCGCAGGACTTTCTGCTCTACTTTTGACTCAATACAAGCTAATTATGCCTTTTGCTTATAAGGTTATAGCATCAGATCTTTTTCTTGTTGACAGCAAAGACCAGGCAAGCCAAATAGCTATCTCAACACCCCTATCGGCGATCGCTTACATGCATTGCAACAATTACATTAAATCTGAACTCGGTCCTGATGTAACCCTTGTTTTCCCAGAAAAGCCACTAAACGCCTGGACGCTTGGAAACTATCAGTACCTTATTAGCGCTGAATTCACCATCACTAGTGACACAGCAAGCACAAGCACCAAAAAATATGTCTGTCGCATCACTTATGATAACGGCGACAATGAGGAAGGCGCTCTTGATTTTGAAAACTGGTCCATTATTGGAGTTTCGGGTATTTAGGCTTATGAAATACAGGCCAAAATTTAATAATATTTGATTTATGTAAATTAAGTCATCATTTGCAAATAACTTGAAATGCATCGTTTTTTAAAGATTGTTCGCTCAGTCCACAAGGGAACAATCTGTAAGTTAGCATCGGCAAATAATTCTTAAAATCAATTGCCGATGTCACTCCCTCGCGAGATAAATGGACTTACTTATATCAACTAATAGCGGAAAGCTACATTGGCTTTCATATACAAGCCGTGGCCTGGACGAATTTAATGTCGGCATGCGCCTCAATTGGCTTGAAGAATTAGCGCTCTTTTTTGGTGGACTGGCATCCGCGGAGCAAGACTATTGGTTATCAGTTTTACCTTGAAATTGCTTCACTGCTTGGATATAGCATTATTCAAAGCGATTATCCCTGACCTGCACTTTTCCATTTTCAACCTGAACCGGAAAACAGTCGATATTTTCATAGGCGGGCGGGGATTTAACCTCGCCCGTTTTAACGCAAAAACGTGCGCCATGGCGGGGGCAGATAATCTCATAACCATCAAGCTCTCCACTGGCAATTTCCGCTCCATCATGCGAACAGACATCTTCAATAGCATAAAACCTACCTTCTATTTTAAAGACGGCAATATCGGTTCCATCGACATCAATAACTATATTTTCGCCATCCGCTAAGGCGTTTTCTTCTATCACATCTACCCAACCCGGCACTTTCTCACCTCGAAACTTAGCTTGAACATATACAGGCTGAATTAGCCCCTAATAGTTTTAGCTTTTAAAATAAACATCATAACGTAACAATTTTCCCTGAAAACTTTCATCAGGCTTGCCGCCCAAAGGCTCTGCATAGTCTGGGCTTTTTACCACGACCCGTTTTCCGGCCGCCATTAATGCCGCTGCAAAAAGCTGCTCTTTATCTAAATCATCGCCCAACAAATCTCGTAAAACCACCATTGATTTCTTGGCTAATGCAGATTTTTTACGTTTGGGTGGAAACATGGGATCAAGATAAATGCAGTCGGGCCGGGATTCTAACTTCATTAACAGATCAATGGCATTGCCATTAAGCAATCGCGGAGGATGAAGATTTAATTTCCGCATCCAATCCTGCTCAGCCAAGCGGCTAAACCCGTCAATGAGTAACTCTGCCATCATCGGCGAACGTTCTATGCAAAGCACCTCATAGCCCATACGAAAAATATGCAAGCTGTCCTGCCCCCAACCAGCCGTGGCATCAATAACAGTTCTGGTTTTTCGACCGAGTGCGTTCGCCAATGGGCCTTGCTTGGGCGCTGGCCATGATCGCTGCTCGCCATTGCGCGGCTCTATATCAACAACCAGGCCGCCTTTTTTTAGCAGCCCTTTATCGAGCAGTTTTAAACAACCGTCGCGCCAGCTTAAAAAGAAGTTTTCCGGAGTATCGCTATTAACCGATTGATATAAAGGAACGCCCAATCTTTCTGCAAGCTGTTGAAACGGCAAACTATCGCCCTGCCCTTGGAAAAGAACGGCCAGTTTTCCGGTATAATTTTGCACTGATTTTTTAGCGGTAAATCTTATTCAGTAGAAATAGCTTGTTGTTCGTTTTTTATCGCTGCATCCAGGGTATGCCAAGCCAGCGTCGCACATTTAACCCGCGCCGGATATTCGCGCACACCCGCCAAAACCGCCAATTTACCGATGGTTTCAAGATTAAAATTTTCGTCTTTACCGGTCGTCATTTCATGAAACTTTTTGAATAGCTCTTCGGCTTCCTCTTCGGTTTTGCCTTTGACTATCTCGGTCATTAACGAAACCGAGGCCGTCGAAATAGCGCAACCCGAGCCCTGAAAACTGGCATCGGCAATCACATCGCCATCCATTTGTAAATAAAGGGTCAGACGATCACCGCACAGCGGATTAAATCCTTCCACCTTTCTGTCGGCATTTTCGATAATACGAAAATTGCGCGGGTTGCGGTTGTGGTCAAAAATGACCTCTTGATAGAGGTCCCGTAAATCATCAAACATTAGCCAAATACCTCAATCAAGGATTCTATACCGTTCATTAACACATCTATTTCTTGTATAGTATTGTACATTGCAAAGGAGGCCCGCGCTGTCGCCGGCACTTTATAAAAATCCATCACCGGCATTGCGCAATGATGCCCGGCTCTGATTGCTATACCTAAACTATCGAGCATCGTGCCAATATCGTGCGGGTGTATTTTATCCAGAACAAAAGACAGAATCGCCCCTTTATGTTCAGCTTCACCGATAATTCGCAGGCCTTTAATTTGCCGTGCCTTTTCCGTAGCATAAGCTAACAACTCCGCCTCGTAAGCCGCGATTTTGTCCATGCCGATTGCATTCAGATAATCTATGGCCGCGCCCAAGCCGACGACACCGGCAATCTCCGGCGTCCCTGCCTCAAACTTGTAAGGAAGCACATTGTATTCGGTTTCTTCAAAGGTGACTTTGCGGATCATATCGCCCCCGCCTTGATAAGGCGGCATAGCCTCCAGCAGCGCTTGTTTTCCGTAAAGCACCCCGACACCGGTAGGGCCATATAGCTTATGCCCTGAAAAAGCATAAAAATCACAATCCAAATCCCTCACATCCACTGTCATGTGTGGAACCGCCTGTGCGCCATCCAGCAAAACCGGTATGCCTTTCGCACGGGCGGCGGCGATAATTTTTTTAACCGGATTAATCGTACCTAAAGCATTGGACATGTGGACTACAGAAATCAGCCGGGTTTTATCGCCCAACAGCTTTTCGAACTCATCGTAAATGAGCTCACCCTGCAGATTAATCGGCGCCACTCTCAGCACCGCGCCGGTTTGCTCGCACAGAATTTGCCACGGCACGATATTGGAATGATGCTCCATTGCGGTAATGATAATTTCATCACCCGGCTTGATATTGGCTTTGCCATAAGTCTGCGCGACCAGATTGATGGCTTCCGTGGCGCCTTTTACAAAAATAATCTCCTTTTCGCTAGCCGCATTAATGAAGTCTTTAACCTTGGTCCGCGCCCCTTCAAATTTATCGGTAGAACGCACGCTTAAGGTATGGACACCGCGATGCACGTTTGCGTAATCATGACTGTACAAATTCACAATGCTGTCGATGACTGCTTGAGGCTTTTGACAGGTGGCCGCATTATCCAGATAAACCAGATCCTTGCCACGGATTTTCTCGTCAAGAATAGGGAAATCCTGACGAATTTTCCGGACATCATATTGCGTCATAACCACTCCTTATTAACGCCTTCCTGGGGAAACCGGGACAACACTTGCTCCAGCACTTTATCATGTAAACTTTTAATCGTAATCTTATCGACCATTTCGTTGGCAAAAGCAAAGGTCAGCATGTTGCGCGCCGTTTCCTCATCAATGCAACGTGATTGCAAGTAAAAAACAGATTTTTCATCCAGTTGACCGACGGTAACGCCGTGCCCGCATTTGACATCATCGGCATAAATTTCCAACTGCGGTTTGGTATCGGCTTCGGCATCGTTTGATAACAGCAAATTGCGGTTATTCATTTGCGAATCGGTTTTTTGGGCATCTTCAGCGACGATTACCCGTCCCTGAAACACGCCTCTGGCCCTATCATCCAGTACGCCTTTGTAGAGTTCGCGACTGATAGCGTGAGGCTTCAGGTGGTTAATACGGGTATGGTTGTCGATATGCTGACGTTTAACGCCTAAATACAAACCGTTCAGCTCACACTCGGAAGCATAATCCAGATCGGTATGAATGTCGCACCGCGACAGCAAACCGCCGAAAGCAAAGTTGTGATGACTAAATCGGGCATCCCGCGATTGTTTAACGTAAACACCGCCAAAATGGTAGGCCTTTTCTGACTCGCATTGCATTTTATACAGCGTCACATCGGCATTTGCGCCAACACTTACCTCAGTGACTGCTGCCGACAAATAAGCGTTATCCAGACCCGCAAAGGTTTCTATTACTTTGGCGCCCGCCATTTCATCAACAATGACGACTGTGCGCGTTGTTGCCATGACATCGGCTTGAGTAGCGATGTGCAATACTTGTACCGGTTTTTCCAAAACCAGCTTAGCGGGAACATGGACGAATAAGCCATCGGTGAACCATGCCGTATTAAAGGCAATAAAGCCATGCTCTGCATTACCAACCGCTTGCCCTAAATGGTTTTCCAGTAGAGACGCAATATTTTGCGTCTCTACTGCATCCGCCATGCTCATTACAGAAACCGTTTCCGGCAGGCCGTCTAAAACCGACAGCTCTGCGCAAAAATGCCCATCGACCAACACCACCGACCACGCATCAGGTAATTGATACAATTTCAGCCAGTCGCTATCAACATTATTTTCCGTAAGTTTGGCCGTTGGCGAAAACAGTTTTTTCTCAATTGCCGAGACATTGGTATAACGCCACTCTTCCGCTCGCGGCGAAGGAAAGCCCTGAGCTGAGAATTGTGTTAAGGCTTCAGCGCGTAATTGTTGCAGCCACGGCAAGGATTGGCCACATAATGCCGGCGCTATTATTGGATATTCTGCCGCATAACGGCTTGCTGATGCCGTTATCATTATGCCGCCGCCTGAGTATCTTCAAGCCAACCGTAGCCTTTCTCTTCAAGCTCCAGTGCCAAGTCCGCACCGCCTGATTTAACGATTTGACCGTGCGCCAAAACATGCACAAAATCCGGTTTAATATAATCCAGCAAGCGCTGGTAATGCGTCACCATTACAAAGGAGCGCTCAGGAGAACGCAGAGAATTAACGCCTTCCGCAACCACTTTTAACGCATCGATATCGAGACCGGAATCGGTTTCATCCAGAATACACAGCTTGGGTTCCAGGATCGCCATTTGCAGAATTTCATTGCGTTTCTTTTCGCCGCCCGAGAAACCTTCATTCACCGCACGATAGAGAAATTTCTCATCCATCTCCAGTAAACGCACTTTGCCTTTAACCAGCGTTAAAAAATCCATCGCGTCAACTTCCGGCACCCCGTGATGCTTGCGTATCGAATTGAGCGCGGCTTTTAACAAATAAATATTGCTGACGCCGGGAATTTCCACCGGATATTGAAAGGCCAGAAACACGCCTTCGCGCGCCCTGATTTCAGGAGGCATCTCCAGTAAATCCATGCCCTGATAAGTCACTGATCCGCCGGTCACGGTGTAACCGGCCTTGCCTGATAAAATATGCGACAACGTGCTTTTGCCGGAACCGTTAGGCCCCATAATGGCGTGGATTTCACCCGCCTTAATTTCAAGGTTAATGCCTTTAAGAATGGGTTTGTCGCCAACGTTGACGGTTAAATTTTTAATACTGAGCATGAAAGTTCCAATTGTTTTTTTTAGTTGCCTAGACGGTGTGAATATTAATATTGGGCATAAAATTAAAATCTTTGATGTTATAGGTATAAAGCGGAATGTTATAAACAATCGCTGTCGCACCGATAATTGCATCAGGAATTTGTAAGCTATGACTAAGTTTAAAATTTTCTATTAACTCAATCGACATTGTTGAAATATGACGGTCAACCTGTACGATGTCGTAGAAACGTAATTTCTTTTTCATTTGTGCTAACTCGGATTTATTTCCCGTGCCTTGATAAAGCTCCATAAGAGTGATCGCAGATAAACCTATTTTCGTCAAACCAATCACTTCCATTTGTGCAATGGTTGCTTCATTACCATTAAACGCATGAATAAAAACGTTGGTATCACATAAAATCATTATTCTGATTCCGAACGTTGCCAAGCCTGTTTTCTAATCTCAGTTAGATTTCTAGGCTGTTCCGCCCACAATCCAAATAAACCGGCGGGATTAATATTTTTATCGCCTTGGGTTATGTCTGGCTTGCATTTACTTTCCACAGATTGATAACGCGTTTTTATAAAAACAATAAAATCTTCGATTTGATGCTGCGCTTCAGGTGGCAATTGTTCTATGTCATATAAAAGTTGCGCGGTGTTCATTGTTATATCTCTCCAACATCTTTATCACGCTCAAATAAACTATCTATTTCGCCATCAGCCATATCTGCGTCAAGGTATGCTTTATCAAACAGCGCATTCTTGGCCTGATTCGTTTGTACATATTCAGATAAAATCGCGGCAACAGCCTCTTGTGGCGTTTGATAATTTCCTAATTGTACAACTTTATTTATCAAGTCATCATCTAGCACTAGGGTGGTCATGGTGTCTCTTTTGATTTACTGGTTTTTGATATTTAGATTAAATTGAGTGTTAAACAATATTTAGCTTCATTTGGCGGATTACCCTATCGCTAATCCGCCCTACAATTACACCTTACCGTGTTAGCATTGTTATTACCTTAATGTGTTCAAAGTGCCTAGCTTCACTTGGTGGATTGCAACTTAGGAACGAGCATGAAATAAGTTGAGCAACTTGAAACTCACATACCAATAATGCCGGGTTTATCGAAGCATGAACTTGATCAGGTTATTTCATGCTCGTTCCAAAGCTGGCAATCAGCGGATTGAGAATACCGCCAACATAATCACCAAATGTACCCCATACGCCATTTTCAGTTGATAAGCCACCATGAAAATTGCCGAAATAAAAGCCGAGAATAACTACGGCTACCAAACAAAGTCCAATCAAAAATCGCTTTGTGTTGATATTATTTAGATCACCGTTTCCTTTTCCATTCGGTTCACTCATAAGTCGCCTTTAATTTTCAAAAATAGACCGTGATAACTGCGCTTGCCTGATAATCGAGGTCATCGTCCCTGCTTTAAGCTCTTTATGTTGCGGAACAGGTCGGTAATTGTTGATGTATCGATTTGTTTTTGCATAATGGCATGACTGCCTTTTTGCCGCACCTGCTCAAAACCCTGAGCGAATAAAATCAAACAAACTTCTTTACCCGATAAAACCCTCAGCTTACCCAAAGGCAACCTCCATTGAGGAAATATAGGTTTCACCATAATAACGTTGCTTTAATTCTTCCGCTGAGGCGCATTCAAAGAACAACTCCACCGCTTCTTTGAGATTATCCTTTGCTTCTTCAATATTAGAGCCCTGGCTGGCAATATCCAATTCAGGACACAAAGACACATAAAGGTCATCTTCTTTGTGAATAATGGCGGTGAGTTGTTTATAGCGCATAGGTTTTCCCGGTTAAATCATTCTGATTGTTATAGTGTTGTAGAGAGTCGCGCTACCCTACCGAACCTTCCAAACTCAAGCCCAGCAACGCTTGCGCTTCTACTGCAAATTCCATTGGCAGTTCCTTAAAGACCTCCTTACAAAATCCGTTGACGATCATCGATACCGCGTCTTCGGCTGACAGCCCGCGTTGCTGGCAGAAGAACAACTGGTCTTCGCTGATTTTAGAGGTCGTGGCTTCATGCTCGACCTGCGCCGATGGCTGCTTGACTTCGATATACGGAAACGTGTGCGCGCCGCATTTATCACCGACTAACAACGAATCGCACTGGGTATAGTTACGTGCATTTTCGGCGCTTTTCAATACCTTCACCAAACCGCGATAAGTGTTTTGCGCCTTGCCCGCCGAAATACCTTTGGACACAATCGTGCTGCGGGTGTTTTTGCCGATATGAATCATCTTGGTACCGGTGTCGGCTTGCTGATAATTATTCGTCAAGGCCACCGAATAGAATTCGCCGACGGCATTATCGCCGGTCAGAATGCAGCTCGGATATTTCCAGGTAATGGCCGAACCGGTTTCTACCTGGGTCCACGATACTTTGGAGTTTTCACCCCGGCAATCGGCGCGCTTGGTGACAAAGTTGTAAATGCCGCCCAAGCCGTTTTTATCGCCGGGATACCAGTTTTGCACGGTGGAATATTTGATGACGGCATCTTTCATCGCGATCAACTCAACCACCGCCGCATGAAGTTGATTTTCATCACGCATCGGCGCGGTACAGCCTTCCAGATAACTGACGTGACTGCCTTCATCGGCAATAATCAGGGTTCTTTCAAATTGCCCGGTATTGGCGGCGTTGATTCTGAAATACGTTGATAACTCCATCGGGCAGCGCACGCCTTTGGGAATATAAACAAAAGAACCATCGGTAAAAACAGCAGCATTTAAAGCGGCAAAAAAGTTATCGGTATGCGGCACAACTGATCCGAGATATTGTTTGATCAAGTCTGGATGATCCCGCAACGCTTCTGAAATGGGACAAAAAATGACGCCCGCATCTTTCAGCTTGCCTTTAAAAGTCGTTGCCACCGATACGCTATCAAACACAGCATCTACAGCGACACCGGCCAAGCGCTCTTGTTCATCAAGCGGAATACCCAGTTTTTTATAGGCCTCCAGGACTTGCGGATCGATTTCATCCAGACTTTTCGGACCGTCTTCCTTCCGTTTAGGCGCGGAGTAATAACTGATCGCCTGATAATCGATAGGATCAAACTTAACAAATGCCCATTCCGGCGATTTCATGGTTTGCCAGTGACGGAATGCTTTAAGCCGGTATTCCAGCATAAAGTCAGGCTCGTTCTTGATCTTCGACAGCTTATAAATAACGGACTCATCCAATCCAGGCGGAAACGTATTGGTTTCCAACTTAGTCACAAAACCCTGTTTGTAATCCTGGTTGATAAGGTTGTTGATTTCTTGTGCGCTTGCTGACATAAAAAACTCTCTAATGAATTACAATGACCGTAATGAATGCAGAAAATGCAGGAGCAATTTTCTGCCTAACGATATAAACTGGCTACGGGAATCAGGATTTCATTTTGCCAGGCTGAATTTTGGGCGCGAACCGGAATGTTCATATCTGCTAACGTCACTGACTCCAGGGCATTATGAATAGTCTGATTAATTAATCCCCAGTTACCGCGAATTTCACAACCGGAAGCTTGCTCGCAGCCTTGCTGGGAAATGCTGCATTCGGTTAACGCAATGGGGCCTTCCAGGGCGCTAATTACAGAGGCTATGGTAATTTTTTCCGGCGCTTTGGCTAACGCATAACCGCCCTTGGCGCCGCGCGTAGAAATAAGCACTTTTGCGTTTAACAAGAGCTTAAGGATTTTGCTCACCGTAGGCAATGCAATACCTGTCGCCGACGCTAATTCCATAGCCGCACGCACCTTTGTGCTATCCCGGGCCATAAAGCTTAAAATGACTACTGCATAATCCGTTAATTTGCTTAACCGTATCATATCTGCTCCAAATAATTGAGGACTATTCTAGTCCTATTTAACTCCATAGTAAAGTATCCGGTTATTATCAAACGACCAAAGTTACCGCATGCGCTTTCTGTGAAGCGCCTGGTGCTTAAGAAATATTTTTTTGACCCCCCCTTCAACGAGGGTAAAGCGAGGAACGGAGACGCACATCCAATGAAAAATCGTGCAAACGGGGCGTCAGCGATTGCGGGTTGTTGCATTTATTAAGTTGAATTCGCCAGTGACAGACTCTGGAGATGGTGTTCAATTCTACTGGCCATTGATAGTAAAGTGCGTGATATAACGCATTGAATAGGTGATATGCCACATTAAAACTATTAAGTCAGGACGCTAATGTGGCTTGAAGCCTAATATAAGAGGAATTAATGCCAAACAAACCAAATGTATGGAGCAATTAAAATGCCAATTTCAGCGGCATTTTGCCGCGCGGCAATATGCCACATTTTCAATAAATAGTTAAGTCGTTAGACTTTAACCCAACTTGTTGTTGTGCTCTAAATAACATAAGTTAACCTTCCTTCCTCTCGATAATGCGGGTTGCACAGTTGACCCGCATTCTTTTTAACCGGGGCTATTTTATGAAACGCAAGCCTGCATCAAACGATTTTTATCCGATAAACAACACCGAACTGAGCAGAAAAACTGCTATCCATGAAGCGGGCCATGCGGCAGCCATTTATCTCGGCAACAAACAAAAACAACTGCCCCCAGTGTTTTTTCAAATCTATATCAAAGGACCGGATTCCGGTCTGGAAACGACTGGATGCATGTGCCGGTCTTATGATAGCTGTAGCAGTTGTATTACTAAAATAGAGGGTGGCCGTTTGATCCACACCTTGCCCTCCTCGCTGGCAGAAGCAACCTGTGATTTCTCATCAACACAGAAACAGGCCTACCAGGAGGCTTTTGAAGCGGATATTATCAATTTACTGGCAGGCCCCCTGGCGGAGTCGAATTATGTGGCCTTGCGTGACGGCGAACCGATAAACCCGCGCTTGATAAACCTGAATGCCTTGCATCATTATGGCGGTTCCTCTGATTTGGATACCATCAACGAATATCTTGACTGTCTTGTCGCCAACAAATTGCACCGGGAAAAGAAACTATCCGGGTTATTTTTGGCTGCATTCAATTTTATAAGCGACAGATCGAATTGGTACGCCATTATGGCTTTAGCCGATTATATTCAAGCGGACTCTAAAAATACCATCGAATGCGAAGAAATCATTGCCGTGCTTGATGCCCACTATGCTGTACCCAGAAAAAGCGTCTGGTGCTAATGATCAGAACCGGATTTATTTTCGCTCGCCAAACAATGCGGTGCCAATCCGGACGATAGTGGCCCCTTCAGCAATCGCGGCGATTAAATCTCCACTCATGCCAAATGAGTAGGTATCCAGCCCTGGGATTTTTAACTTTTCAACAGCCTGATAAAGTGTTTTGTATGGCAGACGTTGCAAGTCAAAATCCTCTTCAGGCATAGGAATCGCCATTACTCCACGCAGCGTTATGTTAGGCAGTTCAGCCACTTGCCCACACAGTTGCGGCAATTCATTTAAGGTAATGCCCGATTTGCTTTGTTCACCGCTGATATTGACTTGCAGGCAAATGTTTAGCGGCGGCAACCTGCTGGGACGTTGTTCGGACAGCCGTTTGGCAATCTTCAAGCTATCTACACTATGCACCCAGGCAAAATGCGTAGCCAGTATCTTGGTTTTATTGGATTGAATGGGCCCGATGAAGTGCCATGTAATGTCAAAAGCGCCAAGTTCCCGTTGTTTTTTTTGCGCTTCCTGACAATAACTTTCGCCAAAATGCCGTTGTCCTGCTTGATAAGCAACCGCGATATCTTGAGCACTTTTGGTTTTGCTCACCGCCAATAACTGAACTGATCCCGGTTTGCGGTTAAAACTCACTTCAGCTTGCCTTATTTTCGCAAGCAGTTGATTTAAAGTTATATTTATCATCTTAGTCAGGAAATTATTAAGGCGTTATTTGTTGTAATTAAACGGCACGGCTTCAAATAAGCAACGGGTTGGGTTATTGTATTACCAAACATTTGTTTCTTATCGGTTACTTTACCAGAGAATTTTATGGATATTGCAGAGTTGCTGGCCTTTTCGGTTAAAAATAAAGCGTCCGATTTGCATTTATCAGCAGGCCTGCCGCCCATGATCCGGGTTGATGGCGATATACGGCGCATTAATGTTCCCGCTCTGGAACATAAGGCCGTGCATGCTTTAATTTATGACATCATGAATGACAAGCAACGCCGTGATTACGAAGAATTTTTAGAAACCGATTTTTCGTTTGAATTGCCCGGAATAGCCCGGTTTCGTGTCAATGCGTTTAATCAGCAGCGTGGCGCAGCGGGCGTTTTTAGAACAATTCCCTCAAAGGTGTTGACGCTGGAAGACTTGGATGCACCTAAGTTTTTTGAGGAACTGACCAGAAAGCCGCGTGGCCTTATTTTGGTAACAGGTCCGACAGGTTCAGGTAAATCAACCACGCTGGCCGCGATGATTAATCATATTAACTGCAATGATTACGCCCATATTCTGACTGTCGAAGATCCCATCGAATTTGTTCATGAAAGCCAGAAGTGCCTGATTAACCAGCGCGAAGTCCATCGCGATACACTCGGTTTTAATGAAGCGCTACGCTCCGCGCTGCGTGAAGACCCTGACATCATTTTGGTGGGTGAGATGCGGGATCTGGAAACTATCCGTTTGGCTTTGACTGCCGCTGAAACCGGTCACCTTGTTTTTGGTACGCTGCATACCACTTCAGCCGCTAAAACCATCGACCGTATTATTGATGTTTTCCCGGCCGCGGAAAAAGACATGATCCGTTCCATGCTGTCTGAATCGTTGCAAGCCGTCATTTCTCAGACGCTCATGAAAAAAACAGGCGGTGGCCGTGTGGCGGCGCATGAAGTTATGGTGGGCACATCGGCAATCAGAAACCTGATCCGGGAAGCTAAAGTCGCGCAAATGTATTCTGCCATTCAAACCGGCCGTAAGGAGGGCATGCAGACGCTGGATCAAAACCTGAAGGAGTTGGTTGATAAAGGCTTGGTCACTTCCAAAGAAGCAATGGTTAAAGCCGTTAATAAAGATAGTTTCCGTTAAGAGGAAAAGATGAACTTTACCGCATTATTTACATTGATGGCTCAAAAAAAAGCCTCTGATTTATTTATAACCGCCGGAAGGGCGCCCACTATTAAGGTGGACAATGAACTCATTGAGACTTCCAAAACACCGTTGACCGCAGACGAAGCTTTAGATGTTGTGCTGAGTATTATGAATCCACGCCAAAAAGCAGAGTTTGAAAATACCAAGGAGTGCCAATTTGGTATCGGCGTGCCGGAATTTGGCAGGTTTAGAGTCAGCGCGTTCACTCAGCGTGATTCTGCAGGCATGGTCATGCGGCGAATTGAAAGTGAAATACCGGATGCAGAAACTTTACATTTGCCGATTATTCTAAAAGAATTGATTATGGAAAAACGTGGCCTCATTCTCTTTGTAGGAGCCACAGGTACCGGTAAATCGACCTCGTTAGCTGCCTTAATCAAGCATCGCAATCAAAACAGTAATGGCCATATCATTACAATTGAGGATCCGATTGAATTCCAACATCCGCATCTGGGTTGTATTATCACCCAGCGTGAAGTGGGGATAGATACAGCGTCTTATGAAGTGGCTTTGAAAAATACCTTACGTCAGGCCCCTGATGTCATTTTGATCGGAGAAATCAGAACCCGGGAAACCATGCAGAATGCGATCACTTTTGCTGAAACAGGACATTTATGCCTTTCTACACTACACGCAAACAACGCCAACCAAGCCTTAGAGCGCATATTGCACTTCTTTCCCGACGAAACACATGGCCAGTTATTGATGGACTTGTCACTGAACTTGAAGGGAATCGTTGCCCAGCAATTGATTAAGCGAGCTGACGGCAAAGGCCGGTATCCCGCTGTTGAAATATTGATTAATACGCCTTTGGCTAAGGATTTCATTCGTGAAGGCGAAATTCATAAGCTTAAAGACTTAATGAAAGACTCTCGTGAGCAAGGGATGCAAACTTTTGATCAGGCACTCTATGATTTGTATGTGGCCGGAAAAATAAGTTACGAAGATGCCTTGAATTCGGCCGATTCAAGAAACGAGGTTCGCTTAATGATCAAGCTGAGCACTGAAAATACCAATGCTTTTGAGAATGATGAAATGCTGTTGTCAGAAACGGACGAGAGTAAAAAATTTTCTAATGCTATCTTTAAAAAGCCGGGCTAAAGGTGCAGGGTTTATCCATTCATACAGGTAGTAGAGTGATCAACCCGCTGATAGCTCGGGGTTAAAAATGATAAAAATTTCCTATGAATACCGCACGCAGTTACCGCTGAACGGTTATCTTAATCCTTACAAAGCAAACAATTCGCGCATTTTTTGACCGGGGCTTTCGGCCCGCATAAAGACTTCACCCACTAAAAAGACGTAAATATCATTATCCAGCATAAGTTGGACATCGTCGTGCGTATGAATACCGCTCTCGGTGATAATGATACGGTCAGCGGGAATCTGCTTTTTTAAATCCAGCGTTGTTTGCAGCGATGTTTCAAAGGTGCGCAAATTGCGGTTGTTAATGCCGATCAGCTTGGTGTCAAGCTTTAGCGCTCTTTGCAGTTCCCCGGCATCATGAACTTCCACCAGCACATCCATACCCAATTTTGTGGCGGTATCTGACAGTTCGTGCATAAGGCCATCTTCAAGAGCTGCAACAATCAGCAAAATGCAATCTGCTCCCAACGCGCGGGCTTCATAGATTTGGTAAGCGTCAATCATGAAGTCTTTTCTTAATACCGGCAGTGGACAGCGTTCCCTGACCATTTGCAAGTAGGCTTCCGAGCCCTGAAAAAATTCTTTATCGGTTAATACCGATAAACAGGTCGCGCCGTTCATGGCGTAATCCTGTCCGATCATTATGGGTTGAAAATTTTCCCTGATCACGCCCTGACTGGGCGATGCTTTCTTGATTTCGGCAATAATTGCTGGCTTCTTTGCCGACACTTTGTTTTGAATGGCATTATAAAATCCACGCGGCCGTTCCACGCCTGCTGCAATTTCTTCCAGATTGGCTATGGACAAACCGGATTTGCGTCTGGCGACTTCTTCGGCTTTTTTTGCCAGGATAGTTTTAAGAATGTCGGGGGTATTTGTCATGTTTGTTAGTAAGTTATGAATTTTTTGAATACGCGATTAACGCGTCGAATTTAGCCTTTGCCGCGCCACTAGCGATAACCTGCCTGGCCTTTTCAATACCTGAGGCCAACGAATCAGTGATATTTGCCGCATAAATCGCGGCGCCCGCATTTAACAGCACAATATCCCGTGCCGCTCCGATTTTATTATCAAGCACTGATTTTACCATCACTAAACTGGATGCGGCATCAACAACAGCCAAATCATCCAGGCCCGCCCGTTTAAAACCGAATTGTTCCGGCGTAATCGTATAAGTAGATACTTCGCCATCTTTAAGTTCCGCAATCGTGGTTGCAGCGGCTATGCTGATTTCGTCCAGACCGTCATCGGCATTTACCACTAACACATGCCGGCTGCCGAGTTTTTTTAATACGTGCGCAAGGGGTTCGACCCACTCTTTTGCAAAAACGCCGATCAACTGGTTAGGCGCGCCGGCAGGATTGGATAACGGGCCTAATAAATTGAAGAGGGTTCTAACGCCCATTTCTTTACGTACATTGATAGTGTGTTTCATTGCGCCATGATGTTTGGGGGCAAACAAAAAACCGGCCCCGATTTCATTAACGCACTGAGCCACTTGTTCAGTATTTAAATCCAGGTTGACGCCCGCCGCTTCCAGCAAATCAGCGCTGCCGCAACGACTGGATACCGAACGGTTGCCGTGCTTGGCAACCTGTCCGCCCGCCGCCGCAACTACAAAAGCGCATGTGGTGGAGATATTAAAAGTATTCGCGCCATCGCCGCCGGTACCACAGGTGTCTATGACATGCTCGCCGGTGATGACCACTTTGCTGGCCAATTCACGCATCACTTCAACGGCGGCGGCAATTTCGTCGATGGTTTCGCCTTTGCAACGTAAGGCGATTAAAAAACCGCCAATTTGCGCATCGGTGGCTTTGCCGGACATAATAAAACGCATGACCTCGCGCATTTCATCAACGGCAAGATTTTGCTTATCAAGCAGCTTTTGCAGGGCTTGTTGTATGTGCATTATTTTGTCTAGTGCAAAAAGGGCAAGCGATAACTACCATCATCTCTCCAAAAAATTCCTCAACAAATCATGCCCATGCTCAGTCAAAATCGACTCTGGATGAAATTGTACGCCTTCGATGTCCAGGCTCTTGTGCTTGACGCCCATGATTTCATCCAGCTTGCCTGTTTCATCCTGTGTCCACGCGGTTATTTCCAGGCAATCGGGTAAGGTGGCCTGTTCGATGACCAGGGAATGGTAACGGGTGGCGGTGAACGGATTCGTCAGCCCTTTGAACACGCCGGCATTGTGATGATAAATCGGCGAGGTTTTGCCATGCATGATGTGTTTAGCATGGATGATATGACCACCAAAGGCATAGCCTATGCTTTGATGACCGAGACAAACGCCCAGGATGGGATATAAGCCGGCAAATTTTAAAATGGCTTCAACCGATACGCCCGCTTCTTTGGGCGTGCAGGGGCCGGGCGAAATGACGATTTTATCCGGCGCCAGTGCTTCTATATCCGCGACTGTAACCTGATCATTGCGGACGACCGTGACATCCGCGCCCAGTTCACCCAAATACTGCACCAGATTATAAGTAAACGAATCGTAGTTATCGACCATGACCACTTTTACTGCGCTCATGCCTGCTCTCCTTCCAGGCCTGCTTCGGCCATGCTGACGGCACGGAATATGGCGCGGCCTTTGTTCATGGTTTCGTCCCATTCGCTTCTGGGTACCGAATCGTAAACGATACCGGCACCGGCTTGTATATGCAGCATGTTGTCCTTGATGACGGCAGTTCTAATAGCAATGGCGGTATCCAGATTGCCCGACCAGGCGATATAGCCGACGGCGCCTGAGTAAACGCCGCGCTTGACGGGTTCCAGTTCATCAATTATTTCCATGGCGCGAATTTTTGGCGCGCCACTGACCGTGCCCGCCGGAAAAGTCGCCGCCAGCACATCAAAGGCATTTTTACCTTCCTGTAGTGTTCCCGTGACATTAGATACGATATGCATGACATGAGAATAGCGTTCGACGATCATTTTATCGGTCAGTTGCACGCTACCGATTTCTGCGACGCGTCCTGCATCATTACGGCCTAAATCGATGAGCATCAAATGTTCCGCGAGTTCTTTCGGGTCTGTCAATAAGTCGTGTTCCAGTTCAACATCCTGTTCAGGCGTTGCGCCGCGCTGACGCGTTCCGGCAATCGGGCGCACGGTGACGGTATTATCTTCCAGCCGGACCAGAATTTCCGGCGACGAACCGACGATATGAAAATCGTCCAGATTCAGATAAAACATATAAGGCGATGGATTCAGACAACGCAAGGCGCGGTATAAATTCAGCGGCGAAGCATTATAGGGGATGGACATGCGCTGTGACAACACCACTTGCATGATGTCGCCATCGGTGATGTAGTCCTTGGCTTTCAGCACGGCATCTTCATAACCTTGTTGAGTAAAACCCGAGGCAAAATCAGCCTCGCCAACTTTTCTGGGGCTGGCGTGATTTTTGGGTTTGGCTTGCATGTCGCGCAGCTTGACAGACAGCTCAGAAATTCGCGCCACCGCATGATCATAGGCATCGGCATCTTTCGGATTCGCGTGTGTCAACAACAATACTTTACCGGACAGATTATCGAATACCAGTATTTCTTCTGACACCATCAGCAAAATATCAGGACATCCCAGTGGATCGGGTTTTTCTGTTCCACGCAAACGCGGTTCAATGTAGCGGATGGTTTCATAACCGAAATAGCCCACCAGACCGCCATTAAATCGAGGTAAATCGGCAATGTCGGGTACGTTATAGCGTTGCTTGAATTGTTCGATCCAGACCAGCGGATTGTCGTGCGTCACCGTTTCCAGCAATTCGCCGTTTTGTTCCAACCGGATTTGATTGCCGTTGATTTTAACGACCGTTTTACAGGGCAGTCCAATGATTGAATAGCGGCCCCATTGCTCGCCGCCGTGAACCGATTCAAATAAATAGGAATATGCGCCATCAGCCAGTTTCAGATAAGCGCTTAAAGGCGTATCCAGATCAGCCAGGACTTCGCGGCTAACCGGGATACGGTTGTAGCCTTGTTGGGCATAGTGATTAAATTGTTCTGGGGTCATTTTTGGTATTCAACGTGTATAGAGTTTGGCAAGTGCTTCCGCTTTTAAGGATTCTATCCGGTAAAGTAATCAATCAAAATGTGTATTTCGCTTTCTAAGCGTATCCATGTTCATATCAAGATTAACCTTGGCTTTGTAAAGTTTTAGGCCGGCGACTTTATTTTTGTTATTCAACTCTTGCGACGCCAATACAACAGCCTTGGTTTTTGTTTTAATGTCTTTTGATTGTATGTTTTCTTGTTTAACTCATCGGGTAACTCCAGCCTTGTTTTCAATTTGTAGTTCTTTGTTGTGGTTAACCGGGTAGTGTTGCACCGCATACTCATTCCAAAATACTAACTAATCAAAAGGAGCGCGATGCGTACATGGATACAAACGAATTTTAAAACATCATTATCATGCCTGCTCCGCTTAAACGAGAGTTAGGTTGTTACCCGCCGCAACTCTTTGAGCGCGGAACCAATAACACTGAAAGAAGAACTAAGCAACAAAATAACAAGACACGATGCAACAAGAATGTCTGACCACCCTGACTCAAAGAACCAGACTGCACCCGCTGCAATGAATACCGAAAGGTTTGACGCTATGTCATTTCTTGAACATTCCCATACGGAACTCATGTTAATGTCTTCGTTTCTGTGCTTCCATAGAAGAAATAAACATAGCGAATTTGCAACCAAGCCCGCCAAACTGAAAACGCCCATAACTTCGTAAGACGGGAGCACAGGAAAAATAAGCCGCTCTATTATCTGCGCCAAAACCACACAAGCTCCGATAAATATCAAACCTCCCTTAAATAAAGCTACTTTCCCCTTAGCGGCAGCATCTTGAGAAACGGCGTATAGACTCAATCCATACGTTAAAGCGTCTCCGAGGTTATCTAGACTGTCTGAGAGGAGAGCTGTCGACTTCCCGTATAGTGCGCCCCCTGCAATGATGACAAACATAATAGCGTTAATACCGAGCACTGCTTTAAGCGTTCCGCGCTGTCTTCCACGTAACTTTTCAATTGCGCAGTTGCTCTCACAACAAGAACCCATATAAATACTCCCTCTGTAACAACCTAACTAATATCAGCAATCAGCCTCGATGTAATGCAGTGGAATCGAGGCTAATCGAGAGTGTCTACGCCCTCGATTCTGTTTTACTCCATCGAGGCTACTTGTTATTTTTCAATCACCTAATCAAAAAAGGTACGCGATGCGCACCCTACAAAACTAAACCGCCAGCGCCAATTCCGCACGCATTTCATCAATGACTTTTTTGTAATCAGGCTGGCTGAAAATCGCAGAACCTGCAACAAAAGTGTCAGCTCCCGCCGCTTTAATTTCGCGGATATTGTCGGTTTTTACGCCGCCGTCAATTTCCAGCCGAATATCAAAACCGCTGTCATCAATTATTTTTCTGACTTGGCGTAATTTGTCCAGCGCAGAAGGGATAAACGATTGCCCGCCGAAGCCGGGGTTTACCGACATCAACAAAATAATATCCAGTTTGTCCATGACATGCTCTAAGTAATGCAATGGTGTACCTGGATTAAAAGTTAAGCCGGCTTTACAACCGGAATCTTTAATCAATTGCAGGGTACGGTCGATATGTATCGAGGCTTCCGGATGAAAGGTAATGATGCTTGCGCCGGCTTTGGCAAAATCAGGTATTATCCTGTCTACGGGCGCAACCATTAAATGCACATCAATCGGCGCGGTCACGCCATGTTTTCTCAAGGCTTCGCAAACCAGCGGTCCAATAGTCAGATTGGGTACAAAATGATTATCCATGACATCAAAATGCACAATATCCGCGCCGGAGGCTAAAACCTTATCAACTTCCTCGCCTAATTTGGCGAAATTAGCAGAAAGAATGGAGGGGGCAATCCAATTTTCGTTCATGTTCTGTTCCTCTGTGTAAAATTGTTTATTATATCTTTTTTTTACCGGTTGATCTTCGTTATACAATAACGAACCTTGCCATCATACAGTAAACACAATCAATGAAACTAGTGACCTTTACTCATAACAATCAATCGCGTGTCGGCGCAGTTATTGATGATGCGGTTGTTGATAGTAACGGCTGCGCTGATATCCCCGCTTCAATGATCGAATTTCTTGGTGCAGGCTCCAAAGGACTGCTGGCTATGCAGGAGTTGATTTACAAGAAAAGTACGCGTATTGCCCTGGCAGAGGTCAAACTGAATGCACCGGTGCCAAGGCCGGGGAAATATCTTGGAATTGCCCTGAACTATGCTGACCATATAGCCGAAACGGGTCGTGACCGGCCCGAATATCCGAGTTTTTTTAACAAGCAAAGCACCTGTGTTATTGGCAGCGGTGACGCCATTTACCGGCCCAGGGTTTCCGATAAGTTGGATTATGAAGGTGAACTGGCCTTTGTTATCGGCAAACGCTGCCGCCACGTCCCCGTCGATAAGGCTCATCAGGTAATTGCTGGCTTTACCATTGCCAATGATGTGTCGGTGCGCGACTGGCAAATGCGTTCGCCCACCCTGATGATTGGCAAATCATTCGATACCTGTGGTCCGCTAGGTCCGTGGATAGTCACGTCTGATGAACTTAGCGACCCTCATAATCTGTCAATTAAAACCTGGATTGATAATGAATTGCGTCAGGATGGCAATACCCGGCAAATGATTTTTAATTGCTATGACATGATCGCTTATTTATCACAAGCCATGACGCTGGAGCCTGGCGACGTGATCACTACCGGTACGCCCAGCGGTGTGGGTGTAAAAATGCAGCCGCGCGGTTATATGAAACCCGGACAAACCGCCAAAATTGAAATTGAAGGCATAGGCACGCTGTCCAATATCGTTATCGAAGAACCGGATAATCTGACGATTTATTAAAGCAGGCTCGCAACGTATCAATTGCCCTTTCTGAGATGAAAAAAGCTTAATTTCTTCTGCCACGATTTATCAACCGGCCTGATTGGCAAAGGAAATAATACCGCAACTTTCAAGCCGCCAAGCTGGGACACGCCTAAAATCAAATCGGCATTATGAATGGCCGCAATCCGTTGAACAATTGAAAATCCAAGCCCCGTGCCTTTTGCCGCATTCGCCGTTTCAACACAGCGATGAAAGCGCTCCAGAGATTTTTCATATTGATCAGGGGCTATACCCGGCCCTGAATCTTCAACACAGAGTTGTAAATATTTCTCTTGCCCGGTCACGGTTATCAATACATTGCCTTTGGGGGGCGTATATTTGATTGCGTTATCAATAATATTCCGAATTAGTATTGAAACCAATGGCCCGTTAACAATGGCAGGAACCACATTGTCCTCAACATACTCCATGACAATTTGTTTTTTATGCGCCTCCGGCTCCAGTTCAGCGATAACATGGATGACTTCGCGACTGACCATGGTATTTTGTTTGGTTAAAAATTCCGTATTTGATTCTATGCGCGAGAAGGTCAGCAATTGCTGAACCATATAAGTCATTCTGTTAACACCTTGTTTAATACGGGAAAGCGCTTGTTTGCGCACCTCCTCATCGGTTGTTCTTAAGGCAACATGCGCCTGTGTTAATAATCCGGCCAATGGTGTTCTTAATTCATGAGAGGCATCGGCTGTAAAGCGGCGCTCATGCTCAAAAGCCCGTTCAAGCTGGACAAAGAGATTATTGATCTCGTTAACCACCGGCACGATTTCATTGGGCAGCCGTTTGATCGAGAGTGGCTTAAGATAGCTGGCTTCCCGCTTGGCAAGCGCCTTTTCTAATCTGTTGATGGGTTTTAAAGACAGACCCACAATAAACCATATAACTAGTCCTAAAAAAGGTAAACCGACAAGAAACTGGGTGACCAATTGTGATGATATTTCATCCGTCAATGCAGCCCGAATCTCTTCTTTCTGGCCGACATGAATAATATATTCACCCGTTGAATTGGTAATACTAAAAACATGCCAAGCATTATCATCAATGGTAGTTTCGCTAAATCCATGATCTGAAGGAGAAAAAGCAAACATGGGCGCACTATCCGAACGTAAAATTAACCCAACTTTTTTTGACCATAATTGAAAAGCAATTTTTCTTTCGTACTTGTGGCCCAAAGCATTCGCTTGTAACAAATCATCAAATATTGGCCACAACGCGTTATCAATATTGGTTTTATTGAATGCATGAACTGAAAATACCGGTTCGTTTTCTGAGCGCAGTAATAAACCATCGTCTTCAGACCACAATTGAAAAGCACTTTTACTTTTTAACTTACGCTTTAAAGCGTAAGTATGTAAAATTGCGTCTGCCTTTTCCTGCTCCAGGCTCCAATGCCCTGACAGCGAGCCTTCGCGAAGCAGGCTTTCTACAAAAGCATTCAGCACTTTCGCCGATTGTGCCAACTCAGCATCAAACAGATTGGCAACTTCATTACGCGTCACTTTATAACTCACATAGGCTGCAATACCCCAAATCAGCATGGATGCTGAAAGCAGACTGACTAGCAATAATTGCCGAAGAGAATAATTCATAGCTCATCATCATTGTCAATGATGTAGCCCACCCCCCTTACGGTGCGAATAATGGCAGGGTCAAGTTTTTTCCTAAGATAATGGATGTGAACTTCTACGGTATTGCTTTCCACATCAGTTTCCCATGAATAAAGGCTTTCTTCAAGGCGGGAGCGGGAAACAACCTTACCTATATTGCTCATTAAAAAACTCAGTATCTCAAATTCCTTTTGCGACAGCTCCACCTTTTCATTGTTAAACGTTACCTGATGAGATGCGGGATCCAAGACAAGCCCTTTATACTCAATAGTCGGGGCGCTTCTGCCCTCGCTTCTTCTTGCCAACGCCCTCAACCGGGCACACACTTCATCCAGTTCAAATGGTTTGATAACAAAATCATCAGCGCCACTATCCAAGCCTGCCACCCTATCAGGAATGGTATCCTTAGCCGTTAAAACCATTACGGGGGTTTCGTCTTTACGGCCTCTTAACGCTTTCAAAATCGCCATGCCATCCATATCGGGCAAATTCAGATCCAATACGATCAGCTCATAAGTATTGAGCTTTAAAGCCTCATCAGCCAGCTTGCCGTTGGTTAGCCAATCGACCGCATAGCCTTCCATTTTTAAACCGGCAACCAAACCATCGCCCAGTATTTCATCATCTTCAACCAGTAAAAGTCGCATTTACCCTCCAAAATCATTCAAATAATGACAATCTGACCCAATCAAATAACTTTTGGCACATACCTACTCGACCGTAACAGACTTCGCAAGATTTCTTGGCTGGTCTACATCAGTGCCTTTTAAGACTGCTACATGGTAGGATAAAAGCTGTAATGGGATGGTATAGACGATCGGTGAAATTTCATTTTCGACTTGCGGCACTTTTACAATCTGGACATTAGCATCATTGGCAGAAGCCAAGGTTTCATCCATAAAAACAATCAATTGCCCACCTCTCGCGCTCACTTCCTGTATATTTGATTTCAGTTTTTCCAGCAGGCTGTTGTTGGGCGCAACAGTAATAACCGGCATATCCGCGTCTATTAATGCCAATGGGCCGTGTTTTAACTCGCCGGCGGGATAGGCTTCCGCATGGATGTAAGAAATTTCCTTTAACTTTAACGCACCTTCCATTGCTATCGGATAATGCGATCCTCTCCCCAAAAACAAGGCATGTTGTTTTTCAGAAAATTGCTCGGCTAAAACCTTGATTTCTTCATCCAGCTGCAATACTTTTTCAATTTTCCCCGGCAAACGAAATAATTCAGAGGTTATTTTTTGCTCTGCTTTTTCAGAAAGTTGAAAACGTCTGCCGATAGCGATTACTAACAGCATGAGCGTTGTCAGTTGTGTCGTAAAAGCCTTGGTCGACGCGACACCAATTTCAGGACCTGCCCGGGTCATTAATACCAAGTCGGACTCCCTAACCAGGGAGCTTTCCGGGACATTGCATATCGCCAGGGAATATTTGGCGCCAAGCTTTTTGGCTTCTTGCAGTGCCGCCAGGGTATCTGCTGTTTCACCGGATTGGGAGATAGTGACAATCAGGGTATCCGCAGCCAAGACGGGACTTCTGTAGCGGAATTCACTGGCCACTTCGATGCTGCAAGGGACGCGGGCGATTTTTTCAAACCAGTATCGCGCCACCAGTCCGGCATGATAACTGGTTCCGCAGGCTATAATTTGCACGGATTTTATGTTATCGAATACGTCCGCGGCATTGTGCCCAAATGAATTTTCTTGCAGGCGATTATGAATGAATCTGCCTTCCAGCGCTTGCGATATTGCAAAAGGCTGTTCGTAAATTTCTTTCAGCATGTAATGACGATAGGCGCCTTTGTCAACCGAGTCCGCTGTCAATTGGCTTTCCGTAACTGGACGGCTGACAAGATTGTCATCGGCATCATAAATATCCAGTTTATCGATACTTATCGAGGCTATGTCACCCTCTTCCAGAAAGATAAAGCGTTGAGTAACGGGGAGCAATGCCGCCACATCGGAAGCAATAAAATATTCACCGATACCCACGCCGATAACTAACGGGCTACCCTTTCTGCACGCCACCAGCGTATCGGGTTCCCCTGTGCTTATTATCCCCAGCGCATAGGCGCCCTCAAGTTTTTGTGCAGTAAGTTTGACGGCGTTTAATAGTCCATCAGCGGACTCCAAGGCACGGTAAATTTCATGCACAATAACTTCGGTGTCCGTTTCAGAAGTGAACTCGTAGCCATTTTCTATGAGTGCGCCACGCAGTCGTTCATGGTTTTCAATAATGCCGTTATGCACGACCGCCACTTTATCCCTGCAGATATGCGGATGGGCGTTAGCCGTACTGGGTTTGCCATGAGTCGCCCACCGGGTATGGGCTATGCCGATATTCCCAGAAACGGGATCAGCCTGTAATAATTCTTCAAGAACTTTAACTTTGCCCAGTTCCCTTTTTCTGTATATTGTGTGGTCATTGATAACCGCCAATCCGGCTGAATCATAGCCACGATATTCCAGCCGCTTCAAGCCCTCCAGTAATATGGGCACTATATTTCGCTGCGCTATTCCACCAACAATTCCACACATATCATTTTTCCTTTTTAACGGGTCGTTGCCAATCTCTGATAGATACCTGTTTTACCCTGCTTAAGGTCAACTGATTCTCAGGACTGTCTCTTGTAATTGTTGATCCGGCACCTATTGTGGCATTCTTTCCTATGGTTACCGGTGCGACTAATTGGGTGTCTGATCCAATAAAAGCGCCATCTTCAATGATGGTTCTGAATTTGTTGACCCCGTCATAATTGCAGGTAATTGTTCCCGCCCCGATATTGACTCGACTGCCTACCGTCGCATCGCCAATATAACTTAAATGGTTTATTTTACTGGATGCCGCGACCGATGATTTTTTGATTTCCACAAAATTACCAATGTGTACATTTTCGGCTATAACGGTTTCCGGACGCAACCTTGCATAAGGCCCCACTTTACTTCCCTGACCTACAACTGCATTTTCTATGACGCAGTTGGCCAGAATTTCTACGTTATCGCCAATAATGGAATTTTTTATGTGGGTATTGGCGCCTATTTTAACGTTGTTCCCGATATTGTTTTTGCCTTCGATGATGACATTGACATCACAAATTATATCTATCCCCAGATTTTCAATTGATCCTCTGAGGTCAAAACGTGCCGGATCGATAAGTGTAACGCCCTGCTCCATTAATCGGCTAGCTTGTTCCAGTTGATAAACTCGTTCAAGGTGACTAAGTTGAATACGATTATTGACCCCCAACACTTCATCAACTGTTTCAGGCTGATTAGTTACAATGGCAATCCCATCGGCAACCGCCATTTCAATAACATCCGTCAAATAATATTCGCCCTGGGCATTATTATTATTTAACCGGTTCAACCATTTTTTTAATTGTTTGCCTTGCGCCGCCATGATGCCGGTATTGCCTTCCTTAATGAGCTTTTCTGTCACCGAAGCATCTTTTTCTTCGACAATTTTTGTGACCTCCCCGTACACGTTTCTTACAATTCGACCGTATCCCGTTGGGTTTTCAAGATCAACTGTAAGCAAAGCCAAGGAGGTGTCATTAACATTTTCTATTAACTGCTTTACGGTGGCCAGTTTTAATAAAGGGACATCACCATATAAAATTAAAACAGTGTCGTTATCGGCAATGTGGCCGCTAACTTGCTGCACTGCATGGCCGGTGCCCAACTGTTGTTTTTGTTCAATCCAACTGGCGTCTAAATCTTTTAGGGTGTCTTTTACCAAATCCGCGCCATGACCATAAACAATTTTAATTGTATTATTATCAAGCTGGCGGCTCATATCATAGACGTGTTGCAGCAATGATCTATTGGCAATTTTATGTAAAATTTTTGGCAGCTCCGAACGCATACGCGTACCTTTTCCTGCTGCAAGAATAATAGTCGAAATTTTCACTTGAACTCCTGTTAAAAAAAAACCCGATAACGTTTTGTACGATATCGGGCTTTCTAAAAATTGTAAAGTTACGTTTTAACTCACTTACAACAGTCGCAGTTCTTTAAAAGTTATCCACCACGCTTTCTAAGCCTATCCAGAGTTCTTAATTGCATAACAGCTTGCGCCAATTCCGATTGGGCAGTTGCGTAATCCACTTTACCCGATTTATCCGCCAAAGCCTCTTCTGCTCTCGCTTTAGCATTCAATACGGCAGCTTCGTCAATATCTTTTGCCCTAATCGCCGTATCAGCCAAAATGGTGACCAGATGGGGTTGTACCTCTAACAGCCCACCAGATATATAGAATTGATAACTTTCATTAACGTTCACTTTTACCCGAACTTCACCCGGATTAAGTTTTGTAATCAATGGGGCATGCCGTGGCGAAATACCCACTTCGCCAAGTTCAGCGGGTGCAAATACCATTTCCGCCAACCCAGAGAAAATCTCCTTCTCTGCACTTACTATGTCTACATGTACGGTCATGTTCATTTTTTCACCTGTTTCAATCCCCTCATTGCCGCGAGGCAGAAAGGGGCATTCATTAGCCTTTTATTGCTTTTGCTTTCTCAAGCACTTCATCTATGGTGCCTACCATATAAAAAGCTTGCTCGGGAATAGCATCGTACTCGCCGTCGATAATACCTTTAAAACCGGCAATAGTATCCTTCAGGGACACATATTTGCCTGGAGAACCGGTAAAAACCTCAGCCACAAAGAAGGGTTGGGATAAGAACCGTTGCATTTTTCGCGCTCTTGCCACAATCAACTTATCTTCTTCTGATAATTCATCCATACCCAAAATTGCAATAATGTCGCGCAATTCTTTGTATCGTTGCAAGATACCCTGAACTTTACGCGCTACATCATAGTGCTCTTGTCCGATGACTAAAGGATCAAGTTGCCGGCTGGTTGAGTCCAGTGGATCAATAGCGGGATAAATACCTAACTCCGCGATTTGGCGCGATAATACAACGGTCGCGTCCAAGTGGGCAAAGGTCGTTGCTGGTGATGGGTCAGTCAAGTCATCCGCCGGCACATAAACAGCTTGGATAGATGTGATAGAGCCGGTTTTAGTTGAAGTGATACGCTCTTGTAAAACACCCATTTCCTCAGCCAGCGTAGGCTGGTAACCTACCGCTGAAGGCATGCGGCCTAACAGCGCCGATACTTCAGTGCCCGCCAGCGTATATCGGTAAATATTATCAACAAAAAACAATACGTCACGACCTTCATCGCGGAAGTATTCAGCCATTGTTAAACCGGTCAGCGCAACACGTAGCCTGTTTCCTGGAGGCTCGTTCATTTGCCCATAAACAAGCGATACCTTGTCGATTACGTTTGAATCGGTCATTTCGTGATAGAAGTCATTTCCTTCACGAGTCCGTTCGCCCACGCCGGCAAACACAGAATAACCACTGTGCTCTATGGCGATGTTACGGATCAACTCCATCATGTTAACGGTTTTACCAACACCCGCGCCACCGAATAGACCAACTTTACCGCCCTTCGTGAATGGACAGACTAAATCGATGACTTTAATGCCGGTTTCCAATAATTCGTTAGCAGCCGCTTGTTCAGCATAGCTAGGCGCTTCACGGTGGATACCCCATTTTACTTTTTCACCGATAGGCCCTTTTTCGTCAATGGGTTGACCCAAGACGTTCATAATGCGGCCCAGGGTTTCTTGTCCAACGGGGACAGAAATAGCTGCGTCCGTATTGGTAACAGCCAGGCCTCTGCTTAAGCCATCGGTACTGCCCATCGCAATAGTTCTGACCACGCCATCACCTAATTGCTGTTGTACTTCCAATACCAGATCTTTGCCTTCTACGTTTAAGGCATCATATACTTTTGGCAGGTTTTCACGTGAAAATTCCACGTCAACGACCGCGCCGATAATTTGAACGATTTTACCCGAACTCATTGAGTTGTCCTCTAAGTGTTGTGTCATTTTGCTTGGGTCCCGCAGGAGCAATCCCTTGTGGTTGCCTTAGCCCAATGGGCAGGCACAAGACCAGCCCCTACCTAAATTAAACAGCTGCAGCACCGGCAACAATTTCTGAAATTTCCTGAGTGATAGCGGCTTGTCTGGCTTTGTTGTAAATCAGTTGCAACTCACCGATAAGATTTCCTGCGTTATCTGAAGCGCTCTTCATAGCCACCATTCTGGCTGCCTGCTCACAGGCATTGTTTTCAACCAGACCCTGGTAAACTTTGGATTCTATAAAGCGGTTCAAGAGATAGTCCAAAACGTCTTTCGCATCAGGTTCATAGATATAATCCCAATGGCCACTCAGATTTTCATCAAGTTCACAAGCCACCACAGGAAGCAACTGTTCTATAGTGGGCCGCTGTGTCATAGTGTTCACAAATTCATTGCTAACAATATACAACTGATCAATTCTGCCTGCTTCATAAGAATCCAACATTATTTTGATGACGCCGACGATGTCCTCCAGGTGCGGAGAGTCGCCCAATTTAGAAACCTGACCCACTAAATTTACTCTCAAGTTACTAAAGAAACCGGAAGCTTTTGTGCCAATGGTACAAACATCAACTTCAATATTTTCTTTATCCCATTGAATTAATTGGGCTAGCATCTTTCTAAACAAATTCGAATTCAGTCCACCACACAAGCCTCTATCGGAGCCCACCAAAATGACACCTATCCGTTTAACTTCCCTTGTAATCAGGTAAGGATGCTTATACTCTGGATTGGCTTGAGCCAAGTGCTTGATAATTATGCCAATCTTTTTAGAATAGGGCCGTGTTGCCTGCATTCTGTCTTTTGTTTTACGCATTTTACTCGCAGCAACCATCTCCATTGCGCGAGTGATCTTTTGAGTATTCTTGATACTCCCGATCTTTGTGCGTATTTCTTTGCCAACAGCCATATAAAGACCCTTTTACCAACTATGAGTTTTAATGAAAATTTCAATAGCCGCTTTTAAACTACCGCTGATTTCATTATTAAAATCGCCAGTTGCGTTAATGTTGTCCATTAATTCAGAATGCTCCGATCTCATAAACAACTGTAATGCCGCTTCAAAATCGAGCACCTTGTTAACTTCTATGCCATCAAGGTAACCTTCATTAGCCGCAAACAACGACACCGCCATTTGCGCGACAGACATCGGCGAATATTGATTTTGCTTCATTAATTCCGTGACTCGCTGCCCACGCTCAATCTGCTTGCGGGTGCTTTCGTCCAAGTCCGAAGCGAATTGTGCAAAAGCTGCCAACTCACGATACTGGGCTAAATCAAGGCGGGTACCACCCCCCAATTTCTTGATAATTTTTGTCTGAGCCGCGCCACCCACTCGAGAAACCGACAATCCGGCGTTTACAGCTGGACGAATGCCTGAGTTAAACAAGTTGCTTTCCAGGAAAATCTGACCATCAGTAATCGAAATTACGTTAGTAGGCACGAAAGCCGACACGTCGCCACCTTGAGTTTCAATAATTGGCAGTGCAGTCAAAGAGCCCGTCCTGCCTTTTACTTTTCCGCCGGTCAGTTTTTCAACTTCAGCCGCATTGATACGGGAAGCCCTTTCCAGCAATCGCGAGTGCAAATAAAACACGTCACCGGGATACGCTTCACGGCCTGGGGGACGACGCAGCAATAAAGAAATCTGACGATAAGCCCAAGCTTGTTTCGTCAAATCATCATAAATGATCAGGGCATCTTCACCACGGTCTCTAAAGAATTCACCCATTGAGCAGCCAGTGTAGGGAGCGATAAACTGAAGCGCTGCGGATTCAGACGCGGATGCAGAAACAACAATGGTATGCGCCATTGCGCCATGCTCTTCAAGCTTACGTACTACGTTGGCAATTGATGAACGTTTTTGTCCGATAGCCACATAGATACATTTGATGCCTGTACCTTTTTGATTAATGATGGCATCAATTGCAATAGCTGTTTTACCGGTTTGCCTATCGCCGATAATCAGCTCACGCTGACCTCGACCTACAGGAATCATCGCATCAATTGACTTTAAACCCAACTGTACGGGTTGCTCCACGGATTGGCGGGCAATTACCCCCGGCGCTATTTTTTCAACCGGAGCCGTTTCGGTAATGTTAATAGCGCCCTTGCCGTCGATAGGATTGCCCAGTGCGTCAACAACACGCCCTAACAATGCCTCTCCAACAGGGACTTCCAAAATTTTACCGGTACATTTTACCGTATCGCCTTCAGTAATGTGCTGGTATGAACCTAATATCACCACACCCACTGAGTCTCTTTCAAGATTAAGCGCCATCCCAAAGGTATTGCCCGGGAATTCAAGCATCTCGCCTTGCATAGCTTCAGAAAGACCATGTACTCTTACTATACCGTCAGTCACACTGACTACGGTACCTTCTGTATGCGCTTCGACACTCAAGTCGAAGTTTTCGATCTTCTTTTTAATCAGATCACTTATTTCAGATGGGTTTAATTGCATGTTCTTTTTCTCACTCTAAAGTTAGAGCCTTTTTGCTAATTGTTGAAGCCGGCCTCTAATAGATCCGTCAATTACCCGATCGCCCGCTCTTACGAGAATGCCACCAATTAATGACTTATCCACGGTTACATTCATATGGATTTTTTTGCCCAGAGTCTTTTCAAGTGTTGCCGTAACATCTTGCTTTGCATCTTTGGATAGGGCGTAAGCAGTAGATACTTCAACCTCGATATAACCTTCATCTTCTGCTTTATAAGCTTCGAAAAGCTCCGCAATTGAAGGCAATAATCCCAAGCGATTGTTAAGGACCAGTAATTTTAGAAAATTTTCATTCTCTTGATTGACGTGCTCTTGGCAAATATCCAGCATAAGCGCTGACAATCTTTGTTTGCTTACCTTGGGGTTATCGATGACAACAGAAATATCTTCATTCTTTAGTACAGCCGACATAAACGCCAAGCTCTGCGACCACGTTGCCGTCGCATGGGTTTCCTTGGCCCTTTTAAACACTGCCGCTGCGTAAGGCCTTGCTAATGTAGCCAATTCGCTCATTTTGCTGCCTACCCTAATTGATTCGAGACTTTGCTAACAATGTCCTGATGCTTAGCTTTATCAATTTCCGCACCCAGAATCTGTTCCGCAGCGCTCAACGCCAAATCAGCCACTTCTTGTCGCAAGCCTTCTTTTGCCTGCTGGATTTCCTGTTCAATTTGTGCTTTTGCTGCGACAATCAGACGTTCGCCTTCTTTTTTAGCGGTGTCTTTTGATTCTTCAACAATTTCGTTTGCACGTTTTTGAGCCATGATGACAATCTCTGAGGATTGTTCTTTAGCCTCTTTTAAAACACCCTTGGCTCTTTTCTCAGCCAAAAGAATTTCTTCCTGGCCCCTTTCAGCGGCAGCCAAGCCATCGGCAATTTTCTTTTTACGTTCTTCTAAAGAGTCAAATAAAGGAGGCCAAATGTACTTCATGGTAAACCATACCAGAAGTGCAAAGGTTATCATTTGCCCAATCAGGGTAGCATTGATACTCACGATGCGTTCCTCTTGTTGCTATTGAACACGAAAGTTCGATTAACCAGCAGCTGCAGCTTGTACAGCTGACAGGAATGGATTTGCGAAAGTAAAGAACAACGCCAAACCAACGCCGATCATTGTTACCGCGTCCAACAGACCTGCAACAACAAACATCTTTACTTGCAGCATTGGAACCATTTCCGGCTGGCGAGCCGCACCTTCCAGAAATTTTCCACCCAACAGACCGAAACCAATTGCGGTTCCTAAAGCGCCCATACCAAGTACCAGACCCACTGCAATAGCAGTCATGCCTTGTACGTCAGCAATTAATTTTGCAATTTCCATGAAACCTCCAAACGGTTAGATTAAGTAATAAAAATAAGGTGAAACAATAATTAATGATCTTCGTGGGCCATACTCAAGTAAACGACGGTTAAAACCATGAATATAAAAGCTTGAAGAGTAATAATTAAAATATGAAAGATTGCCCAGGGAAAGCTTAAAACCGGCTGAATATACCAAGGCAGCAAGGCAATCAAAATAAAAATCAGTTCACCCGCATACAGGTTTCCGAATAAACGAAGTGCCAGTGAAATTGGCTTTGCAAATTCTTCCACTAATTTCAACAACAAGTTGAACGGCAACAACCAAGGGCCAAAGGGCTGAAACATTAACTCTTTAGCAAAGCCCCACGGACCTTTTATTTTGATGCTGTAAAAAATAATCAGACAGAAGACCGAAATAGACATGGCAAATGTCGCGTTCAAATCAGTGCTTGGCACAACCCGAAGGTATTCGATGCCCATAAGCGACCCAATTAACGGAAAAATATCAACGGGGAACAAATCCATAAAGTTCCACAAAAATACCCAGCAAAATATGGTCAATGCCAAAGGTGCGATTAATTTACTGTGGCCATGAAAGCTGTCTTTAACCTGCTTATCAACAAACTCTATCAGCATTTCAGCAAAATTTTGCGCTAATCCAGGAACGCCTGCAGTTGCTTTTTCTGCTGCGGTCTTAAAAAACCAGATAAACAAACCGCCTAAAACAGCTGAGAAAAACAAAGTATCAAGATGCAGTGTCCAAAAACCCTCACCAACCTGTAGCGAAGTTAAATGGTGAATAATATAACCGGTTGCACCTTCGGCGGCATGAACTTCTGTAGCCATCGTTCCTCTCTTTTAAAAAATGTTAACGCATCAGTAACGCGAACCAAAAAACCGATAATGCTGCTATGTATCCTACTAGCAGCGGTAATATTTCTATGTTTGGGACTTTAAAAATCATTATGAACATAACTGCAGTCAATAACAATTTTCCTGACTCTCCCGCATAAAAAGAGTTGACAATTTTTCGGGCGGGCTTACCGGAAGACTGGTATATCTTCAGCGCAAAGTACAAGTTAGGAACAAAAGCCGCAGCCCCTCCTAATGCACTGGACATGCCTTGCTGCCACCCGCCCGCAAAGGCAAAGCCAGCAGTGATTATTAATATTATCAGGATTTGATAACCTAGAATCTTGCTGACAGTAGAGTGCTTTCTACTTGTCACACAGCTCTCCAAACATAATAGCGAAAGGATTATAGCTAGCGTGCTTGATTAAATCAAGGTTGATTAAAAAAGCTTTAAGTTTATGGTTATTTATAACCTGATTTTAATCTTATTCTGGGCTCTTTTTTCGCTCAATAAAATTAAGCCGCTGCTCAGGTAGCATTATTCACATCCGCCATATAAACCTCAATGGTGATTATGACCTAAGGCGATTTCCAAGAGTGTATATCACCAAATCGCACAGGATTTTTGTTTATTTTCAACGACTGCATGGATGCAGGAGGTAGAGCAATGCAGGAGCAATTGCCGAGGCGTAATAAAGGGGCGAAGGCAGGTTATGCAACCCTTTTTACAGCGCAGAAAATGGGCAAAAAAACCAGCAAGCCAGGTATATTCTTCGCCAGAAATCGCCTAAGGCATTTCGTTTTATAAACGGGCGTACATTGACAAAACAAGACAACCGGTCCTATGATGAAAATATGTCAAGAGCATCACAAAAATTAACCAATAGAGAAAACCTGCTGAACCAAGGTGTGACTTTGCTTATGCAGCAAGGTTATCACGGTACCGGGTTGAAAGAAATTCTGGATGCCGTGCTAATTCCGAAGGGCTCTTTTTACAATTATTTTGGCAGTAAAGAGAACTTTGCTGCGGAAGCCATTCAGCACTATATAGACCCCTTCATCAATCAATTAGGCAGCCATTTACAAAATTCCAGCCATGACGCCTTATCTGCCTTACTGCGCTACTTTAATGAACTGATAACAGAACTGGAGAAAGCAGAATTTAAAGGCGGTTGTTTATTGGGTAATCTAATGGGCGAAATCGGTGATACCAGTGAACTTTGTAAAAAATCCTTGCAATTGGCGGTTCACCGTTATCGGGATTTGTTGCAAGCCGGCCTGCTTAAGGCACAGCAAGAAGGTACCGTAAGAACGGATAAAACCGCTGAAGAAATGGCTGATCTTTTGGTTAACATGTGGCAAGGCGCCCTGTTAAGAATGAAAATTGAACAATCATCCACGCCTCTTAAGCAATGCTGCGAGAATTTATTAGGTGATTTTTTTAAAACCTAATGTTATTATTTTTAAGACGACCAGTCATATTTAACACTATAACTTAGGAGGTATTACCATGCCAAAATATATTATTGAACGCGAAATCCCCGGCGCAGGTTCATTGACAGCGCAGGATCTGCAAGGCATATCGCAAAAATCATGCGGTATTCTTAAGGATATGGGGCCAAAAATTCAGTGGATTGAAAGCTATGTGACAGACGATAAAGTCTACTGTGTCTATATTGCCCCCGACGAAGCGACCGTAAGGGCACATGCTGACCAAGGCGGTTTTCCAGCAAACCGGGTTTCTGAAATCAAAACCATGATTGACCCAACCACAGCCGAAGGCTAATCTCCTTTAGGCGAAGCAGACGGTTCCGGTAAGTCATTCGTAAACATATTAAATTAATCACGCAGGCGAATGTGTTTTTGATAATGCCAGGGCTTGAATAGAACACTTTCGCGGTGATTTAACAGCGCCCCCCTAAGCGTCCTTCAAGCTTTGAATTAATCTGTCATGCGCCTATTTCCGTGCCTATCGTATCGGGCGTGCATTTACAAAGTCATCCTGACAATAGGTGAGTTCTATGAAATTTAGAAACTATAGCCGTTCACGGCGGCTACAGCCCCGACCCAACAACCAAAGCTGTCGCAGTGCCTATTTATCAGACCACCTCTTACGCCTTTGACGACACCCAGCATGGCGCCGACCTTTTTGACCTGAAAGTGGCAGGCAATATCTACACCCGCATCATGAACCCAACGACAGATGTGCTGGAAAAGCGGTTGACTGAACTGGAAGGGGGTCTGGCCGGGCTTGCCCTGGCTTCCGGGATGGCTGCGATTACCTATGCGGTCATGACCATTGCCGAAGCCGGGGACAACATCATTTCTGCCGCCACGCTCTATGGCGGCACATACAACTTGTTTGCCCACACTTTGCCGCAATACGGTATCAATGTTCGATTTGCCGATTATCGCGACCCCGCTGCTTTCGAAAAGTTGATCGATAACAAAACCAAAGCCATTTTCTGCGAATCGGTCGGCAATCCACTAGGCAACATCACCGACTTTGAAATCCTGGCTGACATCGCCCATCGTCACGGCGTACCGCTTATTGTTGATAACACCGTGCCTTCACCGTATCTGTGCCGTCCGATTGAATACGGGGCCGATGTTGTCGTGCATTCGCTGACAAAGTATCTCGGCGGTCATGGCAACAGTATCGGCGGATTTATTGTGGATAGCGGAAAATTCCCTTGGGCCGAACATTAAATCCGCTTTCGCCGCCTTAACGAGCCTGATGTGTCTTACCATGGCGTCGTTTATACAGAGGCATTGGGCCCTGCCGCTTATATTGGCCAGGCACGCGTCGTGCCGTTGCGTAATACCGGCGCGGCTATTTCGCCCTTCAACTCATTTTTGATTCTGCAGGGCATTGAAACCCTGGCGCTACGAATGGACAGGATTTGTGAAAACACCGTCAAAGTTGCGCAATATCTCCAAAACCACAGTAAAGTGGCATGGGTTAATTATGCCGGACTTGATGACCATAAAGATAAACCGCTAGTCGATAAGTACATGGGAGGACGCGCTTCCGGCATTCTCACTTTTGGCTTAAAAGAGGGCCGTAAGGCCAGTGAACATTTTCAGGACGCTTTAAAAACTATTCACCCGACTGGTCAATATCGGCGATGCCAAATCGCTGGCTTGTCACCCGGCTTCCACCACGCACCGGCAGTTGTCACCCGAAGAAATGGCCAAAGCCGGCGTTAGCCAAGAGATGGTGCGCTTGTCCATCGGCATTGAACATATTGATGACCTTCTGGAAGACTTGGAACAGGCGTTGACGGTATCTTGATTGGCAAGTCATTGAATTTTTGTCCGTCCTCAACGATGTAAAACTTTAGATATCTCATTGTGGCCTTCAGAACGAAACAAAAACCTTGGACTGAATATATTTTGCCTAATTCCGCTTTGTCAGATTACATCAAGACTATGTTTCAAGGATGGGTTTGAGCCTGCCATCCATGGCGCTGGATACCCGCTTCCCCCTGTGGGTATCACGAGCTTGCGCATAATCTGACAAAGTAGAACTGAGGTCAAAAATAAAAAAACACCAGCACTCCCTTGCAACGCTTCGTCATGATTGCCGAATTTCCCCCCACAACTATTGTTCGTGCAATTCAACTCGCAGTTGCCCCCGTCTTTCTACTCACCGGCGTTGCCAGCATTTTATCAGTGTTAACGAGCTGTTTAGCGAATCATTGACCGGTCCCGTTTTCTGCATGGCAAACTTTTGTCCCTTAAGAAAGGCAATAATTCATAGCGAATTGGTGGTGTTGACAAAACGGACCCCGTTAATCAACCGGCGATCGGTTTGTGTACCATTTGCGTTCAATTGATTTGCTCGGTGATCGCGATAATTTTTCTCGATTCTTTCATTGCCCTCAACATGGTAACTCCAATCGCTTCCTTGTTTGTCGCCGCAATGCTGAGCTTGATTATGGCCTTAATTCTCTTCATTGGTGAAATTTATCTGGTCACTGCCAATGTGTTTAACGGGCCATAATCAATTATCCTGTATCGTTTTTGCTTAAGCGGAATAGCGTTTTTGACTTTTGGCAATCACATCCCGTCGACAAAATTCTAACTTTATAATATTCACGATTTAGCAAAACCGGTTACATAGCCGATCAAGAAATGGAAAAACTTCAAATAGCGTTTTTTGGTGCCGAGATAAGCGATGGTATACTCAGCAAGATTTTTTTGTTTGGGAAAACGGCTTTAATGGTCTTCTACCCTTAGTGCGGAAGAAATTGGATGCTGAAGCTTCCATAACCAGACTCAGTGAACAATTTAAATGAAACAGTCAATTTCTCTTTAACGAAACAAATAGACAAGGCTTAAATGACTGATGTGACCAGCACGACACAAGCGTCTGATAACTTAACGGGCGGATCCGATAAAAACGTTTATTTGGGTTCATTAACCCTTTTAACTTCGCTTTTTTTCATCTGGGGGTTTATAACCTGTTTGAACGATATTTTAATCCCTCACTTGAAAGCGGTATTTACCCTGAACTACACGCAAGCGATGTTAGTACAGTTTTGCTTCTTTACCGCCTATTTTATTGTTTCTGTTCCAAGCGGTTATCTGGTTGAAAAAATCGATTATAAAGGTGGAATTATTGCGGGATTATCAATAGCCGGAATGGGCTGTTTGTTATTTTATCCGGCCGCAAGTCAGCATTCATATCCTTTATTTTTAGCTGCATTATTTGTTTTGGCTTCCGGGATTACTTTATTGCAGGTTGCCGCAAATCCGTACGTGACCATTTTAGGAAAACCGGAAACTGCCTCAAGCCGGTTAACGATGACTCAGGCATTTAATTCCCTGGGCACAACTATTGCGCCTTATTTTGGCGCTTTATTGATTCTTTCTACAGCGGTTAAAAGCGCGGAAGAAATTAAATTGCTCAACGTGAATGAGCTATCCGCCTATCAAACGGCGCAAGCGGCAGCCGTACAAAATCCTTATCTGTTTCTCGCCGCCGTGTTATTTTTTATCGCCGTCGTTTTTGCAATAATCAAATTGCCCAAGATTAAACCGTCCGGCCAGCAGCCTGAAAACACTGTAAAGATCGCTTCCGATGAAGATCATCAAAGCGCCTGGGCCTATAAACACCTTGTTTTGGGTGCCATTGCGATTTTTGTTTATGTCGGCGGTGAAGTTTGCATCGGCAGTTTTCTGATCAATTTTCTGGGGGAAGCTGAAATTGCCGGATTGACGGAAAAAGATGCCGGAAAGTATGTTTCGTTTTACTGGGGTGGCGCCATGACTGGACGATTCATCGGCGCGGCTGTGATGCAAAAAATCCAACCCGGCAAGGCGTTGACATTTAACGCTGTAACGGCGGCGGTTTTGGTTTTAATAACTATTCTTGCAAATGGTTCGATTGCCATGTGGAGTATTCTTTCCGTAGGGTTATTTAATTCCATAATGTTTCCAACCATCTTTTCACTCGCAGTTAACGGCTTGGGAAAACACACGGGACAGGGTTCCGGGATTTTATGCTCGGCGATAGTCGGAGGCGCTATTCTTCCTGTTGTGCAAGGCCTTTTCGCTGACAGAATAGGTATTCAAACCGCTTTTTTTATCCCGGTCATTTGTTACTTATACATTGCTTACTACGGCTGGAAAGGCCACAAGATAGATATTTAAAGACATTCAGCGAAGTACAATAAGCCATTATTTTATATTTCCTTAACCTTGTTTTACTTGCTTACATTCAACTCATAAGTGCAAGTGGAATTACCGTGCTATCCCGCAAAATGCCTGATTGTATGAGTTATTTAATTTTCATTCCTAAGCAAGGCACAGTCGTTGCCAAAAAACGCGCAGTTGATACCAGATGGATTGATAGCAACCTTCCGGGTTGTCGAGCAAGCGCTCAATAATAAGCACAAACCCGTTAAGGGTAAATCGAACCTTGCCATAATTCGGCGCTCTAAATTATTTAATTGTATTTTCATTGTCTTTCTCCAATTGGTTACTGTTAAAATAATGTAAGGCGATTTCCAAGAATGAATATACCCAAATTGTGCAGGATTTTTGTTCATTTTCAAGGCGTAAAAAGGTGCGCATAGCAGGCTATGTAATCCTTTTTACAACGCAGACAATGGGCAAAAAGACTAGCAAGTTGGGTATATTCTTTGCCGGAAATCGCCTAAGTTCGTTTTACGGCAAATTTCTCCTTCAAACTTCAAAACAAGCGGGCGGCTCGTGTGAGCCGTCCGCCAAATTGAAACTTCGACTACTGTTGGTGTTGCTTGATGGCTTCCTCAATCTTCGCTTTCACGGCATCCAGGTTAAAACTTGCGCCTTTCTGCATGGGGGGAAAGTCAATAGCCGTCATGGCAAGCTTGGCCACCTGCTGCTGAACAAACACAAAGCGCCAGAATTGGAACTTGAACCAATCGAAATATTGCTGTGATCCGACACCGGCTCCGTAGGGCCATCCGGTACGCTCGAAGGGGTCAAGGCGCAGGTTAGTCAGGAACGGTACATCTGGATGGGTCTTGTCACCGAGCCAGCCGCCGGGCTGGTCAATAAAACGATACTTGAAGTCATCAATACGCACAGCGCCCAGCGTGCTTTCTCCGAAATAAAAGACTTCATGGCGGGCCGATGGCGCCTTGCCGGTGAGCAAATCTATCTGGTTGTAGCCGTCGAGATGTACCTTGTACCTGGTGTCACCAATCTTCTTACCCTTTTTCAGCTCGTCCACAATATCCGGGTCACCGGCAGCGGCTACGAGAGTCGGAAACCAGTCAAGCCCTGAGAAAATACCATTCTCAACTTTACCAGCAGGCACCTTGCCCGGCCAGCGAATAATGGCAGGGACGCGGAAACCGCCTTCCATAACTGTCCCCTTGCCCTGTGCAAATGGCGTCTGGCCGCCATCCGGCCAGGTGAAGTTTTCGGTGCCGTTATCGGTGGTGAAGACAACAATAGTGTTGTCGTCCACACCCATATCGGTGAGCTTCTTCATTACCAAACCAATATCGTCATCAAGCTGGGCCATCCCGGCCTCATGCTCAGACCAACCGTTCTGCGCGTTACGCAGTGCTTCATACTTGTCCGAGAGATGAGTAACAATGTGCATGCGTGTTGGGTTGAGCCAGAGGAAGAAAGGCTTGCCGTCCGCTTTAGCTTTGTCAATGAACGCGATGGCTTTGTCGCGAATTTCGTCATCCACGGTTTTCATTCGCTCGGGATAAAGAGTTCCCGCATCTTCGATCTTCTGCTTGCCGATCTTGCCCCAGCGCGGCATTACCGTCGGATCATCCTTAGTGGTTGCCCAACTGTGAACCATGTTACGCGGGCCGACTTTGTCCAACAAGTCCTTTGGATAGTTGGGATGCGCCGGGTCTTCCATCGCATCCAAATGATACAGATACCCAAAGAACTCATCAAAACCATGGACTGTGGGCAGGAACTCGTTCAAGTCGCCAAGATGATTCTTGCCGAACTGGCCGGTCGCGTAACCCATAGACTTAAGGGTGGTGGCGATTGTGACCGCTTCCTTAGGTATGCCAATAGGTGATCCAGCCTGGCCAACGGTGGTCATGCCTGTGCGGATTGGCAGTTCGCCGGTGATAAAGTTAGCGCGACCTGCTGTGCAACTCGCTTCGGCGTAGTAATCGGTGAAACGCATACCTTCAGTGGCAAGCTTGTCAAGGTTGGGCGTCCGGCCTGCCATCATGCCCTGATGATAAGCGCCGATATTAAACCAGCCGATGTCGTCGCCCATGATAACAACGATATTGGGTTTTTTGGTCTCCATCTGCTCTTCCGCTTGCGCGGTTATCGCAAACATGCCAGCGCTCAATGCGACAAGCGCTATTGCCGCAGGTTGAAGCAGGCGTTGTTGCCGGTGTAGTGGAATCATAGAGTTGCTCCTTAATATAGCTTATCGGGATAGAGGATTCTTGCGTTAGTGGCAATCGCGCCTAATAATACCAACGTTCGAAGAGCTTAGGCTATTGGATTTCAGGCTCTGATTATTTAAACGGTCAACGGGTCTCCTGATCAGCTATAGGCCACACATGGCAACTCATTCAGTGAATGGAAAAAGCATTCCGACCTGGTTTCAGCTTCAGAGTTTAACACACCTGATAATATTACAAACATTCTTGCGCGAACCAGATAAAATAGAAGGATTTTAACGTCTGTCAGCATATTGAGATAACTTTTATGAAATTTAAGGTCTTCTTTATTGGTCTTTGTTTATGCGTATCCAGCCACGGTTTTGCTGTGGAAAAAACCACCATCCGCATTGGTGTTCAGGCGTCCGGAACCCTTGAGTGGGAGCTATTGGCCTTACAGGATGACCCGCAGGTGAAGCCGGCTGATTTTCAACTGGAAATACAGCCGGTCGCGAATGCAGAAGCGGGTAAAGTTGCTCTTCAGGCGGGATCAGTTGATATGATCGTCTCTGACTGGATATGGGTTTCCAGTCTTCGCGCCACCGGCGCTGATTTTACTTTTTACCCCTATTCAAATACCTCGGGTGCTTTAGTTGTGGCAGAGAAAAGCCCTATCCACTCCATTAAAGATCTCAAAGGTAAGCGCTTAGGCATTGCTGGCGGCGAACTGGACAAAAACTGGCTATTGTTACAGGCATTGGCCCAAAAAGAGCAACTGGATTTGAATGCGTCGGTGGAAAAAACATTTGGCGCGCCGCCATTAATTAATGAACAAATCAAACAAAATCGCGTTGATGCGGTGCTTACCTACTGGCACTTTGCAGTTAGGCTTGAAGGGCAGGGTTATCATCAAATAATTGATGGCAGGGGCATTTTAAAAGGTTTGGGCATCACTGAAAATGTACCCAGCATTGGTTATGTGTTTAAACAAGGCTGGGCTGAAAAGCATAAGCAGGCTATCGATAACTTTTTTAAGGCCGGCAAACAGGCTAAAAACCGGTTATGCACGTCTGATGCCACCTGGCAAAAAATTATCCCGTTAACGCACACGGATGATTTGTCCACCCAAAATTTATTGCGTCAGCGCTACTGTGAGGGCGGTGTCGAGCAATGGGGTGAAAAGGAACAAAAGGCGGCGGGTCGTATTTATAAGCTACTTGGCACGTTGAGTGACAACCGGTTAACCGGACAATCAGCTGACCTGCAACCAGGCACATTTTGGTCTTTAAAATAATTTGAGGCTTCCAAGGAATCTTTTGCCAACCTTGTCATTGCTGGCTTTTCTAGCCGTATGGCAAGGATTGGCCGTCTATTTGAACAGCAACACACTGCCAACGCCGGAAACGGTGGCCAGGGTTTTTTGGCTGGCTTGTGCGACGGGGCAACTTCCTTTCCACTTGGGCGTCACTTTGCTGCGGTTGGTGGTGAGTTTTACTATCGCAATGATATTGGGTTGCGCGACAGGTATTGTCCTAGGGCGTAATAAAAAGCTCGACGCTTTTTTTGATAACTGGTTGGTTATTTTTTTAAATGTCCCCGCCTTGGTCACGATTATTTTGTGTTATGTCTGGTTTGGCCTGGTTGAATCTGCGGCCATATTGGCTGTTGTGGTCAACAAATTACCCAATGTCATCGTCACTATCAGGGAAGGCACGCGCACGCTTGATCAGGATTTACTGGACATGGCGCGTTGCTTTCATTTTAGCAAGCGTAAAACTCTGGTTCATGTGATATGGCCGCAACTACATCCTTTTGTTATGGGTGCGACGCGGTCGGGGTTGGCATTAATCTGGAAAATTATTCTGGTGGTTGAGTTGTTAGGCCGCAGCAACGGCATGGGCTATCAATTGCATTTATTTTTTCAATTGTTTGATGTTGCCAGCATTCTGGCTTATACGATAGCTTTCGTTGCAGTCATTCAAATAATAGAACTTCTTATTTTGAAACCACTGGATAAAAAATCCATGCGGTGGCGGCGATGAGTGATGTTCAAATCAACATTAATAGCAAAACGTATTCGGCGATAGGGCAGGCGGGACATCACACAGCGATTGCCGATTTTAAGCTATCGCTCAAATCCGGCGAATTTATTTGCCTGGTCGGACCATCGGGCTGCGGTAAAACCACCTTATTAAATATTATTGCTGATCTGGATAATGATTATGAGGGGGAAATTATGGTGGGACAGGAGCATACGCATCCAAAAATAGGCTACATTTTCCAGAATCCACGTTTGCTGCCCTGGCGGACGGTTCGGGAAAATATAGAATTAGTGCTGGATAGCCATCAATCAGCGGCTATCATTGATCCCTTGCTGGAAGTAATGCAACTAACCCAGTCGCAACACGTTTACCCTGAGCGCTTATCATTGGGCATGAGCCGCCGGGTCTCAATCATACGTGCTTTTGCCGTAGATCCTGAGGTATTGCTGATGGATGAGCCCTTTGTATCACTGGATGCGCCGACAGCCCGTCAGGTCCGGGAGTTGTTGCTAAAGCTGTGGCAAGAACGTCCGCATACGGTGTTATTTGTCACCCATGATTTGCGCGAAGCGATTGCTTTGGCTGACCGGCTTATTTTTTTATCAGCTTCACCGATGACAGTCATCAGCGAAATCACCGTGCCGATTCCAAGATCTGAGCGTCATAATGAACAGGCGATTGAAGCATTCCGGCAACAACTGATCAATGATTATCCGGCTATAAAAAAGCTGTTGTAAGATAAGTATTCACCCTCACTTTAAAAAAGGTGGGGTGAGGGTAGGCCTTATTTAAAGTGTGTTGATTTGTTATAGCGGACACGTGGCATGAATGGGTTACGAAGGACAAACTTCGACCCGAGTCACTCGCTCCACATTTCCAAATGGCAGTAAACCAGTCGTTTTTTCCGTCAAAGCTATTGATTTTTAGTAGCCGCTTTTTCTGAAAAAATCCCTTTAAAATCAATTGCGTTTTTACGGTCTCGCAGTAGTGCCAGCTATTTCATGGCATTACGCAACCGATTCTTAATGCGACAAATTAATCCCCAGCGAAACTCAAAACTAGAATATTAAAACTCGATCCATTTCTTATTTTGCAACGACTGAAAACCATCAGTTGGGTTTTAACCGTCCGTTTTGGGCAACTCACGGTGGTGGGACTTTCAGCTTGCAAGAAATGACAAACTTTGCCAGTCGCACGGGGCTTTATGTCCGGTCACGCTTCGCGGGATACAACACTAAGAGACTTTTTCAAGGGAATTTGAGAAATTTTACGCGCTCATTTTAATCTATTCAGACGCACCGCTGTAACTAGATTAAAATATGCTAATCAGACAGAGTAGCCGGACAACAAATCATCGTCGAGAGTGTTAAAAACTTACAAAACCCCCTTTAGCGTCCTGGAACATCGCGTGTTTAAACGTAAAAGCCATGCTGAACAACTAATGCAAGCGGTTTTGAAAGAAGCGATTAATGCGTAAAAACCAGATAAGGTGTTAACTGAATCACACGAAGGAGATCGTCTTTATGCCATCACAATGTTTCAGTTTTATTCAACTACAGAAACCAGGCTTCTCGACTCTCATTTCAGTAAGACTTTTAAAGCACACTCTTACAAAAACATTTTTTCTTACTACTACGGAGTATCTATGGGCCCTCATTATTTAAACCGTTTTTTCACCCCTAAATCAGTGGCTATCGTTGGCGCATCAGAGCGCGAAGACAGCGTTGGATATAGGTTATTACTTAATATGCAGGAGGCCGGTTTCAAAGGCGGCCTTTATCCTGTCAACAACAAACGCGAACAATTATTAGGGTTAAAAGCCTACCCTGACTTGAACTCAGTTCCTGAAGATTTGGATTTGGTGGTGGTTGCCACACCCGCACCGAGCGTCCCCGGCATTATCCGGCAATGTGGCGAAAAAGGCATCACCTCGGTCATCATTATCACTGCCGGCTTTGGCGAACTGGGCGAAGAAGGAAAACGCCTGCAACAAGAAGTGCTGGATATTGCCCATCGTTACAGTATCCGCATTATTGGCCCGAACTGTTTGGGCGTTGTCCGGCCAAGCGGATATCTGAATGCAACCTTCGGTGACGGTACGGTTAAAGACGGCTGTCTGGCGCTATTGTCCCAATCAGGCGCGGTGTGTACGGCCATTTTGGATTGGGCTAAAGTACAGGGTATCGGCTTTTCAACGGTCGTATCAATGGGCGGCGCGGCCGACATTGATTTTGGTGAAGTGCTGGATTATCTGGCAACCGACAGTAAAACCACCGGCATTCTGATGTATGTAGAAGGCATACGCGATGCCCGCCGCTTTTTGAGCGGCCTTAAAGCTGCCGCTCGTTTAAAACCGGTTATCCTGATTAAATCAGGTCGTCATGAAGCGGGGTGCAAAGCGGCAATGTCGCATACAGGCGCCATGGTGGGCGGAGACAATGTCTTTGATGCCGCCATTGCAAGAGCGGGTGTCGTTAGGGTCTATAGCATCACCGAATTGTTTTCTGCAGCCCGTGTTTTAGCAAACAATTATGTGGTCAACAAAGACCATCTGGCGATTATTACCAATGCCGGCGGCCCCGGTGTAATGAGTACCGACCGCGCCGAAGACGTCGGTATAGTGATGGCTGAGCTGAGTCCATCCAGCATTGAAGCCTTAAATGAAGCTTTACCCGTACACTGGTCCCATGCCAACCCTATCGATATTCTGGGTGATGCCACCTCTGAACGCTACCAGAAAGCGTTGGAGATTTGCCTTAAAGATAAAAACATAGACGGTGTACTGGTCATTTTGACGCCTCAGGCCATGACTAATCCAACCCAGGTTGCTGAATGTATTATTGAGGGCGCCAAAACCAGCAAAAAGCCTGTATTAGCCTCATGGACAGGCGGCGAAAGGGTTCAGGAAGGTCGAAATCTTTTTGCCAATAGCAAAGTAGCCCACTTTAGCACCCCTGAAGTCGCTGTCGACGCTTTTTCATTTTTGGCTAACTATGCCCAAAATCAGATCCTGCTTAAACAAATCCCTTCTCCTACCGATGAACTTGCTAAACCCGATGTTGAAGGTTCCCGTTTAATTATTGAGCGCGTACTTGCAGAAGGCCGTCAGGTTTTGACAGCCCAGGAATCCAAAGCCATACTTGCCGCATTCCATATTCCGGTCACGCAAACCATCAAGGCATCCAGTGTAAAAGATGCCATGATTGCCGCTGAAACATTGGCCTTTCCGGTGGTGTTGAAGGTCAACATGGCTGAATTCAGTCATAAATCCGATATAGGCGGCGTCAGGCTTAATATTAACAGTGTTCAGGATATTTCCCGCGACTTCACTGAGATGGAAGCCGCCATTAAGCGATTACACCCTGAAATAACTGAAGTAGGCATGACTGTTGAACCCATGTACCGTGCTTCCAACGGTCGTGAGTTGATGATTGGCGTAGTCAGGGATCCCGTGTTTGGGCCTGCCATCAGCTTTGGCTTGGGCGGCACTATGGTCGAAATTTTAAAGGATAATGCTGTCGCCCTGCCTCCGCTTAACGCCTATATGGTTGAGCAAATGATTGCCAGAACCAAGGCGGCTAAATATCTGCAGGCATTTCGTCAATTACCCCCCGCGAATAAAAAAGCCCTGGTTGATGTGCTGCTGAATATATCAACTATGGTCAGTGAACTGCCGGAAATTCTGGAGCTGGATATTAATCCCTTGATAGTCGATGAACACGGGGTAATGGCTGTTGATGCCCGCATTAAAGCCCAACTGTCCAATCAGCTGACCCCATATTCCCACATGGCGATTCACCCTTATCCTTACCAATTGACTCAGTACTTTCAATTATCTAACGGTGCCAATATCACGATCCGCCCAATCCGTCCTGAAGACGCCGTTTTGGAAAAGGATTTTCACAATCGCTTGTCCGAACGTACGAAATATTTCCGGTTTATGCAAGCGTTGCAGGAATTAACACCGGAAATGATAGTCCGCTTCACGCAAATCGATTATGACCGTGAAATGGCCTTTGTAGCCGTAACCGAGGATGCAAACCTGCCCAGTGAACTGGGCGTTGGCCGCTACCTGATGAATCCGGACGGTAATTCGGTAGAATTTGCGCTGGTGGTTGCCGATGACTGTCAGTGTTTAGGGATAGGAACCAGAATCATGAAAGCCTTGATGCAGACCGCCAAATCCAAAGGCATGTTATTTTTTGAAGGTGAAGTATTGGCCGTTAACAAGCCCATGTTATCGCTGGTTAAAAAACTGGGATTCAGTATAGAAACAATTGCCGATGATAATGAAGTCGTGCGCGTTGTTAAGGACTTAAGGCAATAATAAAGCGCCCAGCCGCGCCCGCATTTATTGCGGGCGCGGCTGGCTTGCTCATTAAGAAATTACTTATGCGTTACCGGTTGTGGCGTTAATTTCCAGATCTCCCGATTATATTCGCCAATCGTTCTGTCGGTGGAGAATTTGCCGCTGTTCGCACAGTTTAAAATACTCATTTTGGTCCAATGATCTTTATCCCGATAGGCGTCTTCAACGCGTTTTTGGGTATCTACAAAACTCCGAAAATCCGCAATAGTCATCCAGGGATCATGCGGGCTTTTTATGGAACTAATCAGATCATTAAATAGGCCCGGTTCAAACTGATTAAAATAGCCGGATTCCAGAAGATGCATAACCTGCTGCAAGTCTTCATCCTGATCGATAATAGCAATCGGGTCATAGTTGCCTCGCCTTGCTTCAACTTGTTCTTCCGTCAAACCGAACAGAAAAAAGTTTTCATCACCCACTTCTTCACGGATTTCAATGTTGGCGCCATCCAGCGTGCCAATGGTGATGGCGCCATTCATCATCAGCTTCATGTTGCCGGTGCCCGAAGCTTCCTTGCCGGCGGTCGATATTTGTTCTGATAAATCAACTCCCGGACATATTCTTTCCATGGCTGAAACGCGATAATCCTTTAAAAACAGCAAGGCTAGTTTTTTATCTGATTCAGGGTCTGAATTAATAACCTGGGCAACGTTATTGATTAATTTAATGATTTTTTTTGCCATACGATAGCCGGGAGCCGCCTTGCCGCCAATCAATACGCATCTTGGAACCCTACTCTCGATGTCACCTTTTTTAATACAGTTATAAAGATGAATAACATGCAATACATTTAATATTTGACGCTTATATTCATGAATACGTTTAACCTGCACATCGAATATGGCATCGACATTAAATTGTAGATCGGTGTCGTGTTTACGTTGTTTATAATCAATCAAGCGCTGTTTCGCCGCCTGTTTGATTGCACGCCAGCGTTGCCGGAATTGGGCATCCTCAGCGTAGGGTTCCAGCTTTTTTAACTGCGATAAATCAGTCACCCAACCTTCGCCTATCGTTTCTGTTATCAGACTTGCCAGCTCCGGATTACAGGCGGCCAACCAGCGTCTTGGCGTTACCCCATTGGTTTTATTATTGAATTTATGCGGCCATAAGGCATAAAAGTCGCTGAACAAGCCTTGCTGCAATAACTCGGTATGTAACCGGGCAACCCCGTTCACGGAAAAACTGCCTACTATGGCAAGATGGGCCATTCTTACCTGTCGCTCATAACCTTCCTCTATGATGGACATTCTGCGTAAACGTTCACTATCGCCGGGCCAGTGCATGGACGCTTCGGTTATAAAGTGGCTGTTAATTTCAAAAATAATGTCCATCAGTCGCGGCAATAACCGTTGCATCAATTTAACGGGCCATTTTTCCAGCGCTTCGGGCAACAGGGTGTGGTTTGTATAAGCCATGGTACTTTTGGTGATAGTCCATGCTTCATCCCAGGTTAAACCGTGAACATCCATCAGCAGGCGCATCAGTTCGGCAATGGCAATACTCGGATGGGTGTCGTTTAACTGGAAACAGCGTTTTTCGGCAAAGCGGCTGAAGTTATTGCCGTGCAGACCTATCCAGTGGCAAATAACATCCTGCAAACTGGCGGAAGCCAGAAAATATTGTTGCCGTAATCTCAGCTCTTTACCATTTTCATTGGCATCATTGGGATACAGCACCATAGTGACATTTTCCGCCGTGATTTTTGCCGCGACAGCTTCTGCATAATCGCCGGCATTAAACTCGTCCAGGTTAAACTCTTCGGTAGCCACTGCCTTCCACAGCCGCAGGGTATTAACGGTGCCATTCCGATAGCCGGGTATCGGCGTATCAAAAGGCACTGCCAGGACATTGCTGGTGGCTATCCAGCAATGCCGTTGCTCGCCATTTTCATCAGTTTGAATTTCGGTATGCCCGCCAAATTTAATGCTATGCGAATATTCCAGCCGTTCAATTTCCCAGACGTTACCTTGACGCAGCCAATGGTCGGGTTTTTCAACCTGCTCACCATTAACAATAGTCTGGGTAAACATGCCGTATTCGTAACGTAACCCGTAACCGATAACCGGCAGTTGCAAGGTTGCGCAACTGTCGACAAAGCAGGCTGCGAGGCGGCCCAAGCCACCATTACCCAGTCCGGCATCGTACTCACTATTGATCAGCTCTTCAATTTCAATGCCGAGATCATACATGGCCTGAGTAGCCGTATCGGTTACCCCCAGATTAAGCATGGCATTGCTTAACGTGCGTCCCATCAGAAACTCCATGGACAGATAATAACCCCGTCTGCAGTCATTGTTTTTATAGGTTTTGTGCGTCACCTTCCAGCGCTCCATCAAGCGGTCACGAATCGCCAGTGACAGTGCTTCGCTCGCATAATAAGGCGCTCGACAGTTTTCATCCCTCCCCAGTAAATGGACATAATATTGTTTAAAATCATGGAGAAAATCATTTTTTTCATTTCCCCGTTCAGGGAGTGTAGTGATAGATGGATTAAGCTTGCTAATCACAAATTGGTCAGTAGGCATTATCTAATCCTGTATTAAAATTTAATTTATTACCAAGGGGTTACATTGTAAATACTGCGAATTATTTCAGCCGGTATTTCTGTTGGCACGCTGTTTATTTTTAGCTATTTTATGGCTTTTGCTGGCTTTTGCTTCATCAAAACGATTATTTGCAAATTTAATCAACATTTCCTGGGCTCCCAGCTGTTTATCTTTAGGCTGCAATTGTATATATTTACCGTCAGACTGCATTTCCCACACACTGCGCTGATTGGTCAGCTGCACATTTAAAATTTGCCGCAAGGCTGCCTGCAGCTCGAGTTTTTGCACAGGAGCGACCACTTCTACACGGCTCTCCAGATTACGTTTCATACAATCGGCCGAGCCAATAAAATATTCTTCTTCACCCCCATTTTGAAAATAGAATATGCGGGAATGCTCTAAAAAACGCCCAACGATACTGATAACTCTCACTTTATCAGATAAACCGGCAATATCCGGCCTTAACCGGCAGGTATCACGAATAATCAAATCAATTTTTACGCCTGCCCGAGCAGCCTGATAAAGTGCTTTGGTAATATCCACATCTTCAAGGGCATTCATTTTAAACTGGATTAAACCGGGTGAGTTTGTCGTATGCTTACTGATTTCACGGTCGATTTTTTCCAGCAGTTTTGACTTTAACTTATTGGGTGCAATCAACAAATTTTGATAGTTGCGCTTGGGAACCAGCCCTGTCGTCAGGTAATTGAATAATTCGGTCAATTCTTCACCAATTTTATTATCGCAGGTCAAAATGCCCAAATCAGTGTAAAGCCTTGCGGTTCCGGCATGGTAATTACCCGTGCCAATATGGGCATAACGGCGCAGACCGTTATAATCCTGACGAACAACATAAACCACTTTGCTGTGGGTTTTTAAGCCAACCACTCCATAAGTTACATGAACACCGGCGCTCTCCATGCGATGCGCCCATTTAATATTGGCCGATTCATCAAAGCGCGCTTTCAATTCAACGACGACTGCAACCTGTTTACCATTTAACGCGGCGTCAATCAGATACTGAATGATCTTGGTGCCGGCGGAGGTTCTATAAAGCGTCATTTTAATCGCTTGAACATTCGGGTCACGGCTGGCTTCTTTAACAAACCGTTCGACTGTGGTAACAAATGACTCGTAGGGATGATGCAATAAGATAGAGCCATGGTCGCGAATAGCGTGGAAAATATTCGGAACCCCAGCCAGTTTTGGGTGGTCGCATGGATGATGCGGGGGGTCGAGCAAATCCGGCCGGGCAATACCCGCAATCTGAAATAAATGATTCATTGCCATGCGTTTATCAACGACAAAAACATCCTGCTCTTCATTAAGTCCAAGCTCAGCCGCCAGCATTCCGCGTTGCAGTTTTCCCATGGTTGAGGCAATTTCCAGCCGGATAACCGGAGCAAATTTACGCTCACGCAATTCTGATTCAATCATTTGTAAAAGATCATCGGCCTGCTCTTCATCTTGCTCAGTCATCGCATTACGCGTCACGCGAAATAAATCGCAGAAATCGATCTTCATGCCGGGAAACAACAAATCCAGGTTATTCGCAATCAAATCCGCCAGACCGACATATAGCTGCTCATCACCGACCTGGATAAAACGCGGCACTTTGGAACTGACAGGCACTTTAATACGCACCAGAGTCAACTCATCCGTTTCAGTAGAACGGACACCGGCCAGTAGATTCAGAGACAGGTTGGAGATGAAGGGGAAAGGGTGCGCCGGGTCAATCGCCTGTGGCGTCACCAGAGGAAAAATATTTTGGATATAGTGTTCACGCATGACTTGTTGCTGATCTTTTGAAAGCTCAAGAAAAGGTAAAAAGCGAATGCCCTCTTGCTCAAGCTGGTCAACAATTTTCATCAACAGCATTTGTTTCTTGGCTTCAAGCTCACGCACAACGGCATAACATTCGGTAATTTGTTGCTGCGGAGTGCGCCCATCCACACTTAACTCGCTAATGCCAGCACCGACCTGTTGTTTAAGGCCGCCAATCCGTTTCATAAAAAACTCATCCAGATTGGAGCTGACAATGGCAATAAACTTAACCCGCTCTAGTAATGGTGTGCGCTCGTCTTCGGCTTCCCATAAAACCCTTCTATTAAATTCCAGCCAGGTCAATTCACGATTGAGATACCATTCAGGCGCTTTAAGATCAAAAAGCTGGGTTTTAGATTCAGTGGTTACCGTTTGCTTTGTCTGGCTGGTCATGGTTGTTAGTTATTTTGTTGTTTGAATGGAATTTTAAGCAGCGTTAAATTTACCACAGAGAGAATTACCGTGTAATGTAACCAAGCTAAGAGAATTTTTTACTTTGATGTTCGCGTATGCGAATCACAACGCTTACAAGGGCTTCTTTTGCATCAAGCATATAGGGGGCCTTTTTCAACATGATGCATTCCGCCCTGACCGCCATAGCCGCATCGCTTAATTCAGGCTTTTTAGTGTCAACCATTTGCATGGATTAATAAATCATAAAGCGTTATCTTATTATAAGTTGCTTCTATTTAAAAAATGTGACCTTTGAATAAAATTAGAAGGCTTGCATACAAAAAGTAGCCATACAGATTATAAGCGTTAATCGTTTTAACGATTTGTTATTATATTGTTCAAAAATGGCTCAAAATCAGAAAGCTTGGATTTGATAGCTATTATCAGATATTTTCTTTAGGAAAGGCATTAGCCGCAACCATTACGGCTTATGAACATTAGTTTCGTCTACAGGTGATACAGCATGTCTACGCCAAGATATTTCCCCCCCGAACTCACCCAGAAACTGGACGGGCTATCCGAATTAGCCCTGGACTGTAATTATTCATGGAGCCATGGCGCCGATGAAATCTGGCTCGAACTGGATGCCAATTTATACCAGCAAACGCGTAATCCCTGGCTGATATTACAGACAGCCTCCAGCTCCCGGCTTGAAGAACTGGCAAACAATGCGGCTTTTTGTCGAAAACTGCAGAACATTGTTTCAACCCATCGGCAATCGCTGAATGAGCAACGCTGGTTTCAGAAGGAACTTGAGCAGACAACCCAGCTGCAGCAAGTTGCCTATTTCAGCATGGAATTCGGACTCAGCGAAGCCTTGCCTATTTATTCCGGCGGCCTGGGTTTACTTGCTGGCGATCACCTGAAAGCATCGAACGATCTTGGACTGCCCTTGATAGGCGTTGGCCTGCTCTACCAAAACGGCTATTTCCGTCAGGCCTTTGATAATGACGGCAACCAAATCGCACTTTATCCTTCTTGCGATACCGGCGACTTGCCGGTTTGTCCGGTACGTAATGATAAAGGTGAATGGCTGCGTATACAGCTACATACGCCAGAAGAATTATGGGTCAGAGTCTGGCAGGCGCAAATCGGCCGCATCAAACTTTATTTACTGGATACCAATGATCCGGTCAATCATCCGGTCGATCGCTGTATCACCTCCGTCTTATACGGCGGCAGCCTGGAACATCGATTGTCTCAGGAAATTCTGCTGGGCATAGGCGGCTGGAGAGTATTGCGGGCGATGGGTATAAAACCGGATGTCTGTCATCTCAATGAAGGTCATGCTGCATTTTTAGTGCTGGAGCGCGCCAGGGATTTAATGTCTGAAAATAATCTGGATTTTAAAACTGCCTTAGCCGTCACCCGCGCGGGCAATCTGTTCACCACGCATACACCTGTTGAAGCCGGCTTCGACTGCTTTAGCCCGCAACTGATTCGAAACTATCTTGGGCTTTATTCACAAAAACTGGGTATGGATATTGAAACTCTGCTGGATCTTGGCAGAAACCCCTTTTCTAAAAATTCAGATTCAGGCTTTAATATGGCCTATCTTGCCATAAATGGCAGCGCTACCATTAATGGCGTCAGCCGTTTGCATGGTAAAGTGAGCCGGCGTATTTTCAGTCCGCTGTTTCCCAACTGGTCAAAATATGAAATACCCGTCTCTCATGTCACCAATGGCGTTCATGTCCCCGCCTGGGATTCGATGGAAGCGGATGAACTCTGGACCAATTTGTGCGGTAAATGCCGCTGGTTTTGTGAGTATGACAACCTGCCTGAACAATTCAACCGCGTCACTGATGAAACATTGTGGAACCTGCGCGCCAAAAATCGCACCCGGCTGGTTAAATTTGTCAGGGATGAATATGCCCGGGAACTGAATGTACACACTAATATTTCAGAAGCCGAACAGCAAAACCTGGCTCAACGGTTATTCGATCCTAACGTAATGACCATTGGCTTTGCCCGTCGCTTTGCAACTTACAAACGGCCCAATTTGCTGCTAACCGACCCGGACCGGCTGGCCGCAATCCTTACCAACCCTGATCGGCCAGTACAACTGGTCGTTTCGGGCAAAGCCCATCCCGCCGATTTTCCCGGTCAGGCGCTTATCAAAGCCTGGCACCATTTTATACACCGGCCTGAAATCCGGGAACACGCTATTTTTCTGAGTGACTACGACATGATCACCGCTGAATATCTGGTTCAAGGCGTCGATCTCTGGATTAATACTCCACGCAGGCCTTGGGAAGCCTGTGGAACCAGTGGCATGAAAATCCTGGTTAATGGCGGTTTGAATCTTTCCGAATTGGATGGCTGGTGGGCTGAAGCGTATCGCCCGGAAGTCGGCTGGTCGCTGAATGGAATGGAATCCCAAGATACCGACCATGAGCAGGCCGAAATACTGTATCAACGCCTGGAAAGCGAGATTGTGCCAACCTTTTATAACCGCGACCAAAACGGCATTCCCAGGCGCTGGCTGGCCGTTATGCGTGAGAGCATGGCAACGCTGACGCCTTATTTCTCGGCCAACCGGATGGTGCGCGACTATACCAGATGTTTTTACCTGCCTTTGGCCGCCAACTATCATAAACGTGTCAAAGACAACGCCGGACCAGGTCATAACCTGGTCAACTGGTTAAAACGTATTGATGACTACTGGCCAAAAATTCATGTCGATAACGTGGTTACAGAAACCCAAGATAAACAATACCTGTTCAGCATGCAGGTTTATCTTGGCGAATTAACGGCGGAGGATGTCTGTGTTGAGCTGTTTGCAGAAGTCCCGGAAGAAGAAACATTCTGTATTAAGCCCATGCAAATACAACAAGCACTGGCGGGTGCGGTCAATGGCTTTATTTACAGCGCACGTATCCCGGCGACAAGGCCCATCTCTGATTACACGCCGCGAATCAGACCTTATCATCCCGACTGCTCGATACCGATGGAAACAACTCATATTTTCTGGGTTAACAGTCGCGGGTAGTAAATCGTAATAAGAATTTCACGATGCCAATGGATCAGGCGCTAAATAAAATTGGCGCCGATGATAAAGAACTGGCCCTCATGATAAGGTGGTAAATGGTTATGAAAAATGATGCTTCCCTACACAAACGGCTTTGCGGCTCGGTATGCACTGGAAAGACCAGGGGGCTAAAGTGATTTGATCTTTACGTGAATTGGTTCAGCCAAATGGAAAATGGCAAAAGTATTGGAATAAAATCGATCAATAGGGTTCCCATATTTACGTATGATTCACATTGTTTAGAATCAAAACCTAATCTCATTATAACATTTTGTTTATATTAAACATATTAACCTTTATAGGGCAATTTACGGTTATCTCGGACGATCTCCTAGAATCTTTCAACTTATTTTTGTTACCAAACAAGTTTGCTTGCAAAGTTTGCTTTAGTTAATCGTGCTTAATATTAAGTGATCCTTAGACTGGCAAACAACGCCCAGAATTTATGGCGGATGTTCATTTGAACAGTTAGCATAAGTGACTTTTCATGTTGGTTGGAAATGTAAGGTGTGTAAAAATTTACCGGGCATAAAAGGGGCAATTTTACCTTCTTGCCAAAATGATTCTTGATCCCGGTAATGCCTTGAAAAAGGATGGCCCGATTGACCGCCAGGCATTTCCAGTATGCCATTTTCGGGATGGGCGGGAGCCAGTACCAATCTTTCGCTAGCACCGTGTTCTTTTGACATGACTCTGACGCAGACACTGGCGCAACCCGAACTTTCGAAGTCGCCTATATCCAAAAATGCGCCAAGAACCGGCAGGCTCTTGCTGAAAGGATGATGCTGGGCAATCCGGTTAACCGTTCCCCAATTCAGTTGGGCAAGCCCAATATCGGGATAATTGCTTTGCAAGTCTTTTGCCGCCGAAGACAACGTTTCCAAAATGAATACCCGCCAGTCGTCGTTATACTGCTCAGGAATTACACCTTTCGGACGTTGCGTCAATAGTTGTCGCAACGGGGTTTCCATCTCGCGCCAGGCATAACTGAAATTTGGGTCGTATTGTTTGCAGCGAGCGACAACTTTGGCAAAGAGGGCTTCCGCTAATTTTGTTCGAAAAGCCATTAAAAGCGCGGCTCCTTTGCTGTCGATATTCATATACCCGTCCCAAGCCCGCACTATTTGTTCGCTCTGATTTACTTTTCCTTCGTTGCGCTTAATCGCGTTTAACTCCTGCAAGGCCAATTGCTGGTAAAACTCATAAAATTCACTACGCGTATCGAGTTGCATCTCCAACATAGCCTGTTCAGTGATGCCGTTCGACCCTTGCAGCAATTCGGTGATGCGATGAGCGCGGTAGCCTAGCGCCCAGTTATGAGCAATGACATAAGGATAATCAAGGCCCAGCGTGCGATTATTAGCTGTGACGATAAAACCTTCGGGGGGATCGTAAAGCCGTGGTAATTGCTCGGGTGGAATAAAACCATCCCAAGCGGCTGAAGCATCTGCCCAAGACCGGCTTGCCATGCCATCAAATCCTTTGCGTTTTGGAAAACGTCCCATATAGGTCCAGCCGATATGACCGGCGCGGTCAGCGAACACGACATTTTGCGCGGGACCGCCAGCCTGATTGATGACGGTGATGGCTTCTTTGACAGAAGCCGCTTTATCCATATCGAGCAAACCGAGATCGACAGCCGCCGTTTCCAGCGCTGTCCATTTTATCGCCACGGAATGGCCTAATAACGGTTTTGATGAAACCGGCCCCCAAACAGTAGAGCGCAATTCTATGGGAATATCAGCCCCGTCTTTGACCTTGATAAAGGTTGGGTTTTTGGTAAAACTGCGCCATCCTTCCGGTGTCAGGTACTCTTGCGGGTTGTTCGGATTAATATCGAGAGTAATCAAATCCAGTAAGTCGGCGGTAACATTGGTAAACCCCCAGGCGATATTATTGTTGCCGCCTACAATCAGCAACGGCAACCCCGGCAAGGTGACGCCATTCAGATAGCGCCCGGCGTATTGTAACTCGGCGCGATACCAAATATTCGGGGCATTCAAGCTCAAATGCATATCGTTGGCGACTATGGCACGGCCATCCGAAGTCTTCGTGCCGGCCACCACCCAATTATTTGAACCGGCAATATTGCTATCAACATCAACAAAACCCTTCGCCAATTTGACGGGTTGCGCATCCAAAGCGGCAAAGGCGCTAATGGGAATAGGCTGTGCCGGACGGTGCGAATCCGAACCACCTAACAGTACGGTGGCATAAACATCGGTATCCGGAGTCAAAAACGCCACCAACTGTTTCGGCAGCGCTTTTTCCATGACAGTCACCATGCGCTCGTCCTGTTCTTGACCATTAAGGGTTTGAAACATGCCGAGGGCGACCAGTATGCTGTCTTCTGCGCACCAAGGTTCAGGACGAAAATTAAGCGCTATAAACTCAGGAGGCAACAGTTTAGTCTGGTCAATAAAGGCGTTTACACCTGCCACATAAGCCTCTAAAACGCGTTTCTGGTTAGCGGGCAAGGCAGAAACTATATTTTTGGCTGCTTGTTCAAACTGGTAATCACGTTGACCCTTATCCAGATCAACAGTCTTTGAGCCAAAGATTTCCGCAAGCCGACCGGCGCTTTTGCGGCGCATTAACTCCATTTGAAACAGGCGGTCGCGTGCATGCAAAAAACCCAAAAGACGAAAAGCATCTACACGATTTTCAGCAATAATAGACGGGATACCCAAAGCATCGCTATGAACCGTCGCCGCAGCGCCTAAACCAGCAAGCGAAATTTCGCCATCTTCTTTCGGTAAGGAAGCCAGCATCAGCGCAAAAATAACGCCAGCACCCAACACAAAAACAACCATCAACACCGGAATAACACGTTTTAATCGCATGAGCATGTCTGTAGAGAATGGGAAACTGATCCAGCGGTCTGATTTTACGCAAAACCACAATGTATGCAAACAACATCAGGAATCGGAAAGCAGGATACCCAAGAGTTAAGGATACTCAAATAGCTATAAAGACAACAAAGATGAACTGTGTATCGTATCCCGGTATTAAGAGCGAATGACAAAAATTCTATGACCAAAACCTATGCAGACAAAGAGTTGAGCCATTATTGCCTGACCTTATGGCAGGCGAGTTAATCGCGTTAAATTGAATTATTACGAGTAATCAAAGCGGAGGGTCGGAAATCATAAGTTTGGATAGGATTAACTGCGAAATATAGCCCCACAAGAATTATCCAATCCAGGTTTCCGAATGGCAGCATTTTCACGGAATGGGGACACGCGATTTTAGCCGATCAACGGGCACTGCATGCCAAAAAAGTTATTCAAATACAAAGTAGCTCCTTCAACCCTTTATTGCCCACTTGCGTGCTCATTAGATATCAGATTGATGAAATTATTAATGTTGAAGCAGCCCTTGGCTCTATATTTTGCCAACTGAATCTTGCTATTGATGGATACCCATAACAGACGGTCTCTGAAGGGCTGCTTTTCAAGGTTAACCCGCGTTAACTTGAGTCATGTGCCTGTCGTTTCCTGGCCTGCCGCTGTCCGAGGATAAGCACACAATTTGCACTTTATGATTTTTTTTGAGACAAAACCTCCATACGCCTAGTCTGTTTTGTCCTTAATCGCCTCCAGACACTTCACGTGAGCAATGCGGTTCTCGCATGTGATCCATTCGTCTTGCAAACACTCTGTTTTTCTGCAAATTTCACAGGCATACAGTTCGGGAGGAACATCCTGAATGATGTGCTGGCTAATGCTTTGCAGTAGGCGTTTTAGCTGGTTTTTGTTTTGCTCGTCTAACATAGCTCCTCTCTTCTGCCTTATAAAGGCCTAACGTAAGTTGGTCACTCTCACGGGGAAATATAACACATATCATTGTGTAAGTAACTCAAACCGATCAACTGTATCATTTACATTAAAGGGCAAGCACTTAATTGTCACAGCCTAATATTTATAAGCAATTACTTCTTACTGATCTTCGTCTCTTCGTAATGATTTCTTATGGCCTGCGTGGCATCAGTTAGGTATGATGTTTTTTTTGAATCAGTCTGCCGCTTATGTCTTTTATTAAAAGTCTCGAACCCGAACTTAACAAGCTCCCTGATGAATTGCGCGATTCCGTCGCGATATCGCTAAAGCAATTCCATGAAGAGCTAGCCGGGCTTAATCTCGATTTTAATCCGGCGCCTGAGATTATTGCATCCATGGTTAAGGTTTGGTGCTTCAGCTTGTTTATTGCAGAAAGCTGTATGCGTCGGCCTGAGATGCTGCTTGATTTGGTTAATTCCGGCGATTTATCGACAATTTATAGTGACCATAGTTATGCCGGCAAATTGGCCTGCATGCAGATCGATAGCGAAGCCGGATTAATGCAGGAGCTGCGGCGTTTTAGGCAAAGGGAAATGATCAGGATTGCCTGGCGCGATTTGGCGGGCTGGGCGCAGCTTTCCGAAACACTGGCTGAATTGTCGTGGCTGGCTGATGCCTGCATTCAATACGCGCTGGCTTTTCTTTATAACCAAGCCTGTGGAAAACGCGGCACCCCTTTGCTATCGAATGGCAGTCCCCAGCAAATTATCGTATTGGGCATGGGTAAGCTGGGCGCGTATGAGCTGAATTATTCTTCGGATATCGACTTGATTTTTGCTTACGCGGAAAACGGCGTATTACCCGATAGAAAAGAAACCAGTTATAGCGAGTTTTTTTCCAGGCTCTGCCAAAGCCTGGTCAAAGTGCTGGATGAAATCACCGTTGATGGTTTTGTATTCCGAACCGACATACGCTTAAGGCCTTTTGGCGATAGCGGCCCCATCATTATGTCATTTGATGGCATGGAGCACTATTACCAGACCCAGGCACGGGAATGGGAGCGTTATGCCATGATTAAAGCGCGTCAGGTCGCAGGGGATTTTAAAACCGGCCCGCAACTGATGGCGATGCTGAAAGCCTTTGTCTACCGGCGTTATCTCGATTACGGCGCCTTTGAAGAGCTGCGTTCTTTAAAGGCGCAGATTACCCAGGAATTGCGGCGTAAAGACCGCATGGAAAACATCAAGCTGGGTCCCGGCGGCATACGTGAAATCGAGTTTATTGGTCAAGCTTTCCAGCTAATACGCGGCGGCAATGAAAAGGCGTTGCAAACACGCGGCATCCTGGATGTACTGCGTGTTCTTGGTGAACTGGAATTACTTACGCCAAACGAAGCGGGGCAGTTGCAACAATCTTACTGTTTTCTGCGTAGGGTAGAAAACCATATTCAACAATATCAAGACCGGCAAGTTCATGATTTGCCCATAGACCCGGCAGTGCGGCAAATACTTGCTAACTCAATGGATTATCCTGATTGGGTCACTTTTAAAAACCAACTGGATACGTTAAGGGCGCAGGTACATGCTGTATTTGATGACGTCTTTTCTCTGTCAAAGCAGGAAGTGAAAGACCAGCGTAGTCACCAGATTTGGACTGGCAAAGCGGATGATGCCGAATTACTGGATAACTTGAGCGCCTTTGGCTTTCAGCAAACCGAAGATTGTCTTGCAGCAATCAAGCATTTTAAAAATGGGGTCTCAATCAAGCGATTGACTTCCAAAGGCGCAAAGGTTCTTGACCGGCTGATGCCGCAAATGATTGAGGCGATGCGTCAGGTTGACAACCCCGACCTTACCTTAAAACGTATGCTCGGTTTATTTGAAGCGGTTGTCGGCAGAAATGTCTATTTATCGTTATTGGCTGAAAACCCCGATGCGTTAGCCCAGTTGCTTCGCCTGACATCAGCAAGCTCGTGGATTTGCGATTATTTGTCACGGTATCCGGTTTTATTTGATGAATTGCTGGATACGCGCACGCTCTTTGATCCCCTCAAAAAAGAGGATCTTGAAAAACAGCTAACCCGTTTGCTGGCTACTATCGGGGTACAAGACCTTGAGCAACTGATGATAACGCTGCGGCAATTTAAACAACTGAATGTCTTACGGGTTGCCGCCGCCGACATAATGGGCGCGATTCCGCTCATGGTGGTCAGCGATTATTTGACCTGGATAGCCGAATGTATAGTGTCCCATGTCGTTGAGCGTGCCTGGCTTATTCTCACTGAAAAACATGGTAAGCCGCCTGGCAGCGATAACAGTTCCATAGGCTTTGCCATTATTGGTTTTGGCAAGCTGGGCGGTATTGAGTTGGGTTATGGCTCTGATGTGGATATGGTGTTTTTGTACGATTGCCAGGACGGCAATGCACTCACCAACGGAAAAAAACCGGTTTCCTGCTCTCAATTTTATGGCCGTCTGGGACTTAAAGTCCGGCATATTCTGGACACCAAAATGTTGTCGGGCGTGCTTTATGACGTCGATATGCGTTTACGCCCCAGCGGGGATTCCGGTTTGCTGGTCACGCATATCAGCGCTTATGAGGACTATCTAAAAAATCAGGCGTGGACATGGGAACATCAGGCTTTGGTCAGAGGGCGTTTTATTGCCGGTGACCTGCGCTTAAAAGCGCAATATGAAGCCATCCGGCGCAGAATCTTGAGCCTGCCCAGAGACTTGGCGCTGCTGAAAACCCAAGTGCGTGAAATGCGCGAAAAGATGCGTGACGCCTTGGCAACCAAAGAATCGAACAAGTTTGACCTAAAACAAAGCAAAGGCGGTATTGCTGATATTGAGTTTATAGTACAATTTGGTGTTTTAGCCCGCGCTGCAAAAAATGAAGCGTTAACGACCTACACGGATAATGTCAGGTTGCTTGAAGGCTTGCAGGAAGATGGGTTTATGTCCAAAACCGACGCGGAAACGTTGAAAGCGGCTTATTGCACTTATCGCGACTACGGCCATAAGCTGGTTTTGCAAGGCGAGCGGGTGGTTATTGATGAGGCTGAAGTGGTTGAAATTAGTAGGCAAGTTGAGCAAATATGGCGGGATTTAATGGAATGAGGCTCACAGCAGGATGCGTTTTGTTTATCCTTCTAGTTCCGCTTTTATCAAGAATTGGACGCTGGTGATCGTCAAATAGCGGCCAATACCGGTCATTGAGAGATCAGTAATCTTTGCGTGTTGTTTACTCTAAATGCTTGTTAAGCCACTAAAGAATGGCATCGAATCGAATGTGTCAATTAATGTTGTAAAAGTTGCATTGGAAATTTTTTGTCTACTTAGACTAGCAGAGGATATGATAATGGTATCTAGTTAATAGTTTGCAGGTAAAGCCATGTCCGATTTTGATGAACAAGATGTAAGAATTGCCGAAATTCTTCTTGATACAACTCTTCTTGATGTAGATGACATTCCAGAAGTTAGTCGTGAATCTTTAGAAAAGTATTTTGCCCATCTAAAATCTAACCTAAAGTTTCCCTGTTATCTTACGGGCATTGAGGACTTTCCTTGGGAAGAAAGTTACGTTTTCGGTTATGGCAGTAAAGCAGAGTATGAAAAGCTGAAAAAGAAACAACCCTCTTACACAGATAAGTTTAACTTACTAAACATGGACGAAGAAATTAACGAAGATTACGGATTACTTGTTGATGTTGAGCGTACTTCAGATAACAAAAAATTTACCTTACCGCTAGCCGATTTGAAAGCTATCGACGAACATTCTAAGAATTATCAACTCCTTGATGATTATTCCGTATGGTTTGTGAACAACAGATAGCTTATTGGGTTTGTTCTATCAAGTTTGCCATGCTTTGGTGTTTTTGACGAATGCCCGAAATGGGTCGTAAGTAGCCAGTTAACACGAAAAATACAATCTTTAAGGCAATGGACGTCAACACATAAGATGCAATCTGTAGGGCAATGGTCATAAGATTTTAAAGTTAGGAGCTAAGATGGAATGTTTTTATTGTAAAGGCCGCATGATAAAAAGTAATGCGCCCTTTAGTGCAGACCGAAATGGCTATCATATTTCATGGGAATCCGTTCCGGCTTGGGTATGTACACAATGTGGAGAGGCTTTTTTTGAAGAAAATGAAATCAATCATATTCAAAAAGCATTACAGAAAATTGATCATGAAACATTGGCGTTGACATCAAAAGTCGCCTAAGCAGATGTTTTTGGCTGTGCGGCTGATTCAAGTCCATCGTTTTCAAAAAAACATCTAAAGTAAAAATTTACAAAACCTTTAATTTATCTGTTTAAATAAAAATACTGAAACACTACTGCTGGAGAATAAACGATGACGATGGACGATAGAGACGGCGTAATTTGGCTGGATGGGAAATGGGTTGAATGGCGCGAAGCGAAAGTCCATGTGCTGACGCATACCTTGCACTATGGACTGGGCGTGTTTGAGGGCATACGTGCGTATCACGCTGAAAAAGGCACCGCTATTTTCAGGATGCAGGAGCATACGGATCGCCTGTTCCGTTCAGCGCACATCATGAATATGCCCATGCCGTTTACCAAGGAAGAGATGAATCAGGTGCAGCGTGATGCCGTTGCCAAAAACAATCTGGACAGCGCCTATATCCGCAGCATGTGCTTTTTCGGCTCCGAAGGCATGGGTCTCCGGGCGGACAATCTGAAAGTTCATGTCATGGTTGCCGCATGGCCTTGGGGCGCTTATCTGGGCGCGGATAGCATAGAGCATGGCATCCGTATCCGCACGTCTTCTTATATCCGCAATCATCACAACAGCACAATGTGCAAAGCCAAAGCCAATGGCAATTACATCAACTCCATTCTGGCGCTGCAAGAAGCCTTGTCGAATGGTTATGATGAAGCGTTAATGCTGGATCATGAAGGTTTTGCGGCGGAAGGCAGCGCTGAAAACCTGTTTATCGTTCGGCGTGGCAAGATTTACACGCCTGAAACCACCTCCGCGCTGGAAGGCATTACCCGTGATACGGTAATGATCATTGCCAGAGAGCAAGGCTTTGAAGTCATCGAAAAACGCATTACCCGCGATGAAATTTATGTCGCTGATGAAGCGTTCTTTACCGGTTCTGCCGCTGAAGTGACCCCGATACGGGAATTGGATAATCGTAAAATAGGCTGTGGCAGCCGTGGCGAAGTGACCGAAAAATTACAGTCACTCTATTTCGATTATGTGCATGGACGCCGGGACGACCATGCCGATTGGTTGACTTACGTCAATTAAGGCTTTGAAAAAATCACCCCGGATTCTTGTCGTCGGCCCGTCATGGGTAGGCGACATGGTGATGGCGCAAAGCCTGTTTATCACCCTGAAAAATGCCCGACCTGATTGTCAAATTGACGTTTTGGCCCCAACGTGGTCATTAGCCTTGCTGGAAAGAATGCCCGAGGTTGCAAAAGCGATCGCCATGCCTTTATCGCACGGTCAGTTGGGTTTACTGGATAGAATCAAACAAGGCAGAAAGTTACGGTTTGAATGTTACGATCATGCAATCCTCTTGCCGAACTCCTGGAAATCGGCACTCATTCCCTATTTTGCCAATATACCCGTTCGTACCGGTTATATTGGTGAATTTCGCTGGGGCTTGCTTAACGATGCCAGAAAACTGGATAAAAGCTTGCTGACCATGACCGTCCAGCGCTTTGTCGCATTAGGCTTGCCTGACACTGCGCCATTACCGCCAGAATGCCCGATTCCCACTCTCTTGATTAACCATGAACAGCAAAATGCGGTTGTCAAAAAATTTAATTTAACACCCTCAGAAAAAATATTAGCCTTATGCCCCGGCGCTGAATATGGCGCTGCGAAGCGCTGGCCGGCAAATTATTTTGCTGAAGTTGCCCGGCATAAAATTGCCCGGGGTTGGCAGGTTTGGCTGTTTGGTTCTGATAAAGATAAAGCGGCAGCTGAACAAATTAAAAGTGAAGTTTCCGGGGATTGCATCGATTTTACGGGTCGGACATCACTTGCCGAAGCCGTGGATTTGTTGTCTCTGGTTGATACAGTGGTGACCAATGATTCGGGCTTAATGCATGTTGCGGCAGCGCTGGATAAAGAAATAATAGCCCTTTATGGCTCATCCGACCCCAATTTTACGCCGCCGCTCAATGCCAAGGCCCACGTCATTTCTCTAAATCTTGATTGTTCTCCCTGTTTTAAACGCGAATGTCCATTAGGCCATACCCGGTGTTTGACTGACATTAAACCCGGCCAAGTGATTGATGTCATTTAACAGGCGAAAGGATCATTTTTGAAAATCGCAATCGTTAAGCTCTCTGCGCTGGGCGACATCGTTCATGCCATGGTTGCGCTTCAATTTATTAAAGCGTATTCGCCCGCTATTCAAATTGACTGGATTGTTGAGGAGCATTTTGCCGAAATTTTAAAAAACAACCCCGATATAGACCATATTTTAACGGTCAACCTGAAATCCTTAAAAAGCAATAAGGCGGGTATTTTTCAGCAAATCAAAGCCATCCGGAACTACGCGGTAAATCATTATGACTTAGTCATTGATGCGCAAGGGCTAATTAAATCGGCTGTCATCGCAAAACTGATCGGAAAGACCATCGCCGGATTTGATGCCCATTCAATCAGGGAAAAAGCCGCCTCGTGGTTTTATGATGTCAAATTAGCCTGCTCTTTCGACACTAACGCCATCGTCAGGAATGTCTTTATTCTATGCAACCCCTTAGGGATAAACATCACAGAGGAGCAAATCCTAAACAAAAAACCGTTTTTATTTTTTAATAATGAAGACCCGCAAATTTACAGTTTTTTGCAAAGTGACCGGAAAAATATTGTTCTGGTTATCGGCTCAAGTTGGGACAGTAAAAATTATCCGGCGGAAAAGTTTGTAAAAATAGCATTGGCGTTGCAGCAAAACTGCCTGGTAGTTTGGGGCAGTGAGCAAGAAAGAGAAAAAGCAAACTGGATGTCCACGCAATCCGGCAATATTCAAGTTATGCCCAGGTTGGATTTGAACAGTTTAAAAGCCCTGATTGCCAAAGCGGATTTATTGATTGGTAATGATACCGGGCCTACCCATATTGCATGGGCTTTAAACCGGCCATCAATTACGATTTTCGGTCCTACACCTATCCGAATGGCTTATCAAACCGGCATCAATAAAGTGGTTAAATCGGTTTCCATAGTCAATCCCTATAAGCTGAACAGACAGGATTATTCGATCAAGGACATTGACGAAAATGAAATTATTGAACTGGCGAAGGTTTTGTTGCACTGAATTTGATTTCCAGTCGAGTAGGACGTGAGGCATGCGCCTTTTTCCTGGAAAAGGAGAGCATTTGGAATCTGGTTTTGAAAGAAAGATCGCAGTACGAATGTAATTCGGATTTGATCGTAGAATCAGCCAGCACTTGAATCATTCTAAGACTCGGAATTTAGTGTTGAAATTGGTTTATACGATACCATCAAAGAATTTGCTGAACTATCTGCAAAGGAAAATGTAAGTGATCTATGTTGCGTAAGTGATTCGCAAGCACGAGCATAAAAACTGGGAACCTTCAGATTAATAATGGTTCTGTAAAAAATCATATGCTTTACGCGATGCTCAACTTTTAAGATGTAAATGTACAAAATATGCAGGCGCTCCTCTTCTTCAGCAATCTTAGCGTATGCTTGCCTTTCAAGCGTCAAGCGTAACTTGATTAAATCGGTGAACTCATGAAAATGATCAGAGCACCAAACCGCGTCCGGACATACGCTTGAAAGCCATTGATAATGCCAGCACCTCGGTCGCTACCCAGGCCTTTAGCGATGAACTGGTGGTCTTTAAGTTCAGAGAAGTGCTTCTTCCAGGTATCTCCTTTACGGTCAGATGCCAACTCAATCCTTAGGATAGCCGTACTGACGGGGTCGATGGTGACCAGAATGGGACAGCCTAAAGCAAAAATTTCATCGCTCAAATAGAAAATGAGATAGGGCATGCCAATATTGAGCGTATTGGACAAGCAACTGCCGAAAAACGTAAGCCGCTCGCTAACCATACCGATTGAGTCATGGGGATAACCCAATACGCGCAAGATTTCACTTATACGGGCTATGGGAACTTGGCCTTCAAGGCGCATCAGGGCGATGAAGGCATCAAGCTCAAACTTGGCGGAGACGGTTTCAAGGCGCTGAATGCTGAACAGTTCGCTCAAACACAACATCGTCATACCGATCATTTGATACAAAAAGGTTCGGGATATTTGGTATCGTTGGGCTAAGGCGGTTCTTGCACCATAAATCCCTTGGCAAGCCAACGCTTGCACAACGGGATTTATACGCCTTTGGGTGTCGAGATCTAAGCGGCGGGTAAATTTAATGGCGTTCTCTTTGAGTGTGGGTTTTCTAAATGTATATCACAACACCTGAGAGTTTTTTGTCAAACTGTTAACTGGAAAATGAATGGTGCCGCATTTTCGATAGATTTTGTAACATCATCAGCAAAGGCAGATGAAGCTATCATATGAAGGCTCAATACCACAGGGGATAATGTAATTCTTTTTGATCCTTTTAGCATATAGTCCTTAAAATGTGACAAATTGTTTGCTCTAAGTTAATGGTATTGACGATTGGTATAGAATCGCTATATTGAAATTGAAGAGAGCCCAATCCAAAGTAAATTCACCTTAATTTGCCGTATGCACACGTCCTCTCATCCAAGGTAATAATCTTACAATATGTGCAGGGATACCTCATCTATTCCAAGTTTTTAGATATTTCATTCAGAGGTTGCACATCAGTTACTGCCCCTAACAACACATCTGCCAGAGTCGCTGCATCCAGCACTTGTAAATAGGCATCCCCCGCGCGAGCTAAGAGGAGCTTTAAGCCGCAGTTTGGTAGTAACCGGCAGCGCTGCTGTGCCGGATCAAAGCATTCTACCCAGTTAAAATGAGTTTCCATTCCGCGCATCACGTCACCAATGCTTATCATTTCCGGGGAGCGCTGCAATGATAAGCCGCCACCCTTGCCACGCGTTGTGTTAATAAACCCCTTACCCCCCAGTTGATGAACAACCTTCACCAAATGATTGCGGGAAATATTATAAAAATCAGCAATTTCTGGAATTGTAGCCTGTCTGTTCGGCGACATTGCAAGATAAATTAGCACTCTAAGTGCGTAATCTGTGTAACTGGTAATTTGCATGTTGATTGCTTCCGGGAAAAGAATTATAGTATAAGCTGTATTTATAATACATCTTAAAGTTAAGTTGTATATTCTTAAGAGCTATTTTCTCAAAAATTATACTGCAAGCCTACCTTTCGCGAAGGCGGGACGCGGTAACAGGAGATTGCTGGATAAGCTCAAATTATTTAACGTGCAAGCAAGGATTATTATGTCTATCGTTGTGAACGTCACGCCTGCCCAACAGTCAAGGGCGCTCTGGTTAAGTACGGTTGCCTTCACCACCTGTTTTGCAGTCTGGACTATCTTTTCGATCATTGGCCTGCAAATTCAAAAAGACTTGGGTTTAAGCGAAACCGAATTTGGTTTACTGGTGGGTACCCCTATTCTTTCCGGTTCGTTAATTAGACTGATATTGGGAATTTGGAGCGACCAATACGGCGGCCGTATCATCTATACCATCGTTATGGTGACAGCAGCCGTAGCGACGTTTTTGCTGACTACGGTTGACACATACATTATGTATTTGGTGGCGGCATTAGGAATCGGTGTTGCAGGAGGCGCATTTGCCGTGGGTATCGCCTACACTTCGCGTTGGTTTCCCACGGAGAAGCAAGGCACTGCGTTGGGCATTTTTGGTTTGGGCAATGTTGGAGCGGCAGTCACTAAGTTTACCGCGCCTTTTGTAATGGTGGCTTTTGGTTGGCACGCCGTGGCGCAAACCTGGGGGGCGGGTTTACTACTGATCGCGGCAATCTTTTGGTTTGGTAGCGAAGATGAGCCCATGCTTAAAGCCAGACGTCTATCGGGTGCCAAGCCGGATTCGTTTATGAAACAACTGGAACCGCTTAAAAATATACAGGTTTGGCGGTTTTCGCTGTACTACTTCTGCGTATTTGGCTCTTTTGTTGCCTTGGCGCTCTGGCTCCCGCGTTATCTGGTTGGCGCCTACGGTTTTGATATTAAAACAGCGGGTATGCTGGCAGCGTCGTTTTCCATTTTTGCCAGTCTGTTTCGTGCGTTGGGTGGCTGGTTATCTGACCGTTACGGTGCGAGGATGATTATGTACTGGACGTTTATTGTCGCCGCTATTTGCACTTTTTTTCTGTCCTATCCCCCTACCGATTACGTGGTGCATGGCATTAAAGGGGACATCAGTTTTAGCTTGGCAATCGGTCCGGTGGGTTTTATCTTTCTGATGTCCGTGTTGGGTCTGTTTATGTCGTTTGGCAAGGCGGCCGTGTACAAACATATTCCGGTTTATTATCCCGCCAATGTCGGCGCGGTGGGTGGCGCTGTCGGCATGATTGGCGGTTTGGGCGGCTTTCTGTTGCCGTTGACTTTCGGCATGTTGAACGATTTGACCGGTATCTGGAGCAGCTGTTTTATGTTGCTGTTCATATTGGTGATGATCGCACTGACCTGGATGCATTTTTCCATTGTCCAAATGGAACGTCGCGTGGTACCTGAATTGGCCAGGGTTTCGACCGACTTGCCGGAATTGAGTCATCCTTCTTCTTTGGTACTGACTGATTGGAATCCGGAAGATCAAAGCTTCTGGGAAAAGACGGGCAAGCGCATCGCTACGCGTAATTTGTGGATCAGTATTCCGGCCTTATTACTGGCGTTCGCTGTGTGGATGGTATGGAGCGTGGTGGTTATCAATTTGCCCAGCATCGGTTTTAAATACACCACCAATGAACTGTTTTGGCTGGCGGCACTGCCAGGATTGTCAGGGGCGACTTTACGGATTTTCTATTCATTCATGGTGCCTATTTTCGGTGGCCGCCGCTGGACAACCATTAGCACCGCCTCGTTGCTGCTGCCGTCAATCTGGATAGGTTTCGCGGTGCAAAATACCGATACGCCCTACATTTTAATGGCTGTATTAGCCTTATTATGCGGTTTTGGCGGCGGTAATTTTGCTTCCAGCATGGCAAATATCAGCTTTTTCTATCCGCAATCCCAAAAAGGGACTGCGCTGGGTTTGAATGCCGGCTTAGGTAATCTGGGCGTCAGCACTGTGCAGTTTGTGGTGCCGCTGGTTATTGCCGCTGGTGTTTTCGGCTCATGGGGCGGTGATCCGCAGATCTGGATTAAGGCTGGCGTAACTAAAAATATCTGGCTGCAAAATGCCGGTTTTATCTGGGTGCCGTTTATTCTTGCGACCAGTATTGCGGCCTGGTTCGGCATGAATGACATAGCCTCGGCTAAAGCGTCGCTTAAAGAGCAATCCATCATTTTCAAACGTAACCACAATTGGTTGATGTGCTGGCTGTATACCGGGACTTTCGGTTCATTTATCGGATATTCAGCGGGTTTCCCCATGCTGATTAAAATTCTGTTCCCTGATATCAACCCAACTCAATATGCCTTTTTAGGCCCGTTGGTCGGGGCGTTGATAAGACCAGTCGGCGGCTGGCTGGCAGATAAACTGGGTGGCGCGCGAGTAACATTATGGAACTTTGTGATTATGATAGCCGCAGTCCTTGGCGTACTGCATTTCATGCCTTCTGCCGGAAATCCCGGCGATTTCTGGGGCTTTCTTGCCATGTTTATGCTTTTATTTATCACCACGGGTATCGGCAATGGTTCAACTTTCCGCATGATTCCGGTTATTTTTATGACAGAGCGTCTGCGGGCAGTTAAGGGACAAGCCGAGGAAATTCTGGCTCAAGCAAGAAAGGACGCCGGTAAGGAAGCGGCTGCGGTGCTGGGGTTTAGTTCGGCGGTCGCGGCTTATGGCGCATTCTTTATCCCCAAGAGTTACGGCACGGCGATCAGTATTACTGGAAGACCGGATGCCGCGTTGTATTGCTTTATTATTTTTTATATGACTTGTATAACGATTACCTGGTGGAATTATGCGCGTAAAGAGGCGAGAGTGCCTTGTTGATCTTTATAAAATAAAAACATAGCACCACGAAGACACGAAGAGCACGATGGGTAAATATAAACTTCGCGATTTTTGTGTTTTCGTGGCGAATAACAGAATCGGATATGCAGGGCGTAGGCCTGAAGCGTATCAACTTAAGACATCTCGCCATAGGTGAACACGAAGTTTTAGCACTGCTTTTCTTCGTGAACTTCGTGCCTTCGTGGTGAATAATTAATAGGTAAATTGTATGAGCCATTTCCTGGATCGCTTACTGTTTTTCAAGAAAAAAGTAGACACTTTCTCCGGCAATCACGGGGTGGTGACCAATGAAGATCGCAGCTGGGAGAACAGTTATCGATCGCGCTGGCAACACGACAAAATTGTACGTTCCACGCATGGTGTTAACTGTACGGGATCATGTAGCTGGAAAATTTACGTTAAAAACGGGCTGGTAACGTGGGAAACTCAGCAAACGGATTATCCGCGTACCCGCCCTGATTTGCCGAATCACGAACCGCGCGGTTGTCCACGCGGCGCGAGTTATTCCTGGTATTTGTACAGCGCCAACCGGCTCAAATATCCGATGATACGCGGGCGCTTGGTCAGGATGTGGCGTGAGGCCAGGCTGACGCTGGAGCCGGTTGAGGCTTGGGCATCGATAGTTGAAGATCTTGTAAAAAGCACAGAATACAAATCCAAAAGAGGCCTGGGCGGCCTGGTTCGCGCCAACTGGGAAGAAGTGAACGAAATCATCGCAGCGGCCAATATTTACACAGTAAAAACTTTCGGCCCCGACCGTATTATCGGTTTTTCACCCATTCCCGCAATGTCCATGGTTTCCTATGCGGCAGGTAGTCGTTATTTGTCGCTGATCGGAGGCGTGAGCATGAGTTTTTACGACTGGTATTGCGATTTGCCGCCCGCGTCGCCGCAAACCTGGGGCGAACAAACCGACGTGCCTGAGTCGGCGGATTGGTATAACGCCGGATTCTTGATGCTGTGGGGCTCAAACGTGCCGCAAACCCGGACGCCCGACGCCCATTTTATGACCGAGGCGCGCTATAAAGGCGCAAAAGTCGTGGTGGTCAGTCCCGATTATTCGGAAGCCAGCAAATTCGCCGATTTATGGCTGCATCCGAAGCAAGGCACCGATGCCGCTCTGGCGATGGCGATAGGGCATGTGATCCTGAAAGAATTCCATGTTGAACGGCAAAGCCCCTATTTTAACCAGTATGTGCGCGAAAATACCGACCTGCCGTTTCTGGTGATGTTGAAAGAACAGGACGGCTGCTATGTGCAGGACCGTTTCTTGAGGGCTTCAGATTTCATAGGACAGTTGGGGCAAGACAATAACCCGGATTGGAAAACCGTTGCATACGATGAAATCAATGGACAGATAGTCCCACCTTGCGGTTCTATCGGGTTTCGTTGGGGCGAAAGCGGGCATTGGAATATTGAACAAAAAACCGTAGACAATCAGGCAGTCAAATTACGCCTGAGTTTGATCGATACTAAAGATGACGTTGCCAGCGTTGGCTTCCCCTATTTTGGCGGCTCTGAACATCCGCATTTTACGCATTCGACCCATGCTGCGATTCAAAAGCGCAATGTGCCGGTCAAAAAAATCACCCTGTTGGATGGGTCGGAAGTATTCGCTACCACGGTATTTGATTTGCTGGTTGCCAATTACGGTGTAGACCGAGGCCTAGGCGATGTCGCCGGTAAAAAAGGGTGCGGCGGCAATGTCGCGTCTTCTTTTGATGAAGATGTTCCGTACACCCCTGCGTGGCAGGAAAAAATCACCGGTGTCTCACGGCAGAACGTTATTGCCGTAGCGCGGGAGTTTGCCACCAACGCCGAAAAGACCCAGGGTCGCTCAATGGTTATTTTGGGTGCGGGTATTAATCACTGGTATCACATGGACATGAATTACCGCGGCATCATGAATATGTTGATGCTGTGCGGCTGCGTCGGGCAGTCCGGTGGCGGTTGGGCGCATTATGTGGGACAGGAAAAACTGCGTCCGCAAACCGGCTGGTTGCCGCTGGCGTTTGGCCTGGACTGGAAACGTCCACCCCGGCAAATGAACAGCACCTCGTTTTTCTACAATCACACCAGCCAATGGCGTTACGAAAAACTCAAAGTCAGCGAGATTTTATCGCCAACCGCCAATCCTGACGACTGGCAAGGCAGTTTGATCGATTTTAACGTGCGCTCCGAGCGCATGGGCTGGTTGCCGTCTGCGCCGCAATTGCAAACCAATCCTCTGCAGGTAGTACGGAATGCAGAAGCCGCAGGCAAAGCGCCCGCCGATTACGTTGTGGAAAGCCTGAAAGATGGCACATTAAAAATGTCCTGCGAAGACCCGGATAATCCGCAAAACTTTCCGCGCAATATGTTTGTGTGGCGCTCCAATTTATTGGGTTCATCGGGCAAAGGCCATGAATACTTCCTGAAGTATTTGTTGGGTACGCAACACGGCTTGCAAGGCAAAGATCTGGGCGATGATAGCAATAAGCCCTCGGAAGTCGAATGGCATGAAACTGCCGCAGAAGGCAAACTCGATTTGCTGGTTACCCTGGATTTTCGGATGTCCACGACCTGTTTGTATTCGGATATTATTCTGCCGACCGCAACCTGGTATGAGAAAAACGACCTGAACACCTCGGATATGCACCCGTTTATTCATCCTTTGTCCAAGGCCGTCGACCCGGCCTGGGAATCACGTTCCGATTGGGATATTTATAAAGGCATTGCCAAAAAATTCTCGGAATTAACGGTAGGGCATTTAGGACTGGAAAAAGATATAGTCGCCGTGCCGATTCTGCATGACACACCGGCAGAACTGGCGCAGCCGCTGGACGTCAAGGATTGGAAGAAAGGCGAATGCGAACCGGTTCCGGGTAAAACCATGCCGTCCCTGGTGGTGGTTGAACGTGATTATCCGAACACCTACAAGATGTTCACTTCGCTGGGGCCGTTATTGAGCAAAATCGGAAATGGCGGCAAAGGCATAGCCTGGAACACCGAAACTGAAGTCAAGCAGTTGGGCGAACTGAATCGACTGGTCACCGGCGAAGGCATCAGCAAAGGCTTGCCGCGTATTGAATCCGATATTGATGCGACTGAAGTCATCCTGATGCTGGCGCCGGAAACCAATGGCCATGTCGCCGTTAAAGCCTGGGAGGCGTTGAGCAAAATCACCGGACGGGATCATACCCATCTGGCCTTGCCGCGTGAAGACGACAAAATCCGTTTCCGTGACGTACAGGCGCAGCCGCGCAAGATTATCTCCTCGCCGACCTGGAGCGGTCTGGAATCGGAGCAAGTCTGCTACAACGCCTGTTACACCAATGTCCATGAGCGGATTCCGTGGCGCACACTGACCGGTCGCCAGCAGTTTTATCAGGATCATAGCTGGATGCGGGCATTCGGCGAAACTTTGTGTGTTTATAAACCGCCAGTCGATACCCGTTCGATTACGCCGATACTGGGTCAAAAACCCAACGGTAATGACGAGCTGGTGTTGAATTTCATCACACCGCACCAGAAGTGGGGCATACACAGCACCTATACCGATAACCTGTTGATGCTGACTTTGTCACGCGGCGGGCCAATCGTGTGGATGGGCGAAATTGATGCGGCGAAAGTTGGCATTAAAGACAATGACTGGATAGAAGCGTTTAATGTCAACGGCGCGTTGGTTGCCAGAGCAGTCGTCAGTCAGCGCGTTCCCGAAGGCCTGTGCATGATGTATCACGCCCAGGAAAAAACAGTCAATACGCCTGGCTCGGAAACTACCGGCGGACGCGGCGGCATTCATAATTCGGTAACCCGGGCGACGCTTAAACCCACGCACATGATCGGCGGCTACGCTCAGCTAAGTTACGGTTTTAACTATTACGGCACGGTCGGTTCAAATCGGGATGAGTTTGTAATTATCCGCAAAATGAGCAAGGTGGATTGGCTGGAAGAACCCAGTCAAGATGCGAAGTCAGAACAAGCGTAGGCCGGGTTAGCAATAGCGTAACCCGGCATGATTAGCCAAGACATTAAGTAAGAGGAAGTAAAAATGACTAATTTGTCTGGAACAAATTTGGACAGCGAAGCAGATTCCGCAGGAACGCGATCAAGGAAAGGAGTGCGCAATATTCGCGCACAAATAGGCATGGTGTTAAATCTGGACAAGTGTATCGGTTGTCACACCTGCTCGGTTACCTGTAAAAACGTCTGGACGTCGCGTAAAGGGGTTGAATATGCCTGGTTTAATAATGTTGAAACCAAGCCCGGCATTGGCTTTCCTCAGCAATGGGAAAATCAGGAGAAATGGAACGGCGGCTGGCTACGAGAAATCAACGGTAAGATAGAGCCGCGTCAAGGCGGTAAGCTCAAGAATTTGCGTAATATTTTCGGCAATCCCGATTTACCCGAAATTGACGATTATTACGAACCGTTCGATTTTGATTACCAACATTTACACACCGCCAAAGAATCGAAAAATCCGCCTACTGCACGGCCCTATTCGGTGATTACCGGCGAGCGCATGAAAAAAATTGAAGGCGGCCCGAACTGGGAGGAAATTCTGGGTACGGAATTTTCATCACGCTCGCGAGATACCAATTTCGATAACATCCAGAAAGAGATGTACGGTGAATTTGAAAACACCTTCATGATGTATTTGCCGCGTTTATGCGAACACTGCCTTAATCCTACCTGTGTCGCTGCCTGTCCGAGCGGCTCAATCTACAAGCGGGAAGAAGACGGCATCGTATTGATCGACCAGGACAAATGCCGGGGCTGGCGCATGTGCGTTTCCGCCTGTCCGTACAAGAAAATCTATTACAACTGGGAAACCGGAAAATCGGAAAAATGCACGTTCTGTTATCCGCGTATCGAAGCCGGAGAACCTACGGTTTGCTCGGAAACCTGCGTCGGGCGCATTCGTTATTTAGGCGTATTGCTGTATGACGCCGACCGGATAGAAGAAGCGGCCAGCTGCGAGAATGAGCAGGACTTGTACCAACAACAGTTGGAAATTTTTCTCGATCCGTTTGACGAGGAAGTGATAGCGGAGGCACGAGCCGCCGGTATTCCAGAATCCTGGTTAACGGCCGCGCAAGAATCGCCGGTTTATAAAATGGCGATAGACTGGAAAGTGGCTTTTCCATTGCACCCGGAATTTCGCACACTGCCGATGGTGTGGTATGTGCCGCCGCTATCACCGATTCAATCGGCGGCCGAAAACGACCAGATCGGCATGGATGGTGATATTCCCGATGTTCGTTCCTTGCGTATTCCGGTACAGTATCTGGCCAATTTACTGACAGCGGGTAAAGAAGAACCCGTCGTGTTGGGCCTGGAGCGAATGCTGGCGATGCGTGCTTACATGCGCAGCCTTACCGTCGATGGCGTGGTCAATACTGCCGTATTGGAACGCGTCGGTTTGACCCGGTTGCAGGTTGAAGAAATGTATCGTTATATGGCGATTGCCAATTACGAAGACCGTTTTGTCATTCCAACCAGTCATCGTGAATACGCCAGCTCAACCTTCGATGCTTATGGCGAGCAAGGCGGCTGCGGTTTCAGTTTCGGCAGCGGCTGTTCTACGGGCAATACCGAGACCAATTTGTTTGGCGGCAACAGCAAGCCGCAACGCAGCGGCGGCATTCCGGTCAAGATTCCCATTAAAGTCGAACCGGCAAAATAAAGGTCTGTTTTTTATCAGGTATCAAATAAAGACATTTCACCACGAAGACACGAAGTTCACGAAGTTCACGAAGTTCACGAAGAAAGACAAGGTAAAAACTTCGTGTTCTTCGTGTCTTCGTGGTGATACATCAATCTATTTAGACTGTAAATCATTATGCAAACCCTAAAAGTTCTATCGTTATTGCTGAGCTATCCCGAAGCTGAGATGCTGGCCGCTTTAGACGAAATGGCGGAGGTCGTCGAACAGGAAAACCTGTTGCCGGACGACCATAAAAAATCCGTGCTGGCGCTGATCGATTCTTATCGTGGCATAGACCTGTTGGATAGCCAAGAAGATTATGTGGCGTTATTCGATCGGGGACGGTTTTTGTCTTTGCATATTTTTGAGCATGTACACGGCGAGTCGCGCGACCGGGGGCAGGCCATGGTTAATCTGCTGCAAATGTATGAAGCGCACGGCTTTGAAATGTCCACGCATGAATTGCCGGATTATATTCCGCTATTTTTGGAGTTTCTGTCGCAACAAGAACAGACGGAAGCTGCACAGTTATTGCATGACGCGATGCCGGTGTTAAGTTTGCTGGGTGCACGGTTAACCGAACGCGGTAGCGAGTTTAGCGCAATTTTTGACGCATTGGCAGGTTTTGCAGGCGAGCCTGAAGCGCTGGCAGAAATTCGTCAGCAAGTTGCCACCGAAGGGGCAGATGAAACCCTGGTCAACATGGATGAAATATGGGAAGAAGAAGCCGTCAGTTTTATGGGGGCAGGCGATGTGTGCAAAAGCCAAACAGCTACCGTCAGTCCAATCACCATTACGCCGCGCGATCAGTATTTAAAACCGCAAAACCGTTCCCTTTGAAGGAGTTATTTCATGAATTATCTTAATACCTTATTATTTGGTTATTACCCCTATATAGCGATCAGCGTTTTTATAATCGGCAGCATAGCCCGTTATGACCGTGATCAATACACCTGGCGCACGGGTTCCAGCCAATTTCTACGCGCCAAAGAACTAAGACTGGGCAGCAATCTATTTCATATCGGTATATTGTTGCTGTTTGTCGGACATTTCGCTGGCTTATTGACGCCGCCAGCGATTTATCACGGCTTGGGCTTGTCCACATCGGCCAAGCAAATACTGGCTGTTGTAGCCGGTGGCATTTTTGGCGGAATTTGTGCCAAAGGCATCTACATATTGATACGCCGTCGCTTAACTGATGCCCGCATTCGTGCAACCAGCAGCCGCATGGACATTTTTATTTTATTGCTGATTGGCGTGCAGTTGGCTCTGGGTCTGCTGACCTTACCCATTTCAATTTACCATTCTGATGGTTCGAACATGTTGTTGCTGTCGGAATGGGCACAACGCATTGTTACTTTTCGTAGTGGCGCTGCTGATCAAATCAGCAATATCGGGATTGTCTTTAAATTACATTTGTTTTTGGGCATGACCTTATTTCTGGTTTTTCCCTTCAGTCGTCTGATTCATGTGTGGAGCGTTCCGCTGGGCTATGTTACCCGCCCTTATCAAGTGGTTCGAAGACGTTGAGGGGTTATACCCCAGCAACAATTGTAGTGCCCTGCTTACAGTCATGCCCGCAAGCGATACGAGCTTTTAACTATGATCAGTAACCCTCCCCCTCCCACGACCTTTTACATAAGAAATCACGCCATGAATAAAACCCACAGTTTGCTATTACTTTCAATAGCATTAAGCAGTACCCTAATTGCCTGCTCGGATGAAGCCAAGTACAAGGCAATGACCGAAAAATACAACGCCGTTCAAACCGAGAAAACAAAGCACAAAGCGATGTCCCCCGAAGAAATGGCGGCTCACTCCGGTGAAGAAATGCATCATGATATGCCAATGTCCACCGAAACAACGGGAATTCATAAAATTGATACCGATGAAATTAGCCGTAATGCCGATGATTTGCCGCCGCCGCTTAATCGAACACAAGCGCAACTGGTCAGTGTCGATCTTTACACCGAGGAACTGGTCGCGGAAATGATGCCGGAAGTGACTTATCAATACTGGACTTATAACGGCAAAGTGCCGGGGCCGTTTATTCGTGCTCGGGCAGGAGATCAGGTAGAAATACATTTAAATCATGGTAAACCGGGTGCCACCCATCAAGGCCATAATGAGCACACTTCGGCTGAACATGCCGCTGCCGGTCATTCAGCGCATTCCATCGATTTGCACTCTGTTGCTGGTTCTGGCGGTGGCGCACCATTAATGCAGGTTGGGCAGGGCGAAGAAAAAAGCTTTAGTTTTAAAGCCATGCACCCCGGCATCTATGTTTACCACTGCGCTAGTCCACATGTCCCTTCCCATATTGCTAACGGAATGTATGGTATGATCTTGGTAGAGCCTGCGGAAGGCTTGGCAAAAGTTGACCGCGAATTTTATGTTATGCAGGGCGATTTTTACACAACCGGAAAATATGGCGCTAAGGGCTTTCAAGCGCTCAGCAAAGAAAAACTATTGGCGGAACAACCAGACTATTTTTTATTTAATGGCAGGGTTAACTCTCTCAGTGGCGACCGCGCTTTAAAAGCAAAAGTGGGTGAAAAAATTCGCTTGTTTGTCGGTGTCGGATCGCATATCGCCGCCAACTTTCACATCATAGGCATTGTTTTTGATAAATTATACAAAGACGGAGCCATCACCAACCCGCCATTGAAAGACGTCCAGACTACCACGATTTCTCCTGGTTCTGCGGTCATGATTGAATTTACAGCAGAAGTACCCGGTAAATATTTATTGGTTGACCATAGTTTGTCACGCGCAATTGATAAAGGCGCCTTGGCTGAGTTGATTATTGAAGGTGCAGAGCAGCCTGAGTTGTACCGGCAAGTGAGCCGCTAATGCGGCCTCTATTTTTCAATAACTGATATTCGGATTAATCACTTATGATCGAACCCGTCGCTTTACAGGATTTCTTTATCACGTTTTTTTCATCCGCTTTAATCATACTGGCAGGGGCAAGTTACGCACTACTGTTCGCCTGGTCTAAAGTGAATCCGAATTCCCGCATTAAAATCGCAGCGTTAGTTTCTTATGCCGTGCTGACGCTCTCAGTGGCTGAATTAACACGGGCAGCTCAATTCCAAGGTTACTGGCTGATCATTTCCTTTGTGATGGTGATCGGCTATTTTTTTGCACCGATAGGCATCTGGCATCTGTGTGTTAAAACACATGCTGAAACTACAACAACAGAGGATAAGTTATGAATGAAACACCCTTATGGGCTTCGGAATCATTCTGGAAAAAAACGGCAATCTGGGTAACCGCAGGATCATTTTTGATTTTAGTGGTGTTGACCATGGATTCATTAAGTAAAACCAGCGCGGGCAGTAAACGGGTTCCTGCTTACAGCGTCATTAACAAAAAAATTGATTATCAATATAACAAGGAATTGCATAAATTTATGCCGGTTATCGGTGAAAACGAGTTTTTATTCGGCAAGGAATACACTGAAGAAGAAGCGCTGCAATTAGTTGATTTAGGCAAAAAAACCACGCAAGCCAAAAACTGCATGAACTGCCATACCCTGTTAGGTAACGGCGCTTATTATGCCCCGGATTTAACCAAAGCCTGGTTGGATAAAGGCTGGATTTCCAGGGAAATGCGCGAAGGCATGATGGTGAAATTTTTAATGGATCCTGAAAACAACGCCCGTACTTTTGGCAGTAACCGGAAAATGCCAAATCTGGATATTACCGAACAGGAAGCCAAAGGCATTATTGCCTTTCTAAAGTGGATGTCGAGTATTGATACCAACGGCTTTCCCCATAACTTTAAAACCATTGACGCGGAAGAATGAGCATGAATACAAGTGGATTAAATGGGGTCATGCAAAATGCGGCCGCTTTATGTGAGAAATCGCGCGCCTGTCTCAACAATTTCAAAGCATGGGTGCAACTGGACAGTACTAATTTAACTGATGGGCAGCAACTGGCCGTTAAATACTTTACGGTTGCCGTTATTTTGTTCTTCGCGCAAATTCTGTTTGGCCTGTTGGCAGCGACACAATTTATCTATCCCGGCTTTCTTTATGAAATTCTGGATTTCAATGTCAACCGCATGATACACATCAATGCCATGATCGTGTGGATGTTGTATGGATTTATAGGCTGTGTCTACTGGTTTCTTGAAGATGAAAGCGGCACTGAAATTGCCGGCTTAAAGCTGGGCAATATCGCCTTCTGGGTGCTCACAGGGGCGGTCACGCTGGTGGTTCTGGTTTATTTGCTGGTACAAATTGGCCCCGGCAAGGATTCCAGTCTTTGGTTTATTAACGAAGGCCGTGAATATATTGAAGCGCCACGCTGGGCTGATATCGGCATTGTTATTGTCATACTGATTTTTTTCTATAATGTTGTTGCGACCTTCAGTAAAGGCAAATGGTCGGGTATTGCCGGTGTTTTAACGCTGGATTTGGTGGCATTGGCCGGTCTATATGTTGCCGGTATGTTTTACATGACCAATATTACCCACGAACAATACTGGTGGTGGTGGGTCATTCATTTGTGGGTTGAAGCAACCTGGGAAGTGCTGGTAGGCGTCATTATGGCCTGGTCATTGATGAAACTGCTGGGCGTCAGACGCAAAATCATACAAACCTGGCTGTATATTGAAGTCGCCCTGATGTTTGGCTCGGGTATTTTAGGCTTGGGGCATCATTACTTCTGGATCGGTACGCCGGAATACTGGTTGACTATCGGCGGGTTTTTCTCGGCTCTTGAACCCATTCCGCTGGTCGCCATGGTGGTTCATGCGGTTTACGATTCCGGCACGCACAACTTTAAAAACGGCAATCACCCTGCGTTAGCCTGGATTATCGCCCAAGCCTTCGGCAACTTTTTTGGCGCAGGTGTTTGGGGCTTTATGCACACCCTGCCACAAATTAACATGTATACACACGGCACACAGTGGTCGGCTTCCCATGGTCATTTGGCATTTTTTGGCGCGTATGCCACGATTAATATTGCCTTCTTTTATCTGGCTATTCAGCATTGGCGTGGTGACGTCTGGATGGGCGGCGGCAGCCAGAATGCCTGGCGTTGGAAATGGGCTTTAGGCTTGCTCAATGGCGGCGTTCTCGGTATGACGATTGCGCTATTGATAGCGGGTTACGAGCAATCATTTATTGAGCGGGCCGTGGAAGGCTCAACGTGGGGCGGATATTTCACTGCGCAAAATCACCCGTCTTTTCAAAATGCGATGGTGTGGCGTTTGTTTTTTGGCGGCATGACCTTTGCCGGATTTATCTTGTTGGTTTGGGATCTATTAACGATCGGCAAGGGCGAAACGAGAAAAGCGCCTGTGATTATTGAAAGTTAAATAAGTCATTCTTAAGGCTACAAGGCTAAAATAAAGAATTGTATTTTAAGCCTTGTGCAATCAGGATTGAGATTACCTATGCCCCGCGTCGTCGCCTTATATCGTTATCCAGTGAAAGGTTTTACACCTGAAGCGTGCGAAGTTTTAGATGTCCTGGATCAAGGTCGAATCGCGGGAGATCGGGTTCTTGGTATCCGCTTCGCCAATTCAGTCGTCATGGATGATGCCTGGAGTAAAAAGCACGAGTTCATTGCTCTAGTGAACACACCCGGCATGGCTCGCCTTCAGCTTCGGTTCAATCATCAGACGCTCAGGTTAAGGATCAGCATTGACGGCAACTTTTGGTTTGATGAGGCGCTGGATGATTATGGCCGCAAGCGAATAGCGGCGGCGATTGAAAATTATGTGCTCCAACTGGACGAGAATCCCCTTTCCTTTCATCCTGAACGGCTCCCCCTGCGGGTCGTTGGAGACGGCATTACGTCCCGATATCAGGACAACGAAGCAGGCCAGATAACCCTGCATAGTCGTGAAAGCCTGGCCGCTGTTGCCAATGCAGTTGGGGATGCCGATCTTAGTGAGCTTCGTTTTCGCTCAAATATCGCTATTGAAGGTCTGAATGCATGGGAAGAACAAAGCTGGGTAGGGCGAAAAATTCGTATCGGCGAGGTTATGTTTGAAGTATTGACACCCAAGGGCAGATGCCTCGCCACGCAGGCCAACCCTTACACAGGCGAACGTGACTTACCCATCCTCAAGACGCTGGTTTACTCCTTTAATCAGGAAAAGCCAACTTTTGCGATTGGAATGGTTACCCGGGGTGCCGGAGGGAAAATTTACCTCGGCGATAAAGTTAGCCTTCTTGATTGAAGACAGCTGGGGCGGAGTAGGGAGATTAAAGTCACATACCAGCCCTCAGTATTTTTAGCCCAAAAATTCGACATTGCGCACCAGCGATCTGATTAATAATTTGTTGATCTTCATAAAGGCACACATAAATTATGTACAGTTACATACTACTACTTCATGTTTTAGCAGCCACAATTTGGACAGGTGGACATCTCGTGTTGGCCACTACAATTCTTCCCGGAGCTCTAAAGGAAAAATCACCATCGGATTTATTACGATTCGAATCGGGTTATGAAAGGGTAGGAATACCGGCGTTAATCATTCAGGTAATTACTGGATTATGGTTAGCCCACAATCTTATGCCTGAAATTGGCCTATGGTTTAGCTTTGGCAACCCCATATCGCGACTCATTATGGTAAAACTAATTTTGCTGTTGCTGACGGTCTTATTTGCAATAGATGCACGGCTGAGGATCATTCCGAATTTGACAGACCGGAATTTGATTTCGCTGGCATACCACATTATCCCCGTCACTGTTATTTCTGTTCTGTTCGTCATAGTGGGAGTGTCGTTCAGAACAGGTGGTTTATTCTAAGTATGACTTTCAGGGCGCTATTTTTGACAACAAATTCTTGTAGCGTGAATCAGGGGCAACGATGCAAGGAAAAGTAGCCAGATCAACTGAAGGTTTTGATTAATCAAGCCAGGATCATGGGCCGGGAAAGCTTTTGGAGCTTTGGGCGATAAGTCCGCTCTATCAATAATAATTTTATGAGGGCTATCATGTCAGAATTTAAAAAATATCACTGCTTAGAATGCGAACACATCTATGATGAAGAAAAAGGCGATCCTGACAGCGGCATTGAACCGGGAACTCGTTGGGCGGATATTCCTGATGACTGGAATTGCCCGATATGCGGCGCTCCGAAAAGTTTTTTTAAGCTGATGAAATAACTATTTGGATTTAAATCTACCGTGTTTACTTATTTCCCTAGTTTTTCTTGTCACTTGATGCGATCGGCAATGTGCAAGATATTGGTGTTCATGCCGATTGGCTTGACGGACTGGTTTTAAGGATTTCTTTACTGTAAATATTTGGTCAGCAGCGTGACAAGAAACGCGCTTCCCCATGGATTGACTCACAGTCAGTCTTCTTTGTTGACAGTGTTTAGTCCGCGGAAGTAGAGTTGATGTCACATAGCCGTAACATCGCCAACGCGCATCTGTTTGATTGACCGTTCGTTATATAGAGCTGCAATTAAATTAGCCTGATAGACCATGCCCACGAGTCGATTTTCGTTATTTACAATCGGAATTTGCCGATAGCCTTGATTTGACATCAAGGGAATAAGATCGGCGATGTGAGTGTTTTCCGGCAGTACGCTAACAGAGGTTGTCATAATATGGCCGACTGATTCCGGTTTATCAGTTGATACATCGTGCGTTCGGCGTATAAAAGTCCGAAACTTCCCTTGAAATGTTTCATTAGCGTTCACTTTAATGTATTTAAAAAAGTCATTCCAGGTGATAATTCCAATCACGCGCTTGGCTCTGTCAATAACCGGCATAGCTTTGAGCTTTTCGTTATGCATAATATTCCAGGCCTCTTCAACTTCCGTGCCGTATTCAACAGTCAGTATATTATTTACCATAATATCCGCGCAGGTGATATTGCCCCTGTAGCGTTTAAAACTTTGCATCTGAGCATCGGTAAGCAATTTGCTCAAATCTCCCGTAGAGACGTCCATAAAGATATCCATATTTTCCAGCGCTTGTTCCAAGTCTTGTTCTGATATGCCGGTGCGCTGAGAAGGTTGAATGAGGGTGCTGTGTTTATGCTTTTTATTGTCAACTGGATGAGGAACTGTAGGGTACTCAAAACGCAATACCCAACGGTTAATGGCAATCCCCATAATCAGCATGATCGCTACATTAATGCCTACCGGCATCAGAGCAAAACTGTAATTGATAAAACTGGCATGGTTGCCAGCAATGATAGGTGTCAAGGCAGTCGCCGCAGCGGGAGGATGCAGGCAACGCAGCAACAGCATGGCAAAAACACTTGCTCCTGAAGCGCAAGCTGATGCAATAATCGTATCGGCAAGCAAATGGGCGCAGGTAATACCGATAACAGCCGATATTAAATGACCTCCGACTAGCGGCCAGGGTTGTGCCAGCGGACTGCCAGGCATAATAAACAGAATAACGGCTGAAGCCCCCATCGAGGCGACTATAACCGGGTAAGCGGCGCTAAGGCCGAACTTCTGAGTGACCCATGCCACAATCAAAATAGCACTGAAACACGAAATAACAGAAAGGAGTTTGCCTTTTATGCTTAAATTTACCGGATCAACGGTAATAAAACGAAAAAATTGATGGACGTTCATAAGTATATAAATATCCTCGTTAGTTTAGGTATCTGTCTGTCAGACGCATTTCGATTGGAAACGCCTTAAGAATATCGAATCGATACTATAACCTATTCAGAAATAAATTTGGATGGTTTGGTTTAAAAATTATTTTTATACCGGAGTAACAAAAAAAGCGTCTGCGTATATATCCTTCATGGAAGCGCCTTTAAGAAAGGTCATTTTTTTCATTTGATTGACCATCTCAGGATGGCCACAGAGAAATACGCGCCAATCTTTTAAATCTGTAAACGAAGCCAAGGCAACCTCGTTGACGCGTCCGTGGGTAAAACCTTCGGGAACATGCTTGCCCGATAGGCAAGGGATGTAATGAAAATTTTGATGCTGCCTAGCGAGTTGGCGCAGCTCGTCAATCCGGTAAAGATCGTCAAACTCACGACTGCCATGAAACAAATAAATAGGACCGGAATGACCCTGTGCAAGTGCATCGGTCAGAATACCCGCCAGTGGCGCCAAACCGGTTCCCGTCCCTACCAGAAGCAGGCCTTGTTCACTTCTTTCGGGCAGATAAAAACAATGTCCTCGCGGTTCGGATACGGCGATGGTATCTCCAACCGTGATTTCATCATGTAGCCATTCACTAAATCGACCGCCCGTCAAGCGGCGGATATGAAACTCCAGGGTGTTGGATTCCTGCGGAGTATTGGCAATCGAATAGCTGCGCGTCAAGCCATCGGCTCTCTGTAGATTAACAAATTGCCCGGCGCTAAATTCGAACGCGTCCTCAAAAGCGATAACCAACAGCAGCGTATTTCTATTGAGCATTTCGTTAACAACAACCGTTCCTTCGGTATAGAATTCCGATTGGTCCGGCAGTTTAATGATCATGTCCTGTTCTGGACGACACAAACAGGCAAGAAAATGATTTTGTTTTTTCAGTGTGTTCTTTAACCCGGCCTGAGCGGCTTCGGGCGGCAGGGTATCGGCACTGCGCACCATGCAGCTATGGCAGGTGCCCTTTTTACAGGCGTAGGAAATATTAACATGTTCGCGTAATAAGGCATCGAGCACTGTTTCACCCGGTTGGCAAGAATAAGTCTTTTCTTCAATCGTTAATTTAACCATGACACCCTTCATTAAATCTGATTCCCTGATGTTCTGTTCCGGCATCAGGGAATCAACTTAAGCGCTTTATTTACCCAGCACATCATTTCGTGCGCTTTCGGCAATTGCAGCGGCTTCGGCAATTAAATCAGCCGGCACCTTCAATTCAACCAAAGTGGCGCCCAGATGTTCCATAACAGCATCAAAATGAGAATTGTCCAGACCCATTTTTACCAGAGGGGCATGGGCGTTGCGCATATCCCGGCCCGTATAGTTATTGGGGCCGCCAAAAGCCATAGTAAAGAAAGCTTTTTGCTTGGCGATTTGTTTGTCCATATCGGAGTCATCAAAAAAACGATTAATGCGGTAATCGTTCAAAACCTTGCGGTAAAAAAGTTCGACTGCTGCATTAACAGCGGCCTCACCGCCAATTCTTTCATAAAGTGTTTTACTCATGGTCGCTTCCTGATTGTTTTGTGTGTCAGTCATTATTATGTCCTCAATAGTTATAGCCGAAATGCAGCCATGCAGAGTTGACTACATGAAAATAATATCAAATTCCTAAAACTTATACAATAAAATAATGTTAAAAGTTATATATAATAAATAAGTCGGATAATACAGTGCTTTTTGTTATACTTTCATGCTATAAAGTACATTCGCAGAAGGAGTCTTTATGGCTGAGAAGATCGGGTCGCGGCAGCAGCAAATTTTAAATCTTCTGCTTGAAAATAAAGCAGGACTCAGTATTGACGAGATAGCCACTGCATTAAGTATTTCCCGAAACGCTGTGCAGCAGCATTTTGTTGTGCTGGAAAGAGACGGCTATATACAAACGGGGGTGCTTAATAAAACAGCGGGGCGTCCGGTGCGTAGCTATGTTTTGACCGAAGCAGGAATTAACAGTTTTCCAAAGCAATATGCCTGGTTTTCTGATCTCATTCTTACTGATCTAAAAAACGATCTCGGTACCGAAGCTTTTCTGCGCTATCTGCATAAGTTGGGTAGTAACCTGTCAAAAAGTCTGTTGCCCCAATTTGAAGGAAAACAGACAGACGAGCGGATTGAGGCATTATTGAAAGTCATGGATGGGTTGGGTTTTAATGTAAAGAACATGACAGATCCCGGCAGTACTGAGCGAACTATTGAAGCCTGTAATTGCATTTATCATGATCTGGCTCAAAAACATGAAGAAATTTGTGAACTTGATAAAACTCTCATCTCTGCATTGCTGGATAAAGAAATTGAACATGTAGAGTGCATGGCAAAAGGTGGCGCTGTTTGCCGCTTCAAAATCATCAATAAATAACCGGTTAGTTCCGCCAAACCAGCTCCAAAAAGAATACCTCTGATGACCATAATGTTAATTGAATAGCGGTCTCTGAATGACCGCTTTCCAAAATAGACCGGCCTTTCACAGGAAGAAGATGATCGTCCGAAATTGGCTGTTCTGCAAAGCCTTGCATAACGGCCATAAAAAGAAAGCACAGGTTTCCAGTGAAAGGCTGGTTAATCATGAAAGTTGTCATTCAGAAGTCGCCAGCGATAGGTATCCATATACCTAAAGCAGTCACTGATAATTATTAGCGGTGATAGTCTTAGATAATCCAATATATACATCCACTAAGGAACATGCATAAAATAACTTATGCAACTTCTAAAATTGTCGCTTCAGGAATGGCAGTATAATTCCATTGCCCCAGATGCTTATCAAATACAATTCGCATGGATTCTTTAAACCCCTCCACAACTTTTCTGCCCGTTTCATAAACCTTGTTAAAAATACAGGCAAAGACTTTTAATCCAGCTTTTGTTGTGGTCTTTTCTATTAACTCTTTCATAAATACATGGCTGATTAAAATCATGCCGGATAATTCGCGGGTAATATGAGGAAATACCCGGTGCTCAATGGGATTCCATTTAGACGTGTACGGCGGATAATGCGCTATGCGTATTTCAATGCCGATCTCTTCCACTAAAGCCTGCAAATCCTGTTTGAAAATAAAGTGCCTGGAGGAGTTACTGCCACCGCCATCCATCAGTAATAAAATGGATGTTGCCAGAGGATAGTACAGGCTTCCATAGGTGGACCACCAGTGACGAATCGAATCACAGGAAAATTCGCTGGTGTCACGGCTTGTCCCAATGTTGACGTAGGCTTCATTGCGTTCCATGTCATAAAGCGTATGAGGCACGGCGACACCTTCGGCTAAGGAAGGGAAATCATGATCAAAAACCTCTACAGTTTCAGTTGTATAGACCTTACCCTCACGAAACAGATTACCTATCAGCTCCTTTTTCTTGGCATCCACGCTGATGACAGGATTTCCCGCAGCAGAATATAAAGCTCTCAATTCAGCGATACGCTCAAACTGGGCATTGCGGTTTACATGCCCGCCGGCCGCTTTCTTTTTCAAGGCCTTGCGCTTCACATAGTCATTCTTTTTTAATAATTTTCTGACAATATTGCGGCTCACTTTAAAACCCTCTTCAGCCAATAGAGAGCCAATTTTGGCACTGGTCAAATTAGTCCATTTTTTTGTTTCATCCATCGGATCGCCTGCCGTATGCTCTTTTAATAAAACCAGGAAAACCTCATTAATATCAGGTTCCTTTTCAAGCGTAAGCTTCCTGCCTCCACCTGCTTTCCTATTGCGGTTTTTAGGCAGAGTTTCTGCTTCGCCAAGTTCTTTAATCCCCACCGATACGGTATCTCGCGAGCAGCCAAAAAGTCCAGCAATATAGCTGATGCCGTCATAGAGAAACTTTAAGGCTTCGACCCCAGCATATAGCCGTCTACTTTTCTCTGGCAGACGGTTATACAATTCTTGCATCTGTGCTTCAATTTCTTTGGCGTAAGTTTTTATCATTTGTCAATTTTGAATAAAGTTTCATTCGCGCAAAGTATAATTCTTGAACTGAACTTGCCTAAATTATTTATGCTAATTCCATAGGTATTTATACGTATTTTATTTTGTTTTTTTGTTTGATTAAATGATGTTGGCTCAGAATTGCTGGAGTTTGACTCAATTTATGCTCATTTCTATATCTATATCTATATCTATATCTATATTTATACATGAATATTAAAATGGAGAACAATCAATGAAAAAGGTTATTAAAAATTCGTACAAAAACGAAATATATCAACAAGCTGCCGAATATAAGATGAAACAATTAAAATCATTATTGATTAAGCTGCCAGCAGTGGTATGGCTAACTTCTTCTTATATGTTTTTTGAAGTTTCGCCACCAATTGCCACTTGGTTTTTTTTAATCGGATTGATAGGTTTTCAATCTATCTATTAACAAAATCAAAGCCGGGTAAAACCGGCTTTTTTGTGCCTGAAATTCTGGCAGGAATTGTCGATAGGAATCGGGCAATATTTTTCGAATGAGAGTGCAGCCTTGAGCGTTTGGCTGTATAAATGGCGGTATATTTCAAAATAAAAATATAACAATTCTTTAAGAATAGGTCATGCAGAGTCTTTTGTGATAGAGGCCGCAACAGAATTAGTGGAACCCGCAATTCATAAAGCTTAGCGGGTTTTTTATTGTCCAGGGAAGTGCAATAGCATGTTGTGACAATCGTTGGTAAGTAGGGGTAATATTAGGGGTAACACAGCACAAAACAGACTGTTGATTGATGGTAGGGGTTCATTACGGTCTCCTGAAATGGATGATGGACTCACCACTCCAAAACACCGGAAAAACTATGTCAAGTTATTGAAAATTCATTTTGCCTGTAACCCAGTAAAATTAGGCTTCTCAGCCAACAATCATCTACGCACTACACATAGTTTAGATCTACATCTACACCTAGGGGTCGACTGCTGACGCAAGCGTTTTCCGATAGCTGACGTTCATTTTTGTGCAGTGTGACTGGCAAATCCTGGCCCAAAGCTGCCAGATGCAATTTGTATATGAATGGCTGGCTCTTATCCGGAAGCGGATGCTTGGGTTTTTTTCAACAACTTCTCAAAATCCTCTGCCGGCAACGGTCTTGACCATAGATAACCTTGTCCGTAATTACATCCGATATGTTTGAGCAAGGCGTACTGCTCTTGGGTTTCCACCCCTTCAGCGATAACCATGATGCCAAGTTTATGCGCCATCGCGATCATCGCCTCGCATAGCGTTAGCTCTTTTGATGCTGGGGAAAGGTTGCCAACGAAGGATGAGTCGATCTTAAGGTAGTCAATGTTAAACTTCTTGAGATAGGGAAGCGAAGAGGCCCCCGTTCCGAAATCATCCAGCGCAACCTGCATCCCGTTATTATGGTATGCCAGCAACTGGCTGCTGATTTTTTCCCTGGACTGCATTAGTATGCCCTCGGTGATTTCAACTACGATGCTCTGTCCAGGCAGATTGAATTCTTTCAGGCAATCAAACCATGTCGTGTGCATTTTTGATTCAGCCCTGTACTGATCTGGCGACGTATTGACGCTAATCTGAAACTCCGGATGAGAGTTTGCCCGGCAGCGCGCTGTTTGAGCGGCCACCTGACGAAATACCCAGTCGCCAATCTCTATGATTAGACCCGTTTCCTCAGCGATTGCAATGAAGTCGGCCGAACTGAGCAAGCCGCGTATGGGATGTTCCCAACGGATGAACGCCTCTGCCTTTTGAATCACACCTGTTGCGAGCTCGACGATGGGCTGGTAATAAACTCTGAACTGATCTTCACTCAGCGCCGTGTGCAAGTCATTCACGGTCTGCATGTGGATGTCCGCCGCCATCTGCATCGAAGGCGTAAAATAGTTAAAACGGTTGCGTCCTTGTGATTTGGCTGCGTACATCGCTTGGTCAGCGTTCTTGAACAAAGCGACTACATCCGCTGCATCGCCGGGATAGAGGGTAATCCCAATGCTGGCTGAGATATAGGCCATCTCCTCGCCTAACCGGTAAGGCGCGGCCAACTTGTCCAGAATGTTAATGGCAACGCGCCCCACGCTGTCAACGTCAACCAGATCACTGAGGAGAATAATGAACTCGTCCCCGCCCAGGCGCCCCACCGTGTCAGTTTCGCGCACGCAACTCAACATCCGCCGGGCAGCCTCGTTGAGAAGGCTGTCGCCCATGTCATGCCCAAGGGCATCGTTAACCTCCTTGAAACGGTCAAGATCAAGAAGGAGCAGCGCCAAAGGCAATCCCGTCCGGCGGGATTTTTTGATTAATTGATCCAGACGGTCATACACCCTGCGCCGGTTGGGTAGCCCGGTCAACTCATCAAAGTTGGCCTGCTTCCAGATAACTTCCTCGGATTTCTTCTTTTCGCTCATGTCGGAGAACAGGGACACCCGGCGATGAACGGAACCATCTTCATTCAGGATGGTATTAATGGCGAGCCATGCCGGGAAAATCTCTCCGTTTTTGCGCCGGTTCCAGATTTCACCCCGCCATGTTCCGCTCGTGTTGAGCGCATGCCACATCGCTTGGTAGAACTCATTGTCATGTCGTCCCGATTTGAGGATCCTCGGGTTTTTACCGGTTACGTCTTCCAAGGTGTAGCCTGTCATCTCCGTGAAGGAGGGGTTGATGGCAATGATATCGTTGCCGGCATCCGTGACTACCATCCCTTCAGTGCTGTTAAAGTATACCAGGGCCGCCAGCTGCAAAGCTTCTTCGGCATGCTTGCGTCCGCTGATATCGCGTACAATTCCCTGCACATAGCCCTGGCCGTCGAACTGCATGACCGAGGTGGTTACTTCTGCCGGGATAATCTCGCCATTTGGTTTTTGCAAAGACAGTTCAAAGGTAGTACCCATGCTTGTATGAACAACTTCTAAAAACTTTTGGCGCGAGACTTCCTTGAATTGCCCGGGGCAGACTGACCCTATCTCTTGTCCTTTCAAGTCATCGAGTGTCATGCCACTCATCCGTTCAAACTCCGGATTGCAGTCGACCACTTTGCCGGTGCTGCCATCCAGCAGCACGATGCCATCGCGCGCTTCGGCAAACAGGGTGCGATATTTTGTCTCTGCCAATTTCCGTTTGCGGATTTCCTTTTCCATTGACAAGGTTCCCGAGATCGCTGAAGCAAGCCGTCCCATCCGGTCTTTCAAGATGTAGTCTTTGGCTCCGGCCTTCAGCAGCTCCACTGCGGTTTCATCTCCCAACACACCGGTAACCATGACCACCGGCACTTCCGGATGGGTCTCCTGCACGATCTTGACTGCGGAAAGTCCATCAAAGGAGGGAAGTTTGTAATCCGCGAGAACGATATCGGGTTTGAATTCGTCGAGAGCCTGCACAAACCCCTCGCGCGTGTCCACACGCTCCGAAACGAAGGCGGTGCCTGCACCGAGCAGAGCTAGCTCGATCAGTTTGGCGTCGGAAGGATCATCCTCCAGCATCAATATGCGGATTTCGGGGCTCATTGGGTTATTGGCATTCATTGGGTTATTCCAGTATAAATCCGTGTGCATTGAAAAAGACAGATAGGATCATGAGTTGGGTATCGTTCATAAAGGAGCGCATCCACGACCAATCCAACACATCACATAGACTGGCTGGAAAAGGCAAAACCTTTCTTCCAGAATTGCTGAATGCAGGCATCAACTACTTCAGTGTTATAAGTTCTGCCTCGGTTTTTCTCAATTTCCTCGAGCGCAACATCAATGCCCAGCGCCGCTCGATAGGGACGGTGCGAAGACATGGCTTCAACCGTGTCGGCAACTGCGATGATTTGCGCGCCCAGCGTAATCTCGGCGGCTTTCAGTCCATTCGGGTAACCGGACCCGTCAAGCCGTTCATGATGCTGATAGACCATCTCCTTAATAGCCCATGGAGGATCAATTTGTTTCAGAATGTCGTAACCAGCCTCGGAGTGGGTCTGGATTAGCTTAAATTGAAGGTCGGTCAACTTGCCTGGTCTGATTAATATTTCAGGCGGAACTTGAATCTTGCCCAGATCGTGTATCAGCGCAGCGAGATAAATGCCATGAACGTCTTCATCCGGCAACCCAAGCTCACGGGCGATAACCTCGGACAATTCAGCGACACGACGCTGGTGGCCGGCGGTATAGGGATCGCGTATCTCGACGATCGTAGCCATGGCCGCAATACTGTTTTCAAAGCTTCGCAGCAGACGGGCCGCGCCTTGATCCTTCAGGATGCGGGTGCGCAAAGTGATGATGCCAAAGGCAAGGTCATCGGCGAGTTCGCCAAGCAACTGAACTTCAGGTTCAGTGAAGCCATTGCATTCGGATGAGCAGATGGTTAATGCGCCGATTACCTGAGCCTGGGATGTCAGTGGCAAAGCGAGTACGGCACGGTAGCCGCATTCAATACTGTGACCGCGCCAGGGCAGGTAAGCCGGATCGGTTTGCGCATCTTGAATGACACAGGGCTTCTGCGTCCGGATCGCAATGCCGGCGGGATCAAGGCCATATTCGTTATCCGCCAAGGTCATTTGAGCCCGTTCGGGATAATCTGCTTCGCACCCGGAAGTTGCTACAGAAAGCACCGTTTTTTGTTCATCGTGCCCGGCAAAACCGACCCACGCCATCCGGTATCCGGCGTTTTTGGTAATGATCCGGCACATGTCATTCAGGAGTTGGAGCTCATCGGTTGCATGAATCAGAAGTTGATTGCAGATGGATATAGTGCGCAAGGCGCGGTTGATGCGTTGCAGTTTATTTTGGGCCTGCTTGCGTTCGGAGATATCGCGTACAATTCCCTGCACATAGCACTGGCCGTCGACTTGCATGACCGAGGCGCTTACTTCCGCCGGGATAATCTCCCCATTGGGCCGGTGCAACGATAGTTCATCCTTACCGCCCACGCCAGACTGAACAACTTCCAAAAGCTTTTTGCGCTCAGCTTCCTTGATTTCCACCGGATATAGCGACTCTATCTCTTGTCCTTTCAACTCATCGAGTGTCTTTCCACTCATCAGTTCAAACTCCGGATTACAGTCGACCACAATCCCGGTGCCGCACTCCAAAAGTACGATGCCATCGCGCGCTTTTGCAAACAGGGCGCGATACTTTTCCTCCGCCAATTTCCGTTTGCGGTTGTCCTCTTTTTCCGACAAGGTTCTCAATATTGCTGAAGCAAGCCGCCCCATCCGGTCTTTCAAGATATAGTCTTTCGCGCCGGCCTTCAGCAGATCAACCGCGGTTTCATCGCTCAATCCGCCGCTGACCATGATCACAGGCACTTCAGGATGGGTCTCCTGGACAATATTGACTGCGGAAAGTCCATCAAAGGCGGGAAGTTTATAATCCGCGAGAATGATATCGGGTTTGAAGCCGTCGAGAGCCTGCACAAACCCACCGCGCGTGTCCACACGTTCGGAAACGAAGGCTATGCCTGCCCTGAGCAGCTCCAGTTCCATCAGCTTGGCGTCAGAAGGGTCATCCTCCAGTATCAGTATGCGGATTTCGGGGTTCATCGGGTCTTTTTCCATATAAATTCATGGGTATCCATACAGGCAGCCATGATCATTCGAGTGGCGGCGGCTCGTTAAGCACCAGCCAGTACAAACCGAGGTTCTGCATGGCATTGATAAATTGCTCAAAGTCGACAGGTTTATGAATGTAACTGTTGGCGCCCAGCTTGTAACCATTGAGAATGTCGAGTTCTTCTTTGGATGAGGTGAGTATCACTACGGGCAGGAGTTCAGTGCGGTTATCAGCGCGCAAACGCTTCAATACTTCGAACCCGTCAATTTTGGGTAGTTTGAGATCGAGCAATATCAGCGCGGGGGTTACAGGTTTTTCACCCAGCAGCAAATCCAGCGCTTCGACGCCGTCCCTGGCTACAATGATTTCGTTCACAATATTGCTCTTCTTCAGCGCGCGCAATGTCAGCGCTATGTCGTCGGGGTTGTCTTCGACCAGCAGGATAATTTTTTGCTTCATGATTTGCTCCTCATCTTGTCAATCAAGACTGAAATAGAATGCCGCGCCTCGCTCAACCGCTCCCTCTCCCCATACTGTGCCGCCATGGCGCTGAATGATACTATGCACAATGGCCAGTCCGATGCCGTTTCCAGGAAACTCTTCGGTCGAGTGCAGGCGCTGGAATGGCGCAAACAATTTGCCGGCGTATTCCATATCGAATCCCGCGCCATCGTCGCGCACGCACCAGGCGTTCTTGCCTGCGGCATCGGCCTGACCGAACTCGATGCGTGCCGAGGCATGCCGGCTGGTATATTTCCACGCGTTGCCGAGCAGATTCTCCAGCACCACTCCCAAAAGCCGCTCATCCCCTTTTACGGTCATGCCCTCCTGGATGGCAAACTCGACTTTCCGGTCCGGCTCGCCCTGTTGTAATCCGGTCGCAACATTGCGGGCGAGCGCGCTCAAGTCAACCGTTGTCCGCACCAGTTCACCGCGTGTCACCCGCGAAAGATTCAGGAGATCGTTGATCAGTTGCCCCATGCGCTGCGTAGCGGCCCGCACCCGCTGTAAATAGTCCTTGCCTTCGGCGTCGATCTTTCCGGCATAGTCTTCGAGTAACGCCTGGCTGAAGCCGTCGATGCTGCGCAGCGGCGCTCGAAGATCGTGAGATACGGAATACGCGAAGGCTTCAAGCTCCTTGTTGGCCGCTGCCAATTCCGCTGTGCGTTGGAGCACACGCTCTTCCAGTTCCGCATTCAGCCTGCTGAGTGCTTCTTCGTCGCGCTTGCGGCCGGTAATGTCGATTGCGTTGGTCATGAAGTACAGTGGCTTGCCGGCTGCATCCCGTCGTAAAACGGTCTGCACATCCGCCCACACGACCGCGCCGCTCTTGGTCAGATAGCGCTTGATGAAGCGTGTGGACTCCCGTTCGCCTGAAATCAGCGGATCAAGCGCTCGTTGCGTCAATTCGATGTCATCGGGGTATGTGATAGCCTGCCATTGGTGATTCCGGAGCTCCTCTTCGGAGTACCCCAGCATGTCACAGAAAGCCTTGTTCACGTGTATCACCGCGTCCAGAGAAGTGATGGATTTTCCAACGGTGGAATGTTCGAACAGATATCTGAACTTGTCTTCGCTTTCGCTCAGCGCCTGGTTGGCGGCGGCCAGTTGAGTCAGGTCAGTGACCACTGCCGCGATGGCTTCCAATTTATCGACCCTGAGCGCCCGGGTCGAATAATGTACGGGCAACCGGGTGCCATCCGCCGCTTGCAGACTGAGTTCGCGGTGAACGACAGCGGTACGGCTTTGCGCCATCAGTTCCTCAAAGGCCGGGCGTTCCCCGGGTGGAATGAAATCCTGCATAAGCGCGCCGACCACTTGTTCCATTGGGGTTTTCAGGAGTTCGACGAAGCGCTGGTTACAATAGAAAATAGTGCCATCCAAAGCTAAAGTGACAGCGCCTTCGGTCATTTCCTCCACCATCACCCGGTACTGTTCCTCGGCGCCCTTTAAGGTGAAAACCTGTTCGCCCTGAGTTCCTTGAACCACCAGGGCGTCCACCTCGCCGCTCCGGATGGCGCGGAGAGTTTCTTGCACCTCTTCCAGTTGGCTTTGGGTGGCCCGGATTTCATCAAAAAGAGCCTCGGCCGACGCTTCCAGGGCCGCTATCTCGCCTGGATAGAGGCCGCCCAAGGCCGCTTTTACTGCCTTCAGACAATTATCCAGGTCACCGGCTTTGCAGAGAAGCAGCGATTCATTGGAGGGCATGGCTTCTGACATAGTGATAAGCAGCTTTGTCAGTGAGTCAACGGTTTGGGTGACAGGTCCAGACTGACCAGCACGCGCTCTTCCTTGGACAAGTCCCCCACCAGCCGGCGCAGCGGCAGCGGCAACTGCTTGATCAGCGTAGGGGCGGCAATAATCTGCTGGTCACGGGCCAGTTCCGGTTGCTGATAAATATCGATCACTTGCAGGTCGAAGCGGCCCATCAGGTGAGTCTCGCAAATCTCCCTGAGGTTGGCAATGGCCGCGGCTGACCGCGGCGTCGCGCCACTAACGTAAAGGCGCAGGACAAAGTGTTCCGGCGCCACTGCTTCCGGAATGTTCGAGGTTGGTTCTTTAGACTTCTTGCTCACGCTTTCCGCCCCCTGTTTTCATGGTTTCAGTGATTCGTCGCAGCGCGTCATTTGCCTGGACGCAATTGCAGACCCACCAGCACGCGTTCAGTGTTGGACAGGTCGCCGATGATTTTCCTGATCGGTTCAGGCAGTTTCCGTACCAGAGTCGGCACGGCGAGAATCTGGTCCTCGCGGGACAACTGCGGGTTCACCAGCAGATCAACTACTTCGATCCGGTAGCGCCCCTTGAGATGCGTCTCGCACAATTGATTGAGGTTGTTCAGGGCGGCGATGGAGCGCGAAGTCTGTCCGGCCACGTAGAGGCGAAGTTCCCATTCGAACTCACCGCCAGCCGCGGCTTTGCCCTTCGGCACGATGGGCTTTTCGGTTTTGGTCATTTGCGGCCTCCCTTGCGGATCTTGTCCGGCGCTGCCGTCGTGCCTTCGCGCCGTTGTCCCGCTTCGATGCGCCCGGCGATCAGGCTCTGCGCGCTGCTCTCCGTCTCGGCGATGGTCTCCTCCATTTCCCTGCGTTCGAGCTCGAACTCCGCCTTGAGCTCGGCGATCTTTGCTTCCAGCGCCTTTTGCTTGTGCTCGATCACCAGGCGCTTGCGCTCGGCATCACGGCGGCGGATAAGGTTGGCGGCGCTATCCAGCCTGTCCTGCTCCGCCTTCGCTGAACCGGTGAGGATGCCGCCAGGCCCCACGTACACCTCCAGCAGATCCACGCCGTGATCGGTGAGAATGAACTCGCGCACCTGGTTGGAATGGGCCATGCCGCACGCCTTGAGGATATACAATAGACGGGTGCGTTCGCCGCTCTGTTCCAGGTTGCGCAGCAGCAGCCAGGTGTCGATCAGCGAGGAAATCCCCACCTCGCTTTGCTCAGATGGGTTGCCCCCGCTGGTGAGGCTGGTAAACAGGGAGGTAATCTGGCGGGACTTGAGGAAATCCACCAGGCGCATCAGCATGGCTCGGGCCTCCGGGAAGCTGCCCGCCGATTCGAAGCTGGAGATGGGATCGAACACCACCACCTGGGCCTGGAACTGCTCGGTCGCGCGGTGGATGGCCGTCAGATGCATCTCCAGGCCGAAGGTGGACGGACGCGATGCGTGAAAACGCAGCAGGCCCTTGTCCAGCCACTGCCTCAGGTCGAGGCCGATGGAGCGCATGTTGCGCATAATCTGGTCCGGAGATTCCTCAAAGGCAAAGAACAGGCAGCGCTCGCCCCGGCGGCAGGCGGCATCAAGAAAATGGGCCGCGAGACTGGTCTTACCGGAACCGGCGGTGCCAGACAGCAGCAGGCTGCCGCCCCGATAGTAGCCGTGCCCGCCCAGCATGGCGTCGAGTTTCGCGACGCCGGTGGAAATGAAATCCGTGGACACGGCGTACTGCAAGCCGATGGCAGTGAGCGGCACCACGGTGAAGCCTTGCTCGTCCAGCAGGAAAGGGTATTCGTTGGTGCCGTGGGCGGAGCCGCGGTACTTGACGATGCGCAGGCGGCGGGTGGCGATGTTCTCCACGACCCGCTGGTCGAGCAGGAGCACGCAGTCGGAGACATACTCCTCCAGGCCGTGGCGAGTGAAGGTGCCTTCTCCGCGCTCACCGGTGACGATGGCGGTGACGCCCTTGTCCTTGAGCCAGCGGAACAGCCGCCGCAGCTCCGCGCGCAGGATGCCGGCGTTGGCGAGGGCGGCAAACAGGGTCTCGATGGTGTCCAGCACCACCCGCTTCGCGCCGATGGAATCGATGGCAAGGCCCAAGCGGATGAACAGTCCTTCGAGGTCGTATTCACCGGTCTCCTCAATCTCGCTGCGCTCAATGCGTACATAATCTATCACCAGTTGCTTGCTTGTGATCAGGCCGTTCACGTCGAAACCCAGGGAGGCCACATTCTGGGCGAGCTCCTCGGCGTTCTCCTCGAAGCACATGAAAACGCCCGCTTCGCCGAATTTCGTGGCGCCCTTGACCAGAAACTCCATGCCCAGCAGCGTCTTGCCCGAACCGGAGCCACCGCACACCAGCGTCGTCCGCCCACGGGGCAGGCCGCCGCCAGTGATCTGATCCAGGCCGGAAATGCCGCTAGGACACTTTTCCAGCCCGGCTAGTTGAGGTGGTTGTAGAGGATTTTTGCGGGAATTACTAGTCATAATTTTGCCTCGAAAAAAATACTACCTGAGTCAACGTCTTAGTTCAGTCGCCGATAGCATGGGCCTGCCTGCTATTGAATCGGAATACATAGATCAAATAGTAAGCCTTAACACGGAATCAATCAGTCGTTGATGAAAGCCTAAATGGTTCTGTCGCAAAGTTTCTCAGATTGCGTGATAATTTTCAATATCTAATGATCGAACGAGCCGATGATCAAGTTTTGATGGCGCTTTTTATCTAACGATATTGTCCGATCTATACTGCTGCCCATTACTCCACAAAATCATCATAATGACTAGCCTTTCAAGGCGATGGTCTCAACCCGGTCAACTGTGGCGAGAGTTATTTTGTCTTCCTGAGCTAACCAGCCAATGCTGCGCTGAATGATTTTTTCTTCTTCAGGAAGCTCCCGAACCAATTTGGCAACAGGGGTCGCGCCATTTTCAGCCAGGTAATGCCAAATGTAACCCGCAGTCAAACCCACGCGTTCAGGCATTGCTATTTCCGGCGCCGCCGCATCCGGTTGGGGAGCCACGGCTTGAGCCTTTTTAGGGGGTTTCTTATCCGGGCCTGGTTTTTTAATGGTTGCTTCAGTGGCTACGGCCGTAGCGGGTTGTGCAGCTTTAGCTTTAGGCGCTGGCTTTTCGGTGGTGGTTTTTGATTTTTTCATAATGAGATAAATTATATAAAGGACAAAAATGAGTATCAACCATTCAGACATAAAGGCCTCCCTTGGTCAGAGAGATTTTACTCGCGTTTCGGAAGGTAAGTAAATACGGATAAAAGAATAGACTCTGACCAGTTAAGTTTCTTACGGTAATTATTATTGCTATCCGGTGTTGATAAACATTTCCGGTTTAACCGCCGACTCAATGTTTTACAACGGAATCAATCCCCTTTGGATTGGCCGCTGCTTTATTTGGCTGCTCAATAGCAGCATAAGATAAGCCGTATCCTGTCCCTGAATTTTGTGCCTGGAAAAATTTTACGCTACCTCAATCATGGCTTGATCTTAGCCGCAAAACGAATAATATCGGGAAGCAGTTGCAGATAGACAGCAAGCTTTCCCAAAACATCCACCGCATCGTCTGGCGGTTTGATGACACGGGTCCTCACATGCTCAATGATTTCAAGTAACATTTTTTTGCCTCGAAATCGATTGACGCCAACTTCCAGCAAAGGCGCGAAAAAAGGCGCGATGATGAGTGTTGCCACTAATCCGCTTGTCGCTCCAACAAAACCTACCCAGGCAGGAACTCCGGTTAGGCTCACCCATAAACTGCCCCACCAGGACAGATTGCTTGTATAAATCGCTGTTGCAGCGGCTTGACCTGTGGCAATGCTACTTCCAAAGCCGCTGGCTCCCAGACCTTTGCCCATTAAGCCGGTCAATAAAAACATCAATGCTTCTCGCGAGCCTTCAACAGGAAGAGACATTCGTTCAATATGATGGGCGAGTTGCCTTTCAACTTCCTCGCGCTGATTGGTGGGAAGTCCGCTGAGTAAATCACCCAATTTGGCATTGAAATTGGCTTGATGCAGAGCGACATAGTCCTGAAGCTTTTTGTCCAAGCCGGGTAAATCAAGCAACTCGACTTCAATCGCGGTATGCAACTCACGTTGCTTACCCGATAAGGAGATAGAATCGAGTTGTTTTTCCGGTTGATTTTTCTTAACGGTGGCGGCTGACTTGATAAAGCCCCAAGCAGAACGAGGCAGGGTAGCTAACTCCTTGGGAATATCGCCCCGGTGTCGCCAATGGCGGCTTAAGACAACAACCGGCGAAGCAAAATACTTCAAATAGACTGGCGTGACACGATTTTTTGCCTCGTTAAGGTGCGACTCAACGATGCCGTTTAAATTTTGCCGGTGTTGTTCGATAGTTTGCGCGCAGCCACAAGAAAAGCGCTTGTCCGGAAGCTTCGCTTGATCGTTTTTATTACCTGTATGAGACATTCAGTTCATCGGTTTTCGGCTTGTCGAACGGTTGGGAAAATTTGCCCGTTTTTTAAAAAAATGGCATTACAGTTGAGCAGTTGTAAGCTTCTTTTTTAACGTGGGCATTGTTCAATTTTATGGTGCCAGTTTTATCTGTTTCCTGGAGACGCAACCTTTATCCGCCCAAACAGGTTGACTTTCAATACTTCGGTTATATGTCCAGGTAAAACCATAAGGCGATTTACAAGAATGAATATATCCAAATTGTGCAGGATTTTTGTTCATTTTCAAGGCGTAAAAAGGTGCGCATAGCAGGCTATGTAATCCTTTTTGCAACGCAGACAATGGGCAAAAAGACTAGCAAGTTGGGTATATTCTTTGCCGGAAATCGCCTAAAACAAGGTAACCGGATAAATGAAGCTATTCAACCATAAGACCGGTAGATTCACCAGTCCAAAAGCGCCTATGACAGCGGGAGGAATAATGTCGATGGAAGAGCAGCGCAAATACTGCCAGTCGACATTGTGCAAGCGGTTAAGCAGCTTTAAGCCGGAAAAAAACAGTAAATGCGCGCCAATAATTGGCAACCATAAAAGCGGGTTATCATGGACAAATAACATTAGCGGTAACCCTAATGAACTTGTGAAGGCAGTCATTGCCAAGGCTTTGGTCGTTCATGTCAAGAAATAGCCAGTACAAAAAAACCGGTGATGTCGATTGTCAGATTTATAAAAAGCCAAGATTATGAAAATAGTGAAGAATTTATCAACGATATCAGTAAAAGCGTGCTTAAAAAATTTCAAAATCCAGAGTAAACCCACCGGAATAGCCAGTGAGTCAGGCTGCATTTGAGCCACTCAACTCGACTATTCGTGCAGACACTGAACTCCCGGAAACGATGACCTCTGCGACGGCGATGGGCAACTTGAACCGGCGTGGCCCGGCACTGCCAGGATTGACGTAGAGAACCCCCTCGCGCTCGAAGACCAGTGGCTTGTGCGAGTGCCCCGTGACTACTATCTGAACCCCTTCAGCGACTGACTCGATTTCGAGTTCCGCCAGATCGTGAAGAATGTAAATAAGCACTTCGCCCACTTTAAGAAAGACGTTAACTGGAAGCAGCTCTGCCCAGATGCCCTTGTCATTATTCCCTCGCACCGCTGTGACTGGCGCAAGTAAGGACAGCTCTTCCAGAATTTTGGGATTGCCTATGTCTCCCCCGTGGATAATGAAGTCGCTCCCGTTGAGGAATGCCTTCGCTTCGGGCCGGAGAAGGCCATGGGTGTCAGATAGCAGACCTATACGAAACATCGCTGCCCCCGTTCTGTGCCACCTAACGTGGCAAGCCCAATCTTTCATCAATGACAGTATACATCGGTATTTTCAATGTTGATTGTCAGCTAAGCGCCAGTAGTTGAAAAGAACCTTAACAAAAGGCTTATTTGAACCTTTATTACTTTCCTCATTCGTTTTAAGCACCTCTTGTTTAACAGTCAGGATTGATATTACTCGTGTTAATTTGGTAATTAACTTGTGGCACGGAAATAGCTTAATTCTATACGTGCAATTTTAACAGGGAGAAACAATATGAAAATGCATTTCCATAAGCAAGCAACATTCATTGCCTTCGTATTGTTATACCCGATTTTTTTTAACTGCGGATATTTTTAAGATGCCGAAAATAAGCGCCCGGGATGGCTTTACCCAAAATAATTTAACCAGTAGTGACTTAATGGTAATCAGAAATGGATAAAGAAATTTTGATAAATCAAGCTCAACATCTTTTAGTTATGTTGAAAACCAAACAGAACGAATCAGTCTTGGAAAACAACACGGGTTTTGAACGTATTTACCCTATCGTAAGACGTGCTTTTCGCCGTTATCGGCGTCGATTAAGAAACATTAGATGAAATCTATAGATCGTTCATACAATCGGCGTATTGTAAAAATATTTACCTTCATTGGCCGTAACTATAACTGACGAGGAGAATAAAATGATTTCTGCGGGTATTTATATATTAACGATGGTCTTTGCAGCCTATGTAATTTATAGGGTGTATAGTAAATAGCGTGCTTTATAGCATGAACCGCAAATTTGCGTCCAATAGCTACCAGTTTCAGCAGGTTTTGTGGTGCTTAGATTCGGGGCTTAACCTGACTGCTGTTTCAAAACTGATCGATTGTAACCGGCAGACATTCGTTGGCTGGTTTGCAGGTCATAAATTATGAAAAGAACATTATTAATACTGCTGTTGCTGTCGACTGCGTCATGTGCGACTTACTATCCCTATGGGGGTTACTATGCCCCATATACAGGATACAGCTATTACCAATATCCCCACTATTACGGGAATTATGGGCGATATGGCTACGGTTATTACCCGTCCTTTGGGTTTACCTATGGTTACGGCTGGGGCAATCATTGGGGTTATCCTGCTTATGGATGGCATCATGGTGGCGGTTATCCTGCTTTTGGGGGACATTATGGTGGTGGTTATCGAGGCTTTGGCGGCTTTCACGGTGGCCACCGGTAAAACGGCAATATTTATAAGCAGAATTAGCGGTTATCGTTGTGATAACGGTATAAGACTGGAAAAGAGCTTCCAGATTTTTTCACTGACTGCGCCGGTTTTCTAGCGAATTAAGGCATTAGGCGATTTAAAAGCAATAACATATAAATTGTTTCGGGTAAAATTATATGCCCATTTCTGGTAAAAACTATCAAATTTTCCACGCTGTTTGACAGGACTGACCGGGTTACGGCTTTGTTTGCCGGGGCAAATCCGTTTGCCGGCCCCATTGTGCCCACGAACCATCAAACATGGGAACTTCATGGATGCCAATTTGATATAGCGCCAAAAGCAACAGAGCCGCTGAAACGCCTGAACCGCAACTGGCGACCATCGGCTTGGATAAGTCCACTGCTGCATCTGAAATGATCTGTCTCAATTGCTCAACGGGCAGCAAGGTATGGTCATCCTTGGCAAACAAATTTTGATAGGGGATATTAATGCTGCCTGGAATATGGCCAGGTTGGAGACCGGTATCGTTTAATGGTCGTTGACCCTTAAAGCTGTCTTCTGAACGCGCATCCAGAATTAGCTTGCTTCCTTGTTGCTGAACGATCTGCATTTTCTCTAAATCCAAAAACAGTTCGGAATCAAACTCGGCGTTAAATACTTTAGGCGCCGGTTTTATCGTGTCGGAAGTTAATGGTAACGATAGATGCTTCCAGCGGGTTAAGCCACCGTCTACAATTTTGACGTTATCGTGCCCGAATACTCGAAACATCCACCAGGCTCGCGCGGATGCAAAAAAATGATTGTTGTCGTAAATCAACACCCAAGTATCGTTATCGATACCAATTTGCCCCACTTGCTGGGCAAATTGGTCTGCACCAGGCAGCGTATGTGGTAGTGGGCTGTTCAGGTCTGCAATTTCATCAATGTCGAATAATTGTGCGCCTGGAATATGCTCTAACCTGAATTCCTCTTGGGCATTGCGGTGCTGTCTGGGCAAAAAGTATGTCGCATCCAGAATAACCTGATTGGGGCGATCAAGATTATGCCGCAACCACTCGCAACTGACTAAAGCACTTTTGGTATTAAGTTCCGGGTTCGTTGGAAATGGAGCTGTAGCCATAGTGATTTAACTTTAGATCTCATAATTAGGGATGATCTGGAAACAATATAATTACTGGTCCGGTTTCTAAAAAATAATGCGCTACGGGCACCAGTTTTAAAAAATGTCACACTGTTTTCTATTGAGAAATTAGAGTCGCTATTATTCTAAGCGGAGCACCGCTTCCTTTAGCTATTTTCATGGGCAAGGCCACAACATAGATACCCTTCGATGGCAATTGATCTAAATTGGCAAGGTTTTCAAAGCCCGGCTTATTGCTACCCAGTAAAATCCGATGGGTTTTAAAATCCTTTGATTGACCGTAATCGATACTAGGGGTGTCCAGTCCCAATGCTTTGATACTTCTTTTTTCAACCAACCACTGAGTAGTTTCCGGTAAAATACCCGGAAAATGTAAGTCTGGTATAGCTTCCAGGCCAGTTTTTGGGGTGCCAAAATATTTTTCCCGGTTAGGGTAGAACTGCCCGTAACCTGTTCTGAAAAGTATGATCGTATTGTCGGGTATTCTATTGTTTTCTTTTTCCCAGCTTTCAATATCCTCAATACCAACCTGATAATCACGATTGCCCAGGGCTTTTCGGGATACATCAATGACAACGGCATTACCGGTTAAACTGCTTAGGGGCAACTGGTCCACTGTCAATTTATTTTCTGCAAAGTGGATAGGCGCATCCAGATGAGTACCTCCATGTTCAGGTGTACAGATGCGATAGGAAGAATAATAATAACCTAATACTGTTTTTCCTTCCGCTTCTTTAACGTGTTCAAATCCTTTTATGTTATTGGGCCAATATAATGTTGTGCTGTCATAGGGATGGCTTAGGTCGATCCAGGTTAAATCATTTAGCGAAACAACAGAACTATAATGTTGGGAACATGCTGTAAGGCCGGCAACTAATAAAATAAATATTTTTTTCACAGAAATAACTTTTATGATGAAGTCGTATCAGAGATGTTCGCCGGAAAATGAGTTTCATGTCAATGTATCATGACCTGTTAGCAAAATGAACCGTACAGGATTATTTTTTTTCAATTTGAAACCATAAAGTGTGCGAATAGATAACCATTTGTTCGCGGAAAAGCTCCTGGATGGAATCGAAACCGCTCATATGACTCGGAAATGACAGATGTCTGATAAAAGAGACCCGCTTATAAACAGTTTATGGTTTTAGCAGGATAGTTATATCCGCAGATAAGTGCAGCTTTATGCTTTATGGATATTTGCGACAAAACCGAAATTTATGTTTATTTTTCATGGTTATCTTGAACAAGGGGATTTAGTTACAATTAATAAAAATTGCAGACTTTAAACATCAGCACTCAGCTTTTAAAATGCGGTATAGTTAGCCGAAAGCCTTACCCGCCTTATTTTATTGTATTGTATACGATCAATATGGTACGGTATCTCAGCGCTAATCTTGAATTTTTTAACTTTGAAATACTATTGTCACAATTTCTCCGGACAATCGGATTATTGACTGTTTATCTCCTGTCCCAAGCCATTACTTTATGTTTTAAATCTATCAAGCACTCAAGAGGTTTACCCAATGACAGCATCTGACAAATCGACAGTTTCAGCACCGCTAAACGCGGACGAGCTACACCGGATTAACGCCTATTGGCGTGCCTGTAATTATCTAGCCGCTGGGATGATTTATCTTCAGGGCAACCCGCTTTTGAAAGAACCGTTAAAGTCCGATAACATCAAGAACCGGCTTTTGGGGCACTGGGGATCGAGTCCTGGCCTGAGTTTTGCCTACATCCACATGAACCGGCTCATTAATAAGTACGGCCTTGACGCCATTTTTTTGGCAGGCCCAGGCCACGGCGCACCTGGCGTATTGGCTCCCGTTTATCTCGAAGGGACTTACGCAGAAATTTACCCCAACAAGGGTGAAGATGAAGAAGGGATGTTACAATTCTTTAAGGAGTTTTCTTTCCCCGGCGGTATCGGTAGCCACTGCACACCCGAAACACCCGGATCCATCCATGAAGGCGGTGAGCTAGGCTATAGCGTTTCACATGCTTTCGGCGCAGCTTTCGACAATCCTGATTTAGTGGTGACGGTGGTGGTAGGCGATGGTGAGTCGGAAACCGGCCCACTTGCGACATCCTGGCATTCCAATAAATTCCTTAATCCCATACGCGATGGCGCGGTATTGCCTATATTGCATCTTAACGGTTATAAGATCAACAATCCGACGCTCTTGTCTCGCATTTCCCACGAGGAACTGGAGAGCCTGTTTCTGGGCTACGGTTACACCCCTTATTTCGTGGAAGGCAGTGACCCTGAAACCATGCACCAGCTTATGGCAGGCGTTATGGAAAAATGTGTTCTGGAAATCCGCCGCATTCAGGAAGAGGCCCGTCGCACCGGTATCCCAACGCGGGCACGCTGGCCTATGATCGTATTGCGTAGTCCAAAAGGCTGGACTGGTCCCAAGGAAGTGGATGGTCATAAAGTCGAAGGTTTTTGGCGTTCACATCAGGTGCCTCTTGCCGGGATGAAAGAAAATCCTGCGCATCTGAAGCAACTGGAGGAATGGCTGCGCAGTTATAAACCTGAAGAATTGTTTGATGCCTCCGGCAAATTGATCCCCGAGCTAAAGGCGCTAGCGCCCAAAGGCACGCAGCGCATGAGTTCAAACCCTCACGCTAACGGCGGTCTATTACGTAAAGCCTTACGGATGCCTGATTTTAGGGATTATGCGTTAGCCCTTGAAAGCCCGGGTAAAGTCACGGCGGAAAATACGCGACCACTGGGCAAGTTCCTACGCAATATTATGGCCGATAATATGAAGAATTTCCGTGTGTTCGGCCCGGATGAGAACAGCTCAAACAAGCTTGATGATATTTATGTGGCCAGCAAGAAAACCTGGCTGGCGGGCTATTTTCCGGAAGATGCAGACGGCGGCGAACTGTCGCCTGATGGACGTGTGATGGAAATGCTGTCCGAACATACACTGGAAGGCTGGCTGGAAGGCTATTTGCTGACAGGCCGGCACGGCTTTTTTTCCACCTACGAAGCGTTTGTGCATGTGATTGATTCCATGTTCAACCAACATGCCAAATGGCTCGCCATGTCCAAGGAAGTGCCTTGGCGCGCGGCGGTGTCATCACTTAACCTGCTGATCACCTCCACCGTTTGGCGGCAGGACCACAATGGCTTTACCCATCAGGATCCCGGCTTTATTGACCTGGTAGTAAACAAAAGCCCGTCTGTGACCCGTATCTACCTGCCGCCTGACGTCAACTGCCTGCTTTCCGTAGCCGACCATTGCCTGAAAAGCACCAACTATATTAACGTCATAGTAGCTGACAAACAGAAGCATCTGCAATTCCTCGATATGGACGCCGCGATCAAACACTGCACCAAGGGCATTGGCATCTGGGAATGGGCCAGCAATGACGACGGTTATGAGCCCGATCTGGTGATGGCGAGCGCGGGCGACATTCCCACCAAGGAAGCCCTGGCGGCAACCGTGTTACTGCGCGAAAACTTTCCACAACTCAAAATCCGCTTTATCAATGTGGTGGATCTCTACAAACTGGTGCCTAGCAGCGAGCACCCGCATGGCCTTTCAGACCGGGATTTCGACAGCCTGTTCACCCTCGACAAACCTATTATTTTTAACTTCCATGGCTACCCCTGGTTAATACATCGGCTCGCTTATCGCCGCAACAACCACAACAACTTGCATGTTCGCGGTTACAAGGAAAAGGGCAGCATCAACACACCGCTGGAATTGGCTATCCAGAACGAAACCGACCGCTTCAGCCTTGCCATTGATGCAATCGACCGTATTCCGGCCTTACGCGTATCGGGTGCGCATGTTAAAGAAAAACTGCGCGACTTGCAAATCGAATGCCGTAATTATGCTTATGAGCATGGGATAGACAGACCCGAAGATGACCAGTGGCAATGGCCTTACTGAGGATGTAACAATGACGACGGACAACAAGAAAACAGGCGGCGGGTTGAAAAATGATCCGATAATCTTACCGGATAACGCCCGTAGCAGCTTGAGCACCGCCGCACTGAAACAGGCGGTTCTCGATCATTTGAAATACAGTCTTGGCCGGCTACCGGAAGTAGCCTCTGAACAATGTTATTACAAGGCGTTGGCACTGACCGTGCGTGACAGGCTCCAGCATCTATGGAGCCATTCGGTGCAAACGTACTTGGCAGGTGATCAGTTTGAAAAGGTAGCCTGTTATTTCTCCGCTGAATACCTTATGGGACCACAGCTTGGCACTAGTCTGGTCAATCTCGGCATTGAGCAGGAAATTCGACAAGCCGTCACTGAACTTGGCAAAAACCTTGATGACCTCATTGCTCTGGAGGAGGAGCCCGGTTTGGGCAATGGCGGTCTGGGACGGCTTGCCGCCTGCTATCTGGACTCCCTTGCAACACTTGAACGTCCGGCGATTGGTTACGGTATCCGTTACGAATTCGGCATCTTCGATCAGGAGATTCACGATGGCTGGCAGGTCGAGATCACGGACAAATGGCTGCGCTGGGGCAATCCCTGGGAAATTGCAAAGCCCGATACTGCGTATTATGTCAATTTCGGTGGACACAGCGAGATGTACCAAGATCATCAGGGATATACGCGGATGCGTTGGATACCGCACCATGTTGTAAAAGGGGTGGCTTACGACACACCGGTTCCGGGTTATCGCGTCAATACCTGCAACACCCTGCGTCTCTGGAGTGCTGAAGCCTGCGAATCTTTTGACTTTCAGGCCTTTAATACCGGAGATTATTACCAGGCGGTGAATGATAAGGTTCATTCCGAGACATTGACGAAGGTTTTGTACCCTAATGACGAACCGGAAGCCGGAAAAAAACTCCGCCTGGCGCAACAATATTTTTTCGTTTCCTGCTCGCTACAGGATATGCTGCATTTGCTTGAACTAGCCGGCCAGCCTCTTGAAGATTTTCCGAAGCGTTTCGCCGCTCAACTCAACGACACCCATCCCTCAATCGCCATTGCTGAACTGATGAGGCTACTGGTAGACGAGCGTGATCTCGCTTGGGACTCGGCCTGGAGCATCACTTTACGCACTTTTGGCTACACTAACCACACATTACTGCCAGAAGCCTTGGAAACCTGGTCGCTATCTTTGTTTGGCGAACTTCTGCCGAGACATCTGGAAATTATTTACGAAATCAATACCCATTTTCTTGACGAGGTACGAAGACGCTATCCCGGCGATAATCAACGCCTGGCACGTCTGTCACTGATTGATGAGGGTGACAACAAACGTGTGCGCATGGCCCATCTTGCCTGCGTGGGCAGCCATGCCATCAACGGCGTGGCCGAGTTACATACCGAACTGTTAAAAAGCCGTTTGCTAAAGGATTTCTACCAACTTTGGCCGGATCGTTTCAGCAACAAAACCAACGGAGTAACGCCGCGCCGCTTCATGGCGCTGGCCAACCCCAAGCTTAGCGATTTAATCACGCGCTCGATAGGCGATGGCTGGCTGACCCAGACCGATGAACTCAAAAAGCTTGAGCCATTAGCCGAAGATGCTGCATTTCGTCAAGAATGGCGAGCCGTCAAGCAAGGGAACAAGGAAAAACTCGCCGCTTACATACGCAAGCAGACCGGCATTGAGCTCGATCCAACCTGGTTGTTTGATATTCAGGTCAAACGTATCCACGAGTACAAACGTCAACATCTCAATGTGCTGCACATCATCACTTTATATTGTCGTCTAAAGCGTAATCCCGGGCTTACTATTCCGCCACGGGCATTTATTTTCGGCGGTAAGGCAGCACCCGGTTATTTTCTGGCCAAGCGCATCATCAAACTCATCAATGCAGTGGCCGAGGTGGTGAATAATGACCCGGATGTTAATAAGTTTTTGCGCGTTGCTTTTGTCCCTAACTTTAATGTGCAGAACGGCCAGCTGATTTACCCGGCGGCCGATTTGTCCGAGCAGATTTCTACTGCGGGCAAGGAAGCTTCGGGCACCGGTAATATGAAATTCACGCTGAACGGTGCTTTAACTATTGGCACCCTTGATGGGGCCAACGTCGAGATCCGTGATGAAGTCGGCGCTGAAAATTTCTTTCTGTTCGGACTGACCGAAGAAGATGTCGTCCGGGTCCAAAGCGAAGGCTATCGCCCAGCAGCCTATATCGCAACCAATCCGGAGTTGCCCGAGGTTATAAACTTAATCGCTACGGGTCATTTTTCTCATGGCGACCCTGAGATATTCAGGACATTGGTCGATAAAATGTGCAGGTATGATCCCTTTCTTGTATTGGCGGATTATGCATATTACGTGGCCTGTCATGATAAGGTTGCCACGGTCTGGGAAGATCAGGAGCAATGGACACGCATGTCCATCCTGAATACAGCCAGAGCCGGCAAATTTTCCTCTGACCGTGCTATCCGGGAATATTGCACTGAAATTTGGAATGTGCGGCAAGTGACAGTCAAGTTGCCCGTCAATGAGCCTGGATTTTTGACATGAGCCTGAAAATTTATCTGCTCAGGCATGGTGAAACCGAGTACAGCCAACGGGGCGCTTATTGTGGCGCTCTGGATGCCGGACTGACTGCGGAAGGGCATCAGATGGCCCAGGCTTTCGCCGGCGCGTATCGTTCGATCCCCTGGACTGATGTCTACGTCAGCCCCATGAAAAGGGCGATCGCGACAGCGAAGCCTTTGTGCGACATTTTGGGCCTAACCATGCAACTGCGGGATGGGCTACGGGAGATCAGTTACGGCGAATGGGAGGATCGGGAACTGGAAGACGTAAGGCTCCACCACGAACAGGATTACATTCGCTGGCTAACGGAACCGGCATGGAATCCGCCTACCGGAGGCGAAACTGCCATTCAGATAGCGAGCCGGGCGCTCCCGATTATCACCGAAATCGAGTCCAAGTTTAAAAGCGGCAACGTGTTGGTGGTATCCCATAAGGCCACAATACGCATCATTCTTTGCAGTCTCCTGGGAATCGACGTGGGACGCTACCGGGATCGCATCAATGCCCCCGCCGCCTCCATTAGCATCGTCAAATTTGGAACCTATGGCCCGATGCTTGAAGTTTTGGGTGACCGCAATTATATGCCCGAACACCTTCGCAAACGTGCCGGGACTTGATTGACTGGATAGTTAAGACTTCAACGGATTAAATCCTCATGGCATGGAATAGATAAAGGCATGAATTCTCCCAAGCCTTTGGACTATCAAGCACTCGACTATCATGCCAACTTTTAATGAAAAAACATTAAGGTGTCATGTGGTTATTCGACGCATACAAGATCCGGCACAATCGAGCGAAGGTTTAATTCCCCGCTATGAATAAATACCTGCTAATAATTAACGCAGGCTCGTCAAGCATCAAGTTCGCTCTTTACCGGACAACCGCGTCACATAGCCTTATCGCCGATATGGCTGGCCAAGTCGAAAATATTGGCGGCCAACCTCATTTTACCGTAAACGGCCTCGATGACATTCAAATCCTCGACCGCTTACTTTCGGCCAGTGAAGCCCGTGACCATTCGGGCGCCATCAACTTGATACTCAATTGGCTGTCACCTTCCATTCAGAACGGAACATTGCTGGCAGTCGGGCATCGCGTCGTACACGGCGGGCAACACTATTCTGCCCCTGTCCTCATTAGCCCATCCGTTCTGGCGGAACTGGAAGCGCTAGTTCCTCTGGCTCCATTGCATCAACCGCACAACCTCTCTGCCATTAGCGCCCTGCTGAAATCCATGCCCACAACACCCCAAGTGGCGTGCTTTGACACCGCATTTCACCGCACACAGCCCGCCGTCGCACAGTGTATCGCAATTCCCAGACGCTTTGCCGATGAAGGTGTGCGCCATTACGGATTTCACGGTTTATCCTACGAATACATTGCCTCCGTTTTACCCAAAGTAGAACCCGCTCTCGCCAGCGCCCGCATAATCATCGCCCACTTGGGAAGCGGCGCCAGCCTGTGCGCCCTTCATAACGGGTTCAGTGTCGCAACCACCATGGGTTTTTCTCCGCTCGACGGTCTGGTCATGGGCACCCGTTGCGGCAACATTGATCCCGGCGTTTTGCTTTATCTTATGGATCGTCACAACATGAACTCAAGCGCTCTGGAGCAACTGCTTTATTATCAATCCGGCTTGCTGGGCGTTTCCGGCATTTCCAACGACATGCGCACTCTGCTTGCCAGCGACGCCCCACATGCAATAGAAGCCGTCGAGTTGTTTGTGTATCGTGCCGGGCGTGAAATTGGCTCTTTGGCCGCGGCGCTCGGCGGTCTTGACGCGCTGGTGTTCACCGGTGGAATTGGTGAACATTCTGCCGCGATTCGCGAGCAAGTCTGCCGCCAAGCTTCCTGGCTGGGTTTAGATTTTGACGACTCCGCCAATGAAGCCGCCTCCACGCGTATTTCGACGCTAAATTCCCAGGTTTCTGCCTGGGTCGTGCCAACCGACGAAAACTTGATGATCGCACAACATACACTTCGGCAAGTAACTTTTGATTGGGATAATTGAGACAGATCAGTCAGTGCAGTAAACTGATCCACAAAACACGATACGATGCATTTGTTTCTGACGAAACATAATCTGGACGTTCTGATTGTCAATCCACATATTTTCCGAGTCCGTAAACCGCATCAATTTTGTTCCTTTATTAAAAAATTAAAATACTCATATAAACTTGGTTATTTTAGGAACGCGCACAAAATAACCTAGGCAAGTGGAGTCCAAGAATCGTATTTTATACGAAAGAAACCTTGTTCGGGTGCGCGATAGCGTTCCCTGACAATTCGATGTCACCTAACCAAATTTATTTTTTAAAGGAAAACCAATGTTACCTTATCATCGCGAAACCCACCGCACTCATCGTATCGGCTGGCTTCGCGCCGCTGTTTTAGGCGCAAACGACGGCATCGTGTCGACAGCCAGTTTAATCGTGGGTATTGCCGCCTCCCACGCCGCGCACGACGACATCGTATTAGCCGGTGTCGCCGGGCTCGTTGCCGGAGCCATGTCGATGGCGGCGGGTGAATATGTATCGGTCAGTTCACAAGCCGATACTGAACAGGCCGACTTGGCGCGTGAGCGCAAAGAACTGGATGACAATGTAGATCATGAACAAAATGAACTGCAAGCCATTTATGTAGCGCGAGGGCTAGACCCTTTACTTGCGGAGCAAGTTGCCGAACAACTCATGAATCATGACGCCCTGGGCGCGCACGCCCGCGACGAGCTGGGCATCTCGGCAACGGGCACCGCCCGCCCCATACAAGCGGCGCTGACTTCGGCAGCCACCTTCGCCGTTGGCGCTGTTTTGCCGCTATTGATTGTCATGTTCGCCCCTGGTGCGAATTTAATCGTTTTTGTGTCATCCGCATCTTTGCTGTTTCTTGCACTGCTGGGCACTTTAGCGGCTTATACCGGTGGTTCCAGCCTAATCAAGAGCGCTTTCCGGGTAACCTTCTGGGGCGCATTGGCTATGGGTTTGACCGCAGGCGTTGGCGCTGTTTTTGGGACTGCCGTGTAAAACGGTTTCGTGATAAGACAGTAGCCTCGATACAGTGAAGCGGAATCGAGGGTTTGCAGGCTTCGATTATCCTCGATTCCACTCTGTTACATCGAGGCTACTTGCTAAGGAATGAGCATAAATTAATTTAGGCAAATTCAGTTTAAGAATTAACCTTTGCGCGAAAGAAACTTTCTTCAAAATTAACAAATGATAAAACCTTACGCCAAAGAAATTGAAGCACAGATGCA